>NZ_JAJKFQ010000002.1:0-682997 GCF_020966635.1 Stieleria sp. JC731 | reverse complement strand
AGTGTTCCGTACCAGTGTCCGCGTCCGAACACTTCTTTGCATTCTAGGAACGCATTGTCGCTGCGCAGTTGATCAAATTCGTCTTGCGAAACGAAATGATAGGCCTTTCCGGGGATTTCACCAGGGCGAGGCTTTCGGGTGGTCGCAGAGACACTCATCCGTAGCGGAAGTTCGCACTCGGCCAGCAACCGTTTTGTCACCGTCGATTTACCGGCGCCGCTGGGCCCGGAAATGATGATTAACTTTGCGGCGTTCGATTCACTCATGGCCTGGTCGTGGCGACAAAGCTGTCGCGCTGTGTGTTTTCGGGGCTGCTGTTGATAGGGTGATGACTAAACCGCTGGGCTGCGAAGGCAGGCCGTGAGGCTTGGCTTCCGCGGCGGCGGTCGGTAGGCAAACTTAGGTTAGCAAAACGGCTATTCCAAGTTTTGAACCAGCTCTCGCATCCGTTCGATCGCACATTTGATTTCGACGACGAGTGCCGAAATCCCGGCGTGATTCGCTTTGGAACCGATGGTATTGGTTTCGCGAAACATCTCTTGGGTGATGAAGTCCAGTCTTCGCCCGGCGGGTTCGTCGCGGTTGCCGTTCTGGTTTCGCTTCTGGCTTGACTTGGCGTTCTCGTTTTCGCCACGGAGGACCGCTTCAAACAGGGTCAAGTGGCTTCCCAGTCGTGTGATTTCTTCGCTGATGTCGGTCCGGTCGGCATACACCTGGACTTCACGCAGAAGATCGGTCGGGCCGACTTCGGCATCAAAGTCAGCGAGCAGGCGATTGACTTTCGTTTCCAACCGCGAGCGGTATTGATCGGCGACTTGCGGTGCGAGCGAAGCGATCGAGTCGACGTGCTGCCGAATGGTCTCGCAGTCGGCTACCAGTGTTTCCGCCATCGCCTGACCTTCGGTTTGTCGCATGGCGGTCAGATTCGCAGCCGCTGATGACACAACGAGGCTGACTTGTTGCCAAAGGGCGTCGTCGTCTTTTTGGCCCTGGTCCCCGGAAAGAACACCGGGAAGGGAAACCAATGACGCGGTGCTGATGGTGACGTGTTCGCCGGAGACGCCGCTGTCGTTGATCGCCTGTTGGCACTGCCGAAGGTAGTCAGCTAGGACGGCGGGGTTGATCTGAACCGGCGTCTGGCTGCCGTGTCGTTCGACCGAAATGCTGACGTTGACGGCACCACGGTGAAGGTGTCGGCGGAGTTCGGATTCGATCCGTGATTCCAGCGGGGTGATCGCCTCGGGGCTGCGAATGCTGGACTTAAAACCGCGATGGTTCACCGAACGGAGTTCGATCGTGATGGTTCCCAGTGACGAATCGCCTGCGGCGCGGCCTTGGCCGGTCATGCTGCAGACTGCATAGGCGCGCGAGCCGTCGGAAAGTTCGCGATCGGAGTTTTCGACGACTTGGGCAGCAGAGGCAGATGTCATTCGCAGGGCAAATCAGTGCTAGGATGGGTTCGGCGTGCATCGCTGCGGTGGTGCACAGCCAAAGGCGAGTTTGGTGCTTTGTCTAAATTGCCAAAAGTCGGGATCGGCCAATGGTTGACCGACGGAGAACCACTCAAGCAATCGACAACCGCACGCGATTACTCGCTTTCTTTCTCGGATTCGCCGCTCGTGTCGGCTTCTTCGGCAGTTTCCGTTTCGGGGGCTGCCGGTGTTAGCTCGGCCGAAGGTGTTTCGGTGGTCGCGGAGGCATCGCCTTCGCTCGACTCAGCCGATTCTGATTCGCTCGATTCGCTGCTGTCGTCAGCAGGTGGAGTTGCTGGATCGGTCATCAGGCCGGAGTCCAGACCTTCGAGGCCACCGAGGCCTTCGAGTCCGCTTAGGCCACCGGCCGCACCGCCTTCGGCTTCGGGTGAGACCAAGGCTGGCTTGGTGTCCAGATCCAAGTCTTCGTCAGCAACAGCGACTGGCGGAACGCCAAGCGTGTACATCGCGATCGCACAAACCAAACCCCAGACGATCGCTGATACCGCAGTGATCACCGTGAAGGTGTCACCCGCTTTACTGCCAAAGGCGCTTTGGCCACCGGGACCACCCAGGGCTCCGGCCAAACCGCCGCCCTTGCCACGTTGGACGAGGATTAGCAGGATCAGGAACATCGACAGGATGAACATCACCCAGCCCAGCGCAGCGCTGCCGAGTGTCGCCAAAGGCAAGAAGTTCACTGGCAGAGAGCCGGCGCTTTGAAATAAATCAGCCATTGGATCTCACAGTCCGTTTAAGTTTGATTGTGTGGTTGCGATGTTAAATGCGAGGTTGCCGATCCGTCGATCAACCTGCGGTGATGATGCCGACGAAGTCGTCGACTTTCAGGCTAGCGCCACCGACCAGTGCGCCATCGATATTCGGTTGCCCGAGCAATTCCTTGGCGTTTCCTGGTTTGACGCTTCCGCCATATTGGATTCGCATCTGCTCGGCGATTTCGGTCGTGAATAGCTCACCGAGCAATTTACGGATGAACGCGTGGACTTCTTCGGCTTGCTCTGGCGATGCGGTCTTGCCGGTGCCGATTGCCCAGACAGGTTCGTAGGCGATGACCACGCCGCTGGCGCGGGCTTCGTCCAGGCCTTCGAGCGAGCCACGGATTTGGGTTTCGACGACTTCTTCGGTCTTGTCGGCTTCGCGATCTTCGAGCGTTTCGCCAACGCAGACGATTGGAACCAAGTTGCCGGCCATTGCCGCAGCCAGTTTTTCGCTGACTTGCTTGTCGGTTTCGCCCATCAACGCACGTCGTTCGCTGTGTCCGAGAATGACGTAACGGCATCCGCAGTCGCTTAGCATCGCGGCGTTGACTTCACCGGTGAAGGCACCGTCAGCGGTTGGGTACAGGTTCTGTGCACCAAGTCCGACAGCCGATCCGGCCAAGACGTCCGACACAAGATGCAGGTAGACCGAAGGTGGGCAGACAGCGACTTCGACAGACGGGTTTTCGCCGACCGCTTCGGAGACGCCTTTGGCGAGCGACGCAGCGCTGTCAGCTCGCATGTTCATTTTCCAGTTTCCGGCGATGATGGTTCGGCGGCTCACGCGGTTGTCTCCGGCAAAGGTGAAATGGTTTTTCCAAGTAGTTCAGCGAGGCTTTTCATCTGCTGGGCTAGCTCGGCGTATTGCTCGGGCAGCAAAGCTTGAGGGCCATCGCTTTTGGCAACTTCAGGGCAATCATGGACTTCGATATGAACTCCATCCGCACCGGCTGCCAACCCTGCCAATGCACAGGCAGGGATCAATTCGGGTTTACCGGTCGCGTGGGAAGGATCCACGATGATCGGCAGGTGGCTGAGTTGCTGGACCAATGGGACCGCGGCAACGTCGTAGAGGTTTCGGGTCGCGGGGTCAAAGCCTTTGATTCCACGCTCGCAAAGGATCACATTCGGATTGCCCTGCGAAAGAATGTATTCGGCACACATCAGCAAATCGGTGATGGTGGCTGACATTCCACGTTTCAGTAGGACAGGTCGCTTTGACGCGCCGACTTCGTTTAGCAAAGCGAAGTTCTGCATGTTGCGGGCACCGATTTGCAACAAGTCGGCGTACTCGGCAACCAAGTCAACCAATCGAGGGTCGGTGACTTCGGTGACAACGGGCAACCCATGGGCTTGGCCGACGTCACGCAGGCGTCGCAAGCCTTCTTCGCCCAATCCCTGAAACGCATACGGGCTGGTGCGTGGCTTGAACGCTCCGCCGCGAAGGATGTTCGCCCCGGCAGCTGCGATCGACTCGGCAATCCGATGCATGCGGTCTTCTTCTTCGACGCTGCATGGGCCGGCGATCAAGCAAACGTGTCCGCCACCAACTTTAACGCCGCTGACATCAACGACACTGGATTCTGGATGGGCTTCGCGAGATGCGAGCTTATAGGGTGGCAACACCGGAACGACTTTCGCCACGCCCGGAATGGCGCGGATGGATTCGACCACAATCTCTGATTCATCGCCGATGATGCCGACAATGGTGCGAAAAGTGCCGCGGCTGAGGTGGGCTTTCAGGCCGAGCGCTTCGACACGTTCGATGACGTGGTCGATTTGCTGCTCGGTCGCACCGCCCTTGAGGATCAAAATCACGGTGGTTCAGGTGGTTTATTAGTTACAGAAGTGGGGCGGGAACTCGATCGAGCCACAGAGTTTAGCTAGCCAGGGCGGCTGTCGTCGAGGGCAAACGTCGATTGTTAAGATTCATCGAGCCCCTGGTGACGATCATTCGGCCGCAAGGCGTCGCTATCAAAACCCAATTCTGAGCCGAAGCTCGGTTTTTTCGCTGGATTCCTAAGTAAATCAGCCCTGGTGGAGTCTCCTGCTGGTGTCTTCCGCGGGAAGGGCCGACGAAGCGTTCGCGAATCATTTGCGGATCATTGGGAAGCGCGAGCCTCGACTGTTTCGGACGCAGGGGCGAAATCGCCGGAGTTGTCTTCCCCCGCAAGTTGGTGGTCAGTGATGTGCTCCGTCGCCGTTTTCCGCCAGGACGGTTCGCTGTTCAGAAAGGCTGCCAGAAAGGCTGCCCAAACCGCCGACCCACACAGAGGGTTGACCGAACCCGCTAAACTGTCAGTGGCCGATGCGGCATTCTCCTCGACGATCTTCTTATCAACTTTGACGACACCACGACGAAATAGCTGGACTGCTTATGGAATCGCCGCAAGCTCCCGGGCGTCAATCGGAATCCGAGCCGGTTTTGCCCAGCCGGTTGCTGCCGCGGATCTCATTTCAATCGATGATGATTCTGACCGCGGTCTGTGCGGTGATCGCGGCGGTCGTTTCTGCCGCAGGTGATGGCGGTGACTATGCGATGGCCGCTGCCATTGGCCTGGCGTTTGTGCTCAGCTCGTTCGCGCTCTTTGTCATCTTCTTTTTGCTCAGCTGGTCGGTGTCGATGTTTCCACGTTTGGTCGGCGTGGCACTGATGTTTATTGGAGTGCAATTCTTGGTCGCCCGATTGGCTGCCATCTCCCTAGGAGACCTGGCGGTGATGAAGTCGACGGTGGCGCTGGTGGGGATTCAAGTGATTGGGCTGTTCCTGCTCATCTACCCCATCGGACGCGAAAAGTCCGACGTTGAAAGCAGTCCTTTCGCCAGAGACCAGCTTCCGCCGCAATTGCTGGCTCCTCGAGATCCGACGGATTCTTGATGCCGATTGAGATGAAACCCCTAGCACTACATCGAAAGCGAGCACCGCATCGAAAGCCTATGAAGCTATTTATTTGGACTCTCTGCCTGACACTGCTCGCTTTGGACCGTTCGCCAGCACTGGCACAAGGGATCAATCTTGACCTGGTGCAAGCGCTAGCACAAAAGCGAGTCACGTTGCCGGCGCCGGATGTCAACGGCAAGACGACACCGACGGCCAATCTGACGGCGACCATTGAACTGACCAATTTGTTCGACGTCGGCAACGTCGGATTGCAGGCCAAGATCTATTCAACCGTCGGGCCATTGTCAGCACAGCGAAAGCTGGCCATTCGATTGACCCCAACGGAAATCCATCTGCCAGCCAACAACGCCACCGCGATCACAATTCCAGTGACGTTTGACCAAGGCAAGAACGTGATGGAGGTCAACGAGGTTTTTTCGAAGTGGACGATCGGTGAAACCTTTCGAATCGAGCTGCTGGAAAACGGTGACCCGCTACCAAACTACAGGTCCGATGTCGGGGCCCCGATACCGAAGCGATCCATAGGCAATCCGTTCAATATGATGCCTCATGAGTTTTGGTGTGATATTGGGTACTTGGGTGTCGTCGACCAGGCGCCGAAGCAAGCGATGGACTCAGGCTACTTCATCGTCAATTCGGCAAGCGTCGTGACACGATTGAATGAACAGGACATGCCAACAGACTGGCGTCTGCTTCAGCCGCTCGATTGCATCGTGATGGATGCAAAGCTACTGCAGGGGCCGCCTCAGAGTCAAAGCGTTGATCCAGAAGTTTGGTTGAAAGTGATCGACGCGATTCGATACTGGACGCTCAATGGTGGCGTTCTTATCTGTGTGACCGATTCGGAAGGTTTGGGGCAATCGACTTCATGGGATGAAAACTCAGTCGAGAACCAAATTGCCGATAAGCTAAGACTCAAGATGACTTCCGAGTGGTTCGGTGAGAGAGAGTACAACGCCAACATCGAGCCTAAGTTTGCGGTTGCACTCGGTTTGGTTGATCAAGCAGATCTATGGACGCAGCAAGCATTGGCCAATGCGGCAAACGCACAGGCCAGTATGAGATTTAGCTTGCCCAACGGTGGATGGATTCCACCGACTGCTTTGAACACGACTCCTGCAGATCTACGCGACCTGCGTCGCTGGTCTGGTGAAGCGAGAGAAGTGATCGAGCAACTGCAACGTTCTTGGTCGAATTCGATCTTTCGGTCGACCGGTGCCGGAACGGTTGTGATCACTGATCAAGCCGGAGCACAGGTCTCCTTGGTTTCGGAAATTGTCCAGTACATCACCGGCTTTCATGCATCGCCGATGCTGCGACGCGGTGTCGATCCGATCTTAGGTGACAGCCGCCATCAACGTTGGTTGATTCCCGGTGTTGCCCAGCCGCCGGTGTATACCTTCATGGGCATTTTGACCCTGTTCGTAATCTTGGTTGGCCCGATCGCCTATCGATGGACGACACGCAGTCATCGATCGCACTTGATGTTCCTGATCGCGCCAGTGCTGGCTCTGCTGACAACCGTTTCAATGTTTACCTACAGCATCCTTGCAGATGGTTTCGGGACGGTCGTTCGTGTCCGCCAATTGACTTGGGTTGATGGGCAAAGTGGCGACGCTGCCGAACGGACGCGATCAACAACGTTTGCTGGGATCAGTCAAGCCGGAGGCATTCGGTTCAATAAAGACGCGGAGGTCTTTCTTTATCCCAATGCGGATACGGCTTGGGAAGATATTGATCGTGAAGTCAACGAGGTCCGTCAGCAGGTTCGAATCGAAGAGGATCACCAGCAGTTCTCGTCCGGATTTTTGCCCTCGCGAACGCAAACGCAATTTGTCACGCACCAAGTCCGTCCTGATCTTGGCAAGCTGACACTCGGCGAATTGAAGCCGTTTGATTCCAGTGGCGCGACACCCAACCAGCAGTTCGCAGACATCACCAGCACCCTGCCATTTGATTTGACGGAGGTCTTGGTTCGTTCGTCAGACGGTCGCTATTGGAACGCCGATCGAGTTCAAGCTGGCAGCACTTCCACTGTGAAATGGGTCGAAGACGTTCGCGTTTCATCAAAGATTTTGGGAGGGCTTTATACGCAGCATCGTCCGGTCGGTGCGGTTGTCTCACAATCACGTCAGAATCGCCGCTCGGAAAAGGTGCGCGACCTTTCGCTATTTGCCAATCGTCAAATCAGTGGCAGCGGAACCCAGGCGGTCGATGGCGTTTTCGAAATCTGGCTCAATCAATACCTATTCGTCAAAGGCGATTTGCCAAACGGAACCTTCATCGGGCTTTCGAGTATCTCTGATGACGTGGTGCCGATTTCTGATGCCGAACAGGTCGAGAGTGTGCGTTACGTGATGGGGACATTGCCATGAGTCAATCGATTGAACAAGCCAGCACTGATGTAGGCAACATTCCCGCCGTTCACGAATCATCCACGCCCAGTATTGAATTGCGGCGTCTGCATCGGTTCTTTGGTGATACGAAAGCCGTCAACGACATCACGTTCAGTGTCGGACGTGGGCAGGTGTTTGGGTACATCGGTCCCAATGGCGCAGGGAAAACCACATCGATGCGGATTTTGGCAACGCTGGATCTGCCTAGTTATGGCGATGCCTTCGTTGATGGGTTCTCCGTGGTCAATGATCCAGAACTTGTCCGCAAACGCTTGGGATTCATGCCGGACTCGTTCGGTACCTATCGCGATGTCAATTGTCGCGAGTACCTCGATTTCTTTGCCCGCGCGTATGGCTTGGTCGGTCGGGAACGCAACGAACGTTTGAAGTGGGTGATCGGTTTCACTGGCACCGAAAAGATGAGCGACAAGCCGATTCGCGGTTTAAGCAAAGGCATGAAGCAGCGTCTTTGTTTAGGACGGGCGCTCATTCACGATCCTGCCGTTCTGATTTTGGACGAGCCCGCGGCAGGTCTGGACCCACGCGCTAGGATCGAATTGCGGCGCATGATTCGTGATCTGGCCGACCGTGGAAAGACAATCTTGATTAGCAGTCACATCTTGACCGAGCTTGCCGAGATGTGTGACGCGGTCGGTATCATCGAACAAGGCCAACTGCTGGCAACCGGCCACGTCGATGACATACAAAAAGAGATGCAGAATGAAGCGGAGCTAACAATCCGTGTGCTCAATCGGCAGGACGAAGTCACCGCCACGCTGGCTCAATTGGAGCCACAGGTGTCGATCGATTCTGTGATCGTTGATGGCCAATTGTTGCGATTCGGCTTTAGCGGCGAACTCGCCGATCAGGCCGCGATCGTAACCCATCTGGTTGGCGCCGGTTATCAGGTCGCCGAGGTTTCGGCGCGGAAGAAAAGTTTGGAAGATGTCTTCCTGCAAGTGACAGAGGGTTTGGTTCAATGAGTGTCGCAGTTAATCAGCCCACTGCTCCGGAAAGCAAGTTTTCGCTATGGCTGGATGCACTGGATCGACGGTGCGAACGGTTTGGCGACGCAATCAATCCGATCTTGGTCAAGGAAACACGTCAGTCGCTGAAAAGTCGTCAGTTCGTCGTGACGTTTTCGCTGATCTTGTTCGCGGCGCTCGCTTGGACGGTCGCTGGCAGTCTTTCGATGATGCCACAGATTTATACATCGCCATCGGCGCCTCGAATGATGATCGGCTATTACGCCGTGTTGGCGCTACCAATGATGTTGATCGTTCCTTTGGCGGCCTATCGATCGCTCGAGAGTGAGATTGATGACGGCACACTGGAATTGCTTTCGATCACGACGCTTTCGCCTTGGCAGATCGTCCTGGGGAAACTTTCCAGTGCTTCGCTTCAGATGCTGTTGTACTTTGTGACTTTGTTTCCATGCTTGGCATACGCCTATTCGCTGCGCGGAGTTGATTTTCCGACAACGCTGATGATCCTTGGCTCGCTCGCGGTCGCCGGGCAGGTGCTGACGGTACTGGGGCTGTTTTTCGCACCGGTTGCCAAAGGGCGTGGTGGCCGAGTGATGACGATGATCGTCTTGATCTTGATTTTGATCTTGGCCGAGTACGGTGTCAGCGCGATGGTGGTCGGGTTAATCTTTTATGGCAATCCACTGACGAGTACCGAGTCCGTCTTCGCTGTCATTTCGACGGTTTCATTTGCGATTGTCGCTATCAACCTGATGTTGACCGCCACGGCAGCTCAGTTGACTCCCGAAACTGAGAATCGTTCCACCGCGATCCGTCTTTCGCTGTTGGCATTCACGTTCGTTTGCGTCGTGATCAGTGCCGCGTCATTGTTGTTGTTCAAACAGCGTGGAATCCCAGTCTACTTGATCAGTCTGTTCGTCTTGGCGGCAATCTGGACCATCTGTGGCGCGATGATGGTTAGCGAACGCGATACGATGACGCCACGGATTCGTCGCGAACTGCCACAAAGTTTCTTGGCGAGGTTGTTCACCACTTGGCTAACGCCAGGACCGGCAACCGGAACGGTGTTCACGATCACATGCATCGCCGTGCTGACCTTCATTCAGCAATTGTCGGTGCAGTGGATCACAAAGACAGGTATTGCCCGAGGCGTCGGCATCGCCCAATTGACTCGATATATCGGTACGCCGGGACTGTTGTATGCGGCGTACGTGGTCAGCTATCTGGTGGTGGTTCGCGTACTAATGTGGGCCGTGCGTTTACGCAATAACGCGCGTGCCGAAATCGGTTTAGCCGCGTTTGTCGTTGTGGCCGTGTTGGCGGCGCTGCTGCCTTATTCGATCCAGCTTCACTATTACGATTATCAGCAGATCAACTACGATCCTGTTTGGCAGGTGACCAATTGGGCGTTCACGCTGTTTACCGCCTTGGATCGCGGCCTACCCGCGTGGCAGGTTCAGAACATCGTCGGTGGCGCGATCTGCCTTTCGTTGATGGCGATCATCGCTTCGTGGAAGGTCACACGTCCACGAACAATCGCGACGCCTGAAAATGTACGCAAGGAACTTGAGCGTGCATAACCGATCGATGCAATGTTCGTTTAGTGCCAGGATCGTGGAGTTTGACGCGATTGCCGAACGGAGAGAGCTGCGGCTGCCGACTCCGAATAGTGTTCTATAAGTGCAGATTAGTGTTCCAAAATTTCCAACCACTAATCTTCGCTAATTGAACACTAATGAATACATCTGAAAGTCCTTGTGCATCCGTACTTGATTAGTGCCAAGATTTCGGGTGTATCGACAACCCGTCGATCATAATCAGCGCGATACGAATTTGCATGTAACGACTGGCTGCCCCGTTCACGTTCTTGCATCGTCAATTGGCAACGCCCCCGGGCATTGCCACTGCTCTGCTCATCACGGTGCGGTCATCAAGTACCTGTGATCGTAAGGGGCAAGCCGTGAGCAAAATTTAATTCCTACCTGCCGAATGGATAGAGCTGCAGTTACCGACTCCGATTAGTGTTCTATAAGTGCAGATTAGTGTTCCAAAATTTCCAACCACTAATCTTCGCTAATTGAACACTAATGGAGACATCTGAAAGTCCTTGTGCATCAGTACTTGGTTAGTGCCAACGCACTTGCTTAACGGAATCAGGATGGCTCTTTTTGAATTTCGGGTTTATTGGCAATCCATCGGGCATCGTCAGCGCGATGCGAATTTGCATGTAACGACTGGCTGCCCCGTTCTCGTTCTTGCATCATCAATTGACATCGCCCACGGCATTGCCACTGCTCTGCTCATCACGGTGCGGTCAACACGTTCAAGATTTGATGGGATCGCTGCGACTGGTGATCCTGGAAACTGCCTCTGGCACGCAAAGGTGTTAGGTTTTGGGCGCTGGGTATTTTTCCGCGTTGCGGATCATCTTCGCTTCAAGCGTCGTCGTGATATCGATCTCCATCGTGTTGGCGATCGATAAAATGTAGGACAGGCAGTCTGCCAGTTCCTCACCCACCTCATGTTTTCGCTGCGGATCGTCTTTCACCAAGGCCGCTTCTTCCAGTGTCAACCACTGGAAGTGCTCCATCAGCTCACCGGCTTCGATGGCCAACGACATCGAAAGGTTTTTAGGATTGTGAAATGAATGCCAGTGACGTTCAGCGACAAACCGTTCAACGACATCACGGAGGTGTTGAACGGTGGCGACCGAATCGTCATGCGGTTTGCGCGATTGATTCATCACGCGGCGACCAACATTTGACGTTCACCTTCGATTCTGTCGATTGCGTCGCATACATCTGAAACCTCGATGGCTCGCATCGCATCGTTCGACGCGTTGCGGCGCTGTCGAGAGCTGCCGGTTTCGTATGCTTTTTGTATTGCGGTTTGGCCGTAAGGGCCGCTGTCACCCGGTTGCGTCGCACCGTAGAGGCCAATGGTCTGTGTCCCCACCGCGACTGACATGTGCAGCGGGCCGGTGTCGTTGCTGATAAACAGGTCAGCGGTTTCGATCATTGCGGCCAAGTGCTGCAAGTCTGTTTCTGGAGCGAGGATTGCGGCACCGCGACTGGTCGAGACGATGTCGGTTGCCATCGCACGATCCAGCGGCGTTCCCCAAACGGCGATCGATTGGTAGCCGTATCGGTCACGTAGGTAACGCGCGGTTTCGCCGAAACGCTCCGGCAACCAGCGTTTGCTGTGCCAAGTGGCGCCAGGATTCAGGATCGCAACTTTTGCGGACGAAAGGGTTGATCGATAGCGTCTCGCCCAAGCGCGGGCCGGATCGGCTACTGGCAAATCCCACCGAATCGCTGGTGAGTTGATTCCCAGTGGAATCAGTAGCTCTAAAGATCGGTCGGTCAGGTGATGGAAGACCGGATTGATTTGAACGTTGGAAAACCAGCCGCTGAATTCTCGTGCATGCTTCCCAGCGTATCCGATGCGGTGGGGCGCTCCGGATAGGTAACACGCCAAGCTGGATTTTGTCATGCCTTGGCAGTCAACCGAGACATCGACGTTCAGCTCTCGCAGCTGCGTCCGCGCCGCACGCAATCGCTTGGGGGAGGTAAACCAGCCGCGTTCCAGGACGATCACATTGTCAACGGCTCGATGACGTTGGACCATCGGGGAGGACTTTTCTTCGACCACCCAAGAGATCGTTGATTCTGGAAAGCGATCGCGCAGTGCACAGGCAACCGGAAGTGTGAGGATCGTGTCACCGATCGCACTCATCCGACTGATCAGAAAGTGTGGGTTCGGGTGATCCTGTAGCGGAATCGTTGCCAAGACCGGTTCCGGAACAGTTGCCTGCCCGTCTTTTCGTTTCCGAAATTCGGATTTAGGAGTCCTTTCGCCTGCTGACATGATCACGATCCTTCGTGTTGCTTTTTAAAAAGAAAAGAGCAACTACGGCAAAGCTACGTAGTTGCCGAGCTGTTTCAAGCTAAAGCTTTTCTTGAAAAAACGCCAGATCGACTTTAGCACACTATCGTTGCTAGCATTGCTATCCGAGTTTACGAACGATTCGTCGCCCTAGGTTGGATCTTGCTGGCCCAACGCCAGCATTGAAAACAACTGCGGTCGCGATGTTTGCGGTTCTGTTCGTCGAACCTCTACCAACCGCTTGCTGCCGGACTGAATGTGTGCCAGGCGTACTTTCGGCTAGTGACTAGAGGTCATGTTGTTTTCGACCATGGATTCTACTTCCCAAACGATCGATTCGGGGTGGTCGGTATTGATCAGGACCGTCAGATCGTTGTCACTGTCCGTATCGAGCTGGCTGCCGGTGCCGATGATCACCACGGGGATTTTCGGCTGTTGGCTGCACTGGCGGATGATTCTCAGGTCCGAGGGGCTGACGCTAACCTGATCAAAGACGATCGCGTCAGCTTTTTCAAATCGTGACAGTTCGATGAACGCGTGAAATCCGTCGTCAACTTGGTCGATTTCGAAGCCCAGCTTTTGCAAGGATTGCGAAACACGGCTCGAGTCATTTTGATTGACCACGATAATGCGCCGCGGCAAAACCGGGGCGGGAGCCTTTGTCGATGAATCGTACGATGCAGCGGTTTCGGCAACCCCCTGCGGTTGTTCCCACGATTGGGACTGCGGCTCCGATTGGGTTAGCTGGGAGCGTAGTTGATCGAGTTCCGCTAGCGATTGTCCGATCAAGATGAGGGCGTCTTCTTGATTGCCATCTTGGAGTTCGGCTTGGGCACGCGATAAACGATCCGTTGCCAATTCGATTTGTTCTTCGATCTGTTGCCGGGACGTTTTGCCAACCGTTCCATCAATAGCAGCAGTCGAATCAGCCGGTTGGTAGTCCGGAAGTAGCTCACTTCGGACGACGCGAATCGTTTTGGGAGCAACGATTCCCAGGCGTGTTCTGCCCTTTCGAGCTTGGACAATACAGATACTGATCCCGATCTCGGGGAATAACACGCGCTGATCTTCAAGACGTGAAAGCACAAGCATGGCGCATCTCCATCGCTGGTCTTGAACGGTAGAGCTCTCCCTTTACCCTGGCCGTCCAGATTTCAAGAAGCCTTTGTGCTTCAGATCGAAACCAAAGATACCCGAAGTGGGCGGTGTGACAAACACCACTTCAGGAAAAGCATCGCTCGACTGAGATGAGTTGACAGCAAATTGGTCGCGATATCGCTAGCCATGTTTCAGGATGCTCAAGCGAGCCGACTTATTTCAGCCCGCTTGTGGCTTATCGAAGTCGAATCCTTATCGAAGTCAAATCATCGAGCAGCACTATGCTCGATCATGTTTAGCAACTCAGCAGTGGGCTGACGAACATTGATGACGCGTTGACCATTGGGTTGGCTGGCGTCACGAATGATCACAATCATTTCCTGCGTCGCTGTCGCTCCAGCTGCGGTTACTCCGCCAGCAGGCATGCTTTGCTGCAGTGATGCGAGTCGTGTTTGCGGTGCGGCTTGATTGACGGTTGCTGGAATCGCGGCAACTGCGGATGCCGGGTTCCCGGTTACGTTTCCGCTGCACAGGTGCTGCATGTTGATGCGAGACATCTGCCAAGCGATGCTTCGGGGACCGGTATAAATTCCGATGTCATCGTTGTAGTCCGCAGCGTTGCAAACCCCAATCACGCGGCCTTGTTCGTCAAATAAGCCACCACCGCTGCGGCCGTCGATCGGTGCGCCGGCGATCTCGATGTTCGACGCGTTGATTTGAGGGTTGTATTTGTCAACTCCGGTAATCGACGTGTCACGCCGTGACGGATCTGCACCTCGGTCACAGCCAAAGCTGAAAACCGATTGGCCATTCTGAGGAATCTCGTTGACGTTGATCAGCGGAGCAACCGCGACGTCGCAACCCGGGCGAATCGCGACTAACCCGATGTCACGATCACCGGCGTCGTAGTCGATCACTTGACCAGGAACGGTGCGAACTTGATTGCCGATAAACAAGTCGACTTCGACGTTCGATTGCAGTTTGGTTTCCCGAAACAGGTGCCCGCAGGTCAGTACCAAGGCTTCGCCGTCGTGACGATCGATGATGGTACCGGTGCCGACACCGAATCCGTGGCCGTCTTTGACGCGTAGTCGAACGGTTGCTGCCCGTGCCCGCTCAACAGCTTCGGCGCGTTGCATGCTGGGCATCGGTTCGCCGACTGCGGAGAACGCCGCGGCCTTTGCTTGGGGGGCAGCGATATGGTTTTGTAAAAGTTGGCCTTGATGGACGTTGGTTTCAACAGCTTCGACCGGCAACAGTGTCCGTGCACCGGCTTGAAGAGCATGTTGAAGTTTTTCCACAGATTGGGCGCCAACGAGCCGAGTTAATTCTCGTCCGCCGGACAGAACGACAAAAGTTGGAACTTGTCGCACACCGTAATGCTGAGCCAAGCCGCTTTCACGATTGATGTCGATGTGACGAATCGGGGTGCCGCCGAGTTCCATCTGTCGCAAAGCCGGTTCCATGGCTTTGCAATGTCCACAATGTTCTGAGCTGAATGCGAGAAGCACTGGTTTGGCAGTCGCGATTCCGACCCCAGTGACGCTGGATACAAAAAAGACAAACGCCGCGACCGCCGCCCCATAGAGGCGACCGAACATAGTGAAGTCCAACATTGTCACTCCATCGACTGATAAGTCAGACGCGCAATCCGTTTCGCGTCCGTCGGTTCCGTCCGGCAATCATTGCCGCGACGGTCGGACTGTCGACGATGACCCACGATCGCGGCAAGGGCAAACCGGGGTCGGACTTTGCGAAACTGCGTGAAACACGCGGGATTACGAGTTTCACGACGTTCGGTACAATTCGCACCTGTCATTTCAGCGGTGCTGATGTTTATTTGCCGCGTTTCCGACGTCTGATAGCAAATCTGGACCGGAGCGTACCCCGTTACAACGCTCCAACAACGGCTTTAGCATCGTTTTCCGCTCGAAAACACCACGAAACAAACCTCGATCAATTTCCATGTCCCGACAAATTCTCGTCACCAGTGCCCTTCCCTACGCGAACGGTCCGATCCACATCGGTCACCTTGTCGAGTACATCCAAACGGATATTTGGGTCCGGTTTCAAAAGCTGATCGGCAACCGCTGCGTGTATATCTGTGCCGACGACACGCACGGCACCGCGATCATGATTCGGGCTAAAAAAGAAGGCCGAAGCGAAGAAGAATTGATCGCCGATATGAGCGGCCAACATCAGCGTGACTTCGATGGCTTTCACGTCCAATTTGACCACTACGGTAGCACCCACAGCGAAGAGAACCGTGGTCAGTGTCATCTGATCTGGAAATCGCTTCGTGACGCGGGACTGGTCACCGAAAAATCGATCGAGCAACTATACGACCCCGAAGCGGAAACGTTCTTGGCGGACCGCTTTGTTCGAGGCACCTGTCCCGTTAGCGGTCACAAAGATCAGCCCGGGGACAATTGTGTTTGCGGTGCAACCTATTCACCAACCGAATTGATCGATCCGGTCAGTACCCTTAGTGGTGCCACACCCGAAATTCGGTCGGCGGTTCACCTTTTCGTGCAACTGGAAAAGCTTCGTGGTTTTCTGTCGGACTGGATCGAAAATGGGGACGCCTTACAAAAAGAAACCGCGAACTACCTGAAAGGCTATTTCCTTGCCGAAGACAAGGAACTGCGTGACTGGGACATCAGTCGGCCAGCACCATACTTTGGGTTCGAGATCCCGGATTCGCCAGGCAACTACTGGTATGTCTGGTTCGATGCACCAATCGGTTATATCTCGTCGACGGAGCAATGGTGCAAAATCAATGGCGAAGCGTTTGATGATTGGTGGCGAAGCGAATCAACAGAGATTCATCACTTCATCGGAAAAGACATCACCTATTTCCACACGCTGTTCTGGCCGGGCATGTTGCACACGTCGGGATACCAGCTGCCGACGAAGGTCCACATCCACGGTTTCTTGAACGTCGATGGTGAGAAGATGAGTAAGTCCAAAGGCACGTTGATCACCGCCGAAACTTACTTAAAGCACGCCGAGCCAGACTATCTGCGCTACTACTATGCGACAAAGCTGACGCCTCGCGTCGAAGACTTGGATCTGGGAATTCAAGAGTTCGTCGATAAAGTTAACAGCGACTTGGTCGGCAAGGTTGTCAACTTGGCAAGCCGTGTCGGAAAGTTTGCCGGCATGACCGGGCTGGCGGAAACCTATCCCGATGACGGTGGGCTTTTCCAGAAAGCCGCTGCCGCTGGAAAGGATATCGCGCAAGCGTACGAGACATGTGACTATAGCCGAGCTATGCGACTGATCATGGAATTGGCCGACGCGGCGAATCCCTATGTCGAGCATGCGAAGCCTTGGGAGATGAAAAAAGATCCCGAGCGGCAAGATGAACTTCGCGATGTCGTTACGGTCGCGCTGAACTTGTTCCGTCAATTGGCGATTTACCTTTCGCCAGTCTTGCCTTCATTGGCAGACAAGTGCGCCAACCTGCTTAACGATTCGATCACGTCGTGGGACCAGAGCCAAACGCCATTGCTAGGCACGTCGGTCGAAAAATTCAAACGTATGATGGAACGTATTCAACCTGAGGATTTAATTGAGATGATTGAAGAAGGAAAAGAGCAAGCCGCTGCGGACAGTGATGCACCCGCTGCCGGTACGCAGTTCAATGATTCAGACCAATGGATCAAAGACAAACCGATCGAAGAAGAAATTACGATCGATGATTTTGTCAAAGTCGACTTGCGAGTTGCTCGTATCCTGTCAGCCGAACATGTTCCCGAAGCGAACAAACTGCTGAAGCTGACGCTCGGATTGGGTGGCGACGAAACACGCCAAGTCTTCGCCGGTATCAAGTCTGCCTATGATCCCGAAAAGATTGTCGGACGATTGGTCGTTATGGTTGCCAACTTGAAGCCACGCAAAATGCGATTCGGGCTTAGCGAAGGTATGGTCTGTGCATCGGGCCCCGGTGGCGGCGACATCTTTATGCTATCCGTCGATGACGGCGCACAGCCCGGCCAGCGGGTCACCTAAGACGACTGCGATTGCCGTTTTGGTCGGCACACGCCGACCGGTTTTTTCGCCCAGCCGATTCGCCTAGCCAATTTGGCGGGCGAACATCAGTCTTGTGAACTACGGCACCGCCCTGGTCGCCCATCGGTTTCCCTCTCTCCTAAAATCTATTGTGGGGAGTTCACCTGGGAGCCATCGATTATGAAACGACCTCGTTACCGGATTTCGGCTGTATGATCGTCGCGTTTCGACGTCGCCTACTGGATCGATTCGTTTTGCGGCCCTCGCAAAACGAGTTGGATTTTGGGACCAAACAGCGTCGGTTCTATGAATCGGATGGTCAGCGAGACGAATACTTCGTTGGCGATCTGCAGCCTGATCAGACACCGGATCTGTTGGTTGTCAAATTTCCCGGAACGGCTGGGCGAGCCGAGCGAGCGACGGATTGGCCGGGAAGCATTCTTAGCGGAGTGCATGTTCGGCACTGTACCTGGAACGCTCCAGGCTATGGGCGATCGAGCGGTCGCCCTTCACTTGCCAATCTTGCAAAACGTGCAACACCATTCTTTCTGCATCTTCTCGAACAGATCGATCTGACAAAAACGAAGGTCTGGCTTACCGGGAACTCGCTCGGTTGCACGACCGCGACGTACTTGGCGGGTGAGTTCGGTGATCGAGTCTCAGGTTTGGTACTGCGAAATCCTCCACCGCTGATCGACACGGTGAAGAGGGTTGCTGATCGGTATCCGTTTGGGAAGTTGGCGCACGCTATCGCAGAAAGTTTACCCAACGAACTGAATTTACTGCACACCGCACCGAAGGTTGGCGTCGCATCGGTGATGTTGCAGAGTGAACTGGATGAATTGGTACCGGTAACTCAGCAAGACAGCGTGTTTGATCGCTTGCCCGAACCGAAACGTCGAGTTTTGATGCAGGGGATCGGGCATGGCGGGCTGATCAACGATGACCACCAAGCCGACATTGCTGCCGCGATCGAATGGCTATGGTCTCAGTCGCGAAAGGATTGAAAGAGTACGCTCCGAGTTTCTTTTTCCGTCTTCGTACTCGTACTCAGCGCAGCGGTACTCTTACTCGTACTCGCCTCCCGTTCGCCGGTGGACTTGGTTTTGAAGTCGGCGGTTGATTCGAGTAGGAGTACGAGTACCGGGCTTCGCCCTGAGTACGAGTAGGAATAAGACTTTGGGGGCCGCGGTACCTATCAGACGAAAGAAGGTTGCAATTGCAGCAACGTTAATTCTTGCGTCGACGCAGGACCATCCCGAGTGCGGTGATTGCGATGAAAGCCACGCCTCTGGGTTCTGGAATCGCGCTGACAACAAACGTTGATTGAAAATCTCCGGCCGGATCGGTGTAACTGAGATCATGCAGTTTGGAGATTCCAGCAGACCGTATTCCTACTGCGGTAGTCCGCACCCCGGTGTCGTCATCGGTCCCACGGATGTCAAGCTTTACGAGATCGCCGCTTTGAAGGCGAAGATCTCCATAGTCAAACGTAAACGTTCCGACACGAAACGCATCGGTGTTTGCGATCGGGAACACGGGCGTTCCGGGAGGCGAGAATGGCTCCATCACCAACCGGGAAAGGGCGTCAGGGTTTTGGCCAAAGCTCTCTTGTCGCCATGCGTCAAACGGATTGGCTGTATCGAATCGGACCAGCGCGAAGTTTAGTAGCGGGTCAGAGTTGATCGTCGATTGCGAGAGATCGATTTCGATGTATTCGATTTCGTCGCCGACCTGTTGATCCGTGCCGCGAAACAGCAGGTCCGCTTCGAATTGATTCAGACCGGATTGTCGGGCTTCACTGAGATAAGCACGTAGCTCAGCGCGGCACTCCTTGTTCGGAAAGAGAAGCGATACGCCAAGGCAAAGCCAAGCGGTGAGCAGGGTCGGGTTTTTGCGAGCAAGGTATTTCATAACCCCCGTGATGCTATTCCTGGTCCCCCCGGGTGGCAAGGCGACGTGTCGTTTTCGCGGATAGTTTTTGCCACAAAACGCGATCCGTGCAATCAAGCAGTCTTCTTGGATCATATTCGGAACATTCTGGGGCAATCTATTTCGGGATACCGTGAGACGCTCTTTGGTTGACTGGTGCGTGCCTGCTTGCCGCGATTTCACTATTGCGACGAACCTACGAATCTGCGAGTTTCACGTCCTATCGTTGGCATGATGCCATTGGTGTACCCACCCGCCATTCGTATGGAGACCTGCAACCGTGGCCCGAATTCTCGCTCTTCTGACCATCGTCGCAATTCAAACCTCGCTAACGTTCGCGGAGGATGAAGCGGAAAAGTACACGCTGCGTTATTCGCTCACGAGCGGACAGCGTTTAAATTACGAAGTGACCCACGTCGCCAAAACGAAAACTCGGTTCCAGGGTCAGGAAGAGGTTTCTCAAGTTCATACCGTTAGCCGCCGTTACTGGGACGTGACTGAGGTCGACGAGAAAGACATGACCTTTGATCACATCGTCGATTCCGTCGAGATGACTCAGCAGCAAGGCGAGCAAGACGAGATTCGTTGGTCAAGCACTTCGGGTGACGAGCCACCAGTGCAGTTTTCGAAAGTCGCTGAACAGATCGGCAAGAAGCTCGCCACGATTTCGGTTAACGCTCGAGGGCAAGAAACCGCACGTGAAGACCATGGCGGAAGCAAAGCCTCACTCGGAATGGGCTCGCTAACCTTGGCATTGCCCGAAGAGCCAATCGCTATCGGGGACTCTTGGTCAATTCCTCGCGAGATCAAGACCCGGACCGACGACGGTTTGGTCAAGCCGATCAAAATCCGTGAGCTTTACACTTTGGAAAAAGTGAAGTCAGGAGTCGCCACCCTTTCGATCCGCAGTGAACCGCTGACACCGATCAAAGAAGAGTCCGTACGAGCTCAAGTGGTTCAGCAGTTGAGCAACGGATCGATCAAGTTCGATATCGATGCCGGTCATATGATCAGCAAAGAGCTGAACTGGGACGAAACCGTTGTCGGGTTCCAGGGTGCCAATAGCTTGATGGAATACCGTGCTCGAATGAGCGAAGAACTTCTTGAGGATGTGCCACGCACCGCTCGCCGTTAATATCCACCGACGAGATACTTACCTGGCGGGATTCACTGGGCTGGTCAGTTTGGCCGGCTAGTTTTCAGTGCGATGCTTCCACACGTTTAGAATCCCACCGGATCGTCGGCTAGTCGAAACGGGTTTGGTGGGAGTCGATTCGGAACCCAAACGTTTCGTCCAGCTGGAGAACCGCTGGACGAGCGTCGGTGCGGATGTTTCATCGCCTGGCTGCTGAGAATCCATTCCCGGTTGCAGTCGTGTTTGGATTTCTGGTGAAGCAATGTTGTCGGACTCCACCATCGCCAACGTCTGTTGATCAGCACCGGCTTTACTTAAGCCATCTTCATCTGGGCATTCCTGAAGAACAAACTCGCACGGAAAGTCATCGGTGCTCGCGTCCAAGCCAAATTGCTTTGATGCTTCTGCAAACAGCTGGTCGTTCAGTGGCCGATCAACCGTGGCTGTCTTTGGCGATGGCTGAATGTCGACGTGCGTTACGACAACAGATTCCAGCTCTGGTTGTGTCGCGGTCTCGGTGCGATCTTGCGAAGCTGAAACAGTTGGGCTGGACTGAGCGACTGCGTCCGCAGTAGGCGAGGGAAGCAGCGGCAATGATTCTGCCCGGATAGCTTCGGCGAAATCGATCGTCAGCTCTTCTGTGTTGTCAGATTCCGTGATCTGAGCGATCGCGGCGTTCAAGTGGTCTTGGGATGGTGCGATCGTGGTGGGCAAGTGCGATGGCGCGGTGTCCAGCGATTGACTCGAGTCGGGCAGGTGGCTACCGATTTGATCCATTGCCAACATCCCAGTGCCGCCATTGATAGGCATCGGTTGACTAGACGGATCGACCATCGAGACGGCCCAGGAGTCTACGACGTCATCATGCGAGGGCGGATCGAGCGATGCAGATTCATGCATCACCAACGCGCCAGAAAGCGGATGCTGTGATGATGCCACGTGAATATGCTGGAGTCGTGGTGGCAGGGTGACGACCAGAGGATTCTGTCGCACTTTGCCTTTGACTTCCGAAGCGTCTGTTTCGATTAGCGAGGCGCTGTTGCTTTGCTGAAAGCGTTGTTCCCGCGATTGCTCAGCAGCGTGCTCCGTCGACTGACCGTGAACCGGTTCGTGACGCTGTGTGATCGTGAACGCCGGAGTCGAGTGGTGTGGGGGTGGGTTGACTCGGATCGCAGGTTCTTGATCGTACTGATGAAGATCAACAAAACGATTCAAACGCGTGATTCCGACTGACTCGTGTTTTGATTGAGGGTCCAGCAAGACCGGTGTCGCGGGAGCGGGCGACAGCAAGGAACGTAGCTCATCACCCGACGTTGGCTCGCCCGCATCGCTTGTTGCTGAACTTGCCAGGCAGATAGCCGTCGCCAAAGCGAGTCGGGCTGACAGCCAATGTTTTTTCTGGGGTGACATAACGCTTCCTTGCGTGACCACACGAATCAAATTCAAAAATGAATCTTTGGTGCAATCATGGATTCGTCAGTGGGAGCACCGGCTCAGAATGCCAATCGATCGCAGACTGCCAAATACGGAAACGGACAGGCAACTAATAGACGCAATCGACCAGAATGGAACGAGCAATCGATTCGGGACAGAATAGGAAGGCGGATTAATCGTTACAGCTTGACGGGACGGTTTCGCAAACGCTCCACTTTCAGATCATCAAATTGAGTGCGCTTCAAAACGATCCGTGTTCGGCATCGCTGGGCATCCGCCAATCGCCACGTGGTGACAAGCTCACCGAACCGACTTTGGGACCATCGGGAACGCAATTGCGTTTGAATTGATTGCGAAAGAATCGCGTCGCGAACTGTTCTAACGTTTTGGCGATTGTTTCGATGTCGTATTTCGAATCGAATGAAGCGTGCTGAGCGAGATACAAGATCTTCTTTCGGTCGAATCCGTTGCGAACGAATTGATACAAAAAGAAATCGTGTAGTTCGTAAGCCCCGATCGAGGCCTCTGTGTTTTGACGGATCGATCCGTCAGCGCTAGGCGGAAGCAATTCGGGTGAGATTGGCGTGTCCGCAATTCGATGAAGCAGCTTCGTTGTTTCACCGTCGAAGTGATGGTCCGCCGCAAAGCGAACGAGGAAACGCACCAGCGTCTTCGGAATCGATGTGTTGACGTTGTACATCGACATGTGATCGGCGTTGTAGGTTGACCAGCCGAGCGCCTGTTCGCTCATATCACCCGTCCCAAGAACAAAGCCACGGTTCATCAGCAGCATCGTGCGAATCCGAGCCTGTACATTTTCGAATGTCAGATCAGCCGCATCGTCTGGCAGTTGGTTAAGTCGTTCCTGTAGGGATTTCACCGTCGTTTGTTGATCAATCTCAATCCCTAGCGGCGAGTGATCGAGCGAATGGAACGTGTCCAAGCAAAGCTGCCGAATGTCGATGCATTCTTCCGTGATCCCGGTCTGCTGGATCAATCGATCGGCGCTGGTTTTGGTATGCGTGGTGGTGCCAAACCCAGGCATGGTCAGCCCGATGATACTTTCGACCGGCCAGTCAGCCGCTTTGACTGCTTGCAACGCAACCAAAAGTGCCAGCGTGCTGTCCAACCCACCAGAGATGCCGATCGCAAGCGGCGTCGATTTGGGGAGGCATTGAAGTCGTTTGACCAGTCCGGCGGACTGCACTGCAAAGATCTCTGCGCATCGTTCGGCAAGCTCGTCAGCTTGGCTAGGAACGAATGGGTGTGCATCGACATGACGGAGCAGTTGTTCCGGCGCAGGCTTGATCGGTTGGGCCGTTTGCAATTCAACACGGCGAAACGACTGTGTTTGCCGATCGATGGCATCGTCGAACGAACCGACCACTCGTCGATCATGAGCAAGACGTTGTAGGTCCAAGTCACAACAGACGCTGGTCTCTGCAACATAACTTGGCGATTGCCCATCACCGATACGTCTCGATTCGCCAACGAGTCCGCCGTTTTCGGCAATCAAGCAATGGCCACCGAAAACCAAGTCGGATGTCGATTCTCCGGGGCCAGCCGATGCATACACGTACCCAGCGATGCAGCGTCCGGATTGCGAACGGACCAGTTCACGTCGCCATGATGCTTTGCCGATCGTTTCGTTGGACGCCGACAAGTTGACCAGCACGTTGGCACCGGCGACGGCCTGAAATCCGCTCGGCGGTAGCGGTGTCCAAAGGTCTTCGCAGATCTCGATGCCGATGACCGCTTCGCCAATTTGGAATAGCAAGTCACTGCCGAAAGGAACTGTCTGACCGGCCAGTGTTATTTCTTTTGGGTCACCAGCGCCGGAAGCGCGAAAGTGTCTGCCTTCATAGAATTCGCGATAAGTCGGCAGGAAAGTCTTAGGGACCACCCCGGCGATGTTGCCTTGGTGAAGCACCGCCGCAACATTCATCAGCGACCCACCGACGCGCAATGGGGTTCCCAGGACAATCACTGCTGATGATTTCGCAGATCGTTCGGCAAGTCGAATGAGCTGTTCTTCGGCCGCATCGAGCAGCCATTTACAGCCAAAAAGGTCACCGCAGGTGTAGCCGGTGGTGGCGAGTTCCGGGAAAACGATCAAATCTGCATTGGCCGATTCGAGGGCGGATGCGATTGCGGCGGCATTCTTTTGGGGATGTCCGACGGCGACGTGGGGAGCTGTCGCGAGGACTCGAAAAATCCCGTGTTCAAAAAAATCGTTTACGTCGTTGTCGTGATCCAAGTCGCCGCGATTGATAGAGAATTGTGATGCGAAGGAAACTTCATTTCGTTTGACGAGGCATTGTAGTGGCTCAACTTCGGCGAGACGACTTCCCATCAGCTATAATCTTTCACCGTCGCGTCGGATGCGGGCCTCGCCCCGCCCCCCACGCATCAGACTACTACCACACCACCAAGAAACAGAACATGACTAGATTTTTGACCGCATCGTTGGCTTTTATGTTCACCGCGTCGATCGCAATGGCTCACTGCCAGGTTCCCTGCGGAATCTACGGTGATCAGATGCGATTTGAGCAAATGTTGGAAGATGAGCACACCATTTCCAAAGCACAATTGGAAATCAACAAGATCGCCGATGGTGAACTTGGTAAAGGACAAGCGATCAACCAAGCGGCTCGTTGGGTTGCGACCAAAGAAGATCACGCGACCAAGATTCAAAACACGATCGCCGCATACTTCATGGCGCAGCGCATCAAAGCCGATGGTGACAACTACACCAAAAAACTGACCAGCGCCCACGCGGTCATGGTTGCGGCAATGAAATGCAAGCAATCAGCCGATCCGGCAACCGCCCAAGCTTTGGAAAAAGCGATCTTTGATTTCTACCGTGCCTACGAAGGCAAAGAGCCTGACTTCGAGCACTCTCACTAGTCCGCTCGGAAGCAAGCCGCGTTTTAGATCGAGTCAGACTTTAGATCAGGTTAGCCCGTCTGACTGTGAGTCTCACACAAGCACGCTTTGTCAATCAATCACGGCGCCAGTGAATTTCGCTGGCGTCGTTTCGCGTTCGATCGCGGTGCTTATGCACCAAAGTGGACGGTTTCTTAGTTCCACGTCGCGTCGTCTTTACCCGACAGATGTTGTTGCAAAAAGCTGGCTCGCCTGGCGTGGCGTTCTGCCGTGCCAAGGATTCTTCCTTGAAGCTTTTGTAAGTGGGCCGATTGTGACTGCAAGAACAGTTGGTTGATGATCTTCACGTCCGGCTTTTCGATCAGTCCCATGCTGATGCCCAGTCGGATTTTAGAAAGGTGGTGCATCGTTTCTTCGCTACTGATCTTTCTGGCAGTGCTTAGGATGCCCATCGCGCGACTGACTTCGTCATGCAAGTCGTCGCGATTGTTCTTTAAGAGCGCTTCGCGTGCTTTGCGTTCGTATTCAATGATACGTGGTGCGACTTCTTTGCCGACCAAGTCTAGAAGTTCTGATTCGGTGTAGCCCAAGGTGACTTGGTTGCTGACTTGATAGAAATCGCCGGTGTACTGCGAACCTTCACCATACAGACCACGCACGGTCACGTTGATTCGCTGCATGCTGCGGAACACGCGATCCATCTGTTCGGTGATCACCAATGCCGGAAGGTGCAGCATCACGCTGACACGCAATCCCGTTCCGACGTTGGTGGGGCATGCCGTTAGGTAGCCATAGCGTGGGTGAAACGCATACAGCATGACCTCTTCGAGCATGTTGTCGATACGATTGACTTTTTGCCAAGTGTTTTCCATGTCCAAGCCACTGCGCATGACTTGGATTCGCAGGTGATCTTCTTCATTGATCATCACGCTATAGCCTTCGCTGGCATCGAAGGCGACCGCGCGCGACCCGTCCGATTCGGCAATTTCGCGACTGATCAATTGCCGTTCGACCAGCAATTGACGATCGATTTCCGATAGCGGTTCCAGGTCCACGTATTGCGCGGATTCCCAGAGTTGGTCCGCGATCGTTTCCATGCGTGCCCGAACGCTTCGTTCGATACTTAATCGATCATCTTCGCTGCAGCGGCGGATGAAAGGAAAGTCAGCAAGGTTGCGGGCAAGGCGAACGCGAGTGCTGATCACGATGTCGGATTCCGGGCCTTCGCCTCGCATCCATTCACCGGTGTAGCGTGCAAGCTGTTCAAAATCAGCATCGCGTTTCACGATTCGTCATCCGTTTCTGGGGAAGGTGGTGTTTCGGATTCAGGTGGCGTTGCCGGGGTCGCCATCGACTTCAGCTCGTCACGAATCTCCGAAGCACGTTCGTAGTCTTCTTGCTTGATCGCTTGATCCATCTCGCTTCGCAACTTAATCATACGTGCTAGCGAGTCCGCCGTATTGGTCGAGCGGTTGGGGCTTTTTCCGACGTGTTCGGTTCGGTCATGAACGTTGACCAGCAACGGGCGCAAGTCGGCTTCAAAGTGCGTGTAATCATACGGGCAACCGAGTCGGCCGCTGTTTCGGAACTCGCGAAAAGTGATTCCACACACAGGGCACTTCTTCTGGTCCAGCTCTTCGAGGTCATCGCTACTTTGACCCAATTGACCGAGCTGTTTGGCAAGTGCCGTCGTGATGGCCGCCATTGGTGAGCTGGCGCCTTTGTGTAAGAAACCCTTGGCGTGCTCTTCGCAAAGGTGCATCACCTGTGGGCCAGTCGGTTCGGTTAGCTCGGTGATGTGAAAGGTCGCCGGCTTTTCACAAAATTGGCACTTCATGGTTTGCTACCGGTTCTGTTGCAACGTTTGCCAGGTTCAGCGTAGCCATCGGCCAGGCTATGACTGGTGCGTATCGCGGTTCAAGCTCTTCAACCCAGACGACTTCTTCGGACGGCAAGTTCGATCGAGCATGTGTGTTCCACGGTCGATCGAGCGTTGGTCGTGTCTTTGATAGAAAAGGGCAGCGGGGGAACGAGACCCACTGCGAAATGATTTCCGCACAAGTTCGATTCTATCGCTCGCCTAATTCAAAACCAACCCAGTACCAGTTGTCGGGGTAAGATGTGCCGCAACATCAGCCCTGTCGGTGGGATTCCTGGGAATTGAAAAGGGAATTGAAAGCCACACCCGCAAAGGCAACGAACCTTTTCGCCGGGTGGGACGTCTTCCGCACGTCAGCCCCCTACACGGCGACCGTTTCGGTGACGAAACTAGGTGCCCGTCGCGGTCAAAACGTCGCAACATTCGTCCGATGCGTGGAAAAGACTGCTGATCGAGAAAAGAATGGCTGCTTCCGCGTCAGCTGGATTTAACTGAAAACCTCGACAAACGGGTGCGGCTGAGCCGATGGCTAGCCCAATGGGCCGCACCCTCGTCTCTCCTTCAATCGTCGTCACGTTACTGTTTTTAACTGTCAATGCATCACCCTACCCCCAACGCGTTTGCTGCACTGGCACGTGAGTACGATTTTGTGCCGGTTTATCGTCGCTTGTTGAGTGACGCTTTGACACCGGTGACCGCATTTCGCCGGCTCGATTCGTCTTCGGAGAATCAGCAAGGCGGCGGCGCTTGCTTGTTCGAAAGTGTCATCGGTGGTGAAAAAGTCGGTCGCTATAGCTTCTTGGCGGTCGATCCGATCTTGCGATTCGCCGCGACTCGCCAAACCGTTCAAGTCACCGATTTGCAGCTCGGCAAAGTTGTCCAAGAATTCGATGACCCGGATCCGCTGAACGCTTTTCGAAAATACCTCGACAAAACCGTTGCTCAGCTAGACGAGTTGCCACCGTTTGTCGGCGGTGCGATCGGGTACGCCGGGTATGACGTCGTTCGCTACGTCGAAAACCTGCCCAATGCCCCGGAAGACGATCGTGGCATTCCAGATCTGGACTTTGCCTTTTACCACACCGTGTGCGTCTTCGATCACGTCGACAAGACCATCACGGTCGTCACGTTGGCGGACTGCCGCGACATCGATAGCGAAGACTCCGCCGATCAGACCTATCAAGCTGCATCAAATCAAGTCGATCAAACCATTGACCGTTTGATGGGGACCGGCGGCGACCAATTCAAGCCAGCCGCGTGGGACGAAGGGATCTGGAGACAGGCGTCCAAAGAAAACCCGATGGAGATTACCTCCAACTTTACACGGGAAACCTTTGGCGACGCCGTTCGGCAATGTGTCGAATACATCCGTGCCGGCGATATCTTCCAGGTCGTACCTAGCCAACGCTTGTCGGTGAAAACCGATGTCGACCCGCTCGAAATCTATCGTTCATTGCGGGTGGTCAATCCCAGCCCGTTCATGTTTTATCTGCGGACAGGCGATTGTGTTCTCGTCGGCTGTTCTCCCGAGATCATGTGCCGTGTGGAAGATTCCGTGGTGACGGTTCGGCCTCTCGCCGGGACTCGAAAACGTGGCCAAACGGAAAAAGAAGACAAGGCACTTGAGCAAGAATTGCTAGCGGACCCGAAGGAACGTGCCGAACACGTAATGTTGGTCGACTTGGGGCGAAACGATGTCGGTCGTGTCGCCCAGTTCGGCTCGATCGAGCTGACAGAAATCATGGTTGTCGAACGTTACAGCCATGTGATGCACATCAGCAGCGAAGTCCAAGGAAAGCTTCGCGAAGGACTGGACGCATTTGACGCACTCAAGGCCGCCTTGCCAGCGGGAACCGTTTCCGGTGCCCCCAAGGTGAGGGCGATGGAAGTGATCGATCAAATCGAGCCTCATCGTCGTGGTCCCTACGCCGGTGCCGTCGGCTGGGTTGATTATCGAGGCAACATGGATACCTGCATCGCGCTGCGGACGATGGTCATCAAAGACGGAACCGTCTATGTACAGGCCGGTTGTGGTGTCGTGGCCGATAGTGATCCCGACGCGGAATACGATGAAACGATGAACAAAGCGCGCGCCTTGATCACCGCAATCGAATTGACTGTTCAACGGGTGAACGAGAACTAGGCTGTCGCGATACTGCCAAAGAAATGTCGATTGGCTCGTTTGAGAGTCATAAACCCATATCGATTTCGTGTCTTTGACGACTGCAAGGTGACGCTGACGATCGACGCTCGATCCTGTTTCGGTATGGAGCCGATTTATGTGACTTGAGCGCCAAAGGGCTAGGTTGACGCAACACCTTCGCACCTTGACTGGGCTACAATGGAGGCCAATCTACCTCCCCCCGCCCGGAGTCATTCGATGCGACCTGCCTGGTTGAACCGCCCTTTGTTGGGCCTCGTGGTTTTGGTTTCGACATGTCTAGGATCCGCTTGGGCCGATCCCGTTTCGGATGCTCAAGATCTGATCAAGCAAGCCGATGTGCGAGCAGGCTTCTTTGTGTACCTCGGTTGCCAGGACGCAGAACTTGCCAAAGCCCTTGGTAGCAGTGAGTCTGTCCAAGTTCAGGTCTTGCTCGATGGCGAGAAAGCGGTGGGGCAACTTCGCAAGCAGATTCGCGCTGGCGGAGGATACGGCGATGTCGCGGTCGATCAACTTCCCGGCGATCAGTTGCCGTACGTTGACAACATGGTCAATCTCTTGATCGCCGATTCGCAGGATCTTGCTTCGCTGGAAGAGATCATGCGCGTGTTGGTTCCCAACGGTGTGGCGCTCGTAAAGAAGGGCGACGGTTGGGAACGACACACAAAAGCCCGTCCCGACAACATCGACGAATGGACTCACTACCTGCATGACCCGACCGGCAACTCGGTCGCGCACGATGACGTTGTCGCACCTCCGCGGCACTTGCAGTGGGTTGGCAGCCCGCGTTGGTCACGGCACCACGACCGTATGGCCAGCATGAGTGCGTTGGTTTCCGCTGGCGGTCGCATGTTTTACATCATGGACGAAGGCAGCCGCATCTCGATTCAGTTGCCATCGAAATGGAAATTGATCGCACGCGACGCGTTCAACGGGACCGTGCTTTGGAAGAAAGACATCAGTTCTTGGCAATCCCATCTTTGGCCCTTGAAGAGCGGACCGAGCCAACTGGCGCGTCGATTAGTTTGCACCGAAGATCGCGTCTATGCGACCTTGGGATACAACGCACCGTTGGTCGCACTGGACGCCGAAACGGGCGATGTCATTCAAGAATACGCCGACAGCGATGCGACCGAAGAAATTATCTCGACAGGCGATCGTTTGTTCTTGGTCGTCCGCAAAGGTGAAGCAGAACTGCAAAACTACGCGCCGTTGTTTGGAACGGTCGGTGACCAAGCAAGATCACGTAGCATTTTCTGGAATGAAGAGCCTCGTGTCTTGATGGCCTTTGATGCGAATACGGGTGAGCGGTTGTGGTCAAAGAAGTCGATCGTTTCGCCACTGTCTCTATCGGCGAACGACGGCAAAGTTTATTTCCACGATGGCGAACGCATCATTAGCCTGAACCAGCAGGATGGCGAAAGTGCTTGGAGCAGCGATCCGGTGACGCGACGTGATTCATTCACGTTTAACTTTGGTCCGCGTTTGGTCTTGCACGACGATGTCGTCTTGTACGCCGGTGGCGACGGAAAAATGGTCAGTTTGGATGCCAAAAGCGGCCAGCGGCTTTGGGATGCGGAATTTCCCAACAGTGGTTACCAATCACCACAGGACTTGATGGTTGTTGACGGCCTGGTGTGGCTCGCGCCGCTAACCAGCGGACGTGACTCGGGCGTCTACACCGGTCGCGATCCCAAAACCGGTGAAATCAAAAAGTCATTCGCACCCGACGTGGACACCTATTGGTTTCACCACCGTTGCTATATCGCCAAGGCGACCGATAACTTCTTGATGCCTTCGCGAACGGGGATCGAATTCGTCGATCCGGACCAAGAACATTGGGATATCCATCACTGGGTTCGCGGCGGATGCTTGTATGGCGTGTTGCCTTGCAACGGTTTGACCTATGCACCACCTCATAACTGTGCGTGCTATCCCGAAGCCAAGCTTTATGGCTTCAATGCACTGGCACCTGTCGCACCCACTCGTCCGATTCCTGATGAGGTTCCCGAAGAAGGTCGCTTGGTCAAAGGACCTGCCTACGGTGCGGCACTTGCACCAGAAAGTGATCCCTCGTCGGATGATTGGCCGACTTATCGCCATGATTCCAATCGCAGTGGCACGACAACGGGGCCGGTCAATTCTGACGTGGACATTCAATGGCGTGTGAACTTGGGCGGACGGTTGACCTCGCCAGTGATATCAGGCGGCAAGGTTTATATCGCTCAAATTGACCAGCATACGCTGCATGCGATCGACGAAAAGAACGGCCAGACCGAATGGTCATTTACCGCAGGTGCCCGTATCGATTCGCCGCCAACGGTTGCGCAAGGAAGGGTCGTGTTCGGCTGTGCTGACGGTCGTGTTTATTGTCTGGATGAATCGGGCCAATTGGTGTGGCGATACCGAGCGGCACCGCTTGATCGACGTGCGATGGCATACGAGCAACTTGAATCGCTGTGGCCAGTTCACGGCAGCGTTCTAATCCATGACGGATCGGTGTACTGCGTTGCGGGGCGTTCGATCTTTATCGATGGTGGATTGCGATTGATCAAACTTGATCTCGCATCCGGGCAACAGCAATTCGAACGGATCTTGGACGAAACCAACCCGGATACGGGTAACAATATCCAGGAAAAGCTTCAGATCTTGCAGATGCCGGTTGGCTTGCCAGACATCCTGTCCACTGATGGGCGTCATCTTTATATGAAGTCGCAGAAGTTCGACTTCGACGGTAATCGCCTCGAAATCGGTCCGAATTCGGGTGACTTTGCCACTCAAGCTTCCAAGCAACGTGGTGAGGACGCACACATCTTTGCACCGATGGGGTTCCTGGACGATACGTGGTTCCACCGATCCTATTGGGTTATGGGACAGAGCTTTGCTGGTGGACACGGCGGATACTACCAAGCCGGCCGATTCGCCCCATCTGGCAGAATCTTGGTCAAAGGGAACGGCTACGTTTACGGTTACGGCCGCAAACCACAATATCTGCGTTGGACAACGGTGCTTGAGCATCAGCTTTTCGCGGCCGAGCAAAACCCGCCTGAGATCCCCAAGGACTTCGGACGTCGGCAAGGCCCGGCTTCTGTGCCATCAGCTTCGTTTCCTAAAACAGAAAGCCTTAATCCGAAGGGCAAGCCAATCACAGTCGAAGCATGGATGACATCGCTGCGTCCACAAGGTGTTGTTATCGCACGTGGCGGTCCGACCGAAGGCTTTGCCTTGTCACTCAAAGCGGGCTTGCCAGAGTTTCATGTCCGAGTGGATAAGAAGCTGACCACGGTGACGGGATCGAAACGAATTGTCGGTGGCTGGCATCACCTCGTGGGAGTTCTGGAAGCGGACGGTGCGGTCAAGCTGTACGTCGATGGTGACTTGGTTTCAGAAGGGAAAGCCGCCGGGCTACTGACGACCGATCCCGCGCAAGGGATGGACGTCGGTGCCGATAGCCTGTCAGCGGTCGGGACTTATGAATCGCCAAGTCAATTCGGTGGCGTGATCGATGAAGTTCGTCTGTATTTCATCGCCGCAACAGCCGAACAGATCAAGCGACGGTACGAATCCGGAAACGAAATTTCCCCCGACGCAGTCTTGGCAGTCAGTTTCGACGACGGTACCGCACGTGATCACAGTTTGCACCGGAACAGCGGAACTGTTGATGGCGGAAAGGTTGTCGAAGGCAAATTCGGCAAGGCGATTCAGTTCAAGATCGCCAAAAACAATGGCAAGAATGCGAACGCCAATGCACGCCAAAGCAATAGCTTGGTTGATCCGAAATGGGCAAAGGAAGTTCCGATCTATGTTCGAGGCATGGTGTTGGCTGGAAACAAGCTGTTTGTGGTCGGGCCGCGAGATTCGATCAACGAAGAGGAAACCTTCAAACAGCTCAGCGAGAGTGATCCCGAAGTCCAAGCCTTGCTCGCCGAACAAGACAAGATCTTGATGGGGGACGAAGGGGCGAAGCTTTTAGCGGTCAATATCGACACCGGGAAAATCGATAGCCAGCTGCCCATCGAATCGTTGCCGACTTGGGACGGACTGGCTGGTGCAAATGGCAAGCTGTATTTGACGACTCTTGATGGTGGCGTCATCTGCTTCGGCAAGGCGGCACAATAATGCGTGATCGTCAGCAACCGCGTTGTCGATTTCCGCAGTTGGTGCCCGTGCAGTCGGTACCAGCCCTGCGGACCATCACACTGATCGTCGCGATCGCTTTGGTGATGCCGACGATCGCACATGCCTGCAACATTCCTGTCTTTCGCTACGCGTTGGAACGATGGCAACCTGATCGCATCGAATTGATCGTCTTCAGTGCCGAAGGGCTTCCAGATTCGGCTCAGCAAAGGCTGCGGCGGATTACAGATATGGCTGACGGTCCCGATGTAGCAATCAATGTAAAAGTCACCGTCGTCGATACGGCAAAGCCGATCGACGATGCCTACGGCAACTTGTGGAAGCAGGTCGAAAGCAAAGCCAAGTCGCTGCCGTATTTGGTTGTCCGAACCAAGGTCGGCAACGGACGATTTATCAATCATTTTGATCAGCCGCTCGACGAGCTGAACGTGGAGCAGTTGCTCGGATCCCCGGTTCGTCAGGAATTGCAAAAGCGTTTGCTCGCTGGTCATAGCGTCATTTGGCTGATGATCAAATCTTCCGACGAAGCGAAGAACGCAGCTGCTCGGTCGATGCTCGAATCGACGTTCACGCAGCTGGAATCCGACGTCCAGTTGCCCGAAGGGATTGGCTTGCCAGGGTCGGAACTATATGCCGATGTTCCGTTGGTGGTTCGTTTCAGCATCGTCGAGATTGATCCCAACGATGACCGCGAACGCTTTTTGGTGGAACTGTTTGGCGGGATACGACCCGAGGCCTTCAAAGGCAGGCAACCACTGTTGGTTCCTGTCTTCGGACGCGGGCGCGCACTCGAAGTCTTGTCTGCCGAAAACACCACATCGACGATGGTCAAAGAACTCACACAGTTTCTTGCCGGCGCTTGTTCCTGCCAAGTGAAAGAACAGAATCCAGGGTTCGATTTGTTAATTCACTGTCAATGGGATAGCGAATTGTTCGGTAGCGTGGAAAATCGTCCACCAGACCGGTCCGATGTCGAAGGGACCAATCGGCAGCCAACTTTGGTTCCGATTCCACCTGGACGAAAAAGGTAACAGGTAGCGAAAAATGGTTCGAGCAATTGGCTGGATGTTAGCTTCCGTGCTGGTCCTAGGCGGATTGATCTACTCCATGAGCGATTCAGGGCGAGAGAATGCGCCGCGTCAAAGCACAGGCGTCACACCGTCCAGCGCAGCAATCCAGCTGTTTTGCGCTGCCAGCAATCGTGCTGTGATGGAAGCCGTCAAAGAGCGCTACGAAGAAGAGTGTGGCGGGCGAATTGAGATTCAATACGGACCTTCGCAAACGTTGCTTTCGTCGATCGAAGTTGCGCAAAAGGGTGACTTGTTTTTGCCTGCCGATGACAGCTATCTCGAAATCGCCGAAGACAAAGGGCTGATCGCGGAAACGATTCCGGTCGCAAAAATGCGCGCCGTTGTCGCCGTCGCGAAAGGCAATCCAAAGTCGATCCAGAGCATAAACGACCTTCGCCGAAGTGATGTCCGTTTGGTTTTGGCAAACCCCGATACAGCAGCGATTGGAAAAGTCACCAAGCGGGTTTTGCAAGATCAGCAACAATGGGACGCTCTGGAAAGTGCCGCAGTCACGATGCGTGCGACTGTCAACGAAGTCGCCAGCGATATCGCGATCGGGGCGGCCGACGCCGGAATCGTCTATGACGCCGTGTTGCGAACCTTCGAGGACGTTGACTTTATCACGCTCGATGAACTGTCCGAAGCATCCTCGGATATCGCGATTGGAGTCATCAAGCAATCCAATAAGCCGGCTTTGGGATTGCACTTTGCCCGCTATTTAACGGCAAGTGATCGTGGGCTCGGCCAGTACAAAGAGTTTGGCTTTAGCGTTGGCGTCGGTGATAAATGGGCCGACACGCCGGAGCTTTCGATTTTTGCCGGCTCGATGCTGCGTCCCGCAATCGAGGAAACGATCAAGGAGTTTGAGACTCGTGAGGGCGTTGTAGTCAATCGAGTCTACAACGGATGCGGAATTTTGGTCGCACAGATGAAAGCCGGACAGGAACCGGATGCCTATTTCGCATGTGATTTGGAATTCATGAATCAAGTTCACGACTTGTTTCCCGAACCTGTGACTGTCAGCAACAATGAATTGGTTATCTTGGTTCAAAAGGGAAACCCAAAGGGGATCCAAAGCTTGAAGGATTTGGCTCGCGAAGGTTTGCGAGTCGGTATCGGTCACGAAAAACAATGTGCGATGGGCTGGATAACGCAGAATACGTTCCGCGAAGGTGGTGTCCAGGAAGAGATCATGCCCAATGTGACGGTGCAAACACCGACGGGGGACATGCTTGTCAATCAGCTTCAAGCAGGCTCACTGGACGCAGCAGTGGCCTATCTTAGCAATGCCGCTGGCGCTGGCGATTTTTTACAAGCGATTCGAATCGAAGGGATCGAGTGCAGTATCGCGACGCAGCCTTGGGCTGTCGCCAAGGATTCGCCTTTTCCCAATTTGGCCGGCCGTCTATTCCAGCAGATTTGTAGCGCAAAATCGCAAGACGCGTTCATATCAGAAGGTTTCAGTTGGCGTTGGGAGCCGACCGGTCAATGAGCTTGGATCAAGAGTCGGTGCAGACAACGCCGGCATCGCAGACGAATGAACGGATCGGCCAATCGCGACGCTCTGACCGAAGACGCCGACGTAGCGATGCGCCATTTTTCATTGTGATGGGTGGGATTTCGGCGACGTTTATCTTGCTGATTGTCTTGCTGCTGATCGCCGATTTGCGATTCACATCCGTTGCCGACTTCCGAGCGGCTTTGGCAAAGCCGGAAATCATCGCTGCAATGAAGCTGACGATTACCAGTTGCTCGGTTGCGGCAATCCTGTCGTTATGGGTTGCCGTACCGTTGGGGTATCTGCTCAGTCGCTATCGGTTTCCGCTTCGCTGGCTGGTCGATACGATTGTCGACATCCCGATCGTTTTGCCACCGCTGGTGCTGGGGCTTAGCCTGCTGATCTTGTTTCATCAAAAGATCGGTGATTGGCAACTGGAAACATTCTTGGGGGATCTAGGTTTCCCCGTGACCTACCGCTGGCCGGCGGTTGTGCTGGCACAGTTTTCTGTTGCCTGTGCTTTCGCTGTGCGAACCATGCGAGTCACCTTTGATCAGATCGACCCGCGGACCGAAGACGTCGCCAGAACGCTCGGCTGTACTCGCGGGCAGGCATTTTTGACAGTCACTTTACCGCAAGCTCGGCGGGGGATGATCGCGGCGACAACGATCGCGTGGGCGAGATCACTTGGCGAATTCGGCCCGATTTTGGTTTTCGCAGGGGCGACACGAATGAGGACCGAGGTTTTGTCGACCACGGTGTTTCTAGAACTCAGTGTGGGGGAGCTGGATTCGGCTGTCGCGGTATCACTGTTGATGGTTGCGATGGCGATCGTCGTGCTCTTGATCTTGCGGATTCTCGGAACGGGACTGAACGCGTGATCGAGCTCCAAGATGTCTCAATTGTCGCAGGCGAATTCCAGTTGCATCGAATCAATATGGTTGTGCCCCGTGGAGCCTATGCGGTGTTGATGGGGAGAACCGGTCGTGGCAAAACGACCATTCTGGAAACGATCTGTGGGCTTCGCAAAGTCTCCTGCGGAAAGGTGTTGATCGATGGCAATGACGTAAGCGATTGGCTGCCAGGCGATCGCGATGTGGGCTATGTCCCCCAAGATTTAGCCCTGTTTCCGACTCACACCGTCGCCGAGCACCTATCCTTCGCGTTGAAACTTCGCGGTTGGACGAAGGCGGGGACACAGCACCGCATTGACGAATTGGCAGCAATGCTCGGGCTCGACCATTTGATGAAACGAGGGGTCACCAACCTCAGCGGAGGTGAATCACAGCGAGTGGCGCTCGGCAGAGCACTATCATTCCATCCGTCGGTATTGCTGCTTGACGAGCCGCTGAGTGCACTGGACGAAGCCACGCGGATCGAGATCCAGTCGCTGCTAGGGGAGCTCAAACAGAGCGTCACGATCTTGCATGTGACCCACAACCAAAGTGAAGCTCAGACCCTTGGGGACATACACTTTCAACTAAAAGACGGCCAGTTGATCGCAACAAAGTTTTCGAGCGATGACGAGCGATCAAACTAGTACCCGATCCTTCCTGTAACGCCCAGCTTTTCGAAAACAATGATCGATTCTGTGGATCAGCCCCGCAAGATGTCACTTCACAGGGCACTTGGCTGCCACGTTCTTTGTCGGCCCTTTGGTGGTTGTGACGTCACTCGATAGAAGGTTTGTCCTGCCGATCTTTAAAGGGCTTTTGCTAGTACTAGGAACTTATTGAAGTCTCCTTCACATGGCTCCAGATCTTGCTTGTTGCTAGTGAACCAGCGCTTCTAGTCTTACTAGGTCCGGGCCCCCAATATGAAGTCGTGTTGTGGGGAAATTACCGCAAAATCCGCGTGCACATAGCATTTGCTGGAATGTTTCGTGGGCGACAGATGTTGGCAGATCACGATGCTCAACAAACGCGTATTCGCATTTGGCGTTTAGGCGAGATAGACACCACGATCCAGGATTCAGCACACGGTAAGAATGCAATCGTTCGTAGCCTTGTGAACAAGGATCACAAACGCTTCATCAGTGCCTGATGCATAAGAAGCAGGCAAGTAAACGCTCGTTTTGTTTGACAATGCAAAAGTGGCGCGCAAGGGGGTGAATCACCCTCCAGGCTGAGACTTTAGCCAGTTTAAAAAAATGATTGGATAATGGCGACATTTAGTGTGGGAGGCAGATCCGCTCTTAAAGTTCGCGATGGGATTCTATTTTCCATAGCTACCGGCAGGCGATGTGTGCGGTATTCGTAGGGATGGGTGTGTTCGAAAAAGTGGTCTGCGTATTGCGATAGCGGTCCGGCCAGAGCGTGACGACCGATTGAGTGCAATTCGTGCGTTCACGCCTTATTTATTTCTTCTAGCACACTCGAAATCGAAGTAATGCCCACTAACAAAGGAAACTACGGCAAACGTAATTCAGGATTTACGTTGGTCGAACTGCTCGTCGTTATCGCCATTATCGGCGTACTTGTTGGCCTTCTGCTGCCAGCCGTTCAGGCTGCACGGGAGGCTGCCCGCAGAATGAGTTGCAGCAACAACATGAAGCAACTCGGTCTGGCCATGCACAACTACCACTCGGCATTCAACGTAATCCCGAAGCACGGTACCGGAGCTGCTGATCCCAACGCCGGTATGCAAACTTGGTCGTCCAGCAGAAGCTCGCTGATGATGCTCAGCTGCTTTGTCCCCATGACTCCTTACTTCGAACAGCAAGGATTGTGGGACGAGATCAGCAACCCATCGACCTATCAGATCCCTGATACGACGACGCCTCGCAACCCACCTTGGCCCGCGATGGGGCCAGCTCCCGAAGAGACTGCGATCGGTTACCACTACCGTCCTTGGATGACTCAGATCGCCACCCTTCGCTGCCCAAGCGATCCTGGGCAAGGCTTGCCAGCTATGGGACGTTGTAACTACTCAGCGTGCCTTGGCGACTCTGCAAACTGGTTAGCTTTGTACGGCAATATGGGCGACGGCTTTGTCCCCGATAACAACACTTCGCGTCAGAGTACTGCCACCGGCCGTGGCTTCTTCAAGATCCGTGTTCAAACTCGCTTCCGTGACGTTCTTGACGGACTGTCCAACACCATTGCTTTCGGCGAACACATCACTTCGCTGTTCGACGGTGACGTTCGGGGACAGACCGCTTACGACATCCCAACCGCCTATGACAACCCGCAAGGTTGTGACGGTTATGTCAGTCCCGAACGCCCTGGCTTCTGGTCAAACGGAAACGATGGCGGAACTGCACCTCCAAACTTGATGGGCGGAAGCGCTTGGTTCGCTGCGAACTGGGGACGCGGTTGCACATGGGCACACATGGGTGCAGTTGATACCGGAATGCTGACACAAGCCCCACCAAACAGTCCAACTTGTAACGGCTGGTGGAGCAAGCTGCAGCCAGGCAATATGCCACCAAGTAGCCATCACCCAGGCGGTTGCCATGTCGTGATGGGCGACGGTGCTGTTCGCTTCATCACCGATTCGATCGAAGCTGGTGATCAGTCATCCAACAGCCCCGGATACCACAACGACCAATACGTTTTGACCGGTCGATTGGCTCCTGGTGCTCCTAGCCCCTACGGTCTGTGGGGATCACTCGGTACACGTGCACAGAAAGAAGTTCTGGACTCGGAATTCTAATTCTCTCTAGGTGAAACGAGTCTTTTCTAATCCGCCTTCGCTTGCATCAACAATGTGGACGAAGGCGGCTTTGCGATTAGAAGGCTCGTGCAATCTACGTATTTCGCATCACACTTCAATCACTCTCACCTATCAAACAATCAAGGTAAAACAATGAAAAAGCTAACTGCACTTGCTCTACTGTTCTCATCGATGGCGATCACCGTCGGTTGTTCCGACGCAGACAGCACGCTTGTCACACCGGATGCCGATTTCTATCAGAAGGCACTCGAGGCAAAGAAGAACGGTTTGCCTCCAGGAACGCCAGTTCCAACTGCCGGCAAGATCAAGCCAGCACCGCCATCACCCGCTGCCTAGTCGCAGTACGCAGTCACCAATGAGCTGCATCGACCAATGCAGCTCATTGACTGTGGGGCCACAGCACTCTCTACATGTTTCGGGGACACACACGTTCAACCGAAACAGTTTTCCGGGTGGTTGCGAATCAAAGCATTTGATTTACACCGCGCTTGCTATGTCCCCGATGCAGAATGCGGCCGTACATCACTACCCTTTGTCTGGATATGACTGGCTACTTGCGGAGTGAGAGAAACTGGAGACGTCGCTCATGCAGATAGTCAGAAATCGTCGACAAAGCGATGGTTGATGCTACGAGATTCAATTCCGTTCCGGCTAATTCTTGCGGAACACCTTCACGCATTGTTGAAGAGAATTGGATTCTGGACGATCGAAATCCGTACTTCTGAATCCGCATTCGTATTGTTCAAAGGCTAAGCCGCCGACGCCAGTATTCGTCTCGCCTCTGGTCGGATTCGAAAATGCCTGTTTGTCTGAAGGCTTCGGCAAGTTTCAAGCCTTGCCAAGGATGCAGCCACATGGCCAAAAATCGTATTGAAGTGATCTACTAGACTTCTCCATGCTTCATGACTGATTCCGATTTGACTCAGCGCATCGGGTAGGTCGCGGTGTGAATCACCCAGGGATTTCTGTTTCGTTCTGTGAATAGCGGTCCACTCGAGCAGTTCGACATAAGCTGCGTTGCTGATCGGTAAAAAGCCTTTGTCGCTTAACCGATGCCCTGACACACTTTCGGCGACACCAACTTCATCTTTCCGCTCATCGATTGTTAGTTTCGCCAAGAACGCATCACGGCGGTAACGGGCCGGTTGGCCGTTTTGCCTGATCCTATCTGATTGGTGTTTAGCCTGCCGATCAGAATCAATTCTCAGGCGTATCGAGGTGAACTCACTTCGGTCGATCGTTTGGGCAAGTCCCGCACGAATCGGGTTTAGATCCACATACGCAGCACAGGCCAACAACGAAGCTTCATCATCGATTCGGATTGCTCGAAACCGGTCTTGCCAGAATCGACCACATTGTTCGTCATCTCGGTTTGCACGTTGCGCGACTCGCTGATTCAGCAAGCGCATCCACCAACTCACATCAGAGAGTCTTTTCCGAATTTCGGCGATTTTGGTCGGGCAGTTTCGAATTGAGTCGATTTCCGATTGCGTCGGGATCGCGGCTTGACCGTTAATCTTTCTCCGTGGACAGATCAAGAGCCACCGTCTTGAGACTTCGTAGTCGTCCCATTGCGCAACGATCTCAGGCCGCGTGCGGAGGATCAAGTGATAGTGGTTGGAGAGGATGCTATAGCAAAGTAATTCGATTCCAAAGAGACCGGCGAACCGTTCGAGTAAATCTTCGATCCATTGTTTTCTGTGGTCGAAGTTTTGCCCGCTAATTGGATCGTCGCCGAGCAAAAAGCAGCGTCGAACAGTCCGGTTGATAACGTGGACCACGGTCGGTTCGCTGGAATCAATGATTTCACATCGGGCAAGTCGAGCCATGGGCGGTGATCCTTGATTGAGAAGGAATCGATAACCGCCAGCATCCCTGTAGCGAAATTAAGAAGATCGCCCTCATTTATGCGATCCGTTGGAAGAGTGTGTTTGATTAAACAGTTCTACGGTGATAAGTCAACCCGACTCAAGATGGTTGCGGCTGAATTTGGTACAGACCGATCGTACCAGTGAAGCCAAGTATCATTTCAAAATCTACAAAATGGTGTTCAAAGTTTGCAGCGATTTTGGAGTCGAGCTTTTGATCGCACTGACATCACAATCTCCAGTGCAATTCGACTCAGCCGTACCGATTCTTAGTTACACAAATGGGGACAGAGCTACACAAATGAGGACAGGGCGATCAGTAGCGAAATGCGGCGACTGTGTAAGTTATCGACTGTCGACGCGATGCTATGTCCCCAGAATGAAATTTAGGGGCGATCAGTAATCGGCGAGCGAGTTGTCGATTACTGATCTCCAGGCTTTGATTCCACCACGTAAGTTTTCAACGGTGGTGAATCCCGCATCTCTCAATAGTCGCGTAGCTTTCGTGCTACGTCCCCCCATTTTGCAATGGACGACAATCGGTTCCTCGCGATTCAATTCGTCGAGGCGATTTGGAAGCTCTGCTAGCGGGATCAAACGTCCACCCAAATTGCAGATTTCGTACTCGAAGGGTTCTCGCACATCGACAATTGTTACTGATTCGCCCACGTCCAGTCGCCGTTTAAGTTCCTGGGGCTCGATATCCCAAGGGCTCTGTCCCTGATCTGGGCTCTGTCCCCGGTTTGATGGCTGCTCAGTGCTGTGTCCCCGGTTGGGGCTGTGTCCCTGAGGGGAGTTGGTGCAGAATTGGTCGTAGTCGATGAGTGAAGTAATGGTTGGATTGGGGCCGCATACTGGGCAATGGGGATCGCGATTGATCGTCAACTGGCGGAACTGCATGTCCAGGGCATCGATCAGTAGCATCCGACCGATCAATGGTTCACCGATTCCAAGTAGCAGCTTGATCGCCTCGTTGGCCTGGATCGTTCCGACCATTCCAGGCAATACACCGAGAACTCCGCCTTCGGCACAATTCGGGATCAGTCCTGGATCGGGCGGTTGCGGGTACAAGCAGCGATAGCATGGACCATCGGAATGGCATAGCACTGACGATTGGCCTTCAAAACGGAAGATACTTCCATAGCAATTCGGCTTGCCGGCCAACACACAGAGGTCATTGACTAGGTATCGCGTTGCGAAGTTGTCAGTGCCGTCGATGACCAAGTCATAGCCTTCGACAAGAGCAAACCCGTTCTGGCTTGAGATCCTTTCGTTGAAGGTTTGAACGTCGACGAAAGGATTGATCGCCGCGATTCGCTCTTTCGCTGAGTCGACTTTGGGACGGCCGATGTCACTCGTGTGATGAATGACCTGACGCTGCAGGTTTGACTCGTCGACATGATCAAAGTCGACGACTCCGATTCGTCCCACACCAGCCGCAGCTAGGTATAGACAAACCGGCGAACCCAACCCACCAGTCCCGATCACAAGTACCGAGCTAGCTTTCAACTTTTCTTGGCCTAAGGTACCGACCTCAGGCAACACCGCATGACGGGCATAGCGAACGAGTTCTTCACGACTGAGTGTATGATTCGAAGACATCGCAGCGTCTAGCCTCCTGCAATCGCGGGGACCAACAAAAGCTCGTCACGGTCATCAACGGAAGTGTTCACGCCTTCGAGATCACGAATGTTCTTTTCGTTGACGAACACACCAACAAACTGAACAAGTTCGTCGGCTGGCGTGTAGAGGCTATCTCGCAGGTTTGGATAAGCTTGGATCAAACCGGAGATTACATCGCCGACATTCGAACCGGTGACATCGATATTCTTTTTGCCGTCAGTATGTTTACGGAAGGCGGTCGGAATGATGACTTTCATCGGAAGTTGCATTAGGAAGAAGGGAATATGATCGGCTAGTTCGAAAGCGAGCGTTCGCCACAGACTTCGCAATCGATTCGTTTGGAAAACTGCAGCGAGTGAAAGCTCATGTCTCGAAGATCCATTTTAAGCAATCGCCCGACCAAAGGTTCACCTATCCCGGAAAGCTGTTTGATCGTTTCCATCGCGGCCATGCAGGCAACGGTTCCGGAGACGGCTCCGAAAACGGGAAATTGGCGTTTCCATGTCGGGGGAGCTTGCGGGTAAAGACACGCGAGGCATCCCGATTGTCCCGGAACGATTGTCGTGATCTGAGCTTCCAGTTCGTACATCGCGCATTCGACAAGTGGGATTCCTAGGCGGACCGCCTGCCGGTTCATTGCGAACCTTTCCGGAAATAGCGGAGCACAGTCAACAATGATGTCCGCCTGACTGGCAAGTTCCGACGCATTGTCTTCGCTAACGTTCTCGCCGACGGTCACAAGTTCCAATCGTGGATTGAGATCCAAAAGGCGTCGTTTGATCGTTTCGATCCGTGGTCGTCCGATCCAGTCATGTGTCATCAATAGCTGACGATTCAAGTCGCTCGGCTTGACGTTGCCTGCATGGGCCAACACCATTTTTCCGACTCCGGCTGCAGCGAGTTCATATGCGACTACGCTGCCGACACCTCCGACACGGCTGATCATCACGGTTGACGATTTGAGTCGTTGTTGTCCAAGTTCACCGAAATCATCGACCCACATTTGCCATTCATAGGTCGCGCGTTCTTCGTCCGTTAGTGGCTGCAGTTGCGTCATGCCGTCGTACTGGGTAAGCGGTCAAGCGATGGAGAAGTATCCACTTTAACCGTTGGTGATCCCCACGGGCTAGCCAGACGAAATGATGTTTTCTTTCATTTGAAACGTTTGCAATGTGATCGAGCTCACATGAGTCTCATTTCAAACAATTGCGGAAGCTAGGTTCGGCAAACGCTGTGTCCTGCGAAAGTGACGCAGATCTAAGAGAGCCGTAGACGTCGACTGACTTGTTCGACTAGCGATTGCCGTAGTTGAGCATCGATGATGAGCGAAGACTTAACGAGCAAAAGAACAATCATTCCAAACCCTGCAAACGCAGACGCTTTTCCAGTAGAGACACCGAGCAATGCGATAAAGATCAAGATAACTCCGGCATCGATCTTCAATTGATGAGCCCTGCAGATACCGAACACTCCAAGTAGCACAACTAGATGCGCAATCAGCGTTGATCCGACGACACCGTCAATCCCAAAGCGTTCGATCAGGACGTAGCCGCAAGCAAAATTGACAACCAAACCAAGAAGGACAAAGCAGCTGGTGATCCAGGCTTTCTCGATGCACCAAATGTAGTTCTGAGTGACTGTTGAAAGTGCACCGATCGAGCAGAAGCAAAGCGTCATTGGTAGCAGTGCTTCTCCGAGCGTGAACTTGTTTTTCCAAAGTTCGCCGAACAAGATTGGGGCTACCAACAGAACCGCGACTGAACCGAACAGACAGACCAATCCCACTGCTTTCATCATCAAATTCATCCGTGAAGCAACCTCGTCTTTGTGACCGTCTTCCCAGTCCTTGGCCAGATAGGGCATCCCGGTTGACGCCGCCATCGCTCCGATCGACATCAGCAGCAGAGGGAACACGCATGCGGTGTGATATTGCCCGATCAAGTACTGAACGTCGATCGTGGTGTCGGGATAAAAGTTGACGAGCAACATTCGGTCGCAAAGTGAGAAAAGGTTTTCCAATGCGTTTCCGACCCAAACCCACATGGCAAAGGGAAGCAATCGTCGCCAAAAACGGTCCGAGCAATCCGTCTTCGAATCATCAGCTTCGATGCTTGGGTGCCGATCAACAAACGCATAGCCGGATGCCAAGATGACGCCAACCAAGCAAGATCCAAGATAGGACACGACCACCCATTGCGCCGAAACGTCAAATAGCTGCAGGGTGGCAACACAGGCGAGCGCGAAGAAAAGTGTCTGGGTAAATTGAATTCTGAAAACAAAACGATTCAACCGTTTTGCACTAAACCAGCTGGTCGCAAAGTTGAAGAAAATGACCACCGGCAATCCTGCAGCCAGCAGTCGTACCAGTGACCGATATTCGGCATCACCGAAGAAGTAGGTCGCGACGACTTCAGAAAAAATCCACAGGCTGCTACAAGACAGCACGGTCAGTCCAAGGCAAGCGACCAGGGTCCGCGAGAGAAAACGCGTCTGCTGTCCACCGGATTCGTACTTTGCCAAGAAACGCCCGAACGAGCCAGGGATTCCTAAGACCGTTACCGGTGCGGCCAACATCAGAAAGTTAAACGCCAAATCCCATTGGCCGACTTCGTCCGCCGGCAACGCACCGCAAACATAAAAGCTGCGTATAAACCCGATCGCACGTTGGACGATCATCAAGCAAGCGATCAGCATCACGCTTTTGGAAAACGTGTCGGCTGCACTGTGCAGCCTTGCAGAGTCGGGCTCAATAGCTGAATTGGGCTCAACGGCTGCGACGTGCTGAGCTACTGATGTTTCAATCGAATCGGGCGTCGCTTGGCTCATGTTCCCCCCGGAGGAAGCCCGAATCCGTTTTTCGGATCGCGATGGTTTATGTTTTCGGACCGCTTCGCGCATGAGTTAAACAGGGCGCGTGGGCAAGATGTTGCTGGAACGCTACGTCGTGACAAAGGGGAGAGAGTCGGTGACGGGTTTGCCAACGTTTCAAGGTTGCCGGATGCATGGGTGATTGTGTCGGTTTTTCCGACAACGGTGGGCTTTGATCAACGAGACCCCAAATCATCACCTTCAGGAGGCCTGTGATCGTTTGCCTCTTTTAGAGGGTATCCCACATTTGACGCAACGACGTCCTTCCAAGCGACCGTCTGGGAAAGGTGAAATCCCGATCCCATTTACATTCTAGCTTTTAGTCTTCACCACCTACGACAAACCGCGTTGACTCGCCCCGCCGGGTCACCCTCAAAGGCAAGCAAGATGGCACTCCGTATCGAGCTGATCGACAACTTGGCATGCTTGTCAGACGATTTAATCGATCAAGTCAATCAGCTGGCCACGCACCCGCTACAACGTTGGGAATGGATGGGAAGCTGGTTGGAGTGTTTCGCTTCAACCTACCAGCCATTTATCTTGGTTTTGTACAACGAAGACCAAGTGATTGGGATTGCACCCTGGTGTTTGGAGCGTCGTCCTTGTGGCGGTCGAACCCTTGTCTTTATCGGGTCTGGAAAGGCTTGCTCGGACCACCTTTCTCTATTGGTGCGTCCAGAGAATGCTTCCACTTTTGGTCAGATGATCGCCCAGTGGTTGATCAACCCGTTGCATCGCACTTTGTGGGATACGATGGAATTGATTGGTGCGGATGAAGCGGATAAGACGATCGCCAAGTTGACCGGCGCGATGCGCGATTCACAGTTGGAAGTCGAGACCTCAGCCGGTGATCCCTGCTATGCGGTCGATTTACCAGCGACATGGGAAGACTATGTGCAGCGTCGGTCGAAAAGTGGTCGACGTGAAATTCGACAGTCTTTAAAAAGCATTGATGACGGAACAATCGATCTGGTGCGGATCACGTCTGTCAGTGAACTTGATCGGCATTGGTCAGACTTTATTGAACTACACCGCAAACGTCGTGACGATGCAGGTACATCGAACTGCTTTGACTTTCCGAACTTCGAAACGTTTTTGCGAACGGCGTCGGCAAGGCTTTTGGATGCTGGATACCTGCAATTCTTGATTGCTTTCGCCGAAGGCAAACCCATCTGCGCTCATTTCGCTGTGGCGGATGCAGACGGATGGTATTTCTATCAGTCCGGGATGGATCCGGAAATGTCGCACTTGCGACCGGGGCTGAGTGTGTTTTGTCATACGATCCGCGAATCGATTCAGGCTGGTCGAACCAAGTTTGACATGATGCGCGGAGACGAGCCCTACAAGTTGCGATGGCGAGCCGAGGTCGTTCCGACAACGGTGATTCGATCGTATAGCCCCACGGGTCGTGCTCGTGTGCGTCAACAGTTTCTGAAAACTGGAGTGACGTTTAAAAACCTGATGAAACACAGTTTCGGAGTCGGCACCCCCCGAAGCTAAGATGTTAGACACACGCCAATTCGGACTGCACGCTTACTACGCTGGCACCTCATGGTTGCGAAAGCACTATCGAGGAAAGCTGGAGCAGGAAGGTCGCGCGCCGATGTGTGTCCTTTTCTATCATCGGGTTGCCGATCAGCATCCCAACCCTTGGACAATCTCAAGAGCCGAATTTGAACGGCAGATGCGCTGGGTTTCCGAAAACTTGGAAGTCGTTTCGCTTCAAGAGGTTCAGCGAAAGATTGGCCTAGCGGAAAATCATCGAACCACCGCCACAGTGACGTTTGATGACGGGTATGCCGAGAACGTGGAGTTTGCGATTCCGCTGTTGCTGGAGATGGGAATCCCAACGACATACTTCGTCACCTTGGATTTTGTTACCCAGAACACGCCCTTTCCGCATGATGTTCAGCGAGGTGTTCCGCTGCCGATCAATACGGTCGAGCAGATTCGCTGGATGGCTGAGCAAGGTGTCGAAATTGGAGCGCATACGCGAAGTCACTGCGATGTAGGAAGCATCACCGATCCGGAGGAGCTGGCCGATGAAATCCTGACGGCGACCGAAGAGTTGGCGCGGATGATTGACCGACCTATCCGGTACTTTGCGTTTCCCTATGGCAAGCCAGAAAACATGACTCGCGCGGCTGTGGAATTGCTACGCCAGGCAGGGATGGAAGGCGTCTGCAGTGCCTACGGAGCGTATAACTTTTGCGGGAACGATCCGTTTCATATCCAAAGGATTCATGGTGACCCTGATTTCATCCGGTTCAAAAACTGGATGACGGTCGATCCTAGGAAGGTTTCTGTGGGACTGGATTTTCAGTTCAGAGATTCGCAGTCATAGCAGACTGTGGCTTGGGCATGTTAGCGGCGATTCATTGTGGCGAAGAAGCTTCTCTGATCTGAACTTCTGACTCGCGATCACAAAGAACACGCATATTTTGATGCGTGATATGACCGGGGTGGCAAAGGCCACAAAAGAATTGATCGCTGTATGACAACCGTTCGGCGATGTCCGGATCGAATGCCGGATAGCCGCGTCCACTGTCACAGCTATCCGGCATCGAAAGTGTTGTCAATGGTTGAAACGAACAGCCAGAACGATCTGTTGTTCAACTGAGGAAGGCGGCCAGTTTGATCGCTTGCAGGAGGAAGCTTGACTTACGCTGCTGGGCCTGGGGTTTGCCCACGGTCGGGGCAATGGTTGGCCTATCGAGAGTACGTCGCTTCCGCTGCATCGCTTCAACGCTGATCGATAAAGCATGCGTTGAAGGTTTCTTGCATCACGATCGCTATGTGATCAGCAACCGTTGATTAGCAATCAGCAATCGGGAGCACCGAGGCAGTGAAAATCAAAGCCGTGTTTTCAAATCGTTAGCAATGCCGGTATGTAGCGTGAGGGCTGTATCAATCCGGCATTGCGGCCGAATTCAAACTAGCACTCGATCAAGCGCATCTTGCCTTTGCCGTATCGCTGCACGTCCAGTTCGAACGTGTGGTCAAAGGTAACTTTGTCTGGCGAAGGCAATTCGATTCCGCCATCAAAGTCAGTGCTTTTAAGACCCAAGTGTTTTGACTGATGCGAGGGCAGCAGGTTCGTCGAGATGTTGAACACCTCACCGATGTTTTCGCGGATGTTTTCGCTGATCTGTCCGGTTTGGATGCTTTCCTTGACGATCCCAGGAGGGATTTGTGTCAAGGCGGCGCCAAGAGTCGCAGCACAGGCAACATCGGTCACGATGTAGCCGGCTGGATTGCCTTCGCTGTCTGCATAGACGGCGACTGCACCTGGAGTGACTTCACCGTCGCTATCGCAGGCTTTGATTTGCAGTCCGAGAAGGTTCTTGAAGAATGAGCCGACATCTTCGGCGGAAATATTTGAACTTGCAGTGGTCATGATAGTTCTTCCGAGATTCAAAATAGGGAAAGGGACATGCAGTTGGATACCGCATGTTGGATTGGTGGCAGACCGCGGTACTAGGAAAGGATAGGTTCCAAAGCGGCCTGAATCGAATCGGCGGTGAAGGGTTTGGTCACCAAGAAAGCCGCACCTGCTTCGGTCGCTTGTTTGCGAGTTTCGGCGGAGCTTTCTGAAGTGATAAAGCCGAAGCGAATGTTATTACCGGCTTCACGAACCTTCTGTAGCAACTCGATCCCTTTCATTTCTGGCATGTTCCAGTCTGAGAGGATCAAGTCGGGAGATTCGCTTTCCAGCTTTTCCAATGCCTCAACACCGCTTCCCGCTTCGATGACAGTGAAATTTCCTATGTCGGTTTGTTTCAGCGTGCGAGAAACGATCATTCGCATCGCTTTGCTGTCGTCAACAATTAAGATTTTCATCTAACTTCCTTCTGAAAACATTTAAACCGCAGGCTGGAGCTGCCTCGGCATTGGAAACGGGGGAATGATTTATTTAGTGCGTTCTTTGAACAGAACAGTGATTGCTTCACCGCCTAAGTCGAAAGCGACAGTCATCGCGTCCTCGGGCAGTGGCTGTTGAATGACTCCGACGCACGGCAGCGACAAGGCACATTCTTGATCGAAGATGCCTTTGACGTTTCCGCCAATGACGTTCACGACTTCGCCAAGTGCATCAAGGATTTCTTCTTCGGCAAGCTCTTCGGCTTCGATCGCGAACATGGCAGTTGCGATTTTGGTAGCCAAATCATGCGAGGCGAAAACTTGGATGATCGCATTTCGATCGCCACTGACTTGAACCGTTGCAGAGAGTGTTTCGTCACTCAGCTGCGGAGGTTCCACCGGTGATGAATCGATATCAAGTTCCAGCATTGCTGTGAACAAGTTGTCGACCATTTGTGCGATCAGATCGACCGTCACAGGCGTGGTGTCGTTTTCGTTCGGCTCACTGGCTGTTTGGTCGATAGCAAACGGTTGCATCAATTTCAGTCCTCTGATAGGGAACGTTAAGACCGATCATCGTTTCGGCAGCGCCAATAAATAGGTACCCATCCGACCGCAGTGCTCGCCGCATTCGCGTCAAGATGTCAGTCTTAGTACGTTGGTCAAAATAGATTAGGACGTTGCGAATGAAGATGATGTCAAACTGTCCGAGAAATGGCCAAGGGGTTGTGAGGTTTAACCGACGGAAGTCAATTAACTCCGTCAGTTCACGTTTGGCCGCCCACAAAGCGCCCTTGCGTTCGAAGTACCGCACCAGGCTTTTCGCGGGTAGGCCACGGTTGACTTCGAGTTGGGAGTAAGCACCCGAACGTGATTTCGTTAACATGTCTTCGGATAGGTCGGTCGCTGTGATACTGACTTTCCAAGTGGCCAGTTGTGGGAAGTGTTCCCGAATCACCATCGCCGTCGAATAAGGTTCTTGTCCGCTGGAGCAGGCGGCGCACCAAATCCGAATCTCCTTTGACTTTTCGTTACGTTTCATCAATTCCGGAAGCACTGATTTTCGAAGTGCTTCGAAAACATGCATGTCTCGGAAGAAGCTGGTTTCGTTGACGGTGACCGCTTCGGCGACTTGTGTGGAAAGCGATCGGTCGTTAGTAGCGCGAAGTTTCGCGACCAACGCTGATACGTCATTGAGCCCGATCGTTCCCGCCAGTGGCGTTAGACGTTGTTCGAGCATGTAGACCTGGCGTGGCGCGATCACATTACCCGAATGTTGGGCAACAAGATCGCGAAGAAAGTCTATGTCTGCTGTAGCAAGGGCCATCGTTGTCTCTATTCCCCGTAGGTGATCAAGTGATGCTTGCCGGTTGTCCGGCAAGAACCAATCGAGTGACTTCGTCCGCCATCTGGTCAATGGAGAAGACCTTGTTGGCAAGACCGGCTTTCACAACTTGCCCGGGCATTCCCCAGACGACGCTTGATTCTTGGTCTTGTGCGAACACCAATCCGCCGCATTCACGTAACCGTTTGGCGCCAAAGGCACCGTCCTGGCCCATGCCAGTCAAAATGATTCCCAGCCCGTGATCCCCATAGCTTTCCGCAATGGAAGTAAACAGCGGGTCGACAGCGGGCCGGCACGAATTCTCGGCCGGTCCCTGATCTAAACGAACGCAGAAGTTTGTCTTGTCTGACGACACACGCATGTGATAGTCGCCGGGAGCAAGTAACACTGTTCCGGGTTTGAGCTCGTCTCCGTCGGTCGCTTCACGGACCTGATGCCCGGTTTGTGACGCCAATCGGTCGGCCAGCAACCCTGTAAACACAGGAGGCATGTGCTGAACAATCAGGACAGGCACAGGCAGGTCTTTTGGCAATCCGGTCAGCAGTTTCGCGAGTGCCTGAGGGCCTCCCGTGGAGACACCGACTCCGATCGCACTGATCGCGTTGGATGTTCGCGAGGAAAAACTTGCTTTCGCCGCACCAGGTGCGGCGGATGGTTGGGTGGCAGCACCGTTGGAAACGGCAGGGCTGCTGTTTTCGGATGGTCGGGGTTCATATTTGAAGGGGACCGGCTGTTCGAGCGCACCGCGCCGCGACCACTGCAGCACCTTCGGGATCAAGTCCCGACGTACCGAAGCCATGGCTTTGGTGATATGTCCGGCACCGACAGGTTTCGTCGCGAAGTCCGATGCACCCGCTTCGATCGCGTCAAGCGATGCTTCGGCGCCTCGGCTGGTAAGCGAACTAAACATGATGATCGGGACGGAACGCGACAGTTTACGGATTTCACGAACAGCATCGACGCCGTCCATGATTGGCATTTCGACATCCATGATGATGACGTCAGGCTTCACACGCGTGACGTTCTTGACTGCATCGAGACCGTTCTCGGCCTCGAATACAACGTTCAAGCACGGTTCGCTTTGCATCGTCGCCCTGAGCAGTCGCCGCATTACCGACGAATCGTCACAAAGCAAGACTCGAATTTCACTAGTCATGGACTTTCGTTCTCCGCCGTTTATGCAAGTTCGGAGTTGCTTGAACTGGCTTCGTTGAGCACGCCTTCAAGGATTTCATCAATCACTTGATCACGGTTCTCGAGCAATTCTGGATACCCCAACTTTGACAGCGCGTGAGCACCACGGTTCAAGCCGATGTCGTAATCGTTGTCGGCGTCGAATCGTTGGAAGTGGCTGGCGAGGTGGTCAGCCGCTGCGACCAACGCGATCAGTTTTTGGTTGGGGTGGTGCGTTTCTGGCAGGTGATGAAGTTCAATCACCGAAACCAATGAACGCGGCAATTTGTTGTATTCGGCGAACCAAGCACCGAACTGGCAATGGTCGGTGCCGAGGACATTTCGTTCACGGGAAAGGAATTCGCTTTCTTCTTCGAACGACATTGGGTCTGCTTCGGCGAAGTCTTCCGGTGCGGCAACGGCAAGCAATAGGCGACCGAAGTCGTGTAGCAGTCCGGCGGTGAATTCCTCACCATCAAAACCGAAGCGAATTTTTTGATTCAAGTAGCTCGCGACCGTTGCGGTACGAAAGCTGTGTTGCCAAATGATCTCGCGAACCCATTCCTGTTCCAGGTTCATGTTCTTCATCAAGCTGGCGGCACTGGAGCTGATGATTAAGTTACGAACCTGCTTTAGTCCCAGTCGTACGACAGCTTGGCGGAGACTTACAACCGGCACGCTTGCCGAGAAGATCACACTGTTGCTCATCGAAAGTGTTTCGGTCGCCAGCTTGACATCGCGTTCGATTACGCTCGCCAATTCATCCGTTTTGCATTCCGGATCGTTGGCCAGCTGCAATGCTTCACTTGCGACGGCGGGAAGCATCGCCAATTCATCAGCCCGGTCCAACAGCGCTTGTTTCAGCGTATCTGCGGAGGGACTCATTTTGGCGGTCATTGGAATTCCTTTTTCGATGCGGGTTACTAGACACAAGTGGGGCTGGCGAACTACGCGTCAGCCGTGTTAAGACCGACGCCAATGAGGCGTAGTTTTTCTACGAGGATTTCTTTGGTAAATGGCTTCATGACGAACTCGTCTACACCGGCCATCAACGCGCGAGCCATCTGTGCGGGTTCGGTCTCGGTGGTCACCATCATTAGTTTCTTGTCGGCGAGATGTTCCATCTGGCGAACCGCTTTGACGAACTCCAGGCCATTCATTACTGGCATGTTCCAGTCCACCAAGACGACTTCGATGTCTTCGTAGTCGGAGGTGAATTTTTCGAGGCCTTCTTGTCCATCGCCAGCTTCGATCACGTCAAAGCCAAGGCTGGACATGATCATGCGGAGGATGCGACGCATCGCGCGGGAATCATCAATAACTAAGGATTTCATCGGATATACCTTTGACCCTATGGAGCAGCGTACGAAGTTGAAAGGCTGCCGGTTAGTGAAACTTTGCTGGCCGGTAGTCAGGTTGCCGCCAGGAAATCAAAATTTTGTTTTGCTTAGGGAACACCGTCATGACGCTTGCTAATGGGGCGTCAAGCAGCCTCGAAAGGCTCGACGGGAACCATCTACATGACATCAATAACACGGCATCGCGGCGATGTCTTTTCATTGATTGATGGCCCTTCTGAACGCATCCGTTTGGTGTCGCGACGCGTCGATCGCAGAACAGCCAATCTGCCAGAACAGCCTTCCGCTGAATGGGCTGATATCACGCAGGCGTCTCCTGCCTGCGTGATCAATGCGAGGGCGATTTGTCAGTCTTCATGCGCACCTCTGTCAGCGACCTTGGCGGCTATTAAAAGGAACCCAAGTAAGCGTCTTCCTTGGCTTCGGCGAGACGGTACTTGCCTCCGCCACCGTCGCCCTTGGAACCCTCTGCTGCGGGCTTCGAAGGAGTTTTGGATTTCGAATTGGCTTTGGGTTTTGAATCTGATTTCGAATTGACGCGACGAACCGCATCACGTGCGTCGCCTACAAGTGCCAGCATCTCTTCGGCAAGCCGTTCGATATTGGCAGCAGTGTCAAGGGTTTGGTCGGAGTAGGTCGTCGCACTTTGTGCAGCCGAAGCGACCTTGGCGATGCTGGCAACAATTTCGTTACTGCCTGCAGCAACTTCACCAATGTTGCGCGAGATCTCAGATGTCATTGCGGTTTGTTCTTCAACCGCACCGGCAATGGCATTTTGGCTTTCGCTGATTTCAGAGATGATTTGGCTGACCGATCCAATCGCGCTAATGGCTTCTTTTGTATCCGACTGAATCGTCTCGATTCGACCGATGATGTCTTCGGTCGCTTTGCTGGTTTCTTTCGCGAGTTCCTTGACCTCGTTCGCAACGACGGCGAATCCCTTACCGGCTTCACCGGCACGGGCAGCTTCGATCGTCGCGTTTAATGCGAGCAAGTTCGTCTGTTCGGCGATCGAGTTGATCACTTTGATCACGTTGCCGATTTCACCACTGCTGTCGCCGAGGCGAGTGATGGTGTCATTGGTTAGGCTTGCGGCATCGACCGCATTGCGTGCAACGTTTGCGGCGTTCGATGCATTCGCAGAGATTTCTTTGATGCTTTCTTCGAATTGATCAACTGCCGTTGCCAGTGTCTGTGCGTTGCTGCTGAGCTGTTGGGCGACACCGCCGGCTTGCGTCGCTTGGTCCGATGTTTGTTCGGAATCCTGACGCAACCGTCGACTCAGTCGAGTCAGGTCGTCGTTGGAAACACGGCGGAGGTCATGTGCTGACAGGCGTAGCGGCGCAACCGTTTCACTGGCGATGTACCAACCGACCGCGGCGAAGATGATTAAAACGCCCAGGGTCGCGACCAAAGAGATCGCGCGACGGGTGTTGATCACCTTTGCGACTTCCGCTTCCTTCGCTTCGTGTTGACCTGAAGCCAAGTCGACGACTCGGTTGATGGATTCTTGGTGTGCAACAAAAGCCTGACGCATCGGTCCCCGGATCAGCATTTGTGCGGCACGAACGTCGCCGCCCAAACATGCGGGGATAAACGACGTTTCCATCATTTCAAAGAATTCGACTGCTGGTTGGTAGCATTCAGAATTTTTAAGTCGTTTGAGTTCGCCGTTCGCGAGATGCTCATTCCAGTAGGCATACCGATCGGAGAATTCGCTGCGCAGCGTTTTGCAATGAGCGACATGGCGTCTCATTTGTTTTTCGTCAACGCCTTCTTCAACTTCATTGGCCATGTGCAGCGCGAGGGCGTAAGGCTCGATGATGTAGTTCGAAGGTGCACGCATGTCTGCGATCAGGTTTTTGCCTTCGATGATTTCTTCGTAATAGGGTCCGTTTACCTTTGCAAGCTGTAGTGTCCTCCATGACCAGATCCCGTATCCAAAGAAACAGATCGACACGACCGCGACCAGAAATCCAATTTTGGCTCGCACGGTAAAACGACTTAATGACACTGAAGTAGCCCCTTTGATGATAAATGTTCTAACGTCTCGGTCTGGATTTTCTGCGTGCTCGCCTAAGCGGGAATCGCAAGGACGCGGCCAATATCCAGGATCAGCAGCAGCTTGCCGTCGAGTTTGAATGCCCCGGTTAGCATTTCACGTTGCTGACTTTGAAGTGTTTCTGGCAATGGTTCGAAGCGGTCACGATCGACCTGAACGACGTCTCCGATTTCGTCGACCAACAAGCTGATTGGGCCTTCGGAGGATCGCACCACGACGTTCATCGGTTTGCGATCGGACTGTGAAGGCGGCATGCCAAGGACGTATCGCAAGTTAAGCGCGCTGACGATTTGTCCTCGAAGGTTCATCAGCCCGTGAACGACTGCTGGTGCCAATGGGACCGACGTCGTTGGGTGTGTGCGGATGACTTCTTGGACTTGGCAAACTTCGACGCCAAACAAAAGGTCATCGACGCGGAACGTGCAATAGGATTCGAGCTGTTGACTGGTGTGATGTGGCATGTCTTCGTAATTCGATTCAGACAGGAGACGTATTCAACGGGTGAACTGAATGTCCCCGTCTATGAAAATGGGTTATTCAAACTTGCTCGTGATGACCGTCGTGAACATAGGATCGCGACGGTAGTGATTGATCAAAGCTACGTTGCAAAAAGTGGTCATTTGCGGATTCGTGGCTAATCCGATGACGCTCTATCCTCACCAGTGTGAGGACATTCCGACACCTTGGCTGACGACTTCTTGCAAGTTAACAATCTGGGTCACGCGATCTTGGATGACGCTTCGACCGGCCGCGATATCATCGGCATCGCTTAATTGTTGGTGGACGATGTCGACAATTTTGCCGACCACGATTCCGACGCTTTGACCTTCATGTGAGTACACAACGGTATGCAGTCTCGCTTGGTTGTCGCCACCGGATCCGACATCCCCAAACTGTGAGTTCAACGAGATCAGCGGTAGGATTTGACCACGGTATTGAACGACGTAGTTATGACCGCTTCGTTCCAAGTCATTGACCGCGAACTCTTCCAGTCGTGCGACCGAAGAAAGTCGAATCGCTGCACGTGTTCCGTCACCAGAATCGATAATCAAAACGGATTCGCCATCTTGAGCACGGCTCATGCCACGATGCGCGTGTTCTCGCAAGCTTCGATCACGGTGTTCGGTCAAGACGCAACTCTTGTGTGCGATACCCAGGACGTCCAGAATCAACGATACCGTTCCGTCACCCATGATCGTCGCACCGGCATAAGCGCTGATGTTTTTCAGATGTGCCCCGAGAGGCTTGACGACGATTTCTTGGGTATCGGTAATGGCATCGACGACGAGTCCGAACTGTCGGTCTTCGGCTTGCAGAACGACGATGTTGACGGCTTCTTCGTCGAGTCGATGTTCACCCAGCGGTCTCAGTCCCAGTTGCTCATCCAAGTAGACCAGCGGCAGAAGGTGTTCACGAAGTCGGTAAACCGGAACATCGTGGATATATTCGATATCCTTTCGAGCGCGAGCGCCATCAAGGCGGACCAGTTCCAACAAGCTGACCTGCGGAATGGCGTATTGGCCGCCTCCGGATTTGATGATCAATGCGGGAACAATGGCGAGGGTCAACGGAATCTTAATACGCAGCGTTGTTCCTGCGCCCGCTTCGCTTTGAATTTCAAGTGTCCCACCGATTCGTTCGATATTGGTTTTCACAACGTCCATGCCGACACCGCGTCCGGAAACGTTGGTGACCTTCGGCGCGGTGGAAAAACCAGGTAGAAGGATTAGGTTGGTCAATTCACGCTCGCCCATCGTCTCGGCTTGTTCGGGCGTGATCAGATCTTTTTCGAGCGCCTTTTCACGGACCCGATCGGCATTGATTCCGCCGCCATCGTCAACAATTTCGATGTTGACTTGCCCGCCTTCGTGAAACGCTCGCAAACACAGCGTGCCTTCGCTGGGCTTGCCAGCTGCCTCGCGAACTTCGGGCGATTCAATCCCATGGTCAACCGAGTTGCGAACGATGTGCGTAAGAGGATCCTTGATCGCTTCGAGAATCGTTTTATCAAGCTCGGTGTCAGCACCTTCCATGACGACGCTGACTTTTTTGCCACACGAAGTCGAAAGGTCACGAACGACGCGGGGAAGCTTGTTCCAAGCGTTGCGGATCGGCTGCATCCGCGTTTTCATAACGCCTTCCTGAAGTTCTGTGGTGATCAGGTTAAGACGTTGACTGGCGGCAGCCATCGCGGGATCTTCGGTCGTGCCGCTGAACTGCATGATTTGGTTTCGAGCAAGTACGAGCTCGCCGACCAAGTTCATCAGTTTGTCCAACAAGGCAACGTCGATCCGCACGGTACTGTCGACGACGGATCCCTTTTCGGAAGACTCGCCGCTTTTTGATGAGTCCCCCGCACCGCCGCGACGTGGTGGCTTTGCTGCAGCTGGCTTTGCTTCCGGTGGCGCTGGCTTCGCGGCTGCAGCTGCGGCAGGCGCAGACGGAGTCGCTGGGGGTGCTGCCGGTTCTGGTTTCTCTGCGGTGGGCTCTTGGGTTGCCGTCGGTTCTGAGGCAGGCTCCGTAGTGGTGTCGGGTTCGGCACTGTCGGTATCGACGCTGTCCGCTTCCGCCGCGACGGGTTCTTCCGCAGCATCATCCGGTTGTGATTCGTCAGCGGCCTCTGGTGCTTCTGCTTCGGGCTCTGTCGCCGTTTCAGCTTCTGCTGTGACTTCGGTTTCAGCAACAGCTTCGGAGTCTGACTGTGCTTCTGGTTCTGCCGATTCCGCTTCAGGTGCAGCCGCTGCACCGCCTTGGCCGGCTGACAGTGCTGCTTGCAGACGTTCGACCAATGCCGCGTAGTCGTTGCTACCTTCACCGTCGCCGGATTCGATTACGCCCAGGATTTCACGGATCGCATCGACCATCTCCAGCAGGACGCTGGCGATATCGCTGGTCAGCTGCAGTTCTCCGTCGCGAAGCGGGACCAGCAGGTTTTCACCAACGTGTGCAACTCTTTCGAGCGTTGGCAGGGCTAGGAACCCCGAGGTTCCTTTGATCGTATGCACGGTACGAAAGATGCTTCCCAGCCGTTCTCGGTCGTCAGGGGCATCTTCGAGGGCAAGTAGATCATCATCTAGTCGGTCCAGGCTCTCATAACTCTCGACTAAAAACTCGTTGATAATTTCGTCGAACCCGTCCACACAATCTCTCCGAAGGCGGTTTGAATTCCAGTCCAATCGGAGAAGATGACTCGAGTCGCAGAGTTTGCGCAATCGCCCCCGATCCACTGGGGGTCATCGAGAGGGCACGAAGCGACTTGCCTTAAGATTTTCGTTTTTTTAAGGACGCACAATTTGGGCGTCCGGTGATAACGACTGGTTCGATTGCGAGGAGCAAGAAATGGCGCAACCGTTACGATTCGATCTCATCGGGTGAGACAACGACGATATTGGAGGACAGTTGGTCCACCAGTTTCTCTTCCAGTCCGTCGACTTGGAGTCGACTTCGTCGCAACAGCGACATGCTTTTGTCAGCAGGCAGCTGTCCCAAATGGCAAATCGGTTCCCCGGGACTGACAGCAGGCAACGTGTTCATGCCGATGACGACGGAATCAAACGGGCAAGAGATTGTTGTCTGCACGTGACCGAGCAAGTCGAATATCGTTGCGACCGGTTGATCCCGTTCAACCAGTTCGCCGGGAACGATGTGGAACTGCATGAAGCCGCCTTTGTTGGCACGCAGCCATTTGCTTTGCTCGACGACGACTTGGTATCGAGGTCGCTCGATTTCGCCTTTGAGCATTTCCAATTCGCGAAGGACGTTGGAGATACCGCGCACCGCTGACTGAACGATGCCGGGTTCGACCTTGGAAACCTCGCCGCCTTCCATGACGATTGTCGGACATCCGTTCGCGGTGGCTTCACTGCGAAGTGCGCCTGCGGGGCCGACGCCATCCATGATGACTTCGCAGCCAAATGCCATCGCGATGCGGCGAACCGCCGGGTCGGCGAGGTCACCGCGGACGTTGGGATAATTGGTTCGACGTACCGATGCGGTATGTAGATCGATCCCGTAATCACAGCGTGAAACGATTTCGTCAAAGATTCGAAACGCCATCCTGCTTGCGAGCGACCCTGTCGGGGTGCCGGGAAAGGAACGGTTCAAATCGCGTCGATCGGGAAGGTATCGTTCGTGTCGTTCAAAACCCAGCATGTTTAAGACTGGGATCAAAACGACGGTGCCGCTTTCGATAATAAATTGAGGGTCGAGCAACAGCTGCTGGATTGCACCGGTGCCGTTGATTTCATCACCGTGTAAGGCACCGGTGATAAAAACGGTTGGCCCTGGCTGAATCCCACGTCGGACATGCATCGGGACACGAACGGCAGCACCGGTACGGCGCTCGCCGACTTTGAATTTCAAATCCATCGCTTGGCCGGGCTCGATCTTTTCGCCCTGCCATACATTTTCGACGTGCTGTTTCTTTCTGGCCAAGGCTGATTACTCTCCGGCAACGTTTCCTGGCGTCACGCTTTCGCTTGCTCTCGAAACGGGTTCGCTCGGGTGGTCGTGGACTCGATTGGCAACGGGCAATTCCGGAAGGTCTTGGACCGGCGGTCGCCGTTGGCGTCGGACTTTCTTTGGAACCAAGTGACGCATCGTTTCCAGCTTGCCGAAACATAGCAAACGATCACCGGCAGCGAGGACGCGATCTTCGCGTGGGTTAGGGACAACGGTCGCGTCGCGATAGAGGGTCAAGATGTTGACGTTCTTATCGATCAATCCCGAGTCACCGATGGTCTTGCCGACCATGTCTGCGCCTTCCGGGATATGGATTTCTGTAACGCCCCATCCGCGGCTGACGGTCAGGCGTTGACGCAGGTCCATTTCGGGGAAGTCGACGTGAGCGGCGATGTGATCGATGATTGCTCCGGCGACATCTAACTGTGTGCAGCGTTCGATCCCTTCGAGACCGGGAGACGAGTTGATCTCCATGATTTGCGGCCCTTCGTGTCCTTCAAGCATATCGACACCGGCAACTCGCAATCCCATGATCTGCGCCGCTCGCAGCGCGGTATCGCGTTGCTCATCGGTCAGTTCAACCATTTCGGTTTTGCCGCCGCGGTGAACGTTGCTGCGGAACTCTTGTCCTTGCGCAACCCGTCTCATTGCCGCGACGACTTGATCGCCAACAACGAACGCGCGAATGTCACGGCCTTTGCTTTCGGCAACAAACTTTTGAATCAAGACGTTTTGATTCTGGCTTTGCAGCAATTCGACGATTGCTTCGGCTGATTTGATCGTTTCGGCCAAGAGGACGCCGATGCCTTGGGTACCTTCGAGCAACTTGATGATGACGGGAGCACCACCGACGCGTTCGATCGCCGGCAAGACATCGCGTTTGTCGCGAACGAACGTTGTCCTGGGGATGCCGATCTGGTGGCGGCTTAGGATTTGAAGGCTGCGAAGTTTGTCACGTGAGTTGACGATTCCCGATGACGAGTTCGTTGAGAACACATTCATCTGTTCGAACTGACGAACAACCGCTGTGCCGTAATAGGTGATCGACGCGCCGATCCGTGGAAGAATCGCATCGTATTCACTTAAGTGCTTGCGTCTGAAGTAAAGGTCAGGCGCACCGCGATCCAGGTCGATCGCAAACTTCAGCGTGTCGAGGATTTTGATCTTATGTCCGCGTTGCTCACCTGCCTCACGAAGTCGGCGAGTGCTATAGCATCTAGGACTACAGGAAAGGATTCCGAGTTTCATTTTGAATGTTTAGGGTTTCGGTTTCTTTTTCGGTACGCCGCCCAAATATGACCTGCCCGGATCGATTAGAAAACGTCTTCGAAACGCTTCTCGGCCCAGCAGCATCCGGAATCCCATTTGATTCCGATCCGCCAACGTCAACTCAATTTCGAATCGTTGGCCTAGCATTGAGATTGGTGTTTTGATCACCGGCCGAACGTCGGCTTGTCCGCTGGATGAACGGATCGAACGCTTATCAAATACGGGCGCGGAACATTCAATGGTCCATTTGTCGTTTCGTTGCACCGGGTGGACTTTAAAACGTACATATTCGATGCCGTCGTTATCGAAAGTTTCGATGTCGAACGCATGAAGTGACGATGAGCGGGCTCCGGTGTCGATTTTCGCTTTGACAAACTTGATCCCAAGCCCCGGAAGAGCCAGCCATTCACGCCATCCGATTGTTGGCAGGTGATCGCCCACTGTCATTGAATATGCTTCTGATTTGTCAGGTACGTTGCGGCTTGACAATCGAACGACGGCGATTGTCCCGTTGTATTTGGCCCATTCGCGACACGATTGCTCGACTGATTGGAACCGGCTCGATGAATTCGACCAAGGGGGCGGGCCATCTAAAAGTGCAGTTCCGCACCAAAGTGTACGCCGTGAGCAAGGTAGTCAGATTGTACCCATTGCATCTGCGGTCGGAGGGCCCCGGTTAGCGGATTGGCTTCCTGAGGAATCAAACCGGGGTTCAAATCGCGATCGATTTGTTCAGATGCTCGCACAACATTGGGAAGATACAAGACGGAGTAACCCAGGCTGGCGTGCAATCGATCGGTCAGGCGATACCCCAATTTCAGCCCGAGTTCTGGGACCAACATGAATTCATCGCGTTGATAGGAACCGCTGTTAGATCGCAACGCATACAGGCCACCTGCGAAGTTGTCAGTCACGCCTGATTGGGTTCGTGTCGTATTGCCGGCAATGTTGACGTTTTGTTGGTTGTTGCCGAGTGCGACCCGCATCGTCGATTCCAACCAAGCACGCCGAAGCAACATTCGGTGAATGAAGCCGAGTTGCAGTCCGTTGAATTGGTTGGTGGTTCGAAACGAATCGCCACGTGAAATGGTCAGCGATGGTGCGGTGCCCAACGTGTTGTAGTTTTCACTGATCTGCAAATTGTCACGCAGTCGAATGTTCCGATAGCCGATGATCCAGTCGGTTCGGTCGCGATCGCCACACTGAACACAAGTTGTGCCGTGGTTACACAAAGCGACACGCATGTTGATCATGTAGGATCGCATTTCTGAAGATGCGTCGATGCGAATATCACCGCCAACCGTCGCCGGAAACGAAATCAATTCGGCAGCTTCGTTGCCGGTTGTTAGGTCGAAATAGGGTCGAGCAAGAATGACATCGCCGCCGCTGGAGCCGCGATAGCGATCGTTTTCTTCTGACAGCTGAAAGTATTCCGATTCGATGGCAACCGTCTGTTGTGGCGTGATCCAAAAGCCACCTGCAAGCAGATATCCGCCAACCGAACCGTCGTTCAAGTCGCCTCCGCCAAAAAGCGAAGACGTGGATGCTAGGCCGACAATCCCGGCATCCGCCTGGGCGGTTCCGCTGGGGCTGGTGCTAACGAGGACCGGCGAGCCCATCCCAGACACATCCCACAACAGGTACTCACCACGAAGATACAGTCGTGTGTCAATCTGATTTCTCAGACCCGGAAACAGCGGTGTAAATCCGCCGTAGGAGTTGTAGACCGATCCACCCTGGACGATTTGTGCACCCGGAACAGCTGGAGAACTGACCACCGGCGAAGCGATCGTTACCGGGGCATTTAGCTGTGGGGGAACCGCCGCGATCTGGTAGCTCGGACTTGCATAGCTTGATCCGCCAAATATTGATTCGCCGATCTGGCGTACGCCTGAGAACAGTCCGCCAGCGGATCCGGCAGCTTCGCCGGCAGGACTAACGCGTTGATAGGGGTCAATCGCTGATACCGAATTGCCAGCTAATCCAACGAGAGCGAACGCAACGCCGAGCATCGCTAGGAGGGGGGCGTTCCTAGTCTGGTGGGCTTTCGGGCAGGATGCTGTCTGGCAGGATGGTGCGAGCAACGATGGGGCATGCCAAATGGTCGCAATGGCATGTCCAAAACGGTCTTTTAGGCTGGTCTTTGGACGGGGATCCACGAAAATAACCATGAACGCTGTTTTTTGACTCAAGATTTCGGCGTGAACTGCCGAACCGCGTTTGGAAATTGCGATAAATCCGAGTCTCGCGTCAAGATGAACTCGACCGCCGAGATGACGACCCGCTAACGTGCTCCGTGTGAGACCGTTTGGTATCGACGGTTAGCGAGCGATATTGGCTTTCCAGTACACTGCCCGCATCAGGCAGATTCGGTCTGATTGCCCGCCTAAACTTTGCCCACCAATTTTATTTACCCAAGGACCACAACCATGCGTGCCATGGCTTACGTCGCAGCTCTGGTTGCTGCCGCTGCGATCATGTTCTTCATCGTCAATTCGCCAGAGCAACCCACCGGTGCTGCTGAAGGCCAAGCGGCTTCTTCCGTAACGCCGGATACCGAGGTGACGGCGACTGCGGTGAAATTGAATGTTCCTGATATGCACTGCCCCTTCGCTTGCTATCCCAGTGTGAAAAAGACTTTGGAAAGCCGCGAAGACGTTGTCAGTGTTGAATTGGTCCCGCAAAAAGAAGAAGGCGTGATCGATACCCCGCAAGTGATCGTCAGTTACAAAGACGGCTTTGTTGTCGATCAAGCAATCGCGCAGTTAAGCGAAGTTGGCTTCAACGGTTCGACCGTTGTCGAATAGTCAATTTTGACCGCGAAGATTTCTGCCCCGAAAACGTGATCGCGACTGATCAAGCGAAGCGAACCCGATTCCAGCCCGATGCTCTATTGCTCATCGGGCATGGAACTCGTGATCCGCAAGGGACCGAGCAATTCTTTGAGTTGACGCAGTTGCTGCGGCAGCGAGTTCTGCCGATCGATGTCGAAGGTTGTTTGTTGGAGTTCCAGCATCCGACGATCGATGAAGGTTGGAATGCGCTGGCTTCCCGTGGCGCCCAATCGATCTGCGTCGCCCCGCTTTTGTTGTTCGCTGCCGGGCATGCACGTAGCGACATCCCTCAAGCGATCCGGCAATGCGCTCAGCAAACGCCGGGAGTCGTTTATCACCACAGCGGTCCGCTATCGCGATGTCCGCAAGTGGTCGAGCTATTGTTGCAAAGGGTTCGGTCTGCGCTACAAGGTTCGGTCAGCGGGCCGGGCGCGGATGTTGGTGAGCAGGACGCGCTGGTAATGGTCGGGCGTGGTAGCTACGACAAATGTGCGACGACAGATATGAAAATCCTGTCCGAGATAGTCGCGCATCAAAGTGGCTTTACCAATCGTGCGGTGGGCTTCTATGCGATGGCCGAGCCGCGATTGCCAAGTGTGCTCGACCGGGTCGCATCGAACCCAGCGATTCGGCGTGTGGTCGTGCAGCCTCACTTGCTTTTCCAAGGGCGGCTTTACGACGCCATCGCGAATTTGGTGGATGAAGCCAGATCGCGACACCCGGATGTTGAGTTCGTGTTGGGGAGTTACCTAGGCCCCTGTAACGAGGTCGCTGATGCAATTGCTTATCGGGCATTCAGGAAAGCAAAACTGGCTTGAGGGCGAGCTTTTTGCTCTTGGGCGTGTCCTCTGCTGCAGATCGTGGCTGACACGGCGGCGGAGGCTAGCTGTTGACCAGTCCCCTGCTCGGGCTTCGTCAGTTCCCGTCAGGATCTAGATTGCCAGCACTTGGACGCCGCCTCGCGGTTTTTCATGATGAGCGAATCCGGCACTCGTCAGCCTACCGTTTGCCGTCTATGATCATCCGTTTCGAATCAATCGTTGCCAAACTCCGTCTTTTTGCTATGTCGACCGCAAACGAACCCCAAGTTTCCGATCCCTATTTTCAAGAGCTATTCGCCGAACGCATTGGTGGATCGCAGTACGGAAAAAGCACTGAGATCTACAAGTTCGAAAAGATCAAACGTGCCAAACGCAAGGCGTTGGAAACTCATCCCGATCGCCAGTTGCTTGACTTCGGGATTGGTGAAAACGATGCGATGGCCGACGAAGCGGTTCGCAACGTGATGGCAAACGAAGTCAATCAGCCTGAAAACCGTGGCTACGCGGACAACGGCGTGATCGAATACAAGGAAGCGGCAGCTCGGTTCATGAAGCGTCACTTCGATGTCGACTTGGATCCGAAAACACAGATCAACCACTGTATCGGCAGCAAACCAGCCTATGCGATGTTGCCCGCCGTGTTTATCAATCCCGGCGACGTCACGCTGATGACCGTACCAGGGTATCCAGTCGCGGGGACACACACGCGATACTACGGTGGTGAGGTGTTTCGGTTGCCGTTGCTGGAAGAGAACGGCTTCCTGCCCGATTTGGAAAGCGTTCCTGACGACATCTACCGTCGTGCAAAGCTGATGGTCTTGAACTATCCCAACTCGCCAACAGGGCGATTGGCTCCGCCGGAGTTTTTCGAAAAGGTTGTCGCCTTGGCAAAAGAAAAGCAGTTCGTGGTCGTCCACGATGCGGCTCATATCTTGCTAACTTTCGAGGGCAAGCCATACAGCTTTTTGCAAACACCTGGCGCGATGGATGTCGGTATCGAAGTTCATTCGATGAGCAAAGGCTATGACATGATCGGCTGGCGGATGGGTTTTGTCGCAGGTCACGAACGGATCGTATCAGCGTTTGCCGATGTCAAAGACAACAGCGATAGCGGTCAGTTTATCGCCACGCAAAAGGCTGCCGCGGCGGCTCTTGATGACGATTCGATCCCGGCGCGGATCAATGCCAAGTATCGACGCCGGATGGAAAAGCTGGTCGCCGTATTGAAAGAATGTGGCGTCCAATGTGAAATGCCAGGCGGGACGTACTTCCTTTACACGCCAGCTCCAAAGGGCACCGAAGGCGGCGAGACGTTCGCGAAGGCAGAGGACGCAACCCGGTTCCTGATCGAGCAACTGGGGATCGTGACTGTTCCTTGGGACGACGCCGGTTCGTTCTTGCGGTTTAGCGTCACCTACGTCGCGCAGACCGAGGCCGACGAAGACGCTTTGATGGCCGAAACCAAACGCCGATTGATGGACGCAAAGCTGGTTTACTAGCGCTTCATTCGATATGAAAATACGGGTTCGGGTTATCAGCCGACGGGCGTTAGCCCAGGTGATTGCACTGAAACCGTGGCCGGCGCCATACGGCTAATCCTAAAATCGAGTTGGAACGCAGCAATAGGCCGAAATTCAAGGGCTCCGATCACGCCGGTTGGTCAACAAATCCGCCAGCTGGCGAGTGTCAATCCGCTAGCTGGCTAGAGGCTCAGCGCGTGAGCGAAAGCTCTGGAGTGACTGCCGCTCCGCAGTGCCAGCGTCGTTGTGAAAAAGGGTGAATTTTGGTATCCTTAGCGATTCTCGCTGAGCCCGGAAAGCACGGGTTTTTAGCGGCTTTTCACCCTCCCGCTAGGACACCAAGTGGCAGACGAAAACGACGACAACTCGCAGGACGACGAGAACGGCTCTGGCGGCTCTCCGCAGACCGACGGCGAAGGTAGTGGCGGTGATCATGATGGGGGCGAGGGTGCCCTTCGTCTGATCGATTTGCCGATCGAAGACGAACTTCGTGAAAGCTATCTGACGTACGCGATGAGCGTGATCGTCAGCCGAGCTTTGCCAGACGTGCGTGACGGATTGAAGCCCAGTCAGCGACGTATTCTTGTCGCGATGAATGACTTGAACCTGGGCCCGGGCAGCAAGCGTGTGAAGTGCGCCAAAATCTCCGGTGATACGTCAGGTAACTACCACCCGCACGGTGAGTCGGTCATCTATCCAACCCTGGTGCGTATGGCCCAGGAATGGAACATGCGTTCGCTGCTGATCGACAAGCAGGGTAACTTCGGATCGATCGCGGGGCTTCCGCCAGCGGCGATGCGGTATACCGAAGCTCGTTTGTCGGCGACCGCCGCGGCGATGCTCGATGACCTCAAGCTGGATACCGTTGATTACGTTCCGACGTACGATGAGGCTCGTACTGAGCCAACCGTACTGCCCAGCAAGTTTCCGAACCTATTGATCAACGGTTCCGGTGGTATCGCGGTCGGGATGGCGACCAGTATCCCGCCACACAACCCTACGGAAATCTGTGATGCGGTCATCAAGCTGATCGACGAGCCGGAAACGAGCATCGATGAGCTTTGTGAAATCGTTCCCGGTCCTGATTTTCCAACCGGCGGTATCATTTGCGGCCGAGCGGGGATTCGTCGTGGTTACAAGACCGGGCGCAGCACGATCGTCGTCCGCGCCAAGTGCCACATCGAAGAGATGAAAGGTGCGCGGCATCGGATCATCGTTTCGGAGATCCCGTATCAGCAGTACCGTGACCGCGTCGTCGAAAAGATTGCCTCGTTGGTCAACAGTGACCGTATCAAAGGCATCTCGGGAATCCGTGACGAGTCGGACTTGAAAGAGCCCGTTCGTCTGGTCATCGAGCTGAAGCGAAACGAAGATCCTGATGTCATCCTCAATCAGCTGTATCAGTTTTCGCCGCTACAAGACACGATCTCGCTAATCTTCCTGGCGCTGGTTGACGGCAAACCGCGTGAGTTGACGCTGAAGGAAATGCTGACGGAATTTATCCGTCACCGGGTTACCGTCATTCGTCGTCGAACCCAGTTCTTGTTGGCCAAAGCGCGTCGCCGCAAGCACACCGTCGAAGGCTTGTTGTTGGCACTTGCCAATATCGACGAGATCATTCAGACCATTCGTAGCAGCCGTACACAAGCCGAAGCGAAGCAGCGTTTGATGGGAATCGAGTGTCCTGCATCGATGATGGAGCGAGCGCTCGGTGATGCCGGCTTTAAAGAGTTCCAGTTGGAACGTGGCGAATCGGATAGCTACACGCTGACCAGTGTCCAGACCGACGAAATCCTCAAGATGCGTTTGGGGCAGTTGGTCAACCTTGAGCAAGAAAAGCTTACCGACGAACACAGCAAGTTGCTCGAAGAGATCGCTGACTACGTTGATATTCTCGGCAGCCAAGCACGCGTCTACGGGATCATCAAAGATGACCTCGAAGAAATGAAGCGTCGCTTCGGTTCTCCACGAAGGACCGAGATCAGCAACGAAGAGCTTGGTAACTTCGACCTCGAAGATCTGATCACCGAAGAAACCATGGTGGTCTCGATCAGTCACGAGGGGTATATCAAGCGTACGCCTTCAAGTGTTTACAACACGCAGCGACGTGGCGGTAAGGGACTCAAAGGTGCAAAGACGGATAGCCAAGATCCGATCGAGCACTTGTTTGTTGCCAGTACACACGCCTACCTGTTGTTCCTGACGACAACCGGAAAGGTTCGTTGGCAAAAGGTTTATGACCTGCCACAGTTGCCACGTGATGCAAAGGGACGAGCGATCGTCAACTTGTTGTCGCTCGAAGAGGGCGAAAAGATCGCTTCCTGCTTGGCCATCCGTGACTTCAATCAAGAAGGCTACTATGTCGTCATGGCCACCCGAAACGGGTTGGTTAAGAAGACTCCGCTTGAACAGTACAGTCGTCCCAAACGCGGCGGCATCATCGCGATCAAGCTACGTGAAGACGATGAACTGGTGTCGGCTGCTGTGATCGGACCGGGCGATGAAGTCATCTTGGTGACGTCTGCCGGCATGGCGATCCGATTCCGCGAGTCTGATGCTCGTCCGATGGGGCGTAACACGTCCGGTGTCAAAGGCATCAGCTTGGTCGGCGATGACATCGTTGTCGGTATGGTCGTTGCTGAGCCAGAGGCCACTTTGTTGACCGTTTGTGAGAACGGCTATGGAAAGCGAACTCCGTTCGGCCCACACGCGATCGAAGACGACGGTGATTCCGATGCGGACTCCGATGGCGGATCGTCATCAGCTCGCTATCGCACGCAAAAGCGTGGTGGTAAAGGTTTACGCGATATCAAAACCAGTGATCGCAACGGCAAAGTGATCGCGATCGCACGTGTCGACGATCAGGACGAGATCTTCCTGATGACCGGCAAAGGTAAGATTCAGCGAATCGCTGCCAAAGACGTCAGCGTGATCGGTCGGAATACTCAAGGCGTACGCATCATGAGCATCGACGATGATGATTCGGTGATCGCTGCCGTGCGAATTCCACCAGAAGAGGACGCCGAGGAAGGCGACGTTATCGAAGGCCACGTGGTCACTGAAGGTGCGGAACCAGAAGACGACGCATCAACACCTCAGCTGGAAGGCCAAGCTTCCGATACCGACGTCGAGCCTGCCGATGACGAGTCTACCGAAGGCGGTAGCGAAGAATAGTTCCGAAGCGAGCTAACTTCCTACAGGACTGTCTAGCAGCCTGTTGATTTCTATTGTCGCCTTTCACTCCGTGAGAGCAGCGTTCTTGCCCGCTGGTTTTGCGGAGCAGAAGGCGACAGTGTGCGAGGCCATGCCTGAGTACCAACAGGTCACTCGGCAAAACATCAATCTCTTGGGCAGCCTTTGGGAGGCTGCCTGATCTGCGTTCGAACTCAAGGCACATAGGGCTTGGCCCCACGGCCTTGCTGGCTGTGCTTTGTTAGCTAGAGTGCTTTACTAGCTAGGGTGACAGCGACTCAAGTCCACAGCGCAGAACGTGATCGTTAGCCGCGACGAACTGCGTTTGGTCCATTCGTCTGGCTAGGATCTGCCAGTGATCACGATCGGCCGCCAGCAGCTGCGCTAGCGACGTTGGCGTGTCGTCATCAATGCGAACGCGATTGGCTAAGATCGATTTGATGCGAGCTTGTTGTTCGGGGTCGAGGTCATGTCGAGCGAGCGTCGATCGCAGAAGCGGCACGGCGCTGCTGCCGTAGCTGGATAGTTGCCGAACGGCTGCCCGACGCAGCGAGCTCTTGGGTGACTTCAGTTGGTTGACCAAATCGTTTACGCGATCACGTGAGACGGTCGTGAGCATGTGGGTGTTGTCGCGAAGGTAGGCTTCGGTGTTTCTGGTCAACGTGATCATACTGCGTCCACGCAGCATTCGCGCGAGCAGAGATTCGAGGTGAACGTTGAAGCCATCTTCGTCCTGTCCAACGATATGTAATAGCGTTGGTCCTTCACATGTTTCGTTTAGGTTTGATTCAGAGTCCGTGATTCGGCGTGTTCTGAATTGGATCAATCCTTGAGGATGCTGGGTCAGCTCGCCTTGTTCGCCCGTCGCGGTGATGATCGATTCGATGCGAATGGTACCGCCGTACTCGGCCGTCATCCGAATGCTTTGGTAATCATCGCGGAAGCTGTAATACGCGGCCGGAACACCTGATGATGCCGAGACCGAGATCGCCTCTTGGAATCGCTCGCAATGGTTTTCCTCGGACCCTTTGCGGTATCGCATTGGATCAATTGCCAGTCTTCCCTGCGTCAAGCGGAACCGAATGGGCCCCCCTTCACAAAAAAGGCCAGCCGGTAAGGGCTGGCATTGTCGGCAGGGCTGGTGATTTTGCTTAGCGTGTCCGCAGGCGGACAAGCAAGGTGATTCGAGACCGTCATCGGATGTCGGCTCTATTGCGAGAGTCGACACGGTGTGCATTGACATCACGATCGTCAATGCAAATAGGTGAGAGTACCTCATTGCGTCACCGTTCCTTTCCACGTCGCCTAATGCACGTGGAATAAGCACTTTCGTGCGGCCAAAAACAATCCGTTTTGGGGCTGACTAAGTGTCCGATAGTTGATTATCGGAATCGGTAACAGGGCAATCCAATGAAACTTTCATCGAACATACCCGCAATGCACATTAGGGGCGGCGCTTTACCCTAGAGTCCCATTAGCGTTCGGAACGCCCATGTGTTTCTCACGCCTGCTCATGTGGACACTTTGAATCCACCAAGATTCAGCACGCGATCAAAGTGAAGTGAATCCGATGAGGCAGATGTTGCGAGTCACGGCTAATGCTTCGTTCCATCTCGATTTCAGGATTAGCCGCATGGCGTTAGCCACGGTTTGAGTGCAGTAACCGGGGCTAACGCCCGTCGGCTGATGACCCGAACCCGTATTTCATATGGGATGAAACGCTAGTAGCGTCGCACCGGTAAAGTGAAACGTTGTTTGCTGCATCGATTGTTTCGATCAGCAAAGCGGCGCCGATCATCAATCCTTTACTTCGGCTTGTGAACGATCTAAGTAAGCGCTTGCGCGTATGAGACGGTTGGCGGTCACTTCATTGACTGCGTCGATGTCTATTCACCGACGGAAGTGGTGACGTCAAAGCCGAGGTCACGAATCATTTGGTAGTCTTCTTCGGGGGCTTGGCCCTTGGTTGTTAGATAGTCACCAACGAAGACGCTGTTGGCGACATACAGCCCAAGTGGTTGCAGTGATCGCAAATGCAATTCACGTCCGCCTGCGATACGCAACTCACGTTCGGGGTTAACGAACCGGAACATGCACAACGCGCGTAAGCAGTCTTGAGGTGACAAGTCTTCCTTGCCTTGAAGCGGCGTCCCGTCGATGGCGTTTAGGAAGTTCAGCGGAATGGATTGGACACCAAGGTCTTTTAGGTCGTATGCCATCGCGACGATGTCATCAAACGTCTCACCCATTCCAATGATTCCGCCGCTGCACATTTCCATGCCAGCATCGCGGACGTGGCGAAGCGTTTCGACGCGGTCTGCATAACTGTGTGTCGTGCAGATCTTGCCGTAGTACTCTTCGCCGGTGTTCAGGTTGTGATTAACGCGATCCACACCACAGGCTTTCAATCGGTCAGCTTGTTCCTTCGACAGCAGGCCAAGGCAGGCGCAGATATCGAGACCGTATTGTTTTTTGATTTCAGGAACGATCTCTTCAACCGCCTTCATCTCTCGCTCGTTGGGGCCACGTGCAGAGATAACAAGGCAGTAAGTTTTGGCACCTTGCTCAGCCGCGATCTTTGCCGCATCCATCAGCTTGTCGCGTTTCAGGATGTTGTACTTAGGGATTTCGGCGTCCGAGATTTTGGACTGGCTGCAGTAGTGACAATCCTCTGGGCACAAGCCGCTCTTCGCGTTCATTAGGAAGTACAGTTGCACTGTTTTTCCGAAGTGCTCGCGTCGCAATCGTGAAGCGGCATTGACAAGTGTCAGGATGTCATCGTCGCTCGATTCTAGAATCTGCTTCGCTTCTTCCCGGCTGATTTCGCCGCCGCCAAGCACTCGATCGGCCCAGTCGTCAAAACGAGCGGGTGATTGCGAGTTCGATGTTTCTGAAGATGGACTCAGGTCAGTCGCCATGATTGCTTACTCGGGGCGTGCTTGTACCGAAGTGGAAGGGGGAATGCAGCAGCGATGGGGAATTCGATCGCCAGCAACCAACATGTTCTTCTGCGAAGGCCAACTCGACAAGGCGGAGCAGGCTGGAAACCAGGTATTGGGAGCGTAAATTTGACTTTCCAACAACATTCCCCGGATCGGTTGTGGTGAAGACCGGTGGATACAATAAAAATCGAGGCCGATCGGGGTGGTTCGGCAATGGTTTTCCAGGCAAACTTGATACTCGGCGTTTGACGTTTGACGCTTCGAGTGTCATCAATCAGCGATTCTATTGGCGGACCTGTTGCAGTACTACTTCATCCGAATCGGCAGTCTGGCGGAGATACGCGTTGCGTCAGCATTGTTGCCCTTGCAACGCGGCGATCGTGTCGTGGTGCGTACGCAGCGTGGTATCGAAATCGCCGAGATCAGCGCCCCATGTGCAGACGCGACGAAGCAACGTCTCGGCGAGGTCAATTGCCGTGTGGTTCGGCCAACCACTGATGCGGACGAACTATTGGTGCGGCGATTGGAGCGGTACCGCTGTGAAGCAGTTGAGGCTTGTCGTCAAAAACTGTTTGACGTAGGAAGCCAGTGCACGCTGTTGGATGTCGATCAGTTGTTCGACGGTGGAACGATCGTGATGCAGTTCCTGGGAGAAGTCGACGAGGCTGCCAATTCGATCGCCGAAGAGATCACCGCCCAATACGAGAGCGTTGTCAAAACAAAGCATCTCGCCGAGCTGCTAAGTGACGGTTGCGGTCCCGGTTGTGGGACCGGCGAAGGATGCGGTAGCGGAAGTTCTTGCGGATCCGCTTGTTCGTCATGCAGCCATTGTGGATGAACCACGCGAACTGAATAAAAAACAGTTCGGGGCAGCCGGTGTGGGCGAAGCCAAGTTTGTTGCCTCGCCCACGATGACTGATGTCGCTTACCGCGGCTGGCGCTATTTGATTTCGAGCAGTTCGACTTCAAAGACGAGCACTTCGTTCGGTCCGATAGCACCTTGGCTACCTTGTTCACCGTAGGCAAGGTCGGAAGGGATGTAGAGCATCCACTTGCTGCCGGCTTTCATTTTTTGCAAAGCCATTTGCCAGCCTTTGATAACACCACCAACGCGAAATTCGGTTGGCTCGCCGCGTTCAACACTGCTGTCGAACGTTTCGCCGTTGATCAGCTTGCCGGTGTAGTGAACGCGAACTGTGTCCGAAGCCGATGGTGAGTCGCCTTCGCCTTCTTTGATGACCTTGTATTGAAGGCCGCCGGCTAGTTCTTTAACGCCTTCTTTGGTGGCGTTTTCTTTTAGCCATGCTTCACCTTTGGCTTTGTTATCCGCAGCCATCTTTTTGATCTCGGCCAACATTTCTTCGTGGCGACCGTTCAGCATTTTCTGCAACGCGTCTTGGACGGCGAATAGTTCCTCACGCGACAATTGCATATCGCGGCTTGCCAGCGAATCGCCAAGTCCGGTGGCGAACGAAGCAGTGTCAAAATCGCCATCTCGTAGGCCTTGACGGACCAGTTGTTGGCCCATCGAGAGTCCCAAGAAGTAGCCCATCTGTTCTTTTTCGCTTTTGCCGACCTTGGGGGCATCGGCCGATTCACTGTCTTGTGCGTTGGTCATTATCGTCATCATGGAAACTGCGACGAGAACCATCAGGCAACGTTGCATAGGATTCTTCCTCGGTACATCGTCAAGGTTGACGCTGATTTTGCGTTTGACTTCACTTGACGAGGGAAATGGTGATTCAGCCGAACGTCAATGCTGGGGTGGGATTGCAATGATTGACGTGAAGTCCAAAAGTTGATCGGCTGTCGAAACGGCGCTCAATGTGAAACGCTCCGGTGAGAATGATACCAGCAATCCATTTCTCTGCACCATGGTGCTAGATAGAAGGGCGGTACCGTGGTGCTTTCTGGACAAGATTCGTCAGGGTGTGGGCCGAGTCCGTCTGGTGGCGAAATTCGGCCGTTCTGAACCGACGGTTCTGGAAAGACTATTTTGGGGCCACAAAAAGTGAGCCGCTAGCTTTATTGGCCCCTCTGCCGGTGACGCCCCTGCCTCAGGAGACCGAGGCGAACGCGGGCTGGGCGTTTTCTTGCGACTTGTGGTGTTCGACGAAGTCTGGCCACACTTCGTCGAGAAATTTATCGGTGCCCAGTTGCAGGGTTTCGTTGACGTTCAGGTTGCCTTCGAGGATGTGTGCTGAGTTGAGCGCATAAAACCCCGGAACGCTGCTGACGACCGGCGGAAGTCGTGTGCTGTAGTCGACAGTCGATAGTGCGGCAACATACTTCGCCCGAGCGACTTTGAATTCCAGCACATCATCGCGAGAGAAGTGCTCGTACATCTTTTCGAGCGTTTGCAAACACCGCTCCCGATAAGCTTCGTCGGGCTCTTGCAGATCCGGATGGTCGTCGGTCATGTACTTCGGAAGGTAGACCAGGTGGTTGCCATCGAGTTCTTGTTCGGAATCCACGATCGTCGACATTTCAATGATGCCGGTCAGTGGAACCCAGGTGTCGGTAATGTTGGTAACGTAATAGTTGCTGATTGGTTTCTTCAGCAGCAACGATGCGCAAACGACACCAAGGTAGGTGATCGATTCGTGTTGTTGTTTTTCTTTTTCGCTCAGGTCCACGCACTGCTGCGCAATCAACGGCGATGCGATCGTCGATACGACGCAATCGAACGTTTGCGATGGCTGGTCCTTGAAGTCAACTTGCAGTGGGCCGCTACCCTCCGGTGCCGAGTCCGTTCTGCGAATTGACTGAACCGAATGGTTGCTCAGCAACATCGCTCCTTGATCGGCAAGCTTTGAAACCCAGGTGTCGATGATTCTCGCGTAGCCGCCTGGCACGTAGCCAAACATTTCTTTTTTAGCGCCGCTGCGACGAGCCTTATACATCCGCTGAGTGTGCGCCCAGATGAACGCAGCGGACGTCTTCTTGTAGGCGTCGCCGAGTTTGGCCTTTAAAAGCGGTAGCCATACTTTTTCGAAGGCACCTTTGCCGGACCAGCGTCGCAACCACGTTTCGACTGACTGGCGTTCCATCGATCGGAAATCGCGGATCTTTGAAGCCAAGAAGATTGTGCCGCCGAGTCGCAACCGTTGAAACAGCGTTAGCGGTTTAAACTGAAGGAACTCCAGTGTGTTGCTCATCGAAAGCAATCGGCCGTCGGCATAGAAGCCGGTTTTGGTTTCGACCCAGCGAATGTCTTGTTCTAAACCAAGGTCACGAAGCTTGTCCCGCAGTACCGAATCACTGAGCAGGGTCACGTGATAGAAGCGATCCCATGTAACGTTGCCAAGCTTCCAAGCACTGGTTAGTCCGCCGAAGCTTGGTGCGGCTTCGGCGATCGTGACGTCTTGTCCTTGGGCCAGCAGTTCGTCGGCGATCTTCAACCCCATCACACCGGCGCCAATTACAAGCCAGCGTCGCTTTGGTATTGATGTTGTTGCTTCAGACTGCACGACTAGCGGCCCCCGAGCCGATGACGTAACAGCAATTTTAAAGTCAAGCCGATCGTCTTAAAGACTTGCATCTTGCTTGCACCGCCCTTGCGGTCATATCGCAATCGCAGTGGTGCTTCACCAAACAACACGCCTTGCTTTCGCAGTTTCAGCAAGATGTCGGCCATGCACGAGAAGCCACGTTCACTGACAAAGTTGTCGCCGTGGTCAGAGAATCCCTGTCGAATGACCGATGCACGGTAGGCGCGAAAACCGGACGTGTAGTCACGCACGCCGCGTGTTGGGAATAGCACGGTAAATAGCAGCCTAGCACCGATGGACAGAAAATGTCGCTCGATCGGAACGCCAACGGCTATGCCACCGGATTCGAATCGTGAAGCGATCACAACGTCGCAGCCTTCGTGGATCATTTGAACCATCCGTTCAATCAGCCCAGGCGGATGCGTGTTGTCCGCGTCCATCGTAACGATGATGTCGCGTTCACCTGCACGGTCGACGGCTTCACGCAGGGCATCGCGAATCGTTGGTCCAAGGCCCTGGTTGACTTCATGCTGTACCAAATGAATGGGCATCTGAAACGACATCTGCGAAACGATCTGTGCCGTGTTGTCCGAACTGCCATCGTCAACAACGATGACTTCGTAAGGCATGTCGTTGTCTGCAAAGGCTTCTCCGACTCGTTCCAGCAGTTCTGGTAAAGCTTCTTCTTCGTTGTAGGCCGGCAAAGCAAGGAAGGCTTTGGCAGGACGAAAGCGAGGCCCACGGGCATCGGTGCCAGACGCGGCTGCGGGAATCGTCTGGCTACCGGGTTTGGAAAGAGTTGGGTCGGCCATGAAGCTATTAGTTCATCGACGTAGTGGAATCCTGTTCATTTGGGCCGCAGTGTAGCCCGCGAAACCGGGTAGGCAAGTTGCGCGGTGTGGGGCAGAGGGCGAAATGGCATCGAAAGAACCGGGTGTGTCGAATATGCCGAAACAAACGGTTCTGATGGTCATTGGCATCTTCGTTTACCGGTTTCGAATACCCCATCACTACCCTGGCAAACTTTGGACGTGTTCCGCCGGAGTCCTGGGAGTATGAAAACAAACGATCAGCAAAGCGATGGCTATCGCGAAACCGTTCAGGCTCGTTGCTGCCGCGTAACCGGCCTGCCCAAGGTTCAGCTTTAGCAGCAGGCTTCGTGTCGACAAGAGATTGAACAGCGGGATCAGCATCAGCAAACAACAAGACCACCGAGCTAGCGGTGGGATGGATTTCCAAAACTCGGTTCGTCCCGCGAATGAGGCTGCGATTGGTGCCATCAGTAGCAAGGCGTCGTAAGATTGGTGGTAAAGGCTGGAAAGCATGGCTAGCGTGATCAACGCCCCTGCTGATCCACCAAGTCCCGAGTTCTTTCTTTTGGCTGCTTGCACAGCAAGTAGAACCATCGGAACGGACAGCATCACGAACATGACGAGCAGGTGGATCAATTGACTCGGTTCCGTTCCCGTCCACTTACTAGCTGCGGCCAAAAGGTCCAATCTTGTCCATGACAACACCGGTGATTCATCGGGCATGTTCATGTGAACTTGCTGGGTGACTTCAATGTCGCTGATCAGCTTTCCGATCCCCCAGGCAAAATCCGGTTGTCCTGTACCGCGAATGCTTTCTTGGTACGCCAAGTATCCAAATGGAAGACCGGCGATCAGGATGCTGATGCTCGCGCCAATCAACAATGCTTTGAAATTTCCACGAGCGAGCAGCAGAAAGCCCAGCGGAAGAATGTATGTTGGCTTGGCTGAGACAACTGCCAAGGCAATTCCCGCACGCGTTGGGTGTGACTTGGCCCACTGGACCGACAAGTAGGTGGCGAGCACAAGTTCGAAAGTGAAGTATCCATCGAACAAAGTGATGTGCCCGCCGCGCGAGGCAACCAAAAGAGTCGCGATGGACGCGATCCATTCGATCTGGTTTTCTTTCCCAGCAGCTTTTGCACAAACCATCGCGATCGCAATGATCAACGCAACACTGAACACAAAGTAAATTACTTCGGCGACATGCAATGGCAGGACAGCCAGCGGCGCATGTAGTAGCAGAATCCCGGGTGAAAAAAATGGGATCTGACGTGCGACGGGGTAGCTGTTCGCGTAGCCCGTTCCGTAGGGGCTGACGCCGGCAAGCAATGCTCGAGTCGGAAAGTAAACTCCGTTATGGAAGTCGCACATGCCTTGGGCGGTTGGATCAAACGGTCCAGGCGATTGGTACTGTTTGACAACTCGAAGGGCCGTCAGCGAAATCAAAGCAATGAACGCGATCACCGCCAACGCGGCAACGGGCTTGTGCTTGACCGTCGGTTTCGCCGCTTGGCTCATCGACCGCTAGCCTTTCGATCCGAGTAGTTCTTGAAGCGCGATCGTGACGTCTGGTTGTCTCATCAATGATTCGCCTACCAGGACCGCCTTCACACCGCCGGCACCAAGTTGCAGCAAATCTTCATGCGTGCGAATCCCACTCTCGCCGACCACCAAACGGTCGTCGGGGATGTTGGGGCATAGGTCAAGCGTGTGCTGCAGCGTCGTGACAAAGGTTTTTAGGTTGCGGTTGTTAATCCCAACCAGTTTCGTGCCGGTCGCAAGAACCGCATCAAGGTTGTCCGGTTCGAATAGCTCAATGAGGGTCTGCATCCCAAGGGCAGCGGCTTGCTGGTGCAACTCAACCAAGTGACTCGGTGAGAGGCATTCAGCGATCAGCAACACGCAATCCGCACCGGCATCACGGGCTTGCAAAAGTTGATAGCGATCAACAATGAAGTCTTTCCGCAGCAGCGGGATGTCGACAGCGGCTCGGACTTGTCGCAAGAAGTCCAACGAGCCCTGGAAAAAAGGTTCATCGGTTAGCACGCTGATGCAAGAGGCACCGCCCGCCACGTAACCTTTGGCGATGGTTACCGGATCGAAGTCTTCGCGGATCAATCCCGCAGAAGGGCTTGCGCGTTTGACTTCGGCGATAACGTTGACTTGATCGCCCGCCGCTAGTGCCCCGTGAAAGTCACGACAGGGTGGCAGGTCGGCGATTCTGGATTCCAGTTCATCGGCGGAAACCGCAGCACTGTCGCGCTGAATGGTCAGCTGCGTTTTCTCCAAGATATCGTCGAGGATCGTCATCGATTGGGTCGTTGTATTGAAGCTGGATCAAGCGGTGGGTTTCGCGAGTCGGTTCAGGTTCGCGTTTGGCCGGGAAGCAAAGGTTCTCGCTTCGATGGTAATCACGAATCCTGTGGCGAGAACGTTCGTCGGCGTTGAGACTAGCGGGGAACCGGCGACTTTCCGAACGTGTGGTTCTGTTTGGGAGTGTGAACTACATCGTCGAGTCTTGCGGCAGCTACCGCACGACGGAGCGTGCGGGGTACTTTGGGTTGTCGCACGGCGGAGCGTGCGGGGTACTTTGAGTTACCGCACGGCGGAGCGTGCGGGGTACTTTGCGGTGACAAGATAATTGCCAACTGGTCGAAGTGGGGTCGATCAGTGTTTAAAGTGTCGGCGCCCAGTCATGATCATCGGGATGCCGAACTTGTCGCACGCGTCAATGACGTCGTCGTCACGGCGTGATCCACCCGGCTGAATGATTGCGACGATTCCAGCATCGGCAGCCGCTTCGATCGAATCGGGGAACGGGAAGAACGCGTCGGACGCTAGTACGGCACCCTTGGCCCGATCACCAGCTTTGTCGATGGCGATTTCAACGCTGTCAACGCGGCTCATCTGTCCTGCACCGACACCAATTAGCGATGTGTCGGCCGCCAGTACGATCGCGTTGCTTTTCACGTGGCGAACCATTTCCCATGCGAACGCGATGTCGTCCCACAATGGGTCGTCGACTTCGGTGTCGGTGACGGTTTCCCATTGCAAGCGTGGACTGGTCAGACGGTCGGAGTCTTGAACGAGCATACCGCCGCTGATGAATCGGCGACTGATCGCTGGTGGCGGGTCATCCAAGATACCAACTTGCATCAGACGAACGTTTTCACGCCAGCGAGGACGCGTGGTCAACATTCCAACCGCACCGGCTTCGAAATCGGGCGCCACGATGGCTTCGATAAACAAACCTGGCTGGCAAAGGATCTCTGCGGTTTCGACGTCGACGGTTTTATTCAGCCCCAGCACCGAACCGAAAGCACTCAACGGGTCGCCTTCGAGAGCTTTTTTGCACGCGGCAGCCAGTTTCGTATCCGTCGCCGCACCGCAGGGGTTGTTGTGCTTGATGACCGAAACGGCCGGAGACGCCAATCCGCGGACGATTTCGAGAGCCGAATCGAGGTCGAGCAGGTTGTTGTACGAAAGCTCTTTTCCGCTGATCTGGCGAGCCGAAACCAAGTTCGCACTGCGAACGGTCGGGTCGGCGTAAACGGCGGCGCGTTGATGTGGGTTTTCACCGTAACGCAGTTGTGTTTTTCGACGCAGCGAAAGGTGCATCGCCGAAGGAAATTCCCCGGCGATTTTGTCACCACGCATGTAGTCGGCAATCGCTCGGTCGTAGGCGGCAGTGTGGTCAAACGCGTCTGCAGCCAACTGTTTGCGAAGTTCCAGTGTTGTTCCGCCAGCATCAAGCTGCTCAAGGATTTCGCCGTATTGCTCTGGGCTGGTCGCAACAGCGACGTCTTGGTGGTTCTTCGCCGCGGCGCGAACCAAGCTTGGGCCACCGATATCAATCTGTTCGACACACTCTTCGAATTTCGCGCCCGGTCGAGATGCGGTCGCGGCGAAGGGGTAGAGATTGACCACCACCAGGTCGAACGGGGTGATGCCGTGCTCCTCGATCGAGGCGATGTGATCATCGCGATCACGGCGAGCCAAGATTCCGCCGAAAACTTTTGGGTGCAGCGTTTTGACACGGCCGTCAAGCATTTCCGGAAATCCGGTGTACTCTGCGACGTCAAGGACTTCGATGCCCGACTGTTCCAGGTGACGACGGGTTCCGCCGGTGCTGTAAATTTTCACCCCAGCCCGTTGCAATCCGGCTGCGAGGTCGGCGAGGCCAAGTTTATCGCTAACGCTAATCAGGGCATTGCGAACCGGGGTAACGTTTGACACGGAATACAAATCCACAAAATCGAGGGGGAAAGCGGCTGGCCGCCGCGGGCTTCGGCGGACAAATCGCCGTTTCTAAATCTGAGCCACAATGGATTACCAAGCAAATTAAATTCGCGACACGGCATGCGGTCAACCGGCACGGCGGTTTCAAGGGCCTGTCCGTTTTCATATAACCCACCTGGAAATCCCATCACCACTTCACAATGACCCCGCGCCGATGCTAGCTGCCCGAGTAATTCCGTGCCTTGATGTCCATGGTGGACGAGTTGTCAAAGGGACGAACTTTGTGAATTTGCGTGATGCGGGCGATCCTGTCCAAGTTGCCAGCCGTTATGAGGCCGAAGGTGCCGACGAACTGGTTTTTTTGGATATTACCGCTAGCCACGAAGAACGCGACATCATTTTGGATGTCGTCCGTCGAACTGCCGATTGCGTCTTTATGCCGCTGACCGTCGGCGGGGGCGTGCGGACCATCGAGGACGTTCGCGATCTGCTGAATGCTGGCTGCGACAAGGTTTCGATCAATTCGGCCGCGTGCAAAGATCCAGAATTCGTCCGACGCGCCGCAGACCGATTCGGCAGCCAATGCATCGTCGTCAATATTGACCCCAAACGCGTGATCCGTGACGGAAAAGAATTTTGGGAAGTTCACATCAATGGCGGTCGAAAGCCCACCGGGTTGGAAGCTGTGCAGTGGGCAAAGGAAGTCGAACAGCTCGGCGCCGGTGAAATTGTCCTCACCAGCATGGATGCCGATGGTACTTGCGATGGCTACGATTTGCCCGTCACCTCGGCTGTCAGCGAAGCCGTCTCGATTCCCGTCGTCGCCAGCGGCGGTGCCGGTAATCCACAGCACCTTGCCGATGCGATTTTGAAGGGAAAGGCCAGTGCGGCACTCGCGGCCAGCATCTTTCACTTCGGCCAGTTCACCATCGAAGAAACTAAACAAGTGATGCGTGACGCTGGGATCGCAGTACGGTTGTAAATACGGTGCGTTTGTAAATACAGTGCGGTTGTAGTGAAGCGAGTTTATGAATTCTGCATTCACCACACTCGTTCGAGGTGGGGAAACCAAGCGGCCGTCTTATCGATACGATTCATTTTTCGACTCGTCTGCTTTTAAGCTTGGCATCGGTCTTGTTTTGATCTGTCTACGAAGCCACGCCAAAGACCCGTCTGAACATACCGATGGATAATCTTTTTTCGGGTTTGCCAAGCGACCCAAAGGCACCGTTGCCCAAAGAATTGGTCGACGTGTTAGTCAGCCAGTCCGGCGTTCGTATCGAGCGGATCGTGTCGGACGGCCAAGCGAGCCCGACTGATTTTTGGTATGACCAAGACGAGCACGAATGGGTGGTCGTCTTGCAGGGACGTGCAAGGCTGCAGTTTGACGATGGGCGAATGCTCGAATTGTTACCCGGCGATCACCTGATGATTCCGGCGCATCAAAAGCATCGTGTCGACTGGACCAGCAACGATGAGTTCACGATCTGGCTGGCTGTCTTCTATCCCGAAAGCTGAACAGCTCACGTGTTAACTGCATGCACCTGCTAGACTAACGAACTCCCACCTTCTCTCGCTTGGATCGTTAATCGTGAAGACTGCACAGTCGCATTCCTGCAAACCCCGTCATTTCATTCTCGCTGCTCTGCTGGTATCGATTCCATGCATCGGTTGTGGCTCGAAACAATCCAATGAGCCAGACGCGCTGGAGACAACGGGATCAGCAGCTGATCTGGCGGGCATTTCAGAAGCAGTCGAAGCCGCCGCTGTAAGCGTTCGGCGTGATGGCGATGGGCAAATCATCGAAGTCAACTTTCGTGATCGATCGCTAGCCGATGTCATTGGGCAGCTGGCCTCGTTGCCAAAGCTTCGCAGCCTATTGCTCTCTGGATCGGATGTGGATGACAGTGGATTGGCTTCCGTCGCCAAGGTCAGCACGCTGGAGAATCTGGACCTGCGAGGGTGTGCGATTTCCGATTCAGGACTTGAGCATCTTGAGCAGCTATCCAAGCTTAAGTCGATCAAGCTTTCCGGCAAGGACGACGCGACCAAAGTCACGCAAGGCGGTGCGAATTCATTGGGGAAGATTGCCAGCCTAAAAGTAATCGCATTGGACTTTTTGCCGATCGGAAACACCGGCGTGCAGTCGCTGTCTGGCTTGTCAGAATTGAAAGAGCTTTACCTTGCTGGGACATCGCTAAGTGATGAGGCAGCTGTTGCGATTGCAAAGTGTTCGAAGCTTTCGAAGTTGCGATTGTCATCGAACGATCTCAGTAGCCAAGCGGTGAATCAACTTGCCTCCTTGGGCGAATTGGTTGAACTCGATATCAGCGACTGCCCCAAAGTCGACGACGCGGCGATTTCAGAATTAGCGAAGCTGAACAAGCTCGCGAAGCTAAACCTCTACAGCACGGGCGTCTCCACAGGTTCGTGGGAGACGCTTTCAAAGTTGAAAGACCTGACGTGGTTGAATGTTGACAAGACTGGCGTTAACGACGACGCGCTGGTTGGAATTGGCAAGCTGACCGGGTTAACGTTTTTGCACCTTGGCAGTACGCAGATCAACGACGATGGGCTGCCGGCTTTGAGCGGCCTGTCCAAGCTGGAAAAGCTGATTGTCACGCGTACCGCGGTCACGCAGGCCGGTGTGGACGAGCTGAAAAAGGCACTGCCGGAGACGGAGATCCAGTTGGTCTACGTCGAAGGCAAGTAGCCGGAAAGCGGAAAGCAAATTCGTCGAACCACGAACCTTGTCGGCGACCAAGCAATCGTTCATCTTACGCGGCTTCCCGATTGCAGTAGGTGGGACGATCGCTCGTGCGGCATTCGTGCCAAGCGGGAGGAAAGTCCGGGCTCCATAGGACAGGATGGTCGATAACGTCGACCGGTCGTGAGGCTAGGGAAAGTGCAACAGAGAGCAAACCGCCGAACGGTCCGCTAGTCGGACGCGTGGTAAGGGTGAAACGGTGCGGTAAGAGCGCACCAGCAGTCGAGGTGACTCGATTGGCTTGGTAAACCCCATCCGGAGCTAGACCAAACAGGGTGCAGAAGCGGTCCGCTTCGCTATGACATCCGGGTAGGTCGCGATTGAGGCGGCGAGCAATCGTCGTGCACAGATAAATGATCGTCACCCAAGTCTGACTTGGGTACAGAACCCGGCTTACAAACCTATCTGCAATCGGGGTTTTTCGAGTTCACGAAGGCTCTTTTTGCTGGCCCAATCTGAGCTCCCTCTCGAAAACATCAACCACTCCCTGCCGGACGAAATTGATATCTGATCGTGCCCTCCGATCCAAAGCGGCTGCGGCAATGGTCCTCGTCCTGATTCCAATCGCGGAAAGCCCCGCCGGATGGGTACGTTTGGCTGATCTGCCCGTTGCATGATCAAGACGCGGTTGGTCGGGAGCGTTCTGGCGAATGGAGGCACCGTTAGGTCACCGCGCCAAGTAAACTGTTCCGCTCAGACGCTGGCCTGTTTTGTTGATCAATACTCGGTGTGAATTCAATCGATGGTGATTCGATTTCAAATTGCGGTGATCTGTTTCGTAGCGGCTTCGGTATCGATTTGGACGGCTCGTGTTCACGCGACCGAATCGGACTCGAACCTAAGCGAAGCGGAGGTGAGCCGTTTTCATCAGCCGTTGCAGGGGTTTCTTTCGAGCTATTGCAATGACTGCCATGCCGAAGGGCAAAGCGAAGGCGGCTTGGCGATCGACCAGCTATCAACGGACCTGACCGACCCGGCTGCGTTTGCAAAGTGGGAACGAATCTACGATCGCGTGAAGTCAGGCGAGATGCCGCCGAAGGATTATGATCTGCCCAATGACAAATCTCGCGAGAGCTTCATTGCTGATTTACATCGCCCTTTGAACGCGGTGCACCGAACGCGGCGTTCGACTGTACTAAGGCGATTGAATCGTCGTGAATACGAGAACACGATGAATGATGTGTTTGGCACATCACTCGACCTGCAATCGATGCTTCCCGAAGATGCACGCTCGCACGAGTTTGATAACGTTGGTGATGCGTTGGGACTTTCAATGGTCCACCTGCAACGTTACATGGATGCAGCTAATTTGGTGCTCGATGAAGCCATCGCTAGCACGGTGGAGGCTCCACAATCCGAGCATCTGTCGGCTTGGTACAAAGACACACGCGAAGCGGAGACCCACGTCGGCAAGGCATGGAAGTTGTTGGACGATGGGTTTATGGTGCGATTCGAAGGCGGCGGGTACCCATCGGGAATGATGCGTGGGACAAACGTTGATCGACCAGGGCGATATCGGATTCACGTGACGGGCTACGCATATCAAAGTGAATCGCCGATTGTCTGCAGTATCGGTGGGACCAGTTTCGCACCCGGCAGCGAAAAACCGATCTATGGATTCGTGCAGTTTCCACCCGGTGGTCCGACAACGGTTGAGCTAGAGGCATGGATCGATCAAAGGTACATGATCGCTATTGAGCCACACGGGATTACGCATCCCAATCGCTACAAGCAAACTTCGATTGATGAGCACAAGGGACCTGGGTTGGCCATCGGCGAAGTCACTTTGGATGGGCCCATCATTGATGAATTTCCAACTCGGGGGCATCAGATGATTTTCGCTGGCGTCGATCGCCAGGAAGTGATGCCTCGTAATCCGAAAGACCGGCAGCGTTCTTGGTACAAGCCGAAGTTTACAATCGAATCCGAGCAGCCTGATCAAATTGCAGAGCGTGCGATTAAGCGTGTCGCCGCAGCCATGTTTCGAAAGCCGGCTACCGATGGCCAGCTGCAGCCCTATCTAGTTTTGTTTCGGGAGCGAATGGCCGACGGGGATTCGATCGAGCAAGCTCTTCGCACCGCGGTCACCGCAATGTGTTGCTCGCCCGCGTTTTTATATTTCCAAGAAGAACCCGGATCCTTGGATGACTACGCGTTGGCGGATCGTCTGTCGTTTTTCTTGAACCGGACTCGGCCAGATGAGACGTTGTCCGCGTTGGCGTCGTCGGCCAAGCTAAGCGATCCTGCAACGCTCCAACAGCAGACTGATCGACTCATCCGTCATCCACACTTTCAGCGATTCCTTGTTGATCTGACCGACAGCTGGTTGGATTTGCGAGAAATGGATTTCACCGCACCGGATCAAACTTTGTTTCCCGAGTTCGATCCCTTTCTACGCTATTCAATGCCGCGCGAAACATTGGCGTTCGTGCGTGAGGTGATCGAGTCGAACCATCCGATTCGGACGCTTGTGGCACCTGACTTCGCGATGGTCAATTGTCGATTGGCTGAGCACTATGGGTTACCAAAAGTTGACAGTACCGAAATCCAAAAAGTTCCTTTGCCACAGGGTTCGGTTCGAGGTGGTTTGTTGACCCAGGCAAGCATTTTGAAGGTCACAGCCAACGGTACCAACACATCGCCCGTAAAACGTGGCGCATGGGTGCTCGAACGGATTGCCGGCGTGACGCCGCCTCCGCCTCCACCAGGTGTGCCGGGAGTCGAGCCTGATATTCGCGGTGCGACGACACTGCGAGAACTGTTAGATCAACATCGCAATGCCGACAATTGCCGTGCCTGTCACCAGGTGATCGATCCTCCCGGGTTCGCTCTAGAATCGTTTAATCCGATCGGCGGCTATCGTGAACGATATCGTTCGCTTGGCGAAGGTAACCGACCAGACACGCAGGTCCGAGGTCGACGCGTGAATTATCGGTTGGGTCCATCAGTCGATCCGTCTGGTGAACTGCAAGACGGCGTTGGCTTTGCAACTTTTGGTGAGTTCCAAAAGCTGTTGGCCGATCAAGATAGAATGTTGGCAAGGACCTTCGTGACCAAGTTGCTGACTTTTGCCACCGGGCGGGAAATGGGTTTTTCTGACCGGCAAGAAATTGAGCAAATTGTTGATGCGGCAGCAGGCGACCACTATCGCGCAAAAGACCTACTGCATGCCGTCGTCGCAAGTGAAATCTTTAACACCAAGTAGCCAGATGAATCGCCAGAACAGTTCGGCTAGTCGTTTTACGTTTCGGAACCGATCACTCTCCAGACGCCATCTGTTGCGTGGTGCCGGAGCTGGTATCGCGCTGCCGATGCTGTCCGCGATGCGACCGGCCTGGGGCGCCAAACAGGAAAGCAATCCGAAGCGAATGGTTGCTATTTGCGCGGGGCTTGGGTTTCACTGTCCCCATTTGTTTCCCGAATCCGAAGGCCCGATTGAAGGCAGCACACCGTACTTGGAAAAGCTGCGTGATCACCGTAGCGACATGACGTTGCTTTCGGGGCTGTCTCACCCAAACCAAAACGGGAACAACGGCCACGCCTCGGGAATGACATGGCTAACCTCGGCTCAGCGTCCCGGTTTGGCCGGATTCAAGAACACCATTTCTTTAGACCAGTTGATTGCGGCGAAGCTGGGCGGCATTACTCGCCTGCCATACCTCTGTCTGTCGACAGGGAACGGATCGTTGTCTTGGACGGCAAGTGGAGTCAATATCCCGGATGAACGATCGCCGGCAAAAGTTTTTCAAAAGCTGTTCGTCGACGGGACGGAGCAGCAGATCAAATCGCAGTTGATCGATTTGCGACGTGGACGCAGTATTTTAGATACCGTGCGTCAAGACGCACGACGTTTAGAGAGAACACTCGGACCACGCGATCGCGAAAAACTGGACGAGTACTATTCATCAATTCGAGATTTGGAAACTCGCTTGGGCGAATCCCAGCAATGGGTCAAACGCCCGAAACCGTCAGTCGACTACGATCCTCCCAAAGACGTCGTCGACAAGCAAGACATCATCGCAAAGCAGCGTTTGATGTATGACATGATGCGTTTGGCGATGGAAACCGATTCGACTCGCGTGATCACCTTTTCGATCGGTGGAATGAATTCGGTGCCGAGTAACATTCCCGGTGTTCGAACCGATTGGCACAACCTTTCGCACCACGGCAAAGACGAAGAGAAGATCAACGAGCTGCGGCTGATCGAAGAAGCCGAGTTCGAAGCCTTTGCTGGGTTCCTGGATTCCTTGAAATCATCACGCGAAAACGGACAGCGTTTGCTTGATGGGACCAGCATTTTGTTCGGTTCAAATCTAGGCAACGCATCGTCGCACGATTGGCATAACCTACCGATCATTCTGGCCGGCGGGGGCTTTCGGCACGGAAGCTATACGGCACACGATGCCAAAGACAATACGCCGCTGGCGAACTTGTTTGTCACGCTGGCACAGTGGATGGACGTTGAAATTGGTGCATTCGGAAGCAGCACTGCCGCCGGTGTCCGTGGCTTGGAACCGGTTTGATTTGGATGCCCGTTGCGCGTGAAGCTGGTATGTTAGAAGCTCATGCGACAGACAGCTGCTCTGTTGTTCGTCTAATAAATTGCTTTGCGCACGCCGCCTTTTCCCCCCCCTCACCTCGGATCTTCTCGTGCAACGACGACAATTCCTCTCCTCTTCGGCGGCCGCAATCGCCGCGACCGGTTTGTTCAGTTCCGGTGCGCTGGTTCCGTCTGTCGTTCAAGCCGACGAACCTGCCAGCAAGCCTGCGAAGCGAATCCGTCAATCCATCATGGGGTGGTGTTTCCAGCCGATGAACATGCTGGAGCTTGCCAAGCACTGCAAGCGAATCGGTTTGGAGGCAATGGAGGGCATCGACAGTAAGTTGTATCCCCAGGTGACAGATCTCGGTTTGAAGATCTCATTGGTGGGAAGCCACGGTTTTGCGAACGGACCGTTGGATCCGGAGAACCATGCCGAAGTCGAGTCGAAGCTGCGCGGGGGCATCGATTTGGCAGTGAAATATGGGGCGCCAAGCGTCATTACGTTTACAGGGATGCGAAAAGAAGGCATCAGTGACTCGGCAGCGAGAAAGAATTGCGTCGAGTGCTGGAAACGTGTGATTCCCTATGCCGAAGAAAAAGGAATCACGCTGGTGCTAGAGCATCTTAACAGCAAGAAACACCTCAATCCCGATGGCACCGTGCACCCAATGAAAGGTCACCCTGGCTATTGGGGCGATGATGTGCATCTGTGTGCCGAGTTGATCAACGAGGTCGGTAGTGAGCGTTTCAAGCTGTTGTTTGATATCTATCACGTTCAGATCATGAACGGCGACTTGATTGCCAATTTGCAGCGATACCAATCCATCATTGGGCACTATCACACAGCGGGTAATCCCGGTCGGCGAGAACTCGATGATCGCAACGAAATCAATTATCCGGCGGTGCTGCGGGCGATCTTAGATACCGGGTACGACGGATACGTCGCACAAGAATTTATCCCGACCAGCGATGACCCTATCGGGTCGCTTGAACAGGCCTATCAGGTCTGCGATGTCTAAAGCGATCCGCCCCAGCCAAGCTTTTCACGCAGTGTTCGGTAGTCGTTTTGTCCGGGGACCGAAAGCATCTCGAACGAGCTGCTCGCTCGTCGAACCACCACTCGGTCACCAGGCAACAGCTGGCTAAGGATTCGGCCATCGACCACAACGCTGGTTGATTCGCTCGGGTCGCCGACCGATAGTTCAAAGACCGTATCAGCCGAATCGACCAACGGGCGGTAGGTCAGTGTGTGTGGACTGATCGGTGAGATCACGACCGCTTGCAAGTTGCGTCGTAAGATCGGGCCGCCGGCCGAAAGGTTGTGGGCTGTCGAACCAACGGGTGTTGCCAGGATTAAGCCATCACAGCGGTAGCGAGTTGCCAGATTGCCATCGGCAAACAAGTCGATACCAAGAATCGTGTACGGTGGCCCGCCAAGGACCGCGACTTCGTTCAGTGCCAACTGCCTGGCAATCGTGTTTCCGTTTCGGATCAAGCTGATTTCGAGCATCAGATGGTCGATCACACGAAAGATGCCGTTGCAGACCTTGGGCCAGACTTCTAAGAAGTCATCAGGCGAAAGTGCGGCTAGAAAGCCAAGGTTGCCGCAGTTCACGCCTAGGACCGGTATCTGGCGACCCTCAAGTTGTCGTGCGGTTTGCAGGATCGAACCGTCACCACCCAGAACGATCACCAGGTCGATGTCGGGATCATCGAAGCCATATTCAAAGTGGTAGTCTTCGGCAACGATTTCGGCATGCTGCGCGATGATTGGGCGCAACCGAATCGATTCCGCCCGAACACGATCGCGGTCTGGAGCACCAAGAATGACAACACGTGGCACGGGCCGATCATCACTCGGCCAAGTCTTTCCGTGTGAGATCGGCGATTCTGTGTTGTCAGGCATGGTTTTCGATCGGTGGCAGCGATTTCGTCGTCGAGCTACTTGGTGGTCACGGACGACGAGCTGAAGCTGCGGTCAATGCCCGCTTCTTTGGCCGCTTGGCGGCACTGATCGGCAAGTGCCTGAGGGCTTAACCCGCACTGATGTAGCAAGTCATTGCGGTCGCCGTGTTCAACAAAGCTGTCCGGTAGGCCAACAGTATAGACCGATCGGGTATCGAGCCGTTCGCTGACAGCCGCTTCGATAAACGCAGATCCAAAGCCACCGACTTTGGTGTGTTCTTCGACTGTCAGTACGAAGCGACTGCTTTGGATCGAATCGCGAACCATATCCAGATCGATAGGCTTGGCGAAACGTGCATTGATCACGCGAATGCTAAGCTCCTCGGCGAGCAGATCGGCTGCCGCTAAAGCGTTTTCTAATGTTGCCCCGAATGCGACGATTGTCCCGTCGTCACCTTCGCGAATGACTTCGCTTTTGCCGATTTCGATCGGTGCTGGGATGTTTTCCAGCTGCATCGCGGAGGCTTTCGGGTAGCGGATTCCACACGGGTGATCGTGCTGGAGCGCTGCCGAAAGCATCATCTCGACTTCTTGGGCGTAAGCGGGTGCCATGACGACCATGTTCGGGAACATCCGCATGTATCCGATATCGTAAACACCGTGGTGCGTCGGTCCATCGGGCCCGGTCAAACCGGCGCGGTCCATCATGAACACGACGGGCAGGTCTTGTAGACAGACCTCTTGGAAGATTTGATCGTAGCTTCGCTGCAGGAAGGTGCTGTAGATGTCAACGATCGGGCGGGCGCCTGATTTACATTGGCCCGCGGCGAATGCGACGGCGTGAGACTCGCAGATCCCGACGTCGAAAAACTGCTTGGGGAATTTCTCACGAACCGGTTCAAGCTTGTTGCCTTGGCACATCGCCGCGGTAATCACCGAAACCTTTTCGTTGTCCGCAAGGGCGGCGCTGATTGAATCGCGAGCATGGTTGGTGAACGCGGGCAACCCATCACTTTTGCGTGCGATCGGTTTACCGTCGCGATCTTCAAATGCGGGTGGCGTATGGAAGTAGACCGGGTCGGCGGCAGCCGGTTTGTACCCGTGACCTTTTTCGGTAACGACGTGCAATAGTACCGGGCCTTTCATCTCACGAACCATCGCCAGGTACTTGCGAAGCAATGGGATGTCGTGACCGTCGATCGGGCCGATGTAGCGGATATTAAGCTCTTCGAAAAGCATCCCGCCCAACAGACCCGCTTTGACGCCTTCCTTCATCTGAGCAAGGAAACGCTCAGCAGGGTCGCCCAGCATTGGGATCTGTTCAAGAAGTTTACCGATCTCGCTTTTCAGTCCCGTGTAATACGGATTGCCACGAAGCCGATCCAGGTAGCCTGCGACGGAACCGACGCGTGGGCAGATTGACATTTTATTGTCGTTCAAGACGATCGTCAGGTCATCTTCCAGCTCGCCGGCGTTGTTCAACGCTTCAAAGACGATGCCACTTGGGAAAGCGCCATCACCGATCACCGCCACCGTTCGACGTTTTTCCTGTCCGACCAGAATGTCGCCGCTGCGTAGACCGACAGCGGTACTGACGCTGCAGCCGGCATGTCCGGTCATAAACAGGTCATACTCGCTTTCGGATGGGTTTGGGTAACCCATCAGCCCGCCTTGAGTCCGGATCGATGGGAATTCGTGGTAGCGCCCGGTCACCAATTTATGCGGATAGATTTGGTGCCCCGTATCCCAAATCAGTCGGTCGGTGCGGAAGTCGAATTCACAGTGCAGCGCCAAGCACAGCTCAACAACACCAAGGTTGGACGCGAAGTGTGCCGTGCGTGTTGCCAACAGGTTGCACAAGACGTCGCGGATCTCGCCCGCGGTGGCTTCCAGTTGGTCGTTCGAAAAGTCTTTCAGGGCGCTGGCGTCGACAAGGTCGGCCAAGTGCGGGTGATAAGCTTCAGTCAATTGCCCATCCTTATTCATGGTTCGCGTGCTTTGCACCAGTCCGTTGGTGAGGTTGAGTGTTCGGGTCAATGAGTTCGGGCCAAGACGTAGTCGGCCAGTGTGTTTAACCGCCAAGCGGCGTCTCCGAAAACGGACACATGTTGCTTTGCAGACTCAATCAGTTCACTTGCGTGGCAGCGGGCACCTTCGATGCCCATGATTGCCGGATATGTCAGCTTGCCTCGCCCCGCGTCTTTTTGAACTCGTTTACCGAGCTCGTTTTCGTCGGCAGTGTAATCCAATAAGTCATCGACGACTTGGAATGCCAAGCCTATGTCGGACGCGTAATTTGCCAGCGATTGACGCATCGATTCCTCTGCGCCAACCAGGACCGCACCAAGTTGTAGTGACGCGGAAAACAACGCCCCTGTTTTGCGGCGATGGATTGCACGCAATTTTTCTAAACGCAGATTCCGTTCGTCAGAATCCGCCTTAATACGTTCATTGGCAAGCGGATGTTCATCTTGCTGGCTTTCCGCCGCTAAGTCATCAGCTTGCCCACCGACCAGGTTTGCAGGTCCTGCCGCCGTTGCCAGTAGTTGCACCGCGGCGGCTAGCCGACTGGGATCATCGACATGACGACAAAGGTGAGCAAATGCCATTGGCTGCAATGCGTCACCGGCAAGGATCGCGGTTGATTCACTGAATTTGATGTGGACGGTCGGCCGGCCGCGACGCAGATCGTCATCGTCCATCGCCGGCAGATCATCGTGAATCAGCGAATAAGCATGAATCATTTCCACGGCCACCGCCCCAGGGAGTCCCTGGCGGAGATCACCACCGCAGGCTTCGCAGGCCATCAAAACCAGTGCCGGACGAAGTCTTTTTCCGGGAGCTAGCAAGGCGTATTCGATCGCGTCGGCAAGTTCCGTTGGGCATTGGCTGCCCGGGAAGAGGCTACCAGGTTGCAGAGCTGAACCGTCGCCATTGGCTGCGTTTCTGCCTGCCTCGCTTCTGCAGGCTTCTGTGACCGCATCGGAAAGCGATCGTTCCACAAGTTCACGAAATTCTTGCATCGCCTGACTGAACTGCTCTTTGACTGGCAGCGGGTCAGACGCCGAAAGCTTGTTTGTCGAGAGATTGTTCGGGGAGTTCCCCGAATCACGGTCTGAGTCGGTAGGGGGGGGAGCCAAGCGATCGAAGCGGGTTTTTGGGGAGCGAGTTGGATTCGCAGGAATGGTAGAGTTTAAAAAAGCCCACCTGAGTCGTCCACGTTGTCGGGATCACGTTTTTTGCGTCTGGCACGAGATGCGGGCTGCTTTGCGGAAGCCTTGTCCCGGTCTTGTGTGCTTAGCTCTGCCGCCGTTTCGGCGGGTTCGACATCCTGCGTGTGGGCGGTTCCGTCTTCGTCAACTTGGGTCAGCAGGAGGATCTTTTGCTCAGCTCGCTGCAGGACCTGATGGCATTGTTTGATTTTTTCAATGCCTTTCTCGTATTGGCCCAGTGATTCCGATAGACCCAGTTCCCCACTTTCGAGCTGCTCGACGATTTGTTCAACCTCGAGCAGTGAACTTTCGAAATTGATTCCGGTTAGTTCTGAATCTGACGTTTTTTGCTTCTTTTTGGCCATCGAAGTCCTAGGGGAGGGATGGGTTTCCCTACAGCAGGGCGTCTCTTAGCCCTCATGTTTTTGACGTTTCTATTGTCGCGACGTAGATGAATTTGTCGAGTTGTCGTTTTGGTGTGACGATCTCGAAACCCAGGCAAAATTGCATTTCGGGGCGTTCGTCCGTCCTGTCGCGAAAACTGATTCTTTCCATCATGACCGCTGAACACGAGGCATCATCACCGCTGAACGAGCTGCCGCAGGAGCCTGTGCCAGTCGATGCTATCGATCCGGATGCGGTCGACGGAGTCCTATCGGCGATTGAACAGAATTCGGAATTGCTTTCGCGGCTGATCGTCCGGCTGCGCGACGAAGGGCATCTTGAGATGTCCTCGGCTCCGCAGCATTCTCCGGTTGCCCAGTCTGAGTCACTGATTGAGCCTGATTCCGAAACTTCAGAATGTCAGGTGGGAGATTACTCGATCGCCGAGTCTGAAGACCTTTCGTTCGAATCCATTGACGACCCAACCCTGTCAAGCGATATCGGTGGCGTTGACCAGGTCAGTAGTGAGACCCTAGCGATCATTGGCGACAACAATCGCCTGCGTGAGGAAAACGAATCGCTACGCAAGCAGCTGCAGGGTCTGTATGAGGACTTTGGAGAGCTCAAGCAGAAAAATTCGACGCTGTCTTCGCAGTTGTCCGACGCGAATCGAGTCAAGGCAGTTCCGAAAAGCGATTCGCCCATAAACGCCCCGGGGGCTTTGACATGGCAGGAACGTAAACAGCAAATCATCGAACAGCTGGAAAACGATTCTTTCGACGCCGAAGAGTTTCTGTGCAATTTGCAGGGGCGACAGGCCAAACAAAATCCGGAGTCGGCTTCGAAGTCATCCGCCAGAGGGCTCACAACAGCGGACGACGCGATCAAGTATCTCGATCAATTGCATGACGAAATCGAACAGTTGCGGGATGCTGAGCAGCAGTACGAACAACAGTCGTTGCGCTACCTTGCCGAGATTGAGGCATTGAAGTCGGTATCCATGACGTTTCGCGAGACACCCAGTGCTTCTGAAGGCGGTGCTTTTGAAGCCAGTGCTTCTGATGATCGTGACAACGTAGATCTGTTCGGGCCAAAGGACCTAACCGCGAAGGATGAAACGATCGAGGCCATCTTGTCCGGTGATCAGATCATTATGCAAGAGCGCGAACGGTTAACGCTGCTTCAAGAAGAGGTCGAAGAAAAGCTACGTGAAATCGAAATCCGTTCTTCGCTTGAGCGGGCGCAGCTAGCCCGTCGAACTGTTGAGCTGGAAAAGGTCAACGATAATCTACGCCGTCAACTTGATGATCTGAAGCAGCGTTTGACACTCGATTTCGAAAATGGTGTGACAACTCGCTGGATGCAAAAGTTGGGGCTGTCTGCGAAACGCAAAGGCGAAAAGAGCTAACGGCAGCTTTGTTGGTTGCTCTACAGTTCAATCGCTCAATGCTGTGGATCTAGATCCACAGCTCCGGTTCGGGTTCCTCGCCGTAGATGGCACCTGGGATGTAGACAGCCATGCCTGCCGCAGCGGCGATCATCCATGCTTGGATCAATCCGACATCGGGGATGCCCATTCTTGGTCCGAACAAGATCGTCAATGTTGCGACCAATGCGAAGGGTGACATTCTCCACCCGGACACGAACGCAGACATGCATAGCAGGATGCCCGCGATCCCAATCGACCAGACGCTGACGGTGACACCAAGCACGCCCGTTTCCGCATTTGGCATGTTTTGAAGTGTTAGATCGCCACGACGTGCGGTCGCGATGACTTCGTCGTTGATCACGCCTGTCGCTTGCAACGCGAAGGCAAAGATCGTCAGCATCAAACAGCCAACCAGCATACGAGTGTATCCCGACAAGGCGAGCTTCCAACTCGCATGGCGGTCTCTTTGTCGTTTGTATTTTCCACTCCGTGCATCAGCCAGCATGGCTTTGATTCTTTGGCGTTTGGCTTCTGCCTGGACTCGTTCGTCACCGTTGGTCGAATCGACGACTTTTTGAACGCCTTCCATCACCGCAGCGGCAACTTGCCAAGCTTGTTCCTGGGCATCCCTTACGGAAACGCCCTGACTGATAAGCGATTCTCTTTCCAGGTTGGCGAGTTTCTGTTGGTCCTTTGCTTCGCGTTTGGCTTTGGCTTTTACCGCAAGTTTCTTGTAGATGCGATCGCGGATCGAGTTTCCTGCGGTCGATCCGCTATACGAGTTATCCGATGCAAGTCGCGATCGCATCGAAACCATGGCGTCGTATCCAAATAAAGCTTCGAACACGAGCTGCCAGCGGTCACCAGCGTAGCGAGCGATGAAGTCACGCAGTCCGTTTTCTTCGACGCCATCGATTCGCAAATCGCGAACGAAATGTTTCGCTTGGTTCAAGGCTTCTTGCCCAGACTTTTCGGACGTCGTGACGATCGCAAAGTGATAGGCGGCCCCCAGACCAATGCCAAGGACTAGGCCAGCGATCGCACCGATCCAAAGTCCTGTCACGACCGTGACAAAGGTTAGGGCCAATGAAGCGATTCCGAAAACGATGGTTTCAAACAACGACAGGGTTTCAAACCACGCGCGTACCTGTTTCGCAATCACACTGCTGCCACCCAATGCACCAAAGGTCACTGCCGAGATGCAAGTCGACACGAATAGTACCGGCGCTAGTAAAGCCATCGACAGTGATGATGCGGTGATTCCTATCGTGGCGAACGCCATCGCTACCGCAAAAGCGATCAGTAGCGGCTCACCGAATCGATTAAACCTTTGTGTCTTTGCATAGTTTGCCGCAAGTGTTTCCCATCGATCGGCTTGTTCGTTTGTGGGTGAGAATCCAACGGTGACATCGAGCCCTAGAAACGATTGCAAATCGTCGATCATTTCGGCCAGCGACGCATATCGTTCCGTGGGACGTTTCGCCATCGACCGCGAGATGATATCTGCCAGCTCATGTGGAGCACGCGGGTTGGCTTCGGCAAGGTCTGGAACCGGCGATTTGGCGTGCATCTCTAGCACATCGATGGGCTCATCCCCTGAATATGGCGATCGACCTGTTAGCAGAAAAAACAGGCTACAACCGAGCGAGTAGATGTCCGCGCGATGGTCGACCGTGCTCGAATCTGCAGACTGCTCCGGTGCCATGTATGCAGGCGTTCCAACGGCAGTTCCCTGCATCGTGACCTGTGTGCCGCTCTGAAGACCGCTTAATAAGTGTTCTTCGGCGATCGGTTCGGGATCGACTTGATCGGGGATCTTTACCAATCCCAGATCGGCAACTTTCACAACCCCGTCTTCGGCGAGCAGTAAATTGGCGGGTTTGACATCGCGGTGCACCATGCCGTTGCGGTGCGCGAACTGTAGGCCGCGTGCCGCCTGCAGAATGTAGGTGGCGGCGAGCTTTGGTGAGATGCTTCCTTTTTGACGAACGAGGTCTGCAAGTGATCCGCCACGGATCCACTCCATCGAAAAATAGTGCAGCCCGTTGTCTTCACCAAAGTCGTAGATCTGGACCACATTGTGGTGCGTTAGCTGAGCGGCCGCGTAGGCTTCGCGGGTAAAGCGGGCGAGTGACGCAGGGCTGCTGGCGAAACGTGCACGTATGGTTTTCAGAGCAACGTCGCGATCCAGAGAGATCTGTTTGGCTTGATAGACAGCGCCCATCGCACCACGGCCCAACATGCGAATCAATCTGTACCCGCCCAACCGAGATGGGATTTCCGACGGTTCGGAATCCTGGGGGTCTGCTGGCGAACTCGGTTTTGAAGATTGCGTGCCTGATGAGGGCTTTGCGGAACTGCGACCGCGTGTCGATGAACTCGATATGGATAAGTCTGTCGCTTTGCCAAGTCCGGCTTTGACCGACCCAGTTTGTTCGTCACTGGCCGCGATCGTTTGGTCGATCGTTTCTTCTGATCCGGAGCGGGTGCGTTCAGGATCGATTACCGGCCGAGTCAGGTTGGGATCGCTATGAATATGATCGTTCGACGCGGGGGCGGGAAGGTTTGGGGCGTTTTGCTTATCAGCCCGCGGCTTCTTGGGAATACCAACACGAACTTTGGGTGGGTCGTCCGCACTGATGTGTACCACAAAGGGAGCCCTGCACTTCTTGCACTTCGGCATGTACCGGCCCGGTTTGGGGGACGTTAGCGAAAGTGTGGAGTGGCAATGAGGGCACTTGATCTGCATTGGGTAGCAGTCATGGGGCGGGTGTTCGTGGCACGGGAAAATGAACAACCGTCAATTCTAACAGCAGACTGTCATTTAAAGAATCGATCGACTTTGACCAGGCGTGGCTTGGCAATTCAGGGCACTGTCGATTGCTTCATGGGCATGCATCTGAAAATGAGGGAAAAGCCGAGGCGGACGGACCGGTGACATCGAGTCAATTGGCACGCAGCTTGCATTTTTCAAAAGGCATTCGGAGAGCCTGTCAAATTTGCAGAGCTCTGTTTTAAACCAATCGGTTCCAACGAGTGAATTGGAGGATTTGAACCATGAGTCAACTAAGTTCTGCTCTTTCTCGCTCGCTCGGTCCCAGGCCTTTGGCGATGGCGAGCCGCGAGATGGATGAGTTGTTTGATCGTCTATTTCATCCTGTCGTGACCAACAATGGTCGACGATGGACGCCCCCGGTTTCGATTTGGGAAGAAGGTGACCAATACCATCTGGCGATGGATTTGCCTGGATTCAGCCTCGAACAGCTGGATGTCTCATTTGAAGATGGTCACTTGCAAATCAATGCGACTCGTAAGCGTGAAGAAAACGATAATCGAAAGTACTTGCACGACGAACGCCATTGGGGCGAAGTCCGCCGAGTGATTCCGTTGCCGGATTCAGTTGATCCCGAATCGATTGAGGCTTCGTATGCCGACGGAGTTTTGTCGGTAACTTTGGCGAAGCGTCCTGAGGTGCTTCCTAAGAAAATCGAGATCAAGGCTCGTCAAACTTAGTCGCTTATCGACTTGATCGTAAAGATTCTTTTGTCCTACTGAAGGCGAGAAGTGTTCGCCAGTGACACGTTATCCAGACCGTGTCCCTGGCGAACGCTTCTCGCCGGTTTTTGTTGATGTCGTCGTTTCTTAATCGCTCGGTTCCACCATTGGCGGGGCAATCGGCGTCGGCAGCGAATTTGTTGCCAGGAAAAAATTGGCTGCAAAGTTCTTTCGAGTCAATGCTCGATGTTTGGCAACGAAGTCCACACCGATTTGGTGTGTGTCGCTGAAGGAGTGGCAATCGTCCGCTACCGTTAAGGCATCGGGGGAAAGCTTTTCTAGTCACGGCGTTTTCTCTCGGCGGCCAGAACGCTAGATTAAGAATCAGAACGCTAGATTAAGAACTGAACGCTAGATTAAGAACTGAACGCAAAATATAGATCCGCCTAAGATCGAGCATCGCGAAACGGAGAATGTTTCGTGTCTTAGGAAATCATGCGGCCTTGGGAATAAACCGGGCCCCACCAATTGCCCTCTCGACGCTTGTTGTATTCGAACGCATGAATGCCCCGCAGCTTGACGAACAGATTGCCAAGTATTCGCAAATTTGCAGTCGCCTAACGGACGAAGTCGGTCGTCTGTTGGTCGGCCAAGAGAAGATGGTTTCGCGGCTGCTAATCGGACTGATTACCGGCGGGCATGTTCTGCTGGAAGGGGTGCCGGGCTTGGCCAAGACATTGACGGTCAGCTCGCTCGCCAAAGCCATTCGCACCGATTTTTCGCGGATCCAGTTTACGCCTGATATGTTGCCCGCCGATGTGATCGGCACCGAGATTTTTAATCCCAAAGAGGCAACCTACAGCGTCAAGCAAGGCCCAATCTTTTCAAATCTTGTGTTGGCGGACGAGATCAACCGGGCCCCGGCAAAGGTGCAGGCAGCTTTGCTCGAAGCGATGCAGGAGAAGCAAGTTACGATCGGCACCGAAACATTTCGGTTTGACGAACCGTTTCTGGTGATGGCGACGCAAAACCCGATCGAACAGGAGGGCACCTATCCGCTTCCCGAAGCGCAGGTCGACCGTTTTATGCTGAAGGCCACCGTCGAGTATCCCAGTCGCGATGATGAACGCAAAATCGTCGACCGAATCGCCGGGGGCAAGCCGATTCCAGAGATAACGCCTGTCGCTTCACCGCAAGAGATCATGGAGATTCGTGCGGTTGTCGAAAAAGTCTGGTGTGACGAAAAGGTTCGTGACTACGCCGTCGATGTCGTTCGGGCAACGCGTTCATCCGACGCCGATTCGACAAACCCGCTGGAGAATATGATCGAGATGGGAGCCAGTCCGCGTGCTTCTATCTTTCTTCTCAAAGCAGGCAAGGCTCATGCATTTCTTGATGGACGCAGCTACGTTACGCCACATGACATTAAGTCGCTCGCACCGGATGTCCTCCGCCACCGGCTCGTTTTGACCTACGAAGCAGAAGCGGAAGGCAAAACGATTGACGGGGTGTTGCGAGACATCTTAGACAATGTGCCTGTTCCCTAAGGTTTCGCCGCCTTTCGCCTCGATAACTGCATAGGGAAATCATGCTGCCGCGCGAAGTCATTCGACGTGTTCGTGACATTCAAATTCGAACCGGGCGTCAAGTTGCTGACGTTTTAGCCGGGCAGTACGAGTCTGTCTTCAAAGGTCGCGGTATCGAATTCGATGAAGTCCGGCCGTACGTTCCCGGAGATGATGTCCGAACGATCGATTGGAATGTGACCGCCAGAGTCGGCGAACCGTTCGTGAAGCGATACGTCGAAGACCGCCAATTGACATTGATGGTCATGGCGGACGTCTCTGCTTCACAGGATTTTGGGTCAGTGACCCGTAGCAAACGCGAGGCTACCGCAGAGCTCAGTGCGTTGTTGGCTTTTTCGGCAAACCAAAACGATGACAAGATCGGACTGACTCTGTTTCATGGAAACATCGAACAATACATTCCGGCCAGAAAAGGAAGCAAACACTCCTTACGAGTGATTCGAGAAGTGCTGGCCCACGGCCAAGTCGAGGCCAAGTCCTCCGCTGGTGACAAAACGCTTGGTGATAAAAGGGCTGATCGGCAAGAACTCTCTGCCGAGAACCGTCTGGCAGATGCGGGATCCTCGCGCAAGAATAAGTTCCGTCGCTGGTTGCCAAGGTTTCGTCGACGAGCGTGGTGGAGAACCGGAAGGCAGGCGACCAATATTGCCGGCGCGATGGAATTCTTGATGTCGGTGACAACACGAAAGACAATTTGCTTCGTGATTAGTGACTTTCTAGATGACGGGTATCTCCGTCCAATGCAAAGTGCCAATCGCAAACACGACGTGATCGCTGTTCTAGTAACCGATCCAAAGGAATTAGAATTTCCATCGGTTGGCTTGGTCAATTTAGAGGATGCCGAAACCGGCGTGGTTCGCCAGTTCGACACATCGTCGACCAGCTTTCGCGAGACCGTTCAGCGGGAAAGTCTTCAACGTGTCGAAACGCTGCGCCGTCAATTCGCTGCTTCGGGAATCGACTTCATTCATATCGATTCCAGCGGTGACGTGGTTGACCCACTTGTGAAATTCTTTCACATGCGTCAACGGAGGATGCGACGATGAATGGGTGGCGTCAATCCAATCTTCGCCTCGCAAGTACACTCTTCCTTGCGTTCTTGATCTTCTGCGGATGCTTTGCATCACGATCGTACGCGGACACCGATTCAATTTCGTCTTCGCAAATATCGGGTCCTGTGAAGGTCAAGGTCACGCTGGAACCAAAGTCGCCAGTGATCGGTGACACGATCAAACTGACAATCGAAGTCGAAGCGGAGAAGGACGTTGAAGTTTTGATGCCGGACTTTGGCTCTGCACTTCATCGCTTTGCGATTCTTGACTTTGCACCGCGAAAGACAATCGGCGATCAGGGGCGTACCTTCGAAACCCAGACTTATCGTTTGGAATCACCGTCGTCCGGACCGCAGGTCGTCCCTCCCATATTGATTGAGTACATCGATCGACGCGAAGGCAAGCAACCGAGCCCCGAAGGACTTGATGCGTACGAGATCCTAACCGAACGTGTCAAATTCGAAGTCCAAAGCGTGCTTCCTTCCGATACGACTGCCGAACTGAAACCACCGATGGGCCGACTGGAACCACAGGTTGCTTCTGGGGAAAACGGAAGTGCTCTTTGGTGGATCGCCGGAGCATTCATCGCGATGGTTCTTGGTGTTGCCGCGATCGTTTTCTGGGCCAAGTCCAAGAAACAAGAACGACGTCGGTCGGCATTCGAAATCGCCATCGCTCGTCTGGAAGAACTCCTGTTGTCACCACGAGAAACCGAACCTCAGGTCGATCAGTTTTACGTCCAACTAACCGCGATCATTCGTCAGTACATCGAAGATCGTTTCGAGATGCGGGCGCCGGAACTGACGACAGAAGAGTTTCTCGCTTCGATCAGTAATTCGCCTGACATTTCGTCAGCTCACCAAGGTCTGCTTCGCGATTTTTTACGGCATGCCGACTTGGTCAAGTTTGCCGGTGCGAAGCCATCGACATCAGAAACCGCTCGATCGATCGAAATCGCCAAGCGTTTTCTCGAGGAGACGAAGCAGGGAGGCGATAATGTCGGACATTGAATTCCGCGATCCGCTCTACCTGTTGCTGTTGATCGTATTACCGTGGGTCTATCGATGGTCGGTGACAAACCCAAGTGTGCTGCAGTTTTCTTCGCTTGACATTGCCGGTGAGCATGCTTCGGTGGTCCGCGTTTGGTTGGCGAAACTCCCTGCCCTATTGATGACCGTTGCCGTCGCTTTGGGAATCATCGCACTGGCAGGGCCCAGATCTCCAAATTCCGAAAGTCGCGTTTCACGTGACGGGATCGCGATCATGATGGTTGTCGATCGGTCGGGGTCCATGAAGGCACGCGACTTGGTGCAAGACGATTACAGTGTTGATCGGTTGCAGGTGGTCAAAGAAGTCTTTCGAAAGTTCGTTTTGGGCGACGAGCAGGCTGATACCAAAGGTCGTCGCGACGACGCGATCGGTCTCATCGCGTTCGCGGGTTTTGCGGACAGCCTTTGTCCGCTGACACTCGATCACGGCAACCTTGTCAGCATGGTGCAGGACTTGGAAATCGCCAATTCGCGGCAGGAAGATGGAACCGCAATCGGAGACGCTCTTGCGCTTGCGGTCGAACGATTGCGGCGGAGCAAAACCAAGTCGAAAGTTGTGATCCTGCTGACCGATGGATCGAACAACGTCGGAATCGTTTCCCCAGAACAGGCTGCTGAAGTTGCCCAGGCTAGCGACGTAAAAGTCTATTGCATCGGAACGGGAACCCACGGGCGGGCGCCCTACCCTGCGGTCGATCCCTTTACGGGACGGACTGTGTTGACCGAAGTTAAAGTGGAGCTGGATGAGGAGACGCTCCGCTCGATCGCTGACAAAACCGACGGGCAATATTTCCGTGCGACGGACCGCGAAAGTCTACTCGGGATCTACGAGCAAATTGATTCGATGGAGCGGACAAAAGTGACCGAGCAACGTTATCTGCAATACGATGAACGCTATCGGTTTCCTCTGGTCTTTGGATTGGTCCTGATGGCGGTGTCGCTGATTTCCCGGGCCACGATTTTTCGATCATTACCCTAACACGCCACGATATTCGTTTACGATTCACATCACCCATGTGAAATCGTTGGTCAAGCCGATATGAACAACTTTCGATTCGAATCGCCGAATTGGTCAGTCGCCCTGTGGGGCGTGCTGGTGGTTGTGGCTGTGCTTTTTTGGCTGTTGCGCCGCCGGTCTAAGGCACTATCGAAGCTGGTTTCGGTATTGATGCAAAGCCGCCTCGTACGGCAACCCTCGGCGACGAGGCGTCTTGTCGTTCTTGGGTTGTTCTCTGCTGCCGCGATCAGTTTTGTTGTCGCGCTAATGCGGCCACAGTATGGCTTGGCCTACGTCAGCACACCAAAGGTCGGTGCACAGTTGATGTTTTGTTTAGACGTTAGCAAGTCGATGCTCGCTGACGACGTCGCACCTAATCGCCTTGATCGGGCCAAAGCGGACATTGTCGATTTGGTATCGCTTCTTGAAGGTGACCAAGTCGGCCTGATCGCGTTCGCCGGACGGGCGAGCGTGGCTTGTCCGATGACGACCGACTATGGGTTTTTCCGATTGGTGCTCGACAGCGTCGGACCCAATAGTGTCGGACGCGGCGGAACCAGACTCGAAGAACCGCTTCGAAAGGCGATCGATGGCTACGCCGAAAGCGGCGACGTCTCGCGAGTCATCGTGTTGATCACTGACGGTGAAGATCACGATTCCAGGCCGATGGATGCTGCCGAAGAGGCACGCAAACGTGGGATACGCATCATCGCGGTGGGACTTGGGGATGAAGCCGGTAGCGAGATTCAACTGACGGACCCACAAACCGGTGCGACGTCAAGGTTGCTTGATCAAGACGGCAAGCCAGTTGTCAGTCGTCTTGATGGGGCGACACTACGTGAGTTGGCGCTCGCGACCAACGGTGTTTACATCCCTGCGGGAACAGGGCGGCTGGACTTGCAATCAATCTATGAAACTCACTTGCAGCCCTTGGTTCGCGATGAACTTCAATCGGATCGACGGGCGATTCGCAACGACGCATTTCAGTGGGCCATCGCAGCAGGGCTTGCGTTGATGTTGCTTGCGATCTTCATTGCGTCACGACCGGTCGTATCACAAAACGATTCACTCGCTTCGGGGGCATCCGCTTCGGAATCAGCGCAGCGTCGCCATGTCCGATCGAAAGCTACCGCATTGGCTCTCTTGGTGATATTGGTTTTCTGGCATGGATCAACTCAAGCGAACGACTCGGCGGCTGACAAGTCTGGTGTACCCGCAGATGTCGCCACAAGCAATCTTGCCAATCCAGAACCATCAGACGCTCGGCCAGTGCGGCAGTTGTACAACGAAGGGTTGCAGCATCTGCAAAACGCATCGGAAGAAAGTCTGGTCGCGGCCGAATCTGCGTTTAGCAAGGCTCGTGAGCAAGCGAGTTCTGATGGTGAGCTGCGTTTCCGTTCGACCTATAACTTAGGTTGGGTAGCCGTTCAGAAGGCAGACGCCGTTGTTGAATCGCAACCTGAAAAAGCGATCGAGCATCTTGAGCAGGCGGTGGGCTGGTTCCGCGACTCGATTCGGTTGCGAAGCAGTTCCGAAGACGCCAGGCACAACTTGGATTTGGTGCTCAAACGTCTGATCCAACTGCGCGACCAAGTTGCCAAGAAGGATCAAGGTGATCTGTTGCAGCAGCTGACCGCAATGATTGAGGCTCAGCGAGGTCGCTTGTCGAGTATGCGTGCTTTGGTCCAGCAAATCGACACTTCAAGCGATCCTAACGTGGTCGATCAGTTCCGTGCGGACTTCAATCGGCTGGCGGTGGACTGTCGAGTCGCATTATCGGATTTGGAAGGGCTGATCGAGTTGGCCGCCGATGAAATCGATTCGTTACGTTCAAAAGACGAATCCGAACAAAGCCCGGAAGACGCGGTTCGGCGATTGCAACTCGAAGGTGCGGTGGAACGATTGAGTTCTGCGGGGCAGCGACTGGGCGCCTCGCGAAGCCAACTCAGACGCCGGCAAGCGATGCGTGCTTTTCGAAGGGCGAATGCTGCACTGACGGAACTGAAACGGGCACGCGAACAGCTTTATGATCCACTGAAAGTTCTCGACGGAATCCTGGCTGACAGTGTGCCTTTCTTGCGAGAGACCGTCTTGATTGCCAGTGGTGCGCCCGAAGGGGCAATCGCGGGGGATCAGCCTGTCGTCAACAACGGAGCGACTGCTGCGGGCAGCCTGGTCAACCAGGCAAGCGACATCCCAGCTTGGTTGGACCAGGAGTATGTTTCCGATACGCAGGCCGAATTGCTTGAACGGACAAATGAGCTGACAACTCGCCTGCAAGCCGGTGTGGATGCTTCAGAGAAGTCCGCTTCTGGTGCTTCTGAAGAAGATGCCGACCAAGCTGCCGACCCTCAGCAGCAAAAACAGATGCAGCAAATTCGTGACGCACTACCATCACTTCACGAAGCGGTGCAGCAGATGCGGCAATCGGATGTGGAGCTTCAGACACCCAACTACTCAACGTCGACAGAGCATCAGGTACAGGCGATCAACGCATTGACGGAAGCTCGCGAGCGATTCGCAGATTTACGGGCCTTAATCGAACTTGCCTTTCAAGACCAAACGGGCATCGCTGACTCGTTGGGTCAATTGGGGCAGTTGCTTGCCGCCGCTCCTGAAAATGATGCTGACCCTGAAGACGATGCTGACCCTGAAGACGATGCCCCTGAAGATGCTGCTTCTGAAGACGCTGCTCCAGAAGACGATGCCGATACCGAAACAACTGATCAGCAGCCTGAGATTTCAGTCGACGCCATCGAACCATTGCTGAACGCTACATTTCAACAGCAAGTTAAGAATCAGGCTCGGGCCGAACGTATCGCCAACATGATCGCCGAAGAACTAAGCAAACTGAAGCAGGAAGACGCTTCTTCTAAATCCGAGGACTCTCTCGCAGGATCGGATAGAACTGCAGATTCCAATGGAGCATCGCGTGCAGATCAAAATGATCAGGAGCTGCAAAAGTATGAACTGGCCACAGCCTTGATCGAAAAAGCAATCTCGCAGATGCAGCAAGTCTCTAATCAATCTCCGAAAGAATCCCCGAACGAATCGCAGGACACTGCGACGAAGGAAGGGATCTTCACAATCATTGAAGTCGCACAGGGCGAAGCGACATCGGCTAAAGAGTCCCTCGAACAGCTCCGTCGATTGTTCTTTTCGTTGATCGAACATCTTCGTGATACCGCGAGGCGTCAGGCTGATTTGAACGACCAGACGCAGCAAACGGTCGGGATGGAATCCGAACTGGACAATGCCGTGGCTGAATTGGAAAAGCTGTCCGGCAAACAAGACGAGTTGCGTGAGATTTCAAAACAGCTTGCGTCCGCTTTTCAACAGCAATCCGAGCAATCATCACCGGATCAAATTCCCGATGAACAAAAACAAGCGATGCAAGACGCCGCCGAAAAGAGTTTTCAGGCTTCCGAATTAATCGCCGAGGGAAGTCAGTTCATGGAACAAGCTATAAGTAAGCTGCGAGCCGATTCGCAAGAACACGATGCTGCAATCGAGCCCCAGGGCAAATCTCTGCAAAAGCTGGTCGAAGCTTTGCAGTTGTTGCAGCCACCAGAGAATCAAGACAACCAACAGCAGGACCAGTCGCAGCAAAACGAATCGCAAGATCAGCAGCAGGACCAAAACGATCAGCAACAGCAACAGCAGATGGACCCGTCACGCGTGCTGCAGGCTGTGCGTGACCGTGAAGCTCAGCGGCGTAAGGATCGCGAGCGAATGCAAAGTGCCCGGCAAGCTCCTGTCGCGAAGGATTGGTAATGTGCCATCGTAAATTAGTCTCGATTTCGATCGTGAATCGCCGCATATTCAGCATGTTGATGCTTGTGTTCCTCGGAACGGGTTTGCCTGTTCATGCGCAGGATAATGAAGACATTTCGGTTGAGATTACCAAGCAGCGTCCGCCCCACTATGCCGGTGTCAGTGCAACGGTGCAGTTAACGGTTCGCGGTTTGGAACTCCGTCCAAACCCAACTTGCGAAATCAGTCAGGAGGACGCAAATCTAACCGCGTCTGTTTCAGAAGTCGGTGCTCAAGTCATGCAGCAAATCGAGCAGACTTCACAGGGGCTCCGGCGGGTGCAGATGACTTCGCACCAGATTCGATTGAATGTGAGTGCCAGGAAGCCAGGAACCTATCAAGTCGGACCATTTGTGATTCGCCAAGACGGAATCGAAAAGAACGTTCCGGCATTCGAAATGACATTTGACGCGGTCCCCGAAACCGATCAGATGCGAGTCGAGCTGGTGATGCCCAAGGTGGCCTACCCTGACCAACGAGTCAAAGTGAAAATTCGTTGGGCCATGACGGACCAACTGCGTGATCTGCGATCGTTTCAAATCGAGTCACCGGTCTTCGATCAATTTCGGTTTGTGCAGGATCCGTCTCCTTCACGTGATTCCAATCAGCTTCTGATCGTGACTTCGCAAGGCGTCATTGGGATCGAGGCAATCGCGACTGAGGAGACGATCGATGGAAAAGAATTCACTGTGTTAACCGCCGAGCGTGTGATGATTCCCGATCGCGTCGGAGACTATGAATTAGATCCAATCACGGCGACCGCAAAATTGGTTACCAGAAGGCAACGAATCGACTTGGGTGGCCGTTTTTCACTTCAGGGTGCGTTCGGTGCGAATCCCGTCGACGTTCGTCTGCTTCGAGCCGAAGGCGAACCTCTGCAGTTCAGCGTGAAGCCTTTTCCCACTGAAAACCGTCCCGATAGCTTCGCCGGAGCCGTCGGTTCAGGGTTTTCGATCGACGTGTCAGCCGATCGTACGGTGGTCAATGAAGGTGACCCGATTCGGTTAAAAATTGACGTTCGTGGCGATGGCAATCTTGAAAATGCAAGCCTTCCACCCTTGGCCGCCGACAACGGATTAAAGCCTTCTCAATTCCGGGTGTCCGACGGAGAGGTTGCCGGGGTGTATCAACCGGATTCAGCGACGAAGTCATTCGAAGTTTCGGTCCGCGTCGAAGACGAGTCAGTCGTCGAGATCCCAGGGCTGGCCTATTCCTGGTTCGATCCCGAACGTGAAACGTATCAAACAGCGCGTTCCAGCCCGATCGCGATGCGCGTCAATCCAGCCGAGATGGTAACAGCAGACGCTGTCGTCAGCGCCAACCCAGGTTCATCGGCGGCACAGCGGAAGACGCGCCAACCCGCGGAGGCCGTATCGACATCGGAAACAGCCGCGTCTTATCTATTAACCGGCGCGGACTTAAGTATCACCACCGATACGGCGGCTCTGCTGGCATCGTCTGACGGTTTTTTCACCAACCGCGTCTTTCAGATGACAGCCTACAGTGCTGCGATCTTGTGCCTGTTGTGGACAGCGTTTGACAGTCGCAGAAGGAAAGCGGATCCTGAGCTTCGGCAAGCCAGTTCGACAGTCGCCAGCTTGATGCAGCAGGTTCGGTCGTCAAAAAATATGCCAAGTAAACAAGCGGCCAATCAGATCGCGACCGCGCTACGGACGGCACAGCGAGAGCTTCGGGGCATCGATCGCGACGCGACGGATGCGATCATCGCACGCTGTGAAGCGATACAGTTTCGTCCGCAGACTTCCTCCGATGACACCATCGACTCGGTGTTGATCGAGGACGCATTACATCAACTGCCCGGCTAAAACGCGAACGGTGTTGAAGGCTCGTTCCTGCCCAAGACCGTCAACCAAACTAGGCAGCTCGGCGGCGACGAAGGAATCGATCGATCGTTTCGTCAGCAGCCGTAAACTCGGGGCCAAACTGAGACACATCGATGTCAGCGAGAGGTCCAAGTGGACGTGCTAAGAATCGGTCGATTCGTCGTTGGAGATAGGTCTGGCTATCGAGTTGTGGAAGAAGGTGCGGATTGTCTTTCTTGGCAATCCAGTAATCTCCCAAGGCTAGGTAGTCGACGTCCATGTACGCGAACGACTCCAATGCGTCTTCGGCGGTGTCAACAATGGCCTCGCCGTTTACATTGAAGCTGGTGTTAATCACGATCGGCAAATCGGATAGCTTTTCGAAGGCAGTGATCACCTGAAACAGATCTTCGTTTTCGTCCTTGCTGACAGACTGAACTCGGGCGCTCAGGTCTTCATGCACAATTGACGGGGCAAGCTGGCGGGTGTGCGGCAGAGCCTTTCCGATAAGCAGCATGAATGGCGATTCGTCTTCAAGCTCAAAGTAGTCCGCGACGCGGTCGATCAAGCAGGCAGGCGCGAACGGACGGAATTCTTCGCGATGTTTGACGCGAGCATTCAGGATTTCTTTCATGTTCGCATATCCCGGGTGCGCGAGAAGCGAACGGTGACCGAGTGCACGAGGTCCGAACTCGGCCGCGCCGACACAGCGAGCCACAATGGCGCCATCAATCAAAGCGTTTGCGATCGAATCATGTATCGATTCTGGACGTGTTGCGACGACCTTGCGTTCGACTAGGGCAGTTTCGATTTCAGCGTTTTGAACGTCGTGGCCAAAATAGCACGAGCGAATTTTGACTGACGGAAGAGATTTCGTTTTGGCGATGGCCAATTGAGCCGCGCCGACCGCACATCCGTCGTCCGCTGCGGCGGGGTAGATAAAGATATCCTCGCAATCGGTCTGCTTGCGAATGGCTTCATTCATCAGGCCATTGAGCGCGACGCCGCCGGCCAAAGCGATCTTTCGATGTCCAGTCTTCTTGATCGCCTGAGTTGCCAATTCGACCCCGATCGACTCGGTCAGGGCCTGAATTGAGGCAGCAAAGTTGAAGTGCTGCTGCTCAAAGGGATCACCCTTTTGGCGCGCGGGTAGCAATTGATGGAGCTTGTCGGTGAACTGAAACACCACATGGCCATGGGGACCAAGGTCTGTTCGCTTCAGGTAATCCGTATTGTTGAATTGCAGTGTCGCATCATCGTTGACCGTCACCATGCTACGCAGTGCATCCAGGTAGGCGGGCTTCCCGTACGCTGACATGCCCATGACTTTGTATTCATCACCCATGGTGAAACCCAGGTGCTGAGTCGCGAAGAGATAGAAGATCCCCACGCTGTGTGGCCAACGTGTTTCGCTGACACGTTTTAGTTGTCCTTCTTCGGCGGCGTAGACCGTGACGGTGTCGGATTCGCCTTGCCCGTCGATCACCATGACGGTGGCGGAATCGAAGCCCGAATTGAAGTATGCCGAAGCGGCATGCGTTTCATGATGGTTGAAGTATTCGACCTTGAGACCATCCATGTATTGGTCGATCGTTGACGCGATTTTTCGATACTTGACAGCCCAGTTCCAATACCAAGTGATTCGTTTTACAAGCGTTAGAGCCGTCGCATCGTCGATGGGAAGCGATTCCAGGAATACTCGCAACAGTCGCGCCGCATCATTGGGTTCTTCGATCGCAACGTATTCAAGACGTGGCAAACCGCTGTATAGAAAGTTCTTGATTTTGGTCGCGCTCGAAGCCGACGCGACACATTCTTCGATGAAGTGATAGAGCGACTTTTGGACGAATTCTTCGGCTCGGAAGTTAACCGCCACTGAACGAAGTCGATAGCCACTTGCGCGGGCAACGTCGCAACATTCGTTGATGCTTCCGATCGGAAAATGCCAATCATGCTTGCGATTGCTTAGTCGTTCTTCTGCGACCGCATGAAGGACACGTCCATCATTGGCGTCGACCAACGCGACCGCCGCATCGTGACCGAAAGCGCCCAGACCCAAGACCGCTTCTGGTCTATCGTCGCCAGTGCTAAGTAGATCGGGATACGTATCACGCAGAGAGGTGCGTAGGCTGGGAATGGTTTGTCCAGCGATCATTCGACTGCCCCATTGGATCAAAAATGCCGTGTTCGTTTTTCCCGGTGCATCGATTACTAAGACGGCACGGGGTTGCGGTACGCACGTCTGCTTTTAAACGCCATGGGCGATCGGCAGGACGACGATGGGGCGAATATTACTAACCCCGATTTACGGGCAACAATGTTGATCGAAGCCGGATGATGATCGCCCGACGGAGTCCGGTGTCAGAAGCATTACGAACACGAAAGCTCGGTTTTCACGGCAATTGAGCATGTTGCACCCTCTCGGCTGTCAGTTTTTCCTTGGACTGACGGGGGTGCGACCGGCGATAAACCGGTGAGGGTCTTCCCTCACTCGCAGCCTCGGGGCGCCATGTTTAGTCCTGGCGAGAGCCTCTTCTTACTCACCCGCCAATGCGGGCATCGCCGGTGAAACGCCAGTGTTAGGCGTCGGAATGGTCGGCGCGGACTCTTGTGGTGCGCGGATAAACCAGGATGCGATCGAAAGTGGAAACATCGCCATCGCGAAGCACCCGATCGCAGGTGTATACGAGCCGACGCTGTCCATAAACGCGCCCATGATCAGTGGACCACAACCGCTGCCGGCAACCGTACCGCACCAGACAGCGCCCCGGATGCTGCCGAGGTGACGACGGCCATAGAAGCGAAGCATGATGACACCGGTCACCGAGATCAGCATCCCTTGCCCGGCACCGAAAAGCATCGCAAACATTCGTGCGCCGAAGAGCGAATCGTCATAGGCAAGCCACGTTAAGGAGATCGCGATCAACGACGTGCCGATTCCGAAAAGCCGGTTCAGTTTCAGGAAGTCAGCGAGGACACCGCCACACAGTTGTGTCGCCAGCATTGACATCCCAAGAATCTTGAACAGCGTTTTAGCGTCTTGGCTTTCCAAGCCTCGTTTTTCACAAAGCGTGAATAGGTAAAACAGGATTCCCGTTCCAGCCATGGCCCAGATGATGTTCGAAAAACCGATCACATAATAAGACGCCGTTCGTGCCGCTTGCGCCAATGTAAGCCCGGGGATTTCGGTCGCTTCCGATTTGGTTGTTGAAGCGTCAGGATCCAACTTGACGCCATCGACTGATTGACCCAAATCTTCGGGTCGGTTCCGATAAAACAAAAGCAGCATTGGCAGTAAGACGATGACCAGCAATAAAGCAATCCAGCGATAGGTCGTTCGCCAACCGATGGTTTCGATCGAAGTTGAAAGAAGGTCTGGAACCCAGGCAAAGGCGATCGCTGATCCGATACTAAGGATCGCCGAGATGCGACCGATGCGGTTTCGAAACCACATCGCCGTTGTGTTGTTGGACAGCAGCGACATCGATCCCTGGCCAAGGAATCGCAACAGAAAAAAAGCGACAAACAGTCCGGCGAAACTTGCCACGCTCGACGCGAAAAGGCAAGCACCTGCAAGTCCAAGTACTACCAAACAGGCGATTTTCTTAAGTCCGATTCGATCCGAAGCCGGACCCACGATCGAAAGTGGAATGGCCGCACAAAGAGTTCCGAGCATGTATGCCAAACCGAGCCGACTTTGCGTTAAATTCAACGAGTCAAGCAAAGCGGGCGTGAACGCACTGACGGCGAATGTTTGTCCCGGGCTGGAACCGATCTGCATCAACATTGCGATCGGCAGCATCCAGTAGCCATAGAAAAAGCGGCTGCGTTTCGCGATTTGGTCGGAGATGTAGTTCATGATTTGGCGTTGGAAACGATGTTGTTACTTCACCGGAACCCAAACGTCCTATTTCGCGGTGTTGGTGTGGGAGCTGCCAATTGTCCCCCACATGACATTCTTAGACCAGCTTGGTTCGTGAATGCTCAGCACGGCATCCGTTTTGCATCCTCAAGCGAGCTTTTTTGGGAAACTAGACGGCCTTGGGAAAATCCGAAAGAGAACGAATGATGCGTGCTTCACCGATCGATGACCACAATCCATTGGTGCTTTCGTACCTGGGAATTCGCCGAGCGATAGGCCTCAGTGGGTTGTTCTTACCCATTGTGCTGGGGCCGATCGGATGGCTGTTTCTTGGGATTGAAATCCAGGACAACATGAGCAGCTACTATCACACGCCGCTGCGAGATGTGTTCGTCGGGACTCTCTGTGCCATGGCGGTGTTCTTGTACTGCTACCGGGGTTACGGTCGAATCGAAGATTGGACAGCGAACGTCGGTTGCGCTTCGGCGCTCGGGATTGCGTTGTTTCCGCTGGACTACGGCAGTGACCCTCTCTTTCAGCGATCCCTCGTCGGTTATGTGCATTCATTCAGCGGCGGGATCTTTTTCACAACGCTTGCGGTCTACTCGCTTTATCACTTTCCGACCCGTGAACATTCACGGCCCGGAATGGCTAGCCACATCGCCGAACGTAACTTTATTTATTACACCAGCGGGGTTGTCATACTGCTAAGCCTGATCGCGATGGGAAGCTATCTGATGTTGCTGCCAGCGTCATGGAAACGTTGGTTGAACGAGTACAACTATTTGTTCTGGATGGAGTGGGTTGCGGTCTGGGCATTTGCCGCGGCGTGGCTCGCTAAAAGCCGGATGATCTTGACTGAGATCGGTATCGATCTGCTGGCTTATTCTCGGCGTTTCGTTGAGCGGTAAGCCTCCACCATGGTTCGTTTTTGCAAACGCGCGACCTGTTTCGGGATCGTGTAAGTGGTGAAATAACCGGATTTGTGTTTCGCGGTATCAATTGGCATGGCTGATGCTAAACGGCGTGGAACCTCATATCTGGATTCACCCCGTTCATGTTCGATCTTAATCCCACATCTAAAGCGGACGCCGTCTGTGACGGTGTTCTGGACGCGATCGGCAATACGCCACTGGTTCGCTTTGATCGCTATCTGGAAAACAAAGACGTCGACCTTTTGGTCAAGCTTGAATCCGGGAACCCCGGGGGGAGTGCCAAGGATCGCCCTGCAAAAAATATGATCGATGTGGCGCTTGCGAAACGTCAGATCAACCCCGAAACCACGATCATCGAATCATCTTCCGGCAACATGGGAATTGGACTCGCCCAGGCGTGCCGCTACCACTCGATGCCGTTTATCTGTGTTGTCGATCCTCGGGCACAGCAACAAAACTTGCGGATGATTCAGGCGTTGGGTGGAACGATTGAAATGGTCGATAAACCCATCGCGGGCGACTTCTTGAAAGCGCGCCTTGCGAGGGTCTGCCAGCTACTGGAGCAAATTCCCAACTGCTTCTGGCCAAACCAGTACGCCAATTCGGCGAACCCCGAAGCACACTTCCACGGCACGATCGCCGAAATCGATCGCGCACTCGACGGCAATTATGACGCTCTGTTTGTCGCCACCAGCAGCACGGGAACGATTCAGGGTTGTCAGGAATACCTGCGGATGCGTGGCAGACGCGTCAAGGTTTATGCCGTTGACGCTTGCGGAAGCGTGCTATTTGGAGGCGTTTCCGGAACGCGACAGATTCCTGGCCTCGGGGCCGGGCGAGTTCCGCCTCTGGCGCGATCCACAAACGTCGACCGCGTTATCCGCGTTAACGATCTTCAATGTGTTGTCGGGTGCAGACGAGCCGCCGCTCGTGAAGCCGTGCTCGTTGGCGGTTCAGCCGGTGGTGTCCTAGAAGCGGTACGTCAAGTGTCCAGTCGCCTTCGTCACCAACGCTGCGTGGCTGTGCTTCATGACAGCGGTAGCCGCTATCTGGATACCGTGTTCAACGACGATTGGGTCAAAGAACATCTGCAGTGTTCGACCGAACGGTTGCAGCACCTCATCGATCAAGATCAAACAGCGTCACAAGGCTTTCGTGAGGAGATTCAAGTATGAGCACGATCTCAATTTCATCAGTCGATACCGCGGATTCTTTTGAATATAGCCCTGCGATTCGTTTGGCGATCATTGGATGTGGGCCACGTGGAAGCTATTGCCTTGAAAGCCTATTGCGCAAGCTGAAAGCCGCTGACAAAGCAGGTGACTTCGATATCACGATTTTCGAGCCATCTGATTTTCCAGGCGCGGGGTTGGTTTATGACCCACGACAGCCCCATTATCTGCGAATGAATCTGGCAGCCAGTTTGATCAATTTCTGGACGTCGTCAAAGCAGACTCGGCGGTCCAGGCCCGCGCATCAAACCCTGCTCAGTTGGCTGTCAAAACGATATCCACTGCATGCTCGCGATGACGCTTATGTCCCACGGGCCATCGTCGGCGAATATCTACACGAGTGTTTTGAAGACACCGTATTAGAACTTTCAAAGTACTGCCACATCCAGCGTGTTCGTCAGAAAGTTGTCGATCTTCGACATCAACAAGGGGCATGGATTGCAATAACAGAAGGCAAAGACTGGTCGTTTGATGAAGTCGTGATTACGACCGGACACGAAGGGCTTCGGTGCTCGAATCGTGTTTGCCAGGTTCTGCATTCCGATCCAGGGCAGGACGACAGTCGCATGATTGCAGCCCTTCCGTTTGATGAACTCACGCGATGTCAAATGTCTGATCAAGCCGAAGTCAACGTTACCGGGTTTGGCTTAACCGCAATCGATGCTGTCTTGACGCTTACCGAAGGTCGCGGTGGTGAATTCATACGCGACGAAGCTGGCGATCGATTGAGCTACATTCCAAGCGGCAACGAACCCGCTTTGATCAACTTGATCTCTCGATCCGGTCGACCGATGTTGGCAAAGCCGACGTCGAAGGTTGAACCGATCGAGGACTCTTTTTGGCAACCGTACCGTGAACAACTGCAATCGTTGCGTTCATCGTTCGGCGAGATACATTTTCAACGGCAGATTTGGCCAGTGGTCTGCGAAGCCGCTGCGAGTCTTCTGAGACGCCACGGTATCGAATCCGATCGAGAGTCAGTCTTCAGTTGGATGCGATCGTGGAATCGATATTCGATGAACCACAGTGTCGCGATTCGAACCATGATCGAATCATTTTTGGTCGCGACAGCACAGCGTCCTCGCGATATCCCGTACGCCTTGGGATCTGCGTGGAAGACGCTGTATCCAGAGATCGTTGAACTGATCAGCCACGGTGGACTCTGTGACCAATCCTGGGCCGGCTATCGAAGAACGGCTGCCGAAATGGAGCGAATCGCTTTCGGTCCACCTGCCGAAACCGTCGAAAAGTTGGTGTCCCTGGCACGGGCAGGCCTGATCCGATCTCGATGTGATCGCGACGTTGAAGCTAAACCCAATCAAGTGACTGCGGTACTTGCCAAGCCCGATGAACCGGAGGACGATGGTTTGGTTGAAAAGATGATTCAGCAAGGCTACCTGCAGCATGACAAAGTCACAGGTGCAATCATGGTCGACCGTAAAGGTCGTGTGATCGCGCCGCGAGGCGGCAATAACCTTGCGATCTTTGGTCGGTGTACCGAAGGGGTCGTCATCGGAAATGATACGCTGAGCCGAACCCTTCATCAGCATATCGAACGTTGGGCCGATACGATGGTCGCTCGGCAATCCAAACCGGTTTCTTTTTAAGATCTCAGTCGTGACCTTGAAAACAGTATCGCAGCTTCAAGAAAACTGCCATGGCATCGTATCTTTGCGTCCCATCATGCAATCATGGATGACGCAATGCCTATCGCGAGACCGTCTATTCGATTGGGTTCAGGAATACGGTTCACCGTTGAATCTCATTTCAACCGATCCGATGTCTCGCAATGTGTTGGAGCTTCAGCAAGTCGCTGAGCAGTTTGGCATCGATTTTCAAGTTTTCTTTGCCCGGAAGGCGAACAAATGCTTGGCCTTCGTCGATCAAGCAAACCATGACTGTATTGGGATTGATACGGCGAGCGAAAATGAGGTGTCGCAAACACTTCGCTGCGGTATGGACGCGGAAAAGTTGATCTGCACTGCGGCTATCAAATCGCGATCGATGATTCGACTTTGCGTCCACAGTGGCGTGACCATCGCCGTCGACAATCAAGACGAATTGCGGCTGGTTTCCGATGTCGCAAAGCAACTCGGAAACGTCGCAAAAATTGCGATTCGTCTTGGGGGATTTTTCCATCACGAGGACAAGCTCTTCACGAGGTTTGGGTTCGATGCGTCGGCAATGGAGTTGCTCGATCAAATCGATCGAGAAGCACTGCAGCTTGTCGGGTTCCATTTTCATCTTGACGGCTACGATCCCTCGCAGCGGGTAAGTGCGATAGGGCAAACGCTAGCGTGGGTGGATCGCGCCAAAGAGCTAAGGTTCAATCCCACCTTCATTGACATCGGTGGCGGGTTCCCAATGTCATATCTAGATCATCAGGATGAGTGGGATTCGTTTTGGGATCAGCTTCAGCAAGCAATTCTGGGGCAACGCGAGCCGATCACCTATCGGAATCATGGTTTAGGGCTGATCGCGGTAGATAATTGTATTCATGGATCACGCCAGTCCTATCCGTATTTCCAAAAACCGGTTCGGTCGGAATGGTTCCAGCAAATCTTGCAGGCTTCGATTGATGAGCGGACCGTTGCAGATGCCCTTCGCCAGCGACACTTGCAACTGCGCTGTGAACCCGGACGTAGCTTGCTTGATGGGTGTGGGATGACAGTCGCACAGGTCGAGTTTACGAAGCAAAACGCTGATGGTGAAACGCTTGTCGGGTTGTCGATGAACCGGACGCAGTGTCGAACCTCAAGTGATGACTTTTTGGTCGATCCGATCGTGGTAAAGAAGTCCAAAGCTGAAAGTCAGGTCTCGCAATCCGGCTACTTCGTTGGCGCCTACTGCACCGAGTCGGAGCTAATTAGTTTGCGAAAGTTCGTATTCCCCAATGGCATTCGACGTGGCGATCTTGTCGCCTTTCCAAACACCGCAGGCTACTTGATGCACTTTCTGGAGAGTCGATCGCACCAATTCCCGCTGGCAAAAAACTTGGTTGTTGGTGACGAAGTTCGTTTGGACGCGATTGAAGATCTCGAGATGTCAGCGGCCCAGACGAAGTAATCACTGCTCATCTCGTTGCGATGGATGACCTGCTTGAAGCTCATGCTCACGAAGCATGTCGCTGGGTAGATTTATCAACACTGTTTTGTATCTAGTGCGTTCGCTGATCAGCCATTCGGCGGTATAGGAATGCCGACAGTAAAAAGGCTTGTAGTCCAGCCCACACCACCAAGGCACACCACCAACGATTGACAGCGGACGCAATTGGCGGCCAATGGAGCCAACCGAGTGCAATTGCGATTGGACCGGTCGCGATAGTCGATACAAGTATCGGCGTGGTCGTTCCAAGGCCTTTCAGAATCGCCCCTAGGCATAGGCTGGTCATGTCAAAGACACCGTATGCGGCAGCGAAGTACATCAGGACGATCGCGATCGGGCGAACCGAATTTCGTTCTTCGCTACTCACACCGTGAAGCGGAATTTCGACCAGTATCCCTGGGATTAGCAACAGCGACAAAAAGACGATTGCGGCGATCAGGCCTCCGGCGACGATCGAGCGGTGAATCGTTTTTCGCGTTGTCGCTCCGGCGTCCGATGCATGGGCTTGTCCTACCAGAACGGTCACGGCCGTCGCCATTCCGATTGCCGGGATCGATAGCAGTTGGTAGATGCTGAGTGCAGCAGAAGTCGCCGCCAGGCCTTTGACGGATGCCGTTCCGATCATCAGCAGGATATAGCTGAACATTGAAGACCGCATCAGCTGTTGAATCCCCAGTACGGATCCCGGGCCAAGGATACGAATGGCGAGCGGAAGCTCGAATCGCCGAACGGTCGAAGTCTGCGTTCGAGACTCATTGGAACGCACGATCAGCGCAAAAAAGACCGCTGCTTTGAACCACATCGCGATTGCGGTGGCCAGTGCTGCCCCAAGCACTCCTAGTGACGGGATTCCAAAGGCACCAAAGATCAACCAGTAATCCAAAACGACATTCAGAATCGCGGTGGCGACGTTCGTTCGCAAGATCGGCTTTGTGATCCGCCGTCCCACGAAGAAAGCCGTTAGTCCTGCTTCCAGCATCGAAGCCGGTGCGACGAGAAGCAATGTTCGGAAATAGGTGGATTCGGCACGGACTAGATGCTGCGGATGGTCGAAAGCCGAAAACAACTGCGGACTGAACCATCCAAGTGTTGCAAAAATGGGAATGCAACCAAGCGTGATCCAGGTGGTTTGCCAGATCAGTCGCCAGACTTCATCAGGAACGGAGTTCTTCGAGCTATCACGACGTCCCATCGCTGCAGCGACCAGCGGGGTAACGAATCCCATCGCCGTTACCGGGATACACGCAACCGTCCAGTAAACGTTGCCCGCGGATATTGAAGCAGCGGACGAAGTTGGACCGTACCACATCAGTAAGACGCGGTCGGTAAACAGCGTGATCGAAAAACAAGCAACCGATGCGACTAGCGGAATCGCAATCGTGAATAGGGATCGATAGCCGAACGGATCGTGTTCGGCATCTGTGGCACGTTGAAGCATCAATAACGGAGGTTATCAGGGCGATAGCGACTCAATCGCAGTCGCGTCTCGCTGACTGGCGATCAAACAATCCACGAGGTTGGTGCACGATGTGCTCGCCAACTCGTCAGGCCCCGTCTGTATGCGAAGTGAATGCCGAACCCAACTAAATCGACTACGACAATGAGAACTTCTTCTGTACCGCAGCTTAGGCTTCCCGTCTTGAATCGAATGCTCGATCAACTGCGAGGAACTTTTGCTCTGATTTCGACCTCGCTGAACGAAGCGGAACAACAGTGTCGAAGACATGGCACGGTTGTGACATCGGTGGAGCGATATGGAATGATTTTTAATCCCAGTCGCCCAAGCAAATCTGCCGACCAAGCACGCTCGACTGGTGTCTAAGTTTCGATTGGTTTTTTTCTCTCGCTGAACTTGTTCAATAGCCGCAAATAGGCAAACGAAGCGAAGCATCGCTATGCGTTCGATGGTTGCGCGACATCAGCCACCACCTCAGTTCCACGCGTATCAATGATTCGTAGCAGCCGATCGAAGCCGTCCATCGATCATTCTCTTCATCCTGGATTGGCACGTTGATTGCGAACCGGCACCGCAAAGGAATGTTCCAGACGCAAGGAGGCGTTTCACAAATCTGAGACAACGGCCGCTATATGAAAATCGCAATCATTGGACATTTGAAACATCCGGTCGCGAAGCCGTTCGCGGGTGGATTGGAATCGTTCACGTATGACTACGTCGAAGCCCTTGTGGATCGTGGCCATCACGTCACTCTGTTTGCCAGTGCAGACTCCGACACGCGTTTGCCTCTCCATCCGATCATCGACGCCGCAACTGTCCCAGAATCAATTCGTCGTCTTGGGTCCGAAGAACATCAATGGATTGAAGCTGTCGAAGACGAAGCCTACGAATCATTGATGGACGGTCTATCGGCAGCGGACTTTGATGTGATCCACAATCATTCGCTCAGTCCGATTCCGTTGCGGTTCGCGGCGATCCAGAGTTGCCCTGTGATTACGACGCTTCACGTTCCGCCGCTGGTGAGAATGAAACGGGAGTTAGCTCGGCGAGATGCCAAATCTTGTGGCGTATTCGTCAACGTTTCCCATGCAAACGCGGCATCTTGGGCGCTTCACCTCAAACACCAGCATGTCATTCACAACGGTGTGAAAGATCGCTTCTGGAATCGCTGCGCATCGACGAAAGTTGATCGTGCGATTTGGTTTGGTCGTATCCTTGCCGACAAAGGGACGCATCTGGCGATTGAGGCAGCCCACATGGCTGGGGTGCCGATTGATATCGTCGGTCCCATTTCTGATTCAGCGTATTTCGACAATCAGATTCTGCCACGTTTGAATCCTGATGATCAATATCACGGTCATCGAGATCACGACGAGCTTTGCCAGCTTATCTCTAGGTCAACCGTGTCGCTGGCAACTCCTTGCTGGGATGAACCGTTCGGATTAGTTGTTGCCGAGTCTCTGGCCTGTGGGACTCCCGTCGCTGGTTTCCGTCGTGGGGCGTTGCCGGAAATCGTACGGTCGTCAGTCGGCCGATTGGCAGCACCAGGTGATGTGAATCAGCTTGCCAAATGTATCGCAGAGTGCCGGGACCTACGTGGCGAGGTCTGCCGACGATACGTTCAAGAGCAATTCGGCTTCAGTCGGATGGTTAACGCCTACGAAGACCTATATCGCCAAATCGGGTCTCCTCGTCCGACGTTTCACAATGCGGCAATGCCGGGGGCGAAGGCAGCATGAAGGATTGGCGAATTGGATTCTACGTTCACTACCATGGTATGGGGCACAAACGACGAACGGAAGCAATTCTTAACCATCTAAACGTCCGTGCGTCCGTCGTGACGAGCAGACTGGGGGATATGGAGTGGAACGGACCAACTTTGGATGAAGTTTTCGAGATCGATTGTGATATTGATAATGTATCCATACAGGGGCAACATCATGCAGAGGACGTTCCGGCGCTACACTACGCGCCGCTTTGGGTTGACGGAATCTCCAATCGTGTTGCTCAATACACCGAATGGCTAAACAAGAACCGACCGAGTTTGATGGTTGTTGACGTATCGGCTGAAATTTCGATGTTGACACGACTATGTTCCGTGCCACAGGTCGTGATGCGTCAGCACGGTGATCGTCGGGATCCGGCTCACCTGAACGCTTACGCGGCAGCACACTCACTATTAGCACCATTTCCCCAACTGCTCGAGGACGATTTGACTCCTCAGTGGGTAGCCGACAAGACCGTTTACTTGGACGGTTTTTGTGCGTGTACGCAAGAAAATGATTGCGTTAGTTTTGACCGGCCTACGATTGTGGTAATGTTTGGGCGTGGGGGAGTCGACAATCGAGATGCGGAGCTTGCCTTGGCGGCGGAATCGCAATCACATTACGACTGGATTGTCATCGGACGGGAGGCGCCCCTGGGTAGCACCCTTCCCAAGAACCTATCCTATATCGGATGGACCGACCGGCCGATGGCGTATGTTCGCGGAGCAGTGCTGACCGTTTCAGCAGCCGGGCACAACAGCGTGATGGAATTGGGGCGAGAACGCGCGAAGTTTATTGCAATCGCAGAAGATCGTCCATTTTTAGAGCAGCTACGAAAGGTGCGTATCCTAAATCGGGAAGAGTTGGCTGTTGGGCTCGAGGATTGGCCGGACGTTAGTCAGTGGCCTACGTTGCTGCGGCAAGCTGAAGATTTAGAGACAGCTCGTTGGAACAATATCTTCCGAAATGATGGTGCGAAGCAAGCTGCCGAACACCTTGAAACTGTCGCGATGTGGTCTGAGCGGATGCGCCGGGCCGGAACGCCGAACAAAATGATGAGTCATTCGACGGAGGCCTGAATCAATGACGATCAGCTTATTGACGATCGTCCGCGGTCGGCAGTCGCACTTGGAGAACCAGTGTCGAGGGCTCTGTGAATCGACTCGCATGCCTGACGAATGGGTCATTGTCGGGATGGACCAAGATGTCGATCTCGCATCTTCAGTCCGGCCTCCAGTCAAGATCAAGACTGCCCGTGTCGACGGAGATGGCAAAAGGTTGCCTCTAGCCGAAGCTCGTAACCGCGCTGTTGAGGTTTCCAGCGGCGACCAGTTGGTGTTTCTTGATGTCGACTGCATCCCTTCGGCGGAGATGGTTGACTTATTCTATGAGGCAATGCTCGACAAACAGCGGCTCTGGATGGGGAGACCACGGTACTTGCCCCAACAAGCGGCCGATGGCGATTGGGACCTAAGCGATCTTGAAGAAGCTGCGGTCGATCATCCGCTTCAGCCACGGTTGAAGGGTAGCGAAAAACTGGCTTCGAAAAAGTACGAAATGTTTTGGTCGTTGTGCTTCTGTATTAGCCGCAGTCATTTCGATCGAATTGGTGGTTTTGATGAGCGATACGAAGGGTATGGCGGCGAGGACACAGACTTCGCTTTTTCCGCACGACGCTTAGGAATTCCATTCGGTTTTGTCGATGCGGTTGCTTATCACCAGTACCACGCGGTGTATAAACCGCCGATGAACCATCTTTCAGACATCGTTTCCAATGCAAAACGATTTCATCAAAAGTGGGGCGTTTGGCCAATGAAATCCTGGCTGCGGGCTTTCGCCAACAACGGATTGGTTCAGTTCGATCCGATCGTCAATCGGCTTGACGTGGTTCGCGCCCCAACCGCCGAGGAAGTGCAACAATCACGCTGCTACACTCCCGCAGGCTTCTAAGAACATCTCCGCACCGCTCGTGACGTTTCGTCCGAAGCGGTTTTCTGCTTTTGATACCGGGTTCGATCAAGGTCACTGAAATCGAACACCAGCGCTCGTAGACCCAGCGCTCGTAGCCCCAGTGCGGCAGAGGAATTCCAGTGCGGCAGAGGAAATCGGGTACAGTAGTGAAAAATGTGTCGGGGTTTTTTCACAACTGTTGATCTATTTGAGTTGCCTTTGGCGAGTCGACGAAAATGGACACCCGGAGAGTCATCAATGATCAAGATGCAGTCGAGCCATCTGTTCGCACTCTGTTTGAGCATCGTCGTGTTTGTTCCAAAAATCGCATTCGCTGACTTGGATGTGATTATCCAAGGCGGCAAAGTCGTCGATGGGAGCGGGGCGCCTTGGTATCGTGCTGATATCGGGATTCAAGATGGGATCATCGTGCGGATCGGTGATCTTTCTACTGAAAAGGCAAAGCAGACCATCGACGCTTCCGGTTTGATCGTGGCTCCGGGATTCATCGACATGATGGGGCAAACCGCGACTCCGATGCTGGAAGATCCGACCACGGCGATCAATCTTTTGACGCAGGGGATCACAACAATCAACGCTGGCGAAGGCTCTTCGGCGGCTCCGCAAAGCAAGGCAGATGAACGTCATACCGGCTTTACCACCATGGCCGAGTATTTCACGCTCGTCGAGTCAAAGGGCTTGCCAGTTAATTTGGTCCAGACGATCGGGCATACGCAAGTCAGGCGTTTGGTGATTGGGGACACAGATCGTCGTCCCACCGATGAAGAGCTAGAGCAAATGAAGGCGTTGGTTGCCGAAGCAATGCGAGCGGGGGCGATCGGGGTTTCGACAGCGCTAATCTATCCGCCAGCGGTCTATGCCCCGACAAAGGAGATTGCCGAGCTAGCCAGTGAGGCAGGAAAATTCGGCGGACGTTACTACACCCACATGCGCAATGAAGGAGATCGCTTGTTGGAGGCGATCGAAGAGGCTTTGGATATCGGACGCACCGGCAACGCGCCGGTTCATATTTTTCACCTCAAAGCTGCCGGTCAGCACAACTGGGGGAAAATGCAGTTAGCGATCGCAAAGATCAAAGCCGCTCGACAAGAAGGCTTTCAGGTCACTGCAGATATCTATCCCTACATCAACAATGGCCTCGGGATCGCGGCCTTGATCCATCCAAAACATTTCGAAAACGGTCGGGCTCAGCTGATCTCGCAACTGGACGACCCAGAGCTTCGAAAACAGATCCGTGACGAGATGGAATCAACCGACGGATGGGAGAATTGGTTCCGGCACGCAGGAAAAGACTGGGACCGCATTGTGATCGGCAGCAGCAACCATCCCGACTATCGATCGCATGACGGAAAGTCAGTCGCTGCGATAGCGAAGGCTGTCGGCGAGGATCCTTGGGAGACATTTTTTAAGTTGGTGCGATCCGGGGCTTTCGCATTGCCGCAAACGATGTCCGATGCCAATAAGATCTTGGCAATGCAGCAGGAGTTTGTTTCGTTTTGCACTGATGTAGGACCCGCCGGCGGAAGCCGAAGTGCGACACATCCACGAGCCTACGGTGCGTTTCCCAGGATGCTTTCGCGGTATGTTCGTGATCTGGGAGCGATCAGTTTAGAAAGGGCGGTAGCGCAGGCGAGTGCCGTCGCGGCAAACGATGTGATGGCATTTGATCGTGGACGGATCGCGATCGGACTTGCTGCCGATGTGATCGTTTTTGATTACGACCGATTGACCGATCATGCGAATTTCGAAAACCCACATGCGGTCAGCGAGGGGATGGAACATGTGATCGTCAACGGCGAACTGGTGTTGCATCATGGCAAACAGACGAAGGCAAAACCGGGACGCGTCCTACGTGGGCCAGGATACTCAGTCGCCTCGGCTCCGTATGAGCAACAGAGTTCACCAGCTGACGAACGCTTCGAAGTCTACGATCGCTCCGTCAAAGACTTTATGAAACGGCATCACGTTCCTGGTGTTTCCATCGCTGTGACGAACAACGGCAATATCGCGTTTGCGGGGGCGTATGGCTATGCAGATATCGCTACACAGGAACCGGTGACGCAGCAGAGCTTGTTTCGTATCGCAAGTTTGTCGAAGCCAATTACCGCTGTCGCCATTTTGCAGCTTGTTGAGCAAGGGAAACTGAAGCTTGACGATCACGTTTTGCAGTTCCTCGATGCAGAAAACGACATCGCGGCGGCGGGTGACAAATTTGACGAGCGATATCGAGAAATCACCATCGAGCATCTGCTGGAGCATCGCGGCGGTTGGGACCGAGGTGAATCATTTGACGCAATGTTTCGTTCGGTTGACTTCGCCGAGAAATTAGATGTGCCGCCTCCTGCAGGGTCTTGGACTGTCATCAAGGCAATGTATTCACAGACCTTGGATTTTGATCCGGGCGAACGTTATGCCTATTCAAATTTTGGCTACTGCTTGCTCGGTCGTGTTATCGAGAAAATCAGCGGTCAAACCTATGAAGACTATGTCATTGAGCATGTCTTAAAGCCGATCGGTGTCACCGAAATGCGAATCGGAAAATCCCGTTTGGATCAGCGATCAAAGAATGAAGTCCGCTACTATCATGCGGGCGATGCCAAATCGGTCTTCGCCCAGGATCTGAATGAAACGGTGCCATGGCCGTATGGCGGTTGGTATCTAGAGGCGATGGATTCTCATGGTGCGTGGATCGCATCGGCAACGGATCTGGCAAAATTCGCAGCCGCTTTTGACGATCCGGATCATTGCAAAATCCTCTCACGCGAAAGCATCGAACGGATGTACGCCCGCCCGGAGGGGTTGGCTGGCCACAACGAAGACGGCAGCGAGAAAGACCGCTACTATTCACTGGGATGGTCCAATGTTGTGATACCCAAGGGCGTTAACCATTGGCACACCGGATCATTGGCCGGAACGGCGACGATCATGATTCGGCGTCACGACGGCAAAAACTTCGTCGCGTTGTTCAACGCTCGGACAAGCCCGAACGCGAGTCACTTGGGCAGTGAGATTGACCGGTTGCTGCATGAAATGGCCAATCAAGTTCCAGAGTGGCCTCAGTAGCGCTTGCTGCTACTGAAGCAACGCAATCGTCCGCTTTTCGGCCGCTGCCATAGCTGCCGTGTCGACAATTTGCTGTCCAATGCGGCTGATGTTGATTGAAAGCGGGCCTTCAATCGCATGGTCGTTTTGGATGACGTTCACCATGTAATTGATTGGATTCTTGAACCTCGTCGGTAGCGTTTCCGGAGTAATCCATTTGCCCTCCGGGCAGTCGCGCGTCTGGACTCGCATTTGGTCATCATAGTCGTAGCTGGAGATCGTTCCTTCAGTTCCGACAATCACGAATCCACATTTCGGTTGTGGCTGGTGAGTCCATGGATCGGTAAACGTTCCCCATCGGGTTTCGAACTTCGAAAGTCCAGTCTCATATCGAGCGATGACGATGCTATGCTCATCAACTTCTAGACCGCTTGGCTCATCAACCATCGCGGTCACTTCGATCGGCGTTTTGCAGTCCATGTACCAGGTGCCCAGCGTTGTGCCGTAGCCGAGGTAATCAAGCATTGATCCTCCGCCATGGCTGCGTTTATAGAACCAGCTGTTTGGCTTTTCTCGCTGGACCTCATCGGTGGTGCGTTCGATCTTATCGGCGACGTGCCATAGTGGCCCCCGGTTGCCGCCATAGTAATGGACTTCGATACATTCCCCGATCATGCCGTCGTCGATCAGGCGTTTCGCCATTCGGTGAGAGGCGACCCAGGTTAACGGCCAGTTGATGGCCAGCCGCACTGACGCAGACTCACACGCGGCGATCATTTGATCTGCTTCGGCCAGTGAACCGGCAAAGGGCTTTTCCACAAGAATGTCGCAGCCATACGGTGCAATTTTTTCAACCCATTCGCCATGCTTTGATGCGGCCGGGCAAAGTATCGCCAAGTCAACGTCTGTGGCGGCAAACAGGTCCTTCGGATCGGTGAAGACTTGTTTGGGTGAGAGTCCGAAGGCATTGATTGCGTCCTGCATTCTCTCGGGCGAATGGTCGCATATCCCCACGATTTCAGCCTCGGGGTGTTCATGCACCATTCGCAATAGGTCGCCCATATGGAAATGGTCAAAGTTGATCCCAGCGATCTTCATGATATGCCTGCGTGTCGTTCCAACAGAGGATCTGATCGCATTGGGTCAACTGGCTGACAGGTTGGTCTGCGATCGATGTTCAGAGACGAGCAGTTTAGCAGTTTCAGAAAGTTTCGATGTGTGGGGATCAAGCTTGCGCAGCGAAAGCAGTTTTGCGACACACTGCTTTCGCTAGAAGAATAGGTCGTTTGGGCCCAGTGACCCATATTTTGAGCGAGCCCGTTACGCCGGATTCACCGTCTGAACACACAGCTAAGCCTGTGCGCCAGCGGTGACGATCGCACGAAGAAGGTCCATTGACGAGATGATTCCGATCAGCTCTTCATCGCCATTGACCACTGGTAGGTGGTGGATGCCATTGTTGAGCATCCGTTCGGCGGCTTCGGTAACTGATGACCATTCATCAATAAGGACCGGATTGTCGCTCATGAATTCGCTAACTTGATCGCTTCCGAAGCGTTCGCGCATGATGTCAACGACCCAGAGGCGGTCCATGACTCCATCACTGGCTTCGCCAAGCAGGTGATCCGATTCGCTAGCGATCGGCATCAGGTCGGGTAGAGCTAAAACGCCGATGCACTTGCCATTACCTGCGACAACCGGGAGGCAGGAAAGACGGTCTGCCATCATGATGTCCAACGCAGAGTGGACCGTTGCATCGAAGTCGATGGCGACAACACTTCGTGCCATCAAGTCTTTGACTTTTAACTTGGTGTTCATTTTCAAGCTCCTTTGATGTGAGAACACTTCAGATAAGGTGCCAACCAAGCTGCCATCAGTCATAGCGTTTAAAGAACAATCAACGCTAGGCGAATCGCTCGCGATTATCGTTTGATCGCAGTTGTTCGCATCGGGCTTAGTCTACATCAAAGGTACACGCTCGCGATCAGATGCGACTGACTGTCACGTCATTTAAGATCGCAGATTAGAGCACTGCCAAGTTGTGTGCCGTGACGGCACGTCCTGTGTGACAGAATGGTTTTGTGTTCGTGTCAGATGGTCGCAAAACTGCCCGCGGCGTAGTTCACCTCAGGCAACTAGGGAGCAGGTCGTCAATTGCAAAATCCTGCGTTCATGCCGTCAAGCATTTGAGTCAGTTGAAAAAGTCAACGGCCGCTTTGAAATCCTATCCGCCGAATCGAAAGGCCTGCACGAAGCGGCTCTAATCAATGTTCGATTAGTGTTTCTCAATTCCCAGCCACTAATCTTCACTAATTGAACACTAATGAAGACAAGGGAAAGTCCTTTCGGGTTAGGGTTCGGAGAGCGGTTCGAGCCGCTCTTGGGACCGAGCGATGTTGACGCTGGGTTCCCTAAACCCGCGTTTTGACGAATACGGTCTAGACTTTTGATTGTGCTTCCAGGCCTTCGTGGATAGCGAGAGCTAGGTCCAGCGGTAAGCAAGGCTTTGTCATGAACCGGAAGACGCCACCATTGTTGACGGCTTCTTGTGCGACCCACATGTCAGTGGCTCCGGTCAACATGATTCGCACTGTGTCAGGGAAGTGACTGGAGACCCAAGCGATCAGCTCCGTTCCCAATCGGCCACCCATGTTTTGGTCAACCACAACGACATCAAAGGGTTGACGTTGGAACATTTGGATGGCGGTTTCTGTCGAGTTCGCTGTGAACAATTCATAGGGTTGTTCGCGCAAGCTTCGACGAAGGCCGCTTAGAAGGTAGCTGTCGTCATCAACTAAAAGTACAGAAGCCATTGTTCTAGACCCCTTCAAAAATTAGGTGCGAGACTTCGACGGTTGATTCGGTCGTGTCCGAATCAACGGGTTCATCAGATTGGACTTCGATCGGTTCACGGACGCCGGTTGCTGATTGGGAAAGGATCGTCAGTTTTTGAATCATTGCCTGGTGGACTTCCATTCCAGCAGCCAGCAGCAACCGTCCGCTATTGTCTTGGATTCCGGCATGAAGAATCATGCCGTCTTTAAGTTGGTTGATACCGACCGCTTGGCGTCCGCGGGTTTCGCAGATCACTTTGCCCAGTGCCTGAATGACGTACTGGTCATATTCCTTCAGTCCCTTCATTTTCTCCAGTACATCGCGTGACGAGTCGGTTCGTACGAACCGCTGGTAGTCAGCGATCGCATGAAGGATTCGCGATGCCAAGGGTGTCGGATCAGCAGCCGGCCCATGTTGTTGGCGAATGATTTCGGCAACCGTCTCAAGCCGTGGCACAGCGGAGACCAAGTCGCAACCCAATTGTGGTGTGTTAGCGATAAGAGACTGGAAGTTCTGTGGGATCGTTCCACCCTTCAAGTACGCCACAATCGCCTCACGAGGCAGCGCGACAAAGCCGACATGCATCAGCATGGCTGCAATTTCCACTTGCCAAACAGGCCCGACACCCAACCTTGGTGCGATCATCTTCGCCCAGTGTCTCGCTTGATGCGTCAGTCCGAACAAGTCAGGCATGGTCATCGACAAGACCTGAGTCAACATCCTGACGCTGCCGGCAAGCGTCTTGTTCAGAAGCTCAGCTTCAGCCGTAATGAGGCGATAGTGTTCCAGTCCCGCATCAAGGGTCTTGGCCAATTGGTCTGGCGGACACGGCTTGTTGAGGAACCGAAAAATTCGACCTTCATTCACCGCGATCGCAGCTGTGTTCTGGTCGGCATTGCCGGTCAGCATAACCCGGACCGTATTGGGGTACAGGTCTTTGATCTTGCTCAGCAATTCCGCACCCGTCATTTCCGGCATCTGCATGTCGGAAACAACGATTGCGAACGGCCCGTCATTTTTCAGCGTCTTGAGGGCCTCGATCCCGCCAACTGCGAGCTCGACGTCGTAGTCTTTGCGAAGCTGCCGTTTGAAACCCTGCAAGATGTTAGGCTCGTCATCGACAAGTAGGATTCTTTCGGTCACTGCAACACTTCTCCTGCGGACATGTTGGCGAACTTTTCCAGTTTCTCTGTCAATCCGAGCGATTGGATGTAGTCGTGATCAATCGCTGTTTCATTCTCGTCGTACGGATGGTTCAGGCAGTCAGCCAAGTGCACCGCGGTCAATGGCGAGAATGAAGTGTTTTGAGCATCCGAGGGGCGGTGATGAAACGCGACGGCTTCGACGATCGGATGGGGAAGTCCCCAGAGGCCAAGGAGGTGGGCACCTACTTCGGCATGTGACGCATTGAACGCTTGCTGTTCGACAATATGGATAGGAATTCCTGATTTGGCAGCGGTGTCGATCACTTCGCTGTAGTCGTCTTTCAGGTTGTGCGCCAGTACAAGTTTTCCAACGTCATGGACCATGCCCGCGATGAACGCATCGTCGACCAAATGCGGGTCGGAACTTTCCGATTCGGCGATCCGTTTGGAGAGCATTGCCACCGAAACCGAATGGTCAATCATTTCTTGTAAGGCGAAGCCTCTGACCCGCAAGTCTTCGTATTGTGAAAATGCTTTTGCGGTTAGCACCAAGGGACGGATGACGTTCAATCCCAATAGCGATACAGCGTGCTCCGGGCAGGAGACTCGTTGTGGTAGACCGAAAAACGATGAGTTGACGAGCTGTAAAACCTTCGCCGTCATCGCCACATCCGAGCCGATCTTTTTTCCAATCCGTTCCACCGATGTGTCGTCTGACTCTAGGTCTTTGACCAACTCGAAATAAATCTTTGGAAGGCTCGGTAGTGTTGTCAGTTGAGAGATCAATCCCTTGAGCTTCTCATCACGTAGTTGGCTATGAAGGCCACAAGCGCGTTCGATCGTGTTGACCAAAACTTGCGGATCGCAGGGTTTCGACATGAACTGATGTGCCGGGCCAACCGCTCGAAGGATCTTTTCGTGTTCCGATTGGCCGCTGAGTACTAACCGGACGGTGTTGGGATACAGTTCCGAAACCCGTCGCAGCAATTCCGCCCCATCGATGCCCGGCATACGCATGTCGGTAACGATCACGTCACACGGGTTTTCCGTTAACCACTTCAGCGCCGTTTCACCACCGTTGACGAAATACATATCCCAGGCGGAACGCTGGTGGCGAAGCATCCGTCGTAAGCCGGATAGGACGTTGGGTTCGTCATCGACGAACAAGACTTGCATTTTGCTCACGAGTAAAGTTCCTCAATGGTATTCGTTGGGTTGGACTGGGTTGGCATTCACATGGGCCGGTTGACTGAGTGCTGGAATACGACAGCTATTCCGTCTGAGCTAGCTGGCGTGAGCGGTCTGTCGATTCTGTTGAGGACTGGTCCAACGGTAAGCGGATAATAAACGCCGTTCCCTTTCCGATTTGGCTATCAACATCAATGGTTCCGCCGTGACGGTCCACGATCACCGAGTGGGCGATGGCGAGGCCTTGCCCGGTTCCTTTGCCCACCGGCTTGGTTGTAAAGAACGGTGCGAAAATGCGTTCGAGGTTTTCACGCGCGATACCACTTCCACTGTCTTTGATCGAAATTTCTGCGCACGGTGGGCTGTGCTTCGTGCTGACGACGATCTTGCCTTTCTGGTCAGAAGATTCACCGACCTTGTCCGCGACCGCATGTGCGGCGTTGATGATTAAATTCAATAGGACTTGGTTCAGTTCGCCAGGAAGGCAAGGGACCGCCGGCAGGTTCGGGTCAAAGATCGTTTCGATATCCGCGACGTATTTCCATTCATTGCGAGCCACCATGATTGTGTTTTCGATTGCCTGGGTCAGGTCAACCTGGGTCATCTCGCTGACACCGGGATGGGCAAACTCTTTCATTGCCCGAACGATGTTGGCGACTCGGTCGACGCCTTCAAGGGTTTGGCCAATCGCTGATGGGATTTCGTCAAGTAGGTATTCGACGTCCGCTTCGTCCATCGCCGCTTTGAGTTGGTCAATCGTCGATTGCATCTCACCGGCGTCTTCGATCCCGATCAGTGACTGGCAGGCTTTTAGGATTTCGACGAGATCCTCAAACGCCGATTCCACGAATCGAGTGTTGTCACCGACGTATTGAATCGGCGTATTGATCTCGTGTGCGATTCCCGAAGCCAGCTCGCCGATCGCTTCAAGCTTTTGTGCTTGCGAAAGTCGCTGCTGCGTCAATTCCAACTGATCCGCTCGCGCCATCTTGGCGAACAGTTCGCTGTCAGTGCAATTGATTGACAGGTAATCATCCAAGCCGGCCGCGTAAGCGGTGCCAGCGGAATCGACATTGCGACCAAAGATGCCTACAAGCGTCCCGCATTTCGATTTGGATTGCTTAATCCATTCTTCGGGTTTGCTAGTGTTCAGTGGCCAAGCAAGGAAGCCCATGGTAAAGCGAGCGGTGATCGAAAGTGATGGCAGGTTTGCCATCGCGATCACTTTCGCGTTCGCCTTCTCCAGTCTTTGCCTCCATTTGCGACGTCTGGAGTCGTTCGGATCAACTAAGAGTACTTTCATGCTCCCGCCTAAAGTGGTCTTCACAGATTGCAGTGGGTAGGGTGACCAATACGGTTGTGCCTCCACCGTTTCGAGACTGCGCTGAAACGGTTCCGGCATGTTTATTGACGATCACGTCGTAGACGAAGGCCAGTCCTTGGCCGATTCCTTTTCCCACTTCTTTGGTCGTGAAAAATGGATCGAAGATACGGGCTCTGACATCCGATGGTATTCCGCAGCCGTTGTCGTGGAATCGAATTTCGATGTCGTCATCCGTATGCCTAGTTTCCACCTCGAGCAGTCCTTCACCGGTTTTCTGATGGATTGCCATCGCTTCGGCAGCATTGGTCAAGATGTTCAAGATGGCTTGGTTGAATTGGCCACCGATCCCGATCATCGTGGGAAGGGTCTCATCGAGGTTGGTCCGGATCTCGGCCACATCGCGGAATTGGTTCGCACTGATCGCCAGTGCCGTTCGAATGGATTTGTTGACGTCAATCGCGGCGCGTGTCGCCGTCGATGGTGTCGAAAAGTCCTTCATCGCGCGGACAATGGTCGCGACGCGATCGATGCCTTCGAGCGATTGCGATATGGCGAGTGGAAACTCCTTGCGAAGAAATTCGAGGTCTGACAGCTCGATCTGTTTCTTGATCTGATGCAGGATTTCACTGGATGATTCGCTCTTTTCCATCGCCACCTGCAAGCCGTTGTACAGATCTAATAGCGAGCCGATGTCATCGAAAGCACCTTGTAGGAATTCGATGTTGTTGCCAATGAATTGAATCGGTGTGTTGATTTCATGAGCAACGCCTGCTGCTAGCTGGCCGACCGATTCCATATTGCGGACTTGGCTTAGTCTCGCTTCAATTTGTTTCTTCTTGGTTAGGTCACGAACCACCGCAATAAACATTGGGGATTCGACGACCATGGCGCGACTTAGGGCCACCTCGCACAGGAACTGCACGCCTCGGCGCAGGCCGCTCAGCTCCAGCGATTCCAGCTGGTAGACGATCTCGGATTCGGGGTCCATCAACGCGCCGTCGACGTCTTCGCCAAACAAGCGTCGCATCTGTTCTTCAGTCAGCTCGAACAAATCACGGACGTCTTGACCGATCGCATTTTCCACACCGAAGATTCGATGTGCCGATCGGTTAAACGTTTTTATCGCTCCGCTGTCGCCATAGGTAATGATTCCTTCGGCCGCGGTTTCGACAATCGCTCTTGTATGGTCAGCCAACGCACGAAGCTGTTGGTTGGTTTCATAGAGCTCAAGCGATTTCGCTTCCAATAGTGATTCGGCAGACTTTCGAGCGGCAATTTCCCGCTCTAGTTTTCTTTTTAGCAAATCTAATTCAGACACGTCTGAGTTGCTCTCGGGGCGGTAACTGTGGATTGCGTCAAGACAAATCTTGCTTCCGTACCATTCCTCTCTCCCAAATCCGTTCGCTCTGTTGTGATGCCGCCACCGAAGTGATCGATGCATGCTGCGATCAAGCCCTCTGCGAGATCTGCGAACGGACGATTTGAAAAATATGTCAGCTCCAAAACGTGTTCCGATTGAGTGCATTGGAAGTGCGGTAACTCCGCATCCGGATACAGCTTTCGAACTTCAACATGGATAAAACTCTCGATCTGCGGAAGGAATTCAAATGTGGAATTCGCTGATTCAAAGAACTGCGGATAGAGTTCAGTAAATCGTCCGAACAAATAGCGGCCGAACCGATGGACCAAATCTGGAACAGGTACGTCCGTGGTTTTTGAAAGTGAAACGACAAGGCTGATCAGTTCTAAATGGTCATAAGTTCCGACGGCGGTGTAAGCACCGGCATTGCTTGTTTCGGCTTGGCTGATCATCTTGTCGGCGATCTCCAATCCGAGTTCGGCTTCGACCATTTCGATCAGTTCGGTAAACACAATTCCCTTCATTGCTGCCCCCCTACCAAAGACGCTGACGACGATCGAATGAGTCTAAGAAGACGCGGTTTCATTAGTGCGACGCCATCGGCCGCGACGAAACCCTTCGATGACGTGCGAGATACGTTGTGAATCTCCGCTCAGCTTGATGAAGCCCGAATCGTCGGAGCGATCAGTAAAGAAGTCGACGAAGCCAGGCAACTGTTCAATCGAGGCTTTGTCGCGAAGGAACCCCATGCTCCATTCACCGAAGTTGCGTTCGCCAACACTCTCTTCGGATAAAACCAAAGTGTTGTTGTGACGCGGATCCGAAGCAATCTTCTCATAGAGCGCTCGAACGTTTTTCGGTTCTCCTTCGAGGACTTGGAAAAACGTTTTATCAACAAACAGCAACACACCGGTAATGTCCAATACGTGATTGGTGTGCCGTGCCTGTTGCAGTAGCTTCTCCAGGTCGTTGTCAGTGAATTTGACCGCCGCCGCACTTACATAGATGAGCTGACATAGCTCTGGTTCAGGACCACCCGCCATTGAAGGATCTCCCCAGGAATGAATGGGCAAAGCTGACCTTGCCCGCCCAAACGTTAACTTGGGGTAGATCTGGATCCCATGCTGTCCAATTCGGTCTCAATCCCAACCCGATTAGCGACAGTGGACTCCGAAAATGGGGCTCTTATCGTGAGCGTCGGATAAAGAGATCACATGGTATGGAACAAATCGCTTGGTCCGTTTTCCCAGCATGGCCGGATAGAAATCAAGCCTTGCTTGACTAATAAAGAAGTGTCAGATCATCACGGCGGTGAGATCGACGAAAGCGTCTCGTTTGAGGCTTTTAGTAAACAACCCGTGGGGGCGATCCCGCCATTTTGAATGCTGAGGACAGCAAATAGAGATTCGCTGTCGTTGCGATGGTAAGGCAAGGTTACACGAAGCTAGCACTGCGGTGAGCTAACGGCTTGGCGTTTCAAAGTTTCGATCTGCAGTGTAGAAGTCCGTCGCACTATTTGGTAGGTGCGGTGGCGATTCCCACGATGAGCGAGCAAACTTCTTTGTTTCTATATTTCGCTTGCGGTTTGGCTATGCGGCATTTTTTCGCTGCTTGGTTTTGCCGGTCAACCATTGTCGGATCGCTTGATGTTCCTGTTGCCAGTCATCGGCGATGCGACGTTCAACGTAAGTTTGCAGCATCAGGTCGGTGGTGTCCGTTAGCAGACGGATCGCATCGATGCGGTCGTCATCGTCAAATTCCTCATCATCTTCGAGATGAATCTTGGCCCCACTGATCCCGAACGATTCGGCTTGCAGCGCGAGATCGAATTGTCGACCTTCACGGATGACCGTCATGCCAGCCTTACGTGGTAACTTTCCAGATTGAATTGCCTTCATCGCTTCGGGAAGCTTGATTGGGCATTCTGCAGAAATGGTCTCTTTGCCTGACTCGCCGTAAGGACATTCAAGGCTTAGCGTCTTGGCAAGCATCACGGTGACTTCGGTTTCGTCGACAAGCGCGAATGTATCCGTGTCGGTTTCCAATTTCCACCACAGCCAGACAAGGAATTCATTCCCAAGGAAGTCGGGTTGTTGCGAATGTTCGTTGGACCAATTGTGGTCTCCGGCAATCAGATCACTGACAAAGCTGATCGGTTGTAAATCATCAACGTCGCCATAGACCTTGTTGGCGATCGCCCATTGATTGGCGATCGCACCTGCGCCGAGGTGACGTAGTTCAATTCCGAAGACCCGTTCCAGCAAGTCAATGCACAATCTTGCGGCGTTGCCGACCGAGCCGCCGAAATAAAGAAGCTGTTGATCGAGATCCCATAACAACGAGAACGTTTGCATCTTTCGATACTTTCCAGTTGCGGCTTCTTGGTCACAGCGAGCTTCGACGGCCTCTTTGGCCTCTTTGCGTTGTGCCTTGGTCACCACACCGGTTTCGCTGTCTTTGGCCAGTCCGGCCAGTTCCATTTGCAACCAAGCGGCCTTGATCGACGAAGGGATCTGATTTGTGTCGATACGAACGCTGCAGTGGACAGCGTTGTTGATGAGATTTTTTCCCAAATCGAAATGGGTATCAAACAAGTGGTCGCCACCGAGAAATCCGACCGACACGTTATCGGCGGAAGCTGTCTCAAATCGCCCGGCCGCGTTGTTGCTCAGCAATTCGATTTGCTCTTCACCGAAGGTGTTGTCTTCGAAACCGGAGACGCTAAATCGTTGAAAACCAAGACTTCCACGCAAGAAAGGCATCGGTGTTCCTGCAAAGGCGAGAGGGAGCATGAATCAAGAGCTTTGATCGTATCGACGTCGGCGATCAGAAATTTGATTGGCGGTCCATCCCCTGTCACCTAATACCTACCCGGTACGATCGTTAGAGTCGGCAACGATACACGGGGCCTCTGTTAATGAAAATCCCGCCTATCGGATGGACCAAGTCTAGGTCTGCGTGCGATCATCTTTTCGGTCATTGTCTATTCGGCAATCGACATGGGGGTCTGGTCACGCTGCTGGTACAGCGACCGGAGCCGATCAAGATTGATCGCCGCAGGGCTGAGCAAAAGCTCCGGGCGATCCATGTTCTCAGGTGTTAGATTCTTGAGCCAATGTTGTCGAATGGTTTCGATCGCATCACTACGCGTTTCATCGGTGCTTTGCATCACGACGTCCAGTTTCATGTTCGTGAAACCCGGCAGGGATCGTAGTGATCGACGCGCGATGTAGCGAATCGCTTGGTAGTCGTCGTTTAGCAATTCGGCCAACAGCGGAGCCTGCCAACGATTCCCCGATGCTTGTAGTGCTTGGTCCCAACCCATCGTCCAAGCCGCCAATGCTCGATTCGCCGCATTTCCATTGAGCAGCCACAGCAGCGATGCGGCCACGTCTTTTTCGCGTGGTTCAAGCATCGGAGCGGCGATGTCGTACCAGCGATGCAAGTGCTCAGCAGACCATTGCAATGTTTTGTCCAAGTGACATTGATTACATGCATTGGGACGGTTTGCATCTCGATCGCGGCCAACGTCGGGGCTGCTAATCGTGTGACTGCGGATGCCTTTAAGCAAACCATAGGTGGTGTGTGGCATGTGGCAGTTGTAGCACTGCGAACCGCTCGAGCCCGGCAAGTGATGCGTGTGGGCACTGCCATAGTCACTTTGTTGATGACAGTTCAAGCACGCGGTGTTGTCGAGTGCATCGGGATGAAGTTGATCGTTTGCCCAATCACCAAGCGTCCTCGTGTCAGATTTCGCCTGATGAAGTTGGTGGCAGGAAAAACAGGTCATCTCACCACGTTGGTAACACGCGGAATCGGTGACAGCGTTGTACTCGCGTCCTGAAACGCGAACCATCCCGTCTTCGTAGTAAGACTCGTCAAGCAACTGATCGAGCGTTGCGTAGTTCATTGCCTTTTGCTGTTCCGCGTACTCGGGCGAATCACGTCGCACAACGAGATGCGAATCCGTCAGAACTTTCCCGGGACGATACCCATTGCCACTCTGGTTGCCATGGGTGCTTCTTGGGGTCAGGAAGATCGAGTGGCACTGGCCGCAGACTTCGACAGATCGCTCCTTAGGCAACGAAACCGGATTGACGATCGTATCGGTTTGTCGATCAAACTGCCGCGGATTTTTGTGGTATCGAATGTGGTCCGATCCGGGGCCGTGGCAAGCTTCACATGAGATACCAAACTCGCCAACGTGGGTGTCCCAACCTTGTTGCGGCAATTGACGACCTTTGCGGTGCGTCGAATGGCATTTGCTGCATGTTTCGTTCCAGCGTCCTGTTTCATGAGACCCGATCGGTCGTGGACGCAAAAACGCCGCGTCACGAGGAATCCATTCGCCGGTTTCCTTGTCATGTGCCAGCGGAAACAACGCCAGCATGCGACCTACACCGGTGGCGTACCAGTACAGTTGCATGTGGTGCGATCCGGTACAAAGGACGATGGATGATTTCAACCGTGCATCAGCAACCGGGCTGCCAAGGTCGGGCATGTCAACTGTGTAAAGTTCACCGTGCCGGTCCAAGCGAAAGTCTTGCCCCTGATAGGTCACTAACACGTCATCGAAGTCACCTTCGACAGTTTTATCCGTGGGCAGCTGAGTCATCGTGCGATGATAGGACGCAAACCAGCTGGCATGATTATCTTGATGGCACTCCTTGCATGCGTCGGATCCGACATATCCGTGCGAGGGGACCTCAATAGGGCGAAACGATTCCAGTTCGGCTAGCTTTGTAGGCCGGGTTTGCGCGGTCAGTGGTTTATCCGTATTCGCTTCCGTCCATGCGGGCTCTTCCTTGGGAAGTACAAACCAGACTGCCCCCACTACAATCAATGGGATCGCGATACTGCTCCAGATTGAACGTGTGATTCGGAATGCAAATGCACCGACCAGAATGCTAATCAGGGCGGAAACAATCAGAACGCTCGAATTCATTGATGAATTGGCATTGGTTGTGAAACAGTCGGTCTACGCATGCGGCAAAGCAGTTTAACCTAGCAATCGCCACGAATGAATCGTCTGCATTTTCGATTGGCGTAAAGCAGTCGGGTTCATTCCCGTCCACGGCCGAAACGAAATCATTGGCTGTCGAAAGATTCTGGATTTTCGAGCCTTTCTACGAGCTGCTACACTGAACTACTTGCTCCGTTTTCTACCTTGTCTTTGTGCTTTTTAAATGAGTCGCCGTTCCGTCGCATTATTGATCGAAACATCCAACGGGTACTGTCGTGGACTGTTGGATGGAATCTGTGGTTTCGCGCGGACTCGTGGCAACTGGTCCATTCAGTTGAATGAACAAGAACGCGGTGCACTGCCACCCGCATGGCTGAAAGAGTGGCAGGGAGATGGAATCATTGCACGGATCGAGACTGATCAGATCGGTTTGCAATTGCAACAGCTGCAACTGCCCATTGTCGACCTAAGTGCGGCGAGGCATTTGCCGGGAATACCCTGGGCCGATACCGACGACCGCGCGATCAGCCGACTGGTAGTCGAGCATTTTCTTGATCGTGGCTTTGTGAACCTGGCGTATTGCGGCGATCCTGGATTCGCCTGGTCAAATTCACGTCGTGATCATTTTCGTCGGTTCACCGAAGAGGCCGACTGCAACTATTTCGAATACCAAGTCACTCATCGCTACGACGCGAAATACAAATGGGACAAAGTTCGGAAATCGTTGGCGGACTGGCTTCAAATACTGCCAAAGCCGATCGCGATCATGGGCTGCAATGACTACCAAGGTCAGCTGTTGCTTGACGTTTGCCGAACGAGCTCCATTGGTGTTCCGGAGGAAATTGCGGTTCTTGGCTGTGACAATGATTCACTGATTTGCAATCTCTGCGACCCACAGTTGACCAGTGTGATTCCAGATACCTATGCGACAGGATTCGAAGCGGCTGAGTTGCTGGAAAAGATGATGGATGGCGAGCCTGTTGATCGCAACGCACGATTGATCACTCAGCCCAAAGGGATCCAGATTCGTCAATCAACCGACACAATCGCGATCGAAGACCAAGACGTCGCAAAGGCATTAATTTTCATTCGTCGTCACGCACTGGAAAACATTCGTGTGGCAGACATCATGCGGCAATGTTCCATTTCACGACGAGCACTCGAGCATCGGTTCACAAAGGTTGTCGGGCATACACCGCATGAAGAATTGAACCGAATTCGCCTACAGCGAATCAAACAATTGCTAGCGGAAACGGATGATCGCATTACGGATATCGCAAGTCGAACTGGGTACGAGCATCCCGAGTATCTTACGGTCGCATTCAAACGCAGTATGGGGATGACACCAACGGAATATCGCAATCAGATCCAAGGGGCGAGCGCGAATTCTTAATATCTTTCCGGATGAATTCTTTGTGTTCGTATGATTATCAGCGTCCCCATATTGGCAAAAAACTTGCCTTGTTAGACGTTGTGTCTTATTCTGGTCGTCGGATCGTGTTTGTGCTATCCGACCACCGCAGCGTCGAACCCGGAAAGAAAAGCTGATGACGAAAGTCCCGTCGTTGACCTCGCCAAGAGCGAGAGTGTCTTCAATCGTTTTGTACACCGTATCAGTTGCGTGTGGAATTATTGTCGGTGGAGTTCAAGCGAATGCTCAGCCCATCGAAAATGATTCTGGTGGCCGAATGGGTGTGATGCGGACCGCGATGGAGCGAATGCACGCGACATCGAATCAAGCCGGCAAAGTTTCCGAAGTCGAATTCAACACGCAACCGATTCTCCGTTTCGGTGATGCGACTCGCCAAACGGTCGATGGTACGGTTTGGAGTCTTGGCAAAGGCCGGCCCCAAGCGATCGTTGCAATGGAATTGACGACGAATGCACAGGGTGAAGTCAAACTTCACTACGAGTTTCTCTGTTTGACAGATCAGAAGCTTCGTGTGCAGGCGGGGCCGGGATGGATTTGGACGCCAAGACAATCGGAGATGCAGATCCAAGACCTTGTGGTGGAAACGCCGGTTCACCGTTCTGCGATTCTGCGTCGACGGCAGATGAAGCAATTGGCCAGTCGTTTTTCCGCTTCTGAATTCATGGAAGGGGAGGACTACGTTTTACGGATGCTGCCTAACCCCGTGGTTTCGTACAAAATTGAAGACAAGCCAGACAGCGAAGGGGCTGTGTTCGCGTTTTCGAATGGAACTAACCCTGAGGTTCTGTTGTTCATCGAATCGTACGAAGGACGCTGGCGTTTCGGGCTGGCTCGGTTGTGTGGTGCTTCACCAACCGCCCGAATGGATGGCAAGGTGGTGTGGACAAAGCCATCGATGCACGAAGTCACAAAAGAATGGTCTTTGCCATACACCGGGGATATCCAAGACATCGATTCGCTCAAGTAGTCGATCCGGCGACTTGCTGAACGCGTGATGCGAGCGGTCCCGTTGGTGCTCCAAAAAGCTAGTGCTTCTACAAGCCTTGTGTTCCTATAAGCTCTGTTTGCGGATCTTCCGAGCACCTTAGCCGGAATCCGGCTTTGGCGGATTGGGCGGTATGTTTAAATGACGCGTAGCGTATTGCTTCCCGTGCTGCCAAACACCGCCGATTCACCAGAGCATTTGCATGTCACTCGATTCCAGTTCTGCCGCCGCAACGACCGAGCAGGAAGCCTACGTTGGCGTTTTCGATTTATTCAAGATTGGAATCGGACCGTCCAGCTCCCATTCGGTCGGCCCGATGCGGGCGGCGGAAATGTTTATGCGTGAGTTGTCCACCGCGGGGCAGCTTGAATCGGTGCGTCGAATTCGTGTCGAGCTATTTGGTTCCCTGGCGTTAACCGGTATCGGACACGCGACCGACACCGCAGTCTTGATGGGGTTGCTTGGCGAAAAGCCAGATCTGATCGACACGGAAACCGTTCCGAACAAGTTGGCTGCGATCCGAGAAAATCAAAGGATCGACTTGGATGGAAAAGTGACCATCCCGTTCCATGAAGAAAATGACTTGATCCTCAACCGCCGAGTGACCTTGGATGCCCATCCCAATGCGATGACAATTCAAGCGTTCGGTGATGGCGATCAAGAGCACGCATTCTATGAAAGCACCTACTATTCGATCGGAGGCGGTTTTGTCGTTCGCGAAGGTTCCGTCGGTGAATCAAGCGAAGCCGAATGTGTTCAGGTTCCCTATCCCTATTCTTCTGGACGCGAATTGCTGGAACTGACTGACCAGCACCAATGTTCGCTCAGTGACTTAGCACGTGCCAACGAGCGAATGTTCCGGACCGATGAAGAGATTTCGGCCGGGCTGCAAAAGATTTGGCAAACGATGCAGGACTGTGTGAAGCGTGGTTGCCATACCGACGGCATTTTGCCCGGTGGTTTAAACATACGGCGTCGGGCACCGGCGCTTTATCGTTCGCTTCGCAATCGTTCCGAGGAAACCGACCGTGATCCGATGGGAATCCTGGATTGGGTCGATCTTTATGCGATCGCGGTCAACGAGGAAAATGCGGCGGGAGGTCGGGTCGTGACCGCGCCAACCAACGGTGCCGCCGGAATCGTTCCGGCCGTGTTGCTGTATCTGGATCGATTCGGCCGGAACGTGAACGCCGAAGTCATCGAGCGGTTTTTGCTGACCGCTGCCGTGATCGGCTCGCTGTATAAACGAAACGCTTCGATCTCCGGTGCCGAGGTTGGCTGTCAGGGCGAAGTCGGCGTCGCTTGTTCGATGGCTGCCGGTGCACTCGCGGAAGCCTTGGGCGGAACTCCACACCAAGTGGAGGAGGCGGCCGAAATTGGAATGGAGCACAATCTGGGGCTGACTTGTGATCCCATTAAGGGACTGGTACAAGTTCCCTGTATCGAACGCAACGCGATGGGAGCAGTGAAAGCAATCAACGCCAGCCGTTTAGCGCTCCGCAGCGATGGCAAGCACTTCGTCTCACTCGATCGCGTCATCCGAGTGATGAAACGCACCGGCGCGGACATGTCCTCGCGATACAAAGAGACTTCAGGTGGAGGTTTGGCTGTCAATATCAGCGAATGCTAGCAGTCACATCCTCAGTGAAAGGGCTGAGTGAGTTGCCCTGTGAATTGGCCCTGTGAATTGGCCCTGTGAATTGGCCCTGTGAATTGGCCCTGTGAATTGGCCCTGTGAATTGGCCCTGTGAATTGGCCCTGTGAATTGGCCCTGTGAATTGGCCCTGTGAATTGGCTCTGTGAATTGGCTCTGTGGAGTAGCAGCAACGCGTTCGTTTTCGAATAAACACTTGACCGGGCAATAAAAGGCTCTATCGTTAATCGTAGATTGACGATAAGCTGTCTGTCGGAAAGGTTGTTCTGGTGTCTGTCGCTAGGGTGGTTTGACGTGGGAAAGAAGAAATCGGCTAAGCGGTGTGACCCATCGCCTGCGAAGTTAAAGCCGAATCCCAGTGCGGACGAATTGGCCAAGTTGGCTTGGGCCATCGCGCATCCGGCGCGGGTTCAGATCGTTCAATTGTTGCTTGACCGTGATGCGTGTGTTTGCGGTGAGATCGTCGGAAACTTGCCACTCGCCCAATCAACCGTTTCTCAGCATTTAAAAATCCTGAAGGAATCCGGTCTGGTTCAGGGGGAGGTCGATGGGCCTAAAGTCTGTTACTGCATCAACGAAAAGCAATTTGCAAGATTGAAAGAACTGGTCGCTGCACTGTAGTAGGCCTTTTTTTAACAATGTTTATCGGTAATCGCCGATGGGCGATTTTAAAGGAGAAGACAATGAGTCACGTACAGGTATTTGATCGCGCGATGTGTTGTAGCACCGGGGTTTGTGGGCCTCAGGTGGATCCCGTTTTGCCTCGATTCGCTGCCGATCTTGAATGGCTGCAGCGCGAAGGGCACCAAGTTGATCGATTCAATTTGGCACAAGATGCTCCACAGTACATGGCGAACTCCTCCGTTCAGGCATTAATGCAAAGCGAGGGAGTGGATTGCTTGCCATTGGTGCTTGTGGATGGTCAGGTCGTCAGCCGAGGCGACTACCCCACACGTGACAACTTGGCGTTGTGGACCGGAACAAAGCTCTCAGCCAAGCCTTCGCTGCCGACAGCGGACGGTGGGTGTTGTGGCGGAACAGGCTGCTGCTGATTTTTACCTGCGGAGCAGTTGCCGAGCTAAGTTGTGGACACCATTCGGGAGACTTCGATGCGTTTAATCGACCAGCCAACACGGTATCTCTTTTTTACAGGCAAAGGTGGCGTCGGAAAGACATCGTTGTCATGTGCGACGGCAGTGGCACTGGCAGAATCCGGAAAACGAGTGTTATTGGTTTCGACTGATCCGGCATCGAACTTGGACGAGGTCTTGGGGACGAAACTGACCGGTGTGCCGACGCCTGTGCAGGGTGTCGAAGGTTTGTCGGCTTTGAATATCGATCCTCAGCGAGCGGCTGCCGACTATCGGGAGCGAATGGTGGGGCCGTACCGAGGCGTGTTGCCCGATGCAGCAATCGAAAGCATGGAGGAGCAGTTCGCCGGTTCTTGTACCCTGGAAATTGCTGCTTTTGACGAGTTTGCAAAACTGCTCGGCGACGAACAGAAAACTCGCGACTTTGATCATCTTGTTTTCGATACGGCGCCGACCGGCCATACATTGCGACTACTGACGCTACCGTCGGCATGGTCAGGATTCATGGAATCGAACACTTCGGGTACCTCATGCATCGGGCCTTTGGCTGGTTTGCAGGAACAACAACGCATCTATCAAGCCACCAAGGAACGCCTGGCATCGGCTGAGGATACATCGCTGGTCTTGGTGACTCGGCCGGAAAAGTCCGCATTGCAGGAAGCGGCCCGTACAAGTAGCGAGCTAAAGGATTTAGGGATCGAGAATCAGCATTTAATTATTAACGGGGTCTTTGAAGCATCGGATCAATCCGATTCCGTTGCCGTTGCAATGCAGCACCGCTGCGAGCAAGCGATGGATTCGATGCCGGCTGAATTGAGTTCACTGATGCAGACGTCAGTGCGTCTGGCCAGCAGCGGAGTGCTCGGAATTCCCTCGCTGCGTTTAATGGGACAAGAGTTGTCTTCGTCGCAACAAAACAGATTAACCATCGTAGACCCTTCGCCGCTTGGAGACGCGGAAATTCACTCGTTCGATGGCCTGTTGTCGCTGCAGTCACTTGTCGATCAATTCGCTGCGCAGCGTCGCGGCGTGATCATGACGATGGGTAAAGGGGGCGTTGGTAAGACAAGTGTCGCTGCTGCGGTCGCGATCGCGTTGGCGGAGCACGGCTTGCAGGTTCATCTATCAACGACTGATCCGGCAGCGCACGTGAGGTCGGCCCTCGCCGAGCAGAGTCTTGAAGGCTTGACGGTCAGTCGAATCGATCCCCAGCAAGTGACCGAGCAGTACCGCAACGAAGTCTTGCAACTCGCCGCGAAAGATCTTGATGAACACGGGAAGGCTTTGTTGGACGAAGACCTCCGATCACCTTGTACTCAAGAGATCGCAGTCTTTCGAGCGTTTGCAGAGTCTGTCGCAAAAGGTTCAGAGCAAATTGTTGTCTTGGACACCGCACCGACCGGGCATACCGTGCTGCTGCTCGATGCCGCGATGGCGTATCATCGCGAAGTTTCTCGTCAAGCCAATCATATTCCACCGAGTGTCTCGGAGCTTTTGCCCAGATTACGTGACCCATTGTTCACGCGGATTTTGGTGGTGACCCTGCCTGAATCGACGCCGGTCCATGAAGCAGCTGCTCTGCAGAGTGATTTGCGACGTGCCAGCATCGAACCCTATGCATGGGTGATCAACCAATCGCTTCAGCCATTACCAGTGCACGACCCTGTCTTAGTGGGTCGGAAAGCAAACGAGGTCAGCTACATCAACGAAGTCCTGGTCAACCATTCCAGCCGGACTGTTTTATTACCCTGGCAATCGGTTCCGCCAACCGGATTGGCTGGACTGCATCAGCTATTGAATACCGCAATGCCCGTTAGGCAACCAACAGCGTGAACATCAAGGATTCATCAATGACCAACCACTCGTCTGAGTCTTCTTCGTCCTTTCATTGCTTCACGTCGATCGATCAGTGGATCACAGAGCGTGCGAGCGAACTGGATCAAATCCCCAGCACGCGTCGTCAGGAGTTGTCTCAGCTTGCTGGCTACATTCGTAAGAATTTGGAAGCGAATGGAACCGCCAAGCTGACGTTTATCTGCACTCACAATTCAAGGCGTAGTCACTTTTCGCAAATCTGGGCAAAGGTCATTGCGGACTACTGCGGCCATTTCGGAGTACAGACATTTTCCGGCGGCACAGAAGCGACAGCGATGAACGAGCGGGTGGTCGATTCTTTGCGAAGGTCAGGATTTGTCATCGAAGCTGACGATGTGTCGGTGAGCAATCCGATTTATCGGGTGAGCTATTCGGATCAATCGGTTCCGCTGCAGTGTTTTTCCAAAGTCTACGATCAGACACCGAATCCCCAATCCGGCTACGCCGCTGTGATGACCTGTTCGAGTGCCGACGACGCATGCCCAATCGTTCCCGGTTGTGAGCTTCGGTTGCCAATTCGATATGAAGACCCCAAAGTCGCCGACGGTACCGAGCAAGAGGCAGCCGTCTACGACGAACGCTCGAAGCAGATCAGCCGCGAGATGTTGGCTGTGATGAAAGCTGTTTAGGCGAAGCCGGTGTCATTATCGATCGGTCAGTGCCTACCCATCACAACCGTCGGCAGGCATCCGGCAGCAACGCATTGCAAATGCCTGACGACGGTCAACAAAGTCTCAGCGTCAGTGTTCGAATTCAGCCATGTCAATCGGTTCGGCTGCGGATTCTTTCGGTTCAAACCAGCGATAGATTGACGGAAGGACAAGCAACGTCAAGATCGTTGACGTGACCAGTCCGCCGATCACGACGGTTGCCAATGGGCGTTGGACCTCTGCACCTGAGCTGCTTGATATTGCCATCGGAACAAATCCCAACGCCCCGCATGATGCGGTCATTAGGACAGGACGGATTCGGTCCATGGCCCCACCAACGACGGCATCATGTAGGCTATCGCCGCTATGCCGCAGGTGCCGGACATGTTCGATCAGTACGACGCCGTTCATGACCGCGATACCAAAGAGGGCGATAAAGCCAACCCCGGCGGAGATTGAAAACGGCATGTCACGCATCCATAGCAACACAATGCCTCCGGTCGCCGCAATGGGAACATTCAGGTAGATCAGCAAGGCAAGCTTGACCGAATTGAATGTCATGTACAGCAGCGCGAAGATCAGAAACAAAGCGACCGGGACGGCGATCGCAAGTCGTTTCGATGCCTGTTGCAAGTTCTCGAATTGTCCTCCCCACCGCAGCACATAACCGGTTGGAAGTGTGACTTTCTCGGCAACCGTCTGTTGGGCATCGGCGACAAAACTGGCCAAGTCTCGGCCTCGAACATTGCACTGGACCAGCAGTCGGCGGCGAATCGCGTCTCGACTGATTTCGACCGGCCCTTCTTCAATGCGGATCGTCGCCAGCTGAGAAATAGGGATCTTGCGACCTTCGGCATCTTCGACGCGAAGTTCTGAAAGCTGGTCTGCATCCTCACGCCATTGTGGACTCAAACGTACTTGCAGCGGAAACCGACGTTGGCCTTCAAAGACTTGGCCAATGGGATGGCCACCGACCGAAGCAATCACGTCAAGCACATCACGGCTGTTAACTCCGTAGCGAGCAAGCTTTTCCCGGTCCAATAGGAATCGCATGTATGGTAGGCCAGCAACCTGCTGGGCGGCGACGTCTGCGGCTCCGGGGACTGTGTTCAACGCGGCGGCGATTTCGTCACCAACACGTTTAAGCTCATCCAGATCGTCGCCGTAAAGGCTCAGGCCGATGTCGGATCGGACCCCGGCAACCAGTTCCTGAACTCGCAGTTCGATTGGCTGGGTAAAGCCATAGGAGTTCGCCGGAACATCCGTTTTCAATGCTTCCTGCATTTCGTCGATCAAGTCAGTTTTGGAGCGATCGTTTGGCCATTCCGATCGGGGCTTCATACGCACCAGCAAGTCGGTTTGATAAACGCCCATCGGGTCGTTCGCAATTTCAGGACGACCGGTTTTGCTGACAACGGTTTCGACCTCGGGGAACTTTAGCAGACAACGCTCCATCTTCTTGGTCATCTCGATCGACGTCTCCAGCGAAACGCTCGGTAGCCGTGTGGCTTGGATCGCCAAGTCGCCTTCATCCAGTTTCGGAACAAATTCGATTCCGAACCCGGTTGCCATGACAACGCTGATTCCGAAGGCGACGATGGATCCAAAGAACATAGCGATGGGATGGGCCATCGCAATTCGCAGCGTCGGCTTGTACGCCGTTTTGATCCAGCGGACAAGAAACGTTTCACGTTCCTTGATGCGTCGCGCCAAAAATAGTGACGCCATGACAGGCATCACTGTGACGGACATGATCAGTGCCGATGACAATGCGGTCATGAAGACGAATGCCATCGGGCGGAACATCTTGCCTTCCATTCCTTGAAGGCTAAGGATCGGAATGAACACGATGATGACGATCACACCGGCAAACAAAATCGGCTTGCCTACTTCCTTCGCGGATTCACGGTAAACGCCAAGCGGGACCCGTTTTCCATCATGATCGCGTTGGTAATGCGAAGCCCTGCGAACGCAGTTTTCGATCATCACCACCGCACCGTCGACGATCACACCAAAGTCGACCGCACCAAGGCTCATCAAGTTTGCCGAGACCCCGGCGTATCGCATTGCGATCAACGCACACATGGCTGACAAAGGAATTGCCGCGGCGACAATCAATCCCGCACGGACATCGCCAAGCAGCAAGAACAGCATCAAGATGACCAGGAAGACTCCCAGTCCGATATTCTCGCCTACGGTGAAGATTGTCTTTTCGACCAATTCGGTTCGGTCGTAAAACGTATCGATTGTCACTCCGTCAGGAAGCGTTTTTTGAATCTCCGCGATTCGCGATTTCACGTCTTCGACCACTTGGCGGGAGTTCCCTCCCATGATCATCATCACCATGCCAATCACCGCTTCGCGATCACCATCGCGCGTCACGGCTCCTTGCCGAAGCATCGGGGCAAAGCGAACTTCTGCGACATCGCTGATTCGGATCGGTACGCCATCGCGGCTTGCGAGAACGATGGACCGCAGGTCATCGAGGCTGCGGATCAATCCCTCACCTCGGATCAGCCGCTGCTCAGCGCCATGGGTGATATAGCCTCCGCCAGCATTGCCATTGTTTTCCTCGACCGCGTGGAAAACGTCGGTTAGCGAGATGTCGTAGTTTTGTAGTTTTGCTGGGTCAACTTGGACCTCGTAGGTTTTCAGTTCTCCGCCAAACGTGTTGACTTCGATTACGCCGGGAACGCTGCGCAATTGAAATGCAATTTGCCAGTCCAAAATCGTCCGTAGTTCTTTCAGTGAAAAATCGTGTCCAGGTTCGGGCCGAACTTCGAACTGATAGATCTCACTCATTCCAGTCGCGATCGGCCCCAGCTCAGGCGTTCCCATCCCCGGTGGAATCTCTTCCTTCGCTTTGATCAAACGTTCGTTAACTAGATTCCTTGCCCAATAGATGTCCGTGCCGTCTTCAAAGGCAACCGTGACGGCGCTTAGACCAAAGCGGCTGATCGATCGAATTTCGCTCACTTTGGGAACACCACTGAGCGCATTTTCGACCGGAAAAGTAATGAACTGCTCCACCTCGACCGGACCGAGCGACGGAGAGTTCGTTAGCACTTGAACTTGGACATTGGTCAGATCGGGGACCGCATCCAATGGCAACGTCATTGCCGAAAAGCCACCGATCCCAAGCAGGACGATGGCAAGCAGCATGACGATGAAACGGTTGTCCAGAGCCCACTGAATAATTCGATTCACCATAGGATCATTCCTCTTCCAGCAGCCCTTCGAGCAATTTTGATTTCAGGATGAAACCGCCGTCGCTGACGATGGGCTCCTGTTCTGTCAGTCCGCTTTCAACCACAGTCCATTGACGTCCGCGATTTCCGATCTGCACATCTCGACGCGCGAACTTTCCGTCGCCTTTGTGGACGAATACAAATGACCGGTTTTCGTGTTGCTGGACTGCGCTCGAAGGAACCTGTACCGATTCCACGTTCGCAGTCGTGGGTAAACGAATGGTGACAAACATCCCAGGTTTCAGCAGGTGTTGTTCGTTGTCCGCGATCGCTCGCATCGCAATCGTGCGAGTCGTTTCATCCATGATTTCGCCAGTGAAGAAAACTTTGGCGTGAAACGTTTTGTCAGGCCAAGCTTCGCTGACCAATTCAAGGTCGCTTCCGGCCAGCGTTGATAGTAGCGGGACATCTTTTTCATAGACGTCCGCCTTGATCCAAACGGTCGACAGGTCAGCGATGGTTAGCAGTTGCTTGTCGCGCCGAACCTGTTCGCCCAACGTGACGTCTTTTGCAATCACGGTTCCATGAAAAGGTGCGCGGATCGAGTAGTGTGAAATCGATTCGCCCTGCTGCATCGGATCGATGACTTGCACTTCGTCTTCGCCACAGCCCAGAATTTTCAGGCTCGTGGTCGCAACCGCGACGCGTGTTCTGGCGCTTTTCACTGCTTGTGAAGTCACAAGAAGTGCCGATTGCAATTCGAATGCGATCTGTTCGATGCGAGCCTGGAACGTGGCTAAGTCAGCGTTTCTTCTTGCTTGCGCCGCGAGCAACTGTTTTCCCGAGACAGCTCCTGACTGAGCGATGCCTTCGAGCCGCGATACATCGGCTTGAGCTTTCAGGTAGTCAGCGTAGGCGTTAAGCAATCGCTCACGGTACTCGCCCATGTTTTGATTCTGTGACTGCTTTTGGATCTCGGTGATTTCCTTTTGGCTACGCAGTGCGTCGAGTAGTTTCGTTGTGTTTTCGGAAAGTTCTTGTTGGACTTTGTATTGGGCCTCTGCGATTTCCAAAGCCAAACGCGCCTGGAAAACTTCCAACTTCGCTTGGCCGACTTCGCGGCTGTGTACAACGGTTAGTACTTGGTCTTTTTCGACTACGTCGCCGAGTGCTGTAGAGACACGGTCAACCACTCCTTCGACAATCGGGTAGACGTGAGACAGGCGGTCTTCATTAAGAGACACCATTCCAGTCAGCCGAATCTTTTCCGTAAAGCGTTGCTTGGTGGGCTGAGTCAGCTTGATTCCGGCGGTCTCCCATTGGGATTTCGGGTAGGCAATGGAGTCTTCCGAATCGGATTCTTCTTGGGCGGATAATTGGGTGCCCCAGGCATCGATTCGAAGGTGGTGGGGAAGGCTAATCGCGGAGATGAACGCGGCGAGAACCACCACCAGATGTAGGACGGGATTGCGTTTGGATCGCCATTGAAGGCATTCAAATAGAGTCATCATGTCACTCCGCATGACTGCATGTTGGACCGTTGGATGCATAAACGAACTCGCTTTCCGATGGAAAGCAAAGTGACAGGGCAAGCGTTTGCAATGGCGCATACGCTGGCCGGATTGGCTGACGTTTAGAGTGACAGCTTTTGAGATGTCCAGCCTTTTCCAGGAACGCATACCGCGACAGTCGGAATGCTATTCGGGCTTGCTAGAAAGCCGTTCGGGATGGCTGAACGTGTTGTTCAACACGTCCAAACGCAGAGACGAGCACGCTCGGTGCTCGGAGCGACGTTGCAGTCATAAAGGCAAACCGAACGCTCAGAAAGCCGCGCCGGTTTCCACTGCAAGAAGGGGTCTGCGGCAAAGGCAGGTGGAACTTGGGTCACAGTTGTGAACTGGTCCAGTTCATCCGTCTGAAGTGCTGTGCAAGGTTGAGCGGTATGGGGAAAGACACCCTTGCTGCGAAAATCATCCCAGCTGAACACCCAGTGATAGTGCGGGCAGTCTGGTGGGATGGCCAATTCCGACGCTTCAGAGTGGTATTCCGCCATGTGATCGAAATAGGCTTCCGAAGAAAGCGATTCCGAATCATGTGAATGCGCGACCAGTCGAGGCCCAGGTATCGTGCAGAGCGCTAGCAGCAAAAGCACTGAAAGCCTTTTTAAATCTGCTAGTGATGACATGGGGGGACTTTAAAGGAAGGTGGTGTCGCAGCGGCGGAGTTTAGTTGCGACGGTTGCAAACGTCAATTCAGATCACATCTGGAATACACCGCTGGATTATACCGGACAGGGCAATGCAACAGCGGTGGCCAATCGCCTGATTCTGCTACTGCTGACTGAATGTCAAACCACGTAGCGAGTCGTCACCGCTGCCATCGAAGACCGCGTTAAGGGCTCCGGACAATAGATAGCCATCGATTTTGGCTTTGGCGATCGCTAAATCACCACGGGATTCGACGTATGCCAGGTTGGTGTCGAAATAGGTCCGACGGGTGACCAGCAATTGGATGAAGTCCTGTTCGCCCGCCTGATAGGCTTCTTCCGCCAGGTCCAGCGATTGCTGAGCAGCGGGCAGCAATTCGTTCGCGTACATTTGCACGGCCTTGGCTGCTCGGTCGTATTCGCCGGAGGCTTCAGCCAATCGAGCGCGGATAGCATTTTCAATCCGTTCTGCCTCTTGAACCGCCCGGCAGTATTCTGCTCGAGCCGCTGCGATGTTGCCTTGGTTCTTATTGAACAACGGAAGTGGCGCGCCCGCTTGGATGTTCAGCATGCCATGGCCGCCAGTGCTATTGTCCACCCCCGTACCCATTTGGACCAGCAGGTTAGGAATCGGTTGCGCCTCGTGCCGTCGGACAGCCGCAGAAGCCTGGCGAATTCGGGCATGGGCCGCCGCGTATTCTGGGCTGGAGGCGACGATGGTGGTCGCCATCGAGTTCCAGTCGATCGACTCAGGTGCCAACGGAAGGTTGTCGCCCGAGACGGAAGTGATGGAACGGTTTGGTGTTCCGCAAAGGGCCGCCAATTCGCGATAACGTGCTTGCAGGGTCGCCGCCTTTTGCTGGCTGGTCAATTGCAGCTGATTGAGCTGGACTTTGGTTTGCAACGCATCAATGCGAGTGCCTTCGCCAACGGCAAAACGTTGGTTGGCCAATTCGACGCCACGGTCGAGTTGCTGAGCAAACGCTTCGATCAATTGCAGTTGTTGTTGAATCAACATGCAATCGAAGTACACGGTTTTGATGTCCGTTGCGACACGCATCTTTTGTGCTTCGAGTTCTTGCAACTGAGCACGCAAGGCCTCATTGAGTACCGCACAGTTCAGCTGAAGTTTACCGCCGGTCACGATTTCCTGATCGATAAACAGCAGGTGTTGTTCGGTGCCTTTGTCTGCAAGCTGTTGACCTTGGTAGCCAACAATCGGATTGGCATACAAGGCGACTTGTGTTCGATAGCCAGCAGCCTTCTGTGTGGTCGCGGCTAGCTCGTTGATCGCTGGGTTATTACCGAAGGCGATCGCAAGCAGCTCTTCTAAGGTCGCCGCACCGTCGGACGCCACAAGAGGCTCGCTGGCGATATAGGGCTCGGCAGCGACAGCGCTGCTATCAGCGGATGCATCGCTGTGTTGTGCTAACAGGTCGCCAAGCAAGACCGTGTCGCTTGGGGTTTCAGAGAATCCAGCCAGCTGGACCGACGCAGCGGGAGATTTTGTCTTGGCCGAAACGTTGTCGTTTGTCGTCGGCTTTGCTGCGACCGGCGTTTCCAAGACAGATGGCTTCAAACTTGGTCGTGTGATTCCACAGCCACTCGCTAGACATACCAGTCCACCTGTGACCGCCAACGTGAATTTCGATTTCATTGGATCATCCGTGATTGTTTTGGCTTTGAAGAAATGCAAACTGAAAAGTCGCGTTTCAACTTAAATTCGTAGGACGAATGGCTTCAATTCACTTGAGGTGCATCGTGGTGGCGGTTTCGATTGTGGGACCGAATCAACTTCCATTTGCAATTTGATCGCTATTGCCACGGCGGAATTCAACCGTTCGATCGCAAATGTCTGATCGTGCGAAGCCGCTCTTAGCCAAGCCATGTCAATTGATACCGAGCAGTGTGCGCAGCTTCCATCGCAGTCGTGGCAGGGATGTGAGCATGCTGGTGCGATCTGCGTTATCGAGCAACGCGTCGCCAACGCTTCAGTACTAGGACCTTGCTTGGCGGAAGGCTCTGTCCCGACTCGGGTTTCTGCCTTGATCTCAGTACAAAAGCATTGCTTGTGAAGTCCGTCGTGGTGTGAACAGGCTTCGCAAGGAACAGCGCGAATCGGAAAGCACGCGATCACCATCGTGATGATCACGTAACAGATTGGCTTCGTAATTCGGTTCAGATGGGCAAGCATATTTCGATCGCAACTGACGAACCATCATCGCAACATGGAATGTCGCTCCGATTGATAGATCGGGTTTTGTCAGCGGTTGCGTGTAACCGATCATTTTGATCGATCGACTTTATCGAAAATGCTCGCCTGACTTAGTTTTGCTAATGCATACAGATTCCGGCGATGATCCCTTCGCACGAGGATTCGTCAATTGAAAGCAAATCCTGAAGTCGCCGTGAGCGGCGAGCGACACAAGTTCAGAAAAGGCTTACCAATCTGACTTGAGCACGATGCGGTAGCGTGCCTTGCCTTCAGCCAATCGGTCCATGGCCTCATTAATCTGGCTCATCGGAAACGTTTCGATCAATGGTTTGATCTGGTGCCTGGCACAGAATTCCAGCATCTCTTTCGCACGTACAATTCCTCCGGTGGGTGATGCACTGATCGATTTTTGGCCCAGTAGCAGAGGGAACGTGGTGGCTTCGATTTTTGGAACCGCACCGACCACATGAAACGTTCCGCCGGGACGCAACGTGTTGATGTAGGCATCAAAGTTTAGCGGCGCGTTGACGGTGTCGAGCACCATGTCAAATTTTCCGGCGACGGACTGTAAAGCCTCTTCGTCACGAGAATTAAGGAAGTGGTGGGCACCCATTTGACGAGCTTCTTCCTCTTTGTCCGGAGAGGTGCTAAAGGCTGTGACCTCGCATCCCCAGGCGTTCGCAAACTGCAACGCCATGTGTCCGAGTCCACCGATGCCGATGACCGCAACACGGGCTGTGGGCAAGATGTTATTTTCGACAAAGGGATTGAACACGGTCAGCCCGCCACAGAACAACGGTCCGCAGTCCACTGAGTCAACGCCATCGGGGATCGGTATCGCCCAGGCCGCTTGGACGCGAAGCCGGTCTGCAAAACCGCCATGTCGACCCACAATCGTGCCTTCGGCATCTGCGCAACGGTTTTGATAACCACTCTGGCATTGATTACATTGCAAGCAGGAGGACGCAGTCCAACCCACCCCGACGCGTTGGCCGACTTCTAGGCCGTTGACGCTTTCACCCAGTTTCGTGATCCTTCCGACGGCTTCATGTCCGCCAACGAATGGGTAGTTGGTCATCTCCCAGTCGTTTTGCTTCATGCTCAAATCACTGTGGCAAACCCCACAGAATTCGACACTCAGTTCGACTTCATCGAGTCCCAATTCACCGGGATCGAATTCGATTTTCTCGAAGTCGCTGTCAGGACCGCTCGCGGCATAAGCTTGAAACATTCAATCAACCTATTCAGTTTGGTTCGCATTCTCAAAGGAGTCCGTCATTTGACGGTAACGAGGCATCGTAGCGACGCGTCTACCGCGGTTCGACATCGCTATGGATGCCGATGACGTGACCTCAATTGAAGCGCCCGGGTGAGAAACCCGTGACATCGATGTGGGGCGAACTGCCGGAAACCAGTTCACCGATCAGCCGACCTGTCGCCGATGCCAAGCTCATTCCCAGCATGTTGTGACCGGTGGCAAGGAAAGCGTTTGCCAGTTTCGGCACTGGACCAATGATCGGCAGACTGTCCCACGTCATCGGCCGCCATCCGAACCAAGTTTCTGAGACTTTGGTGTCGAATGTTGATCGTAGGTAAGGTTCCGCCGAGCGTTTAAGCTGTTCGATACGTTTCGGTGAAATACTGGTGTCGTATCCTGCGAACTCCATGATCGAACCCAAACGGCAACCGTCGTCGAACGGAGTCACGCCGACTTTGTGTTCGGGAAATAGCATCGGGTGTGTTGGGCATGGATCGGGGCGATCCATCGTCACGGAGTAGCCTTTTCCGGGCTCGATCGGAATGCGGCAGCCGAGTGATTCTGAAAGGAATGGGCTCCAGGCACCTGTCGCGATCACAAAATGATCTGCCGTTTGAGTCCCTTTGGAAGTTTGGACGGACTTCAGACGACCCGACTGCTTCTCAAACGCGATGACTTCGCTGTTTTCAATGATTTGAACGCCACGCTGGCGGAGGTTTGCAAGCCACTGGGAAACGAGCAGATCAGGGCGGACACTGCAGTCGTCTTCGTAGAGGCAAGCACCCGCAAGACCGCTACGCAATGCTGCATCGAATTGGGGAAGATCGCTGCCGTCGATTTTGGTGATCGAGACGCCAAAATGTTGATCGATCAAATCGCAAGTTTCTTGGAACTCGGCCAACGCGTGTTCGCTTCGAAACACATACAACAATCCGTTATTCTTCCATTGGCCATCAAAGTAGCCTTCGGAAACCAGTTGCCGATACTCGGTCATCGACGAGCTCAGAATCGCATGCAGGTGCTTTGCCGAGTCCAACATCGTTTGTTTGCGACAACGGCGGGCAAACTCTAGCATCCAGCGAATAAGGGCTGGTGAGAATCTCGGTTTAACACGAAATGGCGCATTGGGATTCAGCAGCGACTTCATCGCGATACCGATCGCACCCGGTTCGGTCAGCGGCAGAACATGGCTTGGGCAGATGTAGCCACAGTTTGCATGTGAGCAGCCACTGCCAATCGTTTTTCGATCGATAATCGTGACTTTGTAACCCTGCTCCGTGAGGTAGTGGGCGCAAGAAAGACCGACGATTCCTCCGCCAACGACGATGACCGTTTCTGATTTTCCTGGCGTCATTGAACTGCCTCGCCATGGGAGTGCTTACCCAGGGCTTGCCTACCCTGGGCACCCGATCCAGTGATGCCAAACGCGAACGGATCGTTCTGTTGAAAGATCGTGCGTCCTTCGCCGCATACATATGCTTGACCACAGATCGTTGGCAGGATCGTTCCGTCGGTGGCTGTTCGGTACGACGCAACAAACTGACTGCCGATGATACTTTCCTGAACCCAGCTTTCACCGGGCGCAAGTCGACCATCGGCAGCCAGACAAGCCAACTTGGCACTCGTTCCCGTGCCGCAAGGGGAACGATCGTATGCGCCACCAGGGCACAAAACAAAATTGCGACTGTCAGCACCCGTTGTTGTTGCTGGTCCAAACAGTTCGACATGATCGATAAATGCGCCATCCTTACCGGTGATGCCTTGATCAGAGAGGGCATCACGGATCTGGATTGAATAGTCCGTCAGCTTGGCAATGTTGTCGAACGTCAATTCCCAAGGACAAGACTTGACCAGGAAAAACCAGTTTCCGCCCCAGGCCACGTCACCATGGAATACTCCCAGCTCGGGCACACTTACCTGGACGTCATGACGAAAGCGGTACGAAGCGACGTTGTTGATTTCGACGTCGTTTGATCCGACAAGCTTCAGCCCAACTTTGCCGACAGGGGTGTCTATGAAATGATTTCCTGGTTGGATACGGCCCATGTAGTGAAGTGCAACTGCGACGCCAATTGCCCCGTGTCCGCACATTCCCAGGTAACCTTCGTTGTTGATAAACACAACGCCGGAACAACACTCAGGGTCTTTCGGCTGGCAAAGGATCGCGCCAACCATCGCCTCATGTCCGCGGGGTTCATTGATCAAGCTTGACCGAAGGGCATCGGAATCACTCGACAGTCGGCGGACCAAGTCACAGGGCATCAACGACATGAATTCCTGGTCGCATTGATGAACGACTCGCGTCGGTTCTCCGGCCGTGTGCGTATCGATGTACTGCGACACAAAGCGTTCAGGCGAGCACGGAACTGGTGATGATGACGGATCAGCTATGCTCATGCAGTCGCTCCTTCCCATTGCTCCCACCACGATTTGAATTGAGACCATTGGTCATCAATAAACGCAAGTTGACTTGGGGACAACGCGTCCGTCGGATTGAAGTGATGCTCGTATCCGGCTTGGCCTTCTAAAGTCATCAAACGCTTGTAATACAGCACCAAGTCCGGCCCTTCATCGAACTTCGATAAGACCGCCAATGCCGATTCCAATTCGCTGGCAAGCCGCAGTGAAAGGCTGTCGCCTTTGGCAGCTTGTTGGCACAGTTCGACCAGTCGCAATACCTGCTTTGGCAATGCATTCCCAACACCGGTGATCGCACCGATCGCTCCACAGCGAACAAAGCCGTGGAAAACTTGTGTGTCGACACCGACCATCAAAGCAAGGTCGGGGTCGCCACTGGTGATGTTCTCTGCCGCGTACGACAAAGATTCGGCACCACCGAATTCCTTGAAGCCCACCAAGTTGGAATGTTGATCGCGGAGCTGGGAAAACAGATCGGCTTTCGTTTGGTATCCGTAGTACGGGCTGTTGTAAATCACTGCGGGCAGGTCCGGTGCAGCATTCAGGATTCCGGCAAAGTGATCACGCTGTGCGGCGATCGAAGTGCCCCGTGAGAGTACCCGCGGGATCACCATCAACCCGGCAGCACCGACGCGTTGTGCATGGGCCGCGTGTTCCGCTGCCAATCGTGAGTTCTGTGCGCCCGTTCCGACCACGACACGTACTCCGGCGGCGGTCAGTTTTTGGACGCCTTCCTGACGCTCAGCATCGCTCAGCAAAGGCCAGTCACCCATCGATCCGCAGTAGACGACCGCGTTCATGCCCGCAGACGTCAGCTGCTTTCCCTGTTCGACCAGGATGTCAAAATTTGGTTTGCCACTTTCATCACAGGGCGTCATTAACGCCGGGATGCAACCTTGAAAGACAGGTAATTGATCCGCCACAGTTTTCTCCACTTTCAATTCAGCCTGCCTAATCCGGCTGCCATTCAGAATTTGTTTCGGCGCACGGCTGTTCCGCGGCCTTTTTGACGACTTTGCAATTGTCGCCTCGATCGCCAGCGATTTCTTGACTACAACAGATCCCCTGACTTGAAAATGCGCACAAATGTGTGGTGTGGGGATGGTTCCAGAACTATTTGCTCAGCTAGACCAGCCGTTTACAGGCGAAGAGCTTTTTGACTGTTTGCACGATGTCGTTTTTTTTGTCAAAAACGACAGAGGGGAATACGTGTTGGTCAACAAAACATTGGTCAGCCGATGCGGTCTTCGCGACAAAACGGACTTGATCGGTAAAACGCCAAGCCAGCTATTGCGAGCCCCACTCGGCCAACGGTACGAAGAACAGGATCAACGAGTGTTGCAATCCGGGCAGTCACTTGTCTCGCAGTTGGAGCTTCATGTCTATCCGTCACTTGATACCGGATGGTGTCTGACGACGAAGTTGCCGATGCGCCGAGCAGACGGCGTGATATCGGGATTGGTCGGAGTCTCGCAGGACGTGAAGATCCCTGACGTTGATACCGAAGAGTTCGAGCACCTCGCTGAAGCGATCAGCTATGCGAAAGGAAACTTGGGGCAGTCACTGTCGGTCAATGATCTGATGAAAGTTGCCAACATGTCCCGGTATCAGCTCGACCGACGGATGCGAAGTGTATTCGGGTTAACCACGGGCCAGTGGTTGATCCAACAGAAGATCGATCGTGCTCAGGGAAAGCTTCAACATACAAACACGCCAATCGCTGCCATCGCGTTGGAAGTGGGGTATTCCGACCAAAGCGCTTTCACAAGGCAGTTTCGCCAAGCGACAGGAATGTCGCCTCGCGACTACCGACTTGCATGGCAATCCTCGAACTCATCAAAAGATTGAGCAACCGATGATCGATCGGTATGGAGTCGATTCGGTTGGCACTTGAAATAAAAAAGCCAAGTCGCTGCGAAGTGCTTCTGCATCCACAGCGGACTTGGCTGCCATCCAAGTTGTGTCGCAAGGTTTCGATCCCGCAGGTTGATACGGTATCTCAACATGCTTGATCGCAACCTAGCGAGTCGGCGGTTCCATGACTTCTTGTTCGACCATATCGTTGTATTCGGCCAAAGCTTCGCTGTCGGCGTCATCAACGACATTCGTGGCGTCCGGCGAACTGCAGCCGCCAAGCGAAATGATGGAAACGGCGATGCAGCACATCAGGGCTGCTTTTAATCGTGTGCTCAACACCGTAGCGATATCTAAAACTTGCATCTTGAATCCTCCTCTTTAAAAGTGGGCTGAACGACATCGGTGATGTCACGAAGCAGACACCTGCGGTGACACCCTTGCTGCCGCATGACGTTGATGCGGCGATAGAATTGACTGCACAAGCAGTGAATGCTTTAAGTTCAATGCTTACAGCTGTTGGTCGATAACTTCACGAGCCGCACGAGTGCCTAAAGCTCCCCAGACTCCGTACGGGCTGGCGCTTCCCGGAAGATAGTTGTCAGCACCACCGTCAGCGGCACGACGGACCACTGGATTGTTCGAATTGCCTGCATCGATCGAATCGGTCATGAACTGAACCGAACCATCGCACATCAGAATGTGAACACCGCCTTGGTGACGACTTGATGCGGGATAGATTTCTGCGTTGGACCAGTTGGTCGAGGTGCAGATTTCACGGTTCGGTGGCAGGATCGTATTGAACGCGGTGTAAGGGTTCCATGCCGAAGCCCAGCGGCAACCTCGGGCGTTGGCGCCGGTGGTTCTTGCTGGCGCCGCTGGCCCCCAGAACATCGGCCGTTCGGGATCTCGGAAACCAAGTTCGGTGCAAGCGTTGGGATTTTCAACGGGGTTCGCACCGCCTGATTGGTTGATCGCGATGGTTCGAACATCGTCGTCTTGCAGGTCCGTCGCAATCTCGCCCATGCAAATGGTGTTGGATAATCCGTCAAGGATGTCTCGGAATTTCATCCGTTGGTGCAGAACAAACGCACCACGGTGCGACGCAAGTGCTTTGGCTGAACGTTGCGTGTTGTAGTGCAGCCAAACACCCAAGGCACCAAATTGAAGCTCATATCCTGCATCGCCCAGGCTGACCGCATAGTTGGTTCGCCCCAACGCAGGCAGTCCTTTTCCGGGGTCGCTTGGGCAGCGAAGCATTGGGAGTTCTGTTGCCCATGGGCGGTAGTCTGCCTTTTCGTGCGTCGGTCCCATCGCCGGATAGTCGACAACACCGTCACCGTCGACATCCATGGGATGGGAAATCATGTCCCAGAGGCCTTGCTGTTCAAAGAACGGGGTCAACGCGACAAACGCACTAAGCATTTTGCAGTTGTACCGACGGCTATTCTGATACCAGTACGATCGAAATAGCTGGTCTGATCCGTCATCGGTGCCAGTTCCCTGCATCGGCATGGATTTATAAGCCGAGTGGTAATTGTGAATGGCCAGTCCGATTTGCTTGAAGTTGTTGCTGCAACTCATGCGTCGGGCCGCTTCACGGGCAGCTTGGACTGCCGGCAAAAGCAAGCCGACCAAAACGCCGATGATGGCGATGACGACGAGCAGTTCAACAAGCGTGAAGCCTTGTTTCCTGAAGCCCCGTTTCCTGAAGGCTTGTCTAGGGTTTCTTTTCAATGGCATGCGAGATCTGGTTCCATTAAGTGCGCTCAGCGATTTCGCCGAAGCGAAGTCGCCCTTCTGAGAATTTATCGCGTTGGACTGATTGTCCACACGATCCGATCCGCCTTTTAGCTCGATCGAAAAATGATCGAGCGCTAATGCCATCGATAGTCAGACGTATTATTTGCTTTGCGACAATTACCGCATTCAGTGCGTTGCACAACGAAGCAGCCAACAAACGTTTCTGTGCCTTAGTCAGATCGCGATCCCAACAAATACGCTGCCATTGGTCGTCGCCATGATCCGCTATTAGCAAATGCATTGGTAAGACGGCATCAACAGCTGTCGAGTGCCTTGTCGGTTCGATGAAGTGACTACTGAAAACTGCGTTCGTGACAAACCGATCACATTAGTACTCTCATTAAACATCAAAATGATCAACTTTTAATACTGCAGAACGATATAAATCAAAGACGTGGCAGTAGCGTTGTTGATGAAGCCCTTCGTTCGTCGCCGGGGTGGGATGATTGGCCTAACCAAGCTATCGATGAAAGCTCTTGCAAAGACTTGCTGTTGAACATTCTTTATCGTCTTGAAGGACAATCTCAATGGTCTTTTGAGCTGATTGCTCGTCTCTTCGTGAACTGTGGTTTGACGTTTCGCACCATTGGTTGCGCAGCGGTTGGTCCGCAGCCATAGTGAACTCCTTTGGTGAACTGTAGACCGCAAAGCCCCCATTGTTGCCATGCCTGTTTCCCCTGTGAATCGATTTCGGTTTTTGATTAAGCGTGTACGCACGAAATGCGATCGCACTTGCACGTCGTTGCACAGCAGGAAGTTGTTTAGATGCTGAAGTGTTGGTTTTGTTGGTGTGGAAGCCAAGTGGCTGAAGGTGGGGTATCATGCCGACGAAAAGGTATCTTCTCGACTAACAGTCTTTCCGTCTCCGTCCTATGAAATCGTTCCACCAATTGGCTTTTGAACGCGTCTGTCTGATCAATTTAAAACGCGATCACGAGCGACTCGATGACTTTTATCAACGATTGCCAGATGACTGGCCGTTTGAAGCACCGACCCGATTTGAAGCGATCGATGGGACAAATCTGGTGCGTCCCCAGTGGTGGCAAGTTGGTTTGGGCGCGTGGGGCTGTTTTCAGTCGCATCTGCGTTTGATCGAAAATGCGTTGAATGACAAAGTCGAGTCGATTCTGGTGTTGGAAGACGATGCTGTGTGCTGCGACGACTTTTGTGGCAGTTTGGAACCTTTTGCGAAAAACGTCCCGGATGATTGGGAGTGGATCTACCTAGGTGGTCAGCATTTGCATCATCATCGTGCGTTTCCTGTCAAGGTTTGCGATCACGTCTACCGACCGCACTATGTCCACCGCGCCCACGCGTACGCGCTCCGAGGCCGTCGTGCGATGGAGGCGATTTATACGCACCTATTGGAACGTGAGCGTTGGGGCGAGAAACACCATCTTGATCATCGGTTGGGTGAATTGCACGCGGTTTATCCAGGGGGAATCTATGTGCCCGGAAGTTGGGTGATTCAGCAGGCTCAAAGCTTTAGCAATATCAAGATGAAGCACATGCCGACCACCGCGTTTCCAGGGGCGAGCGAGATGTTAAATCCCAAGCTGGACAAGCGGCTTGTCGCTGTTGTCGGTCATGATTCCGCAGCCCGCAACGCGGTGGCAGGGATGCTGCATCACCTTGGGATCTCGATGGGAGATGGACGCATTGGGCAGCGGCCTTGGGAGTGTGAAACAGCATTGGCGGCGCCGGTGCTTGATCAACTATGCGAACAGTTATTCACGGCCGATTGGTGGATCGAAACATCAAGTTCCGAGCATCGCATCAACGCACTGCGATTCTGGGCCGCTCGACGATGCCGCACGTCGACGGTCGAGGCAGAAATGATCGGAGGAACACATCCGCTGTTTTCAATCCTCGCAGCTGAGTTGTCCCAAGCTTGGGTTAGTCCCATCATCGTTCGCGTCGAAGGATTGAGCGAGATCAAGACTGATCAATCAGGCGGTGCCGCACTACGTCGTCATACGATGGCAATCAACGGGCTACAGCATTTCGAATCAACGAAGTTTTCAAAGATCATCGATCTGGATTTCAGAACAGAACAAGACACCGCATCAAGGGTGGCGGAGCTAATCGATCAGCTCGGAATCAAAGTCAACGCCCAACAACAGCAAGCGTCCATTCGTTTGCTAGAAGAATACCTGAGAGCGTACTGATCAAAATGGGGTTTAACGAGTGGTCTTCATATCGAGTTCGTCAAGTCTTGTATGGAAGGCTTGATGCTTGCGGCGTAGTTCGTTGTTAAACTCGATTGCTCGCTTCGCGTTTTCGATTTCTGTGTTAGGATCTGTGAACGCGACGTAACCTGGAATCAATCTTGCCAAGTGTTCGACGGGCTGTGTAATCGGACCGACCGCATCTTTGGCAGTCAGTAGCAAGCCTTCGGCTGCCAACGCGATCCGTTTTGGGGTTCTCGTTTGCGACTTGATTATCTCTTCCTTGGCGTTGCGGATCTCTTCGATGTGAAGCACATGGTCGATTCGATCGGTCAGTCGTCGTCCGCTACGCACCTTGACTTTGGGGCAGCCATAACGAGGGAATACCACTTCGATCCCGGCGTCACCAAAATCGAAGTCAATGCTTTTTGCACTGTAGTGGACCATCGGTGATCCGGGCAGCATTTGGACCTGGACATACGTCCGCTCGCCAGTCCTGGGGTGTGAGGCGACAACAATTGTCGGCCCTCCTGGTAGATCTGGCCCCCGAAAAGATCTATCACCGGTGTAGTAGTAGCGGTGGACGAGAACGGTTGGTGGGATATCTACAACCAGCGCATTACCGGTATCGTGAAGCTGGACTGCGGGGTTGCCAAGCGGGTCGACACCTGGGTCGATGACCTCGATTTCAAGGGCTGGTGAAACGACAGCATGCAGTCGGTCCTGCGCTACACCGCGACGGATGTCAAGCATCAACACGCCCAAGGTGACACTAAAGGCAAACGCCCAAGGGATCGTCGATTGAAGAGGTTTGGGACAGTTCATTGGATTGGCGACGGGAGGTGGGCGTGACTATGAACGGGACGCATTCAGACGTCTTCGAGACGTCGAACGGTTTTTCCAGCCGCACTCAACGGATCGAGTTGATAGAAGAATTCAAACTGGACGGCTGCTGATTGCTCGAATGCCAATGCGATTTGTTTATCGTAAGTTTGCCATCGCATTTGGCGAGGCTGTTGACGTTGTACCCAAAACGGTTTGGGGGAGATGACCGCGGTCACCTGGCTTCCGGATGCGGGTTGAGATGTGATCTGATCTGACTCCCTCGCATCGGCACCGACACTGGACTCGGATGCAATCAGGCGAGCATGGAAATGAAATTGATTCCGAAGCAAGTGCGAGAAAGGGTTCAATTCGCCATTCGCTTCGAGTTCTGCGAAGTTCTGCTCTGCCAGCAATGACAGGGTCCAGATTCCGTTTCGCTCAATATCAAGAACAACACTGCTAACACGGCAATGGTCAATGGTTAGGAGCGAACGGTTGGGGCGAAAGCGTTTGCGAGACGCTGTCGTGTTTTGATTGCGACCACCTGTCAGGGCGTTTGCAATTAAGTCGTCGTTTCCTTGAGCACCGATGATTTGTGCCGTCTGGCTAGGCACAAACATCGACGGGCTGCGGCTTTTATGCTGGTAGTCATGCTTCGGTATGCAGTTGTAGCTTGGCGGCTTTGTCACACGAACGCGCGGGACCAAGTTCGGCCAGTCTGCACCCATGGTGCTCAATGATGCGCCTGAAAAGCCGAGGAGCGTCATTTTACGCATCCACTCTCTTCGTGTTGTCAGTCGACTTAGATCCTTGTCTTTCATCATCCATCCTTGCGTCGTCAATGTTCGAACAAGAGTTTTTCGAACAAGGGCTACTTACCATGCAACATTGGTTTCGTCGTGTCTTTCAGATAGTCAGGAAACGCGATGTCGGCATCGGGTCCTTCGGGAAGGGCTAGAGTCGGTGGCGATCCGGGATAGGGCAACATTGACTCGGTTGTACCCGGTGGATCTTCTGGAAAAACGGCAGGTGGAAATGATCGCGAAGATCTATCGAGTCGCTCGAATGCGCCTTCGTTGTTCGCATCGGGAACATATTGGCTTTCCGGATAAGCACGATTGACGTCCCACCCTCCTTTCAATTCGCTACTTCGGAAGTCAAGCCCCGGACCCTGGTAGCCATTCGGGTGAACGCTTGGGACAGTCGACTGCGATCGATAAAGGTCAGCGCGCTTTTGCGACTCTGGGAATCTCAGAAATTCGTCAACACGAGAGCTGCTGACGTCGTAGACTCGATTCTCCAAAACATGGTGGCGCCCACGAACGATGAACTCACGATTGCTGAGGTTTAATGGATCGATGTCAGCAACTGCCGGTGCCCAACGCAACCCCATGAGGTCGAACAGTGTGGGGAAGATCGTCGCTTGAGCCATAATGATGTTCTGTTGCAACGAACTTTCTCGCTGTGGAACCGGACGCCAGAGGGCACCAACGACCGGAATGTCTTCCAATAGCGGCACGCCACGAGCGGTTCGCTCTGCTTTAAGTGCGACGGTGTAGCGGCTGACTTCTCGGAGTTCAAAGTTGGACAGTTGAACGTCCGTGTCAACGAAGTGCCGTTTGACTCGTCCGAGATGCTTTTCATCCGCACGCACCGGTTCACGCACATTCGTTGTGTACATGTAGTTGAAATCGAAAACGACCGATTGGCCATCGGGTTCGATGACGGGACGGATTTCATAACCCGTACCTGTTTCAAATTTGTAGATTGCAGGATCTGGAATCAGCTTTTCGACATTCGATTCATATCGAGGGCGGGTTCCCGAGTCTTGGGCAAGCAAGTCAGCTTGGGTGTCCGAAGAAAGCCCAGGTAGAACATCACGTACCGTTCCAGACGCTCCCGATGTTACCTGAGATGTAGGGAGGCCACTTTGACTTGCGGCAAGTGCGAGCAAATTGGGGTCGTTCACCAACGCTCCGACATCGTTGTAAATCGCCAGTGCGGAATCGAGCCCTTCGCGAATGAGGATGTCTCGTTTCGGAAGGTCAAATTCCATCGTCGCACTGGGCGAAACTTTCGCAAATGCCCGGTTGTTGGCCAGCACGTTGGTCGTTTCGGTCTGACCGAACTCAACGTCTTTGTATTGTCCACCTTCACGAATGTTGCGAAACGTCGGGTAGTAAAACTGTGTGTTGAAATCGTCGTCCAGAGCGGTTGTTAAACGCTTCAGGTAGTTGTCAATATTCGCGGTGTGAGCACGTGTGCCTTCAAGTAGTTCGATGTACTTTTCTTCCAAGTCATCGATCAACATGTCCAAGAATCGTTTGTGGTCCAAGGGACGTCTGGCGTCGTTCGCTTCTTGAATTTTGAAATTCGCTCTAACATCGACTTCGAGCAGAGTATCGAATTGTGCATCTACATTTCCGATGTGAAACAAGATGTCATCACGGCGCGGATGCGACTGGAAGATGCGTTCAACGCGAGTGCGGTAATTTTGCCAGAGCGAGTAGTAGGACGTGAACCTAGACTCTGGGTCCTTCAATTGTTCCAGCAGTTGGATTCGTGTCTGTGACAGTTCTTGCATTGTCTTGAAAGAATTGTCGACGATTTGTCTCAGCTCGATATAAAGATCCGCAAAGTCTTCTAGTGATTTGTAATCTAATCGCAGCATTGGGGCCGAATGCGTCGGTTGCAAAATCGCGAAGCTCTTGACGATTTCAAGTTTGCCTCGAATCTTCTCAGCGTTTGACTCCAGCGAGAGCTGGGAAAGTGAAGTGGCCAATCGAATCGCATTTTCTATTGCAGTCTTGATCTGTGTCTCGACCGTCGTGCTGTGCTTGGGGTCGGCGACGTACATGATAACTTCATTGCCAGGGAAATCTGTTTCGCGTTTCGCAAATCCGAATTCCACTTCATTGCCAAAGATAGTCCCGTAGAACGACTGTGTCGTCGATAACGAGCGAGCGGTGCTCTGACGAAATTTATCGATGTCCGATCGTTGATCGTCGCTACGCAAGTCGTTGATGAATTCGGAAAAGTTTGAATCGAACCAGGTTAGGACGCTTTGCGATTCGACAGCCGCATTGCGGATTTGTGCCTGCGCCTTTGTTAATTCGACGACCACCTCTTGAATCGCTTTTGACTTTTCCTGTTGGGCCAGGAAAAGTTCACGAGCTGCATCAAGCTCTTTCTGCTTCGCGGTGCGTAGGTCTTGCTGGCGATTTCCGATTCGGTCTTCGATCAACGCGCGTTCCATGACACGCTGTTTGTATTCAAGTTCAGTAACCAAACGGCTTTTGAAAATCTGAGCTAGGCGAATAAACTCTCGCTGCAACGGTGTCATAGTGTCCGCGTGCAAATGATTCACCGAATAGAAGCCCTTTAGTGATTGAAACGCGGCGTTCTGAGACAGCGATGTTAATGGCGGTGGTCCGTGATGTTTGTCCCATATTCTGCTGAAGACGTGGCCGACCTTGGAATGGTGGCAGCACGGATCGCCACAACTTGCGGTGCAGACATGAATGCGTCCATCACTATGATGCATGCCGGCATCCAGGTAGGTCTGTTCGGCGATCGGAAGGTCTTCACGGAGTTGGCGATCGAGATGGTCGAGGATCAAGATTCGTGTTTCATTGTTCGCTAACGACATCAACAGTAGCGCTGACGAAAGGCTGGTCACATCCATCGAGTGGAGCGATAGCAGTTTGTTTCCGGTTTGCAGGAACTCGGAGTCAATTGTTCTCAGTTCGTCGATGAATTCTTTGCCAAAGAACGCATGCAGATAACGTTGATCTCGATCCTCTTGGGTTTCGCCGGGGTAAACCATTGATGCCTGTTGGGCCCGCTGGGCAGCCGCCAGCATGACACTTTTGCGAATCATTTCCCCGGTCTGAACCGTCATGAATCTCGCTTGATCAATGTAAGTCTGAATCCGTGATGCCACGGTTTCCAAACGTTTGGCATCGTCGCCATTTAGCTGTGTCGTATGGACGTTGACGCGAACCTGGCCGACAGGCGTATCGATTTGGTTGATCATCAATCGAATCTGATTGACGCCTTTCAGGGGGCCACGCAGGTGTATCAGTCCTTCGCCAATCACAGAGATGCTTGTCTGTTCGACAGGGTCGGAACTGGATGGCTGCCCTTCGGCGTACGTGTCGGGATCCGAGTGAGCCGCGAAAACTTCGCGACGGAATTGTTCTTGCCGTGCCAGTTGCTCTCGTGATTCGAGCTGTTCGGCTTGTTCTCGCGAATCCAATTCCGCTTGTTTGGCAGTATCGACAGCAGTCTCCAACCGTTCGACTTCAGCGGAAAAGCTTCTTGCGGCCTGTTCCATCGCGGCGATCGACGCGTCAAGCGTTTGGGACTGTTCATCGCTCAAGTCATCTGCCGAAACCTTTTGCTGAGCGGTCTGTCTGAGCTGTTGCAAGGTCCGATCAAAGTTTCGACGGGCATCGGATAACTTCTCCTGAAGCTCACGAGTTTCTTGAGCTTTACGAATCGCTTCCCGCTCTGATTCTTGGCGAGCAGCGGTGGTCTGGTCGGCAACCGTTCTGGCTTGGTCGGCATGTTGGCGTGCGACCGAAACCCCGTGGCGATTATGTGATTTAACCTTGCGGTTGATGATCTGGGCGACGCGGTGTGCGTCCCGATAAAAATACAGCGGGGCGACGCGGGTTTCGACTTTGTCACTCTGCTTGAAGCCGTCTGGAATCTCCCGAGGTGGAGTCCATTCCTGATAGGTGACGTAGTCGCCTGTGGGGCCCTGGATTCCAGGGATGACTTGTCCCGGTAAGACTGAAGTCGCTGCTACATTGCCCGAGTTGATGCCAAACCGTTCGATCCAGCCGCCAGGAAAGATCGTCGGCGCGTTGGAACGGAGTTCGTTGCCGTAGACGTCTTTCAGCCCGCTTATCTGAAGTTGGTACCCGTCAGGGACGATCTTATCGACGGCGAAAGTAAGTGTTAACGTGTTCGTCGCATTGCTGAAGACCGCAGACTCTGGTGTTAATGGTGCGTCTGGTTGCGAGTTTCGCAGTAGATTGATTTTATTTTCGACCGCGTCTTCAACTGCTCCATTGTCAAGCTTCAGCGTTTGGTCAGTTGGGAACCGAAGTGTGACTTTGTTTGCACCTGGAGTTGTACCGATCCCGTTGTGATCGAAGCGTTCGACTTCCAATGGCTTCTTAAGAAGATGAAACTCCAGAACCTGCGAACCTGCGGCAATCCGGTTTCTGCCAACGTAGGCGGCTAAACCAAACCTGTGCAGTTGACGCTGAGATGTACCTTGGCGGGCGATGCCCACGATCGTGCCAGCAGCGCTAGGAACTACTGACGTGATCGCATTGGCTTTCTGGTTAGCCGATAGTTCCTCGATCACAACGTCGAAATCGGGATCGATGGTTCCCGTGACTGTCAGGCTATTGAGATCTTGAGCAAAGACACTTAACCGTTTTTCGTCATTAATACTTTCGCTAGTTGTATTGCCGTTAATTTTATAGCCGCTGAATTTCGGCAGACTTGATTTGGGCACACTCATCAGTGCCCCGATCGAAAATTTGATACGTTTATCACCGATTCGTATGCGTCCTGCATTTCGAAGGGTTGTCGTAATCAGGATCTCGCCAGTTTTCTCTGAATTCAGCAATTCTGTTGGGATTGCAGCCGTCGCGATAAACCCTAGATCATCGTCGGAACGTGAGACAGGGATGTCGAAACTAGAAACAACCTGATGTACCTCGGGGCTACCGTCGCTCGAGATGACGAACCCGGTAAAGTTGCCGTTGCGTTGAACATCAAGGCCATCAAAGCGCAGATAGGCTTTCGAGGTTGAGTCAATTAGATAGACCGCTTCTCCAGCGTCCGCATCCAAAGTCGGATCTGCAAACTGGCTGTGGGTAGTCCTGCCGATGGCAACGGGAGAAGTCGATTGAACCGGAATGATGGAAAACGCGTCAACGAACCGTTCCGCTTTACCCTTAGGTGTAACGAAGACAGACATCGTTGTCTCTTCGGTCAGGGCAAGTTTTGAATAGCGCGCAGAGTACGAATGTCCGTCATCGGATTCCGTGGGTTCAGGTGCATCAACCGTTTCCGAAAAGGGGGATGCAGTTGTGTCGCCATTGGCGATCGTTCCCTTTTCAATCCGAATCGAAATTTTTGAAAGAGTTTCCTCTTTGGGACCGCGAACCGTCAGTTCGAAAGGAGTGTTTGGCCTGACCGGAATCGGAGAATTGAGCCGAAGTCGGCTTGCAAAGTCGATGGGCCACTGCAAGCCGCGGAGTGACGTTTCAGCTAACTTTGGGGTGATCGAAACCAGCGAATAGCCACCACTTGAAGCTGTGTCTCCATCGGTTTGTAGTAACCAATTGACTGGCCTGACATTTCCGCCATCCGGCGGTAGCGGAGCTTCAATCAGCGACGATCGCCCGTCATGATGGTCCGCCGAAATCTGATTTAGATGCGCTGCGTGATTGAGCGCGTGCAGCGCTGGCTGTCCATTCAGGCTGCTGAGATGTTCATTGTCAGGGACCGATTCTTTAGCTGGTCGCCGCAGAATCCCAATCGCGGCAAGCATCACCAATGTTGCAACAACAAACGGGCGGCGAAAACCATACTTTGCTAGCCGAAGATTCATCTTCTTGCCTGACAAATAGACGCATCGAATCTACCGGCGGTCTGTACCGTCGGCAGGGGGGATACCCCTATTGGTCGGTTGGCAGGGGGGCTGTCATTCAGGTTATTCGGAATGTTTTGATCGAGCCGGTTCGCCCTGATGGGAGATCGCTTCTGGATAAAGCTACTGGGTGAGTCGAGGCAAAGACTTTTGGGCGATTTTCAGAATGAAGCTAAAGATTGCCTGTTCAGCACGCCACGCCAACCATCGGTGATCTAATCGTGCTTGGATTCCAAGGGCGATGTCAGAAATTCAGTTTCAGCGTTTCTTCATCGATCTGTACACGTCCAGTCCTTCGAAGCCGTGTCCAAATGTTGCAGACCCTTTGCGCTGAGCCCACAGGATGCCTCCTCCGCATCTTTTCAATGCCGGATGTGAACCTGTGTAGTGGAGTTCGATCCAATTGTCAGGCTTTGGCGTTCCGTCTGCCTCGTACTCGACAAACTCGTAGCGGTCGGAATTGGCGAGAAGTTTTTGCGGTTCCAGCGGAATGGAAATGATGGAATTGTCAATCGTTTCGAAGCAAATCTCTAGGTGCAGTGTTACTGGAAACGATTGTCGGTTGACCTTGGCATCGAGTTTGAAGGTGCCGTCCGCGCGAGTGGTCAACTGCATTCCACCGGCTATCAAAAGCCCCTCACGGAAGTCTGGATTTCCATCACGTGCATACCGTGGAATTGGAAAGTGGCACGGATTATCGAATGAAGTCTTGGTGTCAGGAGCATGTTTTAGATAAGCATGCTCGGCGGCTTTGTTCGCCTTCATCCTTTTCCAGTACAGTTTCGCCTGCGTTCTGGCTGATTCGGCTTCTTCCACGGCGTTCTCGGAACGCAACGTAGCAAGTTGGTCGTTTACCTCCCGAATCGCTTTGGATTGCTCCAACTCTTCTTTCAGCCAGATCAGTTGTTGGTAGCGTTTCGCTCCCGGGAGATTCGTCAGTGCTTTAGCCTTGGTGATAAGTGATTCGAGTCGCTCGTTTAGGGTTTGTGATTTAGCGAGCTTGAGTTCGAGCATGATCCGATGATCTTTGATCTCGTTTACAACCGAGTTGAATTCGTGTGAAAGCTGATGAAGAGCTTGGTGGTGCCGCTTTAATTCGATAGAGCAGAGCGCAACTTCTAAATAGAGTTCACGCAGACTATGGCACGATTGGATTGCTGTGTCGCCAAGCTGTTTTAGTAAACGAGCATCGCTAATTCTGTTCCCGCTGAATTGTTTCTCTTGTTCTCGTTGGGCATATTCGAGCCTGAGTCGTTCTAGCAAGGGAAGACGACGTCCAAGATCGTCTTCTGGCGTAGCTGACAACAGTCGTTCGTCGCCCAGAACCAATTGATTGATGATGTCGGTTTCCGAAGTCAGTTTGTTCAACTCTTCAGTGGTGAGTGCAAGGCCGAGAACTTCGAGAAGTAGAATCTTCTGTTGGTGCGTGACGTCTCCGAGAAACCCATGGGTTAACTCATCGCATCGCAGCAGGTGTCTGTTGAGGTATCTTGAAGAGAAGTTCAATAAGTTCGACGCCTTTTTTACTTCTGTCCACTCACTGCTTCGTAGCAGTAATTCGACGTCTGGATAATAAAGGCCTGGTTCAAAGTCACTCGGAAAGGTGACTGAGAATTTTCGTTCAGCATTCGGTGGCACGTTTGCTCCGCCCTGAACATTCATCGCTTCTGATTGAAGCCCCTCATGCGATCTTTCCACATCAAGCGAATGTGGAAGGCATTTGTTCAAAGTGGAATAGAGTGCCTGCAACTGATGACCAATTGCATCGCGAACCCCAGCCATAAGGTTCGAATTGAGCTTGTGCATTTGCTCAATCTCGCGAAATGTTTGCGATTCTTCGGACCTCAGTTCGTCGAGGAGATGTTTAGCCGTTGAATCACATTCCTGTAGTTGCTTCCACTCCGCTTCATTGTCCTTCTGGTCTCGATCTTCATCTTTGATTTGTGTCGCTAAATGCATTCGTTCGCTGACACTGCTAATCACTTCTAGCGTCTTTTCACGGAGGTCTGTTCGAATAGAGGTGTTCTCAAGATGGAGTGATTTGTTGTACTCCTGCAATTCAGAAATCTGCTTTTGCAATGTTTCCGATCTCGTCATCGCGGTGATTAAACGCTGAAACAATGCACCATGATCCGCAGTTTGGTGATCATCGATGGTGGCGGGGACGTTTGCGATTTCAAGTAGAAGTTCTTTTCGAAGGCAATTCGGACAGTTTGCCGATGTGCACTTTTGATCGCAGATGTGCTCAGAATCGTTGGCTGCTACTTTTTCTACAGCCTTCAATAGCTTCGTTTTCTTTAGAGCTTCGAGAAGAATGTTGATCGAGTCCTTCGTGTGCTTAATCGACGCGGTTTTGCTCGTTCTGTTGTGTTCAGCATCTTCAGAGACTTTACGAGCATAGTTCTGATCGTTGAGAAGCGTTTTCCTTGCCGCTTGCAGGGTCTTCAGCGCAGTGGCTTCCGCGGCGTGCGCTTGAGCGAGTTCGTGGTTAAGTTTTTTTACGATCCCTTCAAAGGCGGCAATTCGACGTTCGATCTCTTTGGTTTCTTTTGAAAGCTGTTCTGCGACACGAACCTGTAATCGCCAAGCAGCTTTGTTGGCAGCACTTCCATCGCGATCGAGCAATTCTTTGGCGGCCTTTTCGTCATCGGCGGCTTGCTTCGTTCGCTTGTCTGAATCGACCAGCAGCGTTTTCTGGGTCTTTAAATCGGTTGCGATCGTTGCCAGGGACTTTTTAAGCTCTGTGGCAATTGTCTGGTGCCGTGAATGTTCCCGAGAGGCCTCTTCGTATAGCGTTTGGGAGAAATCGCGTTGACGATCGGCCTGGGTGGTTTGCGATGTCGATTCAGCGATGGTTTCCTGAAGCTGACGATCCAATTCAATGATCTGAAGCTGCAGTTCCCTCCGTTGGCGTTCCTGTTGATCCGGAATCGAATTCAGAATCGATTCAGCTAGCGATTGGTCAGGTTTGCTGTCGGGAGTTGCCGTAGCAGCAGCGGGTGCAGCAGGATCTGGCGTTGAACCATCTGCAAAAGCGCTGCTTAGGTGAGAAGCTGCGACCAAGAGCGATGCCAATGCGAACGCAAGTGTGTGATGCATGATAGGTTTTCGTCGAAGGGGCTGTACCGGTCGCAGAGGGGGCGTGTCTGCCTCAGTGGTGTTACTGTAGTCAGAGGGGAATCGATCGCTAGGTACCAATGGGTATCAGTTTTGAATATCGATGTTTCAAGAAGGGTGACTTTGGGTCTGTCGCAATGCGGAGATTGGAAGCGCGGAAACTCTGTTTTGGCGCGCACCGTAGATATCAATCATCGAATGGAAAGCATACTGTGGGGCATCGGCGATGTTGGTTTCTTCGAAGTACCAGGGACCGCCCTCTTCACCGATTGCGAAGTTAAAACTTTCTCGCTTGCTTAAATACGTCGATTCGATTGCGACAAGTGATTCATCGTCCTTCATGCAAGATAGGATGCGGTCCCAGACTGCTTTCCCACGGTAGACCCAAGGGTGGGATTGAGTCTCGTCATGGAGCGTCACTTCAGGGGCGACAAATTTGTTATAGGCTTGGTCGCTTTTCCAGTACCCAGCAAACGCGTGTCCCTGAAGCATGAAAATTACGGGATACAATTCGATCCATTCTAGACAGGAAGCAAACAGGACTGCTAAGTCGATACAGGTACCCTGTTGTTGCTGAACCACATCGCTTGGGTGACGCAGACGCTGCGATGAATCGGAGAACGATGGTGGGGGACTGATGTAGTTGATTCTGCAATCTGAAACGATGGTGTGCCAAATCGCTTGTACTTGCTGGGTGACGCCTTGTTCATCTTGTTGATACCCAGAAAAGCTTGCCAAGGGATCGTCTTGCATGCACGCAAGGCGGTTCTGAGCTGAACGTATGATTTGGGTCACCGCGGGGTCTCGCGGCTGGACAAACGATGGCAACCACCACGTGTCGTTGTCATCCAACCGCCAGGCATCCATGGGATTTAGACGCACCGGGAACGTGCGTTGAAAAAGCGACTGACGCTGGTCTTCCCAGGACAATTCCACGAACAGACTAGATTGGACTGGTTCCTGGATTTGACTTAAGGCATCTGACATCAGAGAAACGCGAATGGCATCACGTCCGTTCGCAAAATCCATTTTTGAGTTTTCATCTCCGATGGTGAACCGTGTTTTATATAGACTCGGCCTATCGCCGATATCGAGTTCCAGTTGCAGTTGCATGTTTCGGAACTCAAGTGGTTGCTGACGAATTTTGTCTTGGATCTCCTGAGTAGCGCCACGGAAGGTCACTGTGAATTGGTCAAATAGGCTTCGCCCATTGTGGAGCATGGAGTAGTTCAGTTCTTCGAGCGGGGCAATGGATACATCCAAAAGCTGCCTCGCATCAAGCTTGATCGAGTCCAAGTCATTCGCATCGAAAGTGTCAACTGGCGTCGGAGTGGTTAAGACGCTGACCGGCGATTTCAGAATTGATTTTGCAGACCAGATGACAATGCCGCTGCCGCGAAGCAAGTGGTAGTGGGGAGTGATCTTTTTCCATGCATCTCGAAAAGCAACAATTGGAATCAGGGGATCGTATTTGCGATCGGTAACTGGCTTGTGTCTCAGCTTTTCCATCAAGGTCGAAGTGGAATTGTAGAAGTTGTAAAAGAACAACTCCGAGACAAACCGATCCAAGTTGGGTTCGATGCCAATCGCTGTGTTGGCTCCCTGTTGGACCAATCTTGGGGCCAAGGAATAACCTGAGTGAGCAAAATTGCAGCCAACGATTAAAAGCCCGTCGTTTTTCTCGCCGATCGCCTTTGCGATTTTTTCAGGTGAGTAAGATTTGTACTCTGCCTTTTTAGAACTCAAAATGATGTCGGTCGGTTCGACATCTTTAGCCCCTTCGGATTCGATCAGTTCGATCGCATCAATACCAGTGAGGTGGACGACTTCACCAAGTTCCATCGCCTTGAGTGTGTCAAAGTTGATGCCGTCTGCAAAACCTTGGTTATCCTTTTCGACCAAATGCATCGCATTGCAAATGCGACGGATCTCTTGAGCCAAACGATCGAACGCTCCCATTCGGGAAGGGCTCAATGCGAGAACACTACCCCTGGCATTCTGGCTGAGTTCAGTGTTGACGTCTTCGTAACGATCTAGATGTCGGACGACCAGCAGACTAGATTTTCGGAAAGGGCGCGTTGCGCTCGCCAGCAACAGTTCCCATGGAACGTCCCATCCTGTTTCACCGTCGCACTCCGAAAAGCTCACTTCGATCAGTGGGCTACTTGCAAGTTCTTCGATGGAAGTTTGAGCGATGCCGATTTCGACCAAGTCGGCAGTCGCCATCTGGATGATGGTTTTTTGTGAGTCACTTCTTCCAGACCACATTTTTCGCCGAATAACAATGTTATTCCATTTTTCGGCGAGCCTATCGATCTTTTTGCTGATCTGGGATCCACAGGTGATCTTCTCGATGTTTTTGGTGGGCGTTGATAGTTTGATGCTCATGTAGTATGCCAATCAAGAAGTCTTTGGTCTGATCCTCCATTCTATTTGGCGACTATCGATGAAGCAATTTTAAGGATGGCGACAATGAAATGCTTCGCCAGCCATTGTCTATTCAAGATCACGACGCCACTTTGGATGGTGGATATGAAAAACGAAGTCTCCGTTGTAGGATGCGACTGCTTCGTGAAATTCGATCCGTCCGATCCGTTCCCAGTTTTTTATATTGCGGCGTTGAACTAAGACGCCTTTCTTCTTGGATTCGTCTGAAACTTCGATGTGGAACGTCAGGGTTCTTCGCGGTGTATAGTCGCCACGGTCGTAAATCTGCGACAGGATCTCATCGCGGAAATCGATTTCCAGCCCCTGGGTTCTAGGTTGTTGTTCGTCAACCGTAAGCCTCATGAACCGTGGGCAAGCGAGCATTGTGCTTTCAAGCTTTTCCAATTCAGCAATTTCGTATAACTGTCGAACGGTCGGTTCACGATCGGCAAGGCGGAATGCTACTCCCGTGAGCAGCAAAATTGGAAAGCCAAAACCTCGCCTCCATGGAGTTACATCAGGAGCATTGCGTAGGTCAGCGTCATTGATGAATTCAGTGCGTTTTCCACCGATGTCTTCTTGCGTGATGAACGCGGCGGATGACTGGGGCAATTCGTTTTCGTCTGAAGTGCCGTTTGGGAATAGCCATCCGGCAAGAGAAAGCGATCGATAGTGGCCACGGCGGACCTCTGAACAACAAGTGGAATATCTCCCAATGACACGGCCCTCCGATCCTTTCGAAAAGTAGCCCGAGTAGGGATTGTCCTTGTCGATTGACCATTTACCAAAGAGTATCACTCCGTTGGGATGTAGGAGACGGCGGAATCCTAGGCCGTTTGCACCCCAACGTAATTTGCTTTTTGACTGGACCGTTCGCTTGGCTGCGCGGGCCATAAGCCAGTTCTTTACAAAACGGAAGAGTCCCCGTGTTACTCGACTCAAGGTAACGCCGTAAATCGGAAGTGGTGGCTCACCTTCACGTCCCCAGCAAAGGTAGTACGAATTGGCAAGGACCGCTCGTCGAATCTCTTCGTATCCGTAGTGCTTTGCTGTATCGTCCTCGCTGAGATCCTGAGGGCCGAGATAGGTGGAGTCAAACTTCATGGCTATAGATAGTTCTTCTTTTGGCGCCAGCGTTTGTATAGCTTCACCACAACCCAGTTTTCGAATGCGAGAAGTGCGACCAAGATGATGCCGATCGAGATAAGCACGGCGATCGTTCTTCCGCTGAGTCGTCGAAGCTTTGGCTGGGCACGATCTGGAAAAGGCGGATTCAAATAAGGGAACGTGAATCCAAATTGCCCCTGGTTGGTGTCGTTGGACTGTTGTCGTGGCCAGCTGCCCTGATTGTCTTGAAATGACAATTCGTACAGCAAGGTGTCGCCCTGCTGTGCCAAGATTGCCGCGACATCATCAGTAAGTAGTCGGCCATTGGGAAAGCCAACCGGATGGTCCGGTGAGTAGATCATCACGTCAGGTTCAAAGTCCCAGTAACGGAATGCAAAGAGCGATGAAAGATTGGCTCGTAGCAGGATGTCACGTACAGCACTGGGGTTGTCATGCTGATGTTCAATGGCAGCCTTGTGGCGACTGGGGTGAAGCTTATTTAAAAAGTTGAATCTTGGGTTCTGAGTTCGTGCGGATCGCCCGACATGGTCAATCTGCTTCTTTCCTTTGTGGCTAGTTGCCCAAACTAGCAAAGCATCCTGCTTGGAGGGGAAGCACTCCATCGGAATTTTCAGTGCAATGGCGACGATATTTGTCCCAAAAAACTGTGGGAAGATGAACGGATCTTCGAAAACACCGGTTGATACGGTGATCGATTTTGAATCCCAAGTGGCACCCACGGTTTTTCGGAATTGAAGACCGTCTTCGGCGAGGTTGGCTTGATCATTAAGACGGATCGCGATGATCGCATCTTCATTGATTTCACCGGGGGCAATCACTCGACCGCCATACCTCGCGTAAGCTTCTAGGTCGGAGAGTCGTTCGGAGTGCGAGCCCGGTGGAGGTGAAGTAGCTTGTGTTGAACCATCCTCGTTTGTCTCTGGAAAACGTACTGCCGAATCCAAATCGATATGAACCCTGTACTCATAGGGATCAAGCCGAAGCATCCGCGAGTCGGTCAGTTGCCGCCGCACGCAGACGATAACAACCAAAGAGTCGATTTGGTCACGTTGCTCTGCCGTCAGTGGCTCGCGAAAGATATCCGCGGTCAAATCATGAAGCGGCAAATTCGCGGTTCGCTCAAAAGGGAACGCAACAGCGTCTAGGTAAGTATTTTTAGCCTGGTTTGTCGTGGCAGGGGAACCTTGATCGGTCTTCAGAACTGGGAAAACGAATAGGTCGGTGATTGCACTTTCTTGACGTTTCCAGTACAGCGGGTCGATCGGATCGGCGTGATCGGAGGCCGTCACGCTTCCACTAAGAAGAAGGTAGACGATCGCTAGTCGAAGCAGCAGTAATTTGACAACTGGCAATCGGGTGTGTGGGATATCGGAGCGTTTGAGAGCGGCAGCTTTGTTCGCGTGGTTGAGGAGCGATGTCATATGTTGATCCTCCAGAACCAGTTGTCTGGAAAGAGTTCCTTGCTCGCGTGTTCTCCTAGCTTTCGATAACTCTCCCATTGGGCTTCATCAAAGACCTGGTCGGCGGTTGCTTCATGGGGAAATGTCGGATTGGCTCCGGCGTAGTTCGCGACGTCGATGGGTTCGCCACCCGTCATCGTTGCCTTAATGTAAAGAATGAGGGAGCGTTTTTTGTGAGCGTCGTCGGCAGAATGATCCTTCGGCTTTTCCGGGGATTGATACTCTGCCCATAGCAGCGTCGCTCGTTTCGATGCGGTTGATGATCCGTCGCCTGGGCGATTGATATCGCTTAGCAAGCCAATTGATTCGGGGACTTCGGTTTGATCTTCGGAGTCACCTTTGAACTTGACTTGCGCAAAGTCATTTTCGTCCCACGGGCGGATTGTGGTGGCGAAATCTATTCGAGCTTTTCGAATCAACTCACCGAGGCAATCGAATTTGTATTCGGGGTCGGCGCCGGAATCGATAATGATAATGCGTGGGACGCGGCGCCGAATGAGTTCGTAAGCGCCGAGGTTTTCGAAGAAACCACCATCTCCTAGGTGCCAATATCGCCACCAAGGGCCTGGGTATTTCGCGAGCCATTCGAACGCCAGCAGAAACTGCGTGACGAAGACTTTGGGGATCAGGTAAAGGACCCTGCGCATCAAGGTCAGATTTGGGAAACCTGTCCGCGACGTTTCAGGGATGCCGCTGTTCCACCAATACCCGGTACGCAGGTTGACCAATCCCATCAGAAAAGCTGTTCCTGTTTTGGTTGTACGTCCTTGTCCAGGGTCAACTGCTGCTCCTGAAATCGCCATCCAGCGTCTCAGTGGGAGCATTTCGGCTCGATCGGCGCTACGATCAAATTGGTCGATAAGTGGATGGTCCGTCCCGATGGCACGTCCGATCGGTTGAAGTCCGGCAAGCGAATTCGATTGGCGGTGCATGCCTGCAAGTGACGGATCGGTCCATTTGGCATGCCAAAATTCACCAACAGTTAAGCCTAGCGGAGAGACTGCAACGCTAGTGCCTTTGCGGTCGCTTTTGACCAAGCGTGAACCGGATTCAATTGTTTGATTGAGAATAAGGTTAAAGATGTGAAAGGGGCCGCCCGATTCATGGGGGCGATAGTCGCGAATCGAATCGACATCATCACCCGGGATAACGTCGGTGATATTTCGACCATCGGAACGATGACGAGCGGGGTTGGATGCACCCAAGTAGGATCCGGCCAGTCGAGCGGCATAGACCTGTGATAGTGAGGAGCGATTGACAAATCCGATCGAACTGGGGAACGCGGCAAGAATCGTTAAAATGCATGCGACAAGTGTGATGGCCAGTCCCAACCAGGGTAGATGTCCGTTGGATTCAAGTGCACGCGAATAGGTCGTATGTGATGCAAACGAGTAGACTACCAACAAGGCAAAGATCAACGCGAAGCCAATCGTACCGGCAACCAGGTTCGTTCTGACGAACTGGCCCAGAAACGACGGCTTGCTGCCTTCTTGTTCTTTGAACAGTCCCGCAATCCAGCGAACGAACGGGATGCCTGCAGAGATTGTGACTGCAGCTGATGCGAAGGCAATTCGATACGAATTCGTTTGGGCAACGATGTGTTCTTGTAGTGCGTAGCCAAGTGAATCGATAACAACAAATAGCAACGCAGCACCGGTGACGGCGAGCCCCAGTCCCAGATCGTAGGTCAGGTAGTTTAAGGTCCTTGCTCGTTGCATTGACGGGCCTCCGGTACCTGTCGAACGGTCCTGTTGTCGACCTCGGTACCACGCGAGTTCGCATTGGATCAGCGTGCTGAGTATCGATAATGCTAAAATTATGAACTCCAATTGCAGTCCGTCACGAACCCCAAGAAAGAGAAACAGCCCTGAAAATACAAACAGAAGAAACAAGGGGATCCGGTGGAACGTTTCATGTTTCTCGGTCGATACTGACCAAAATGCAAAGATCCGCGGCACTACGAGGAAGAATAAAAGAAACTCAGCGACAACCAGCCAAGGGCTAAACCATGGACCGATCAGTGATTGAACAAGAAACCCAATCGGCATATGTTCGGGACGAAGGACCAAGCCCGTCGTGGCAAATAAGTTTTCGAAGCCGACGAACCGAAATGCATTGGCCAAACCAAAAACGGCAAGTGCGGCGGCTGCGATCAGAAGGTGCACGCTAAGCAAGTTTCTGAAAAACGTTGCGAAGTTTAGGCGGTTTCCTCCGCCACCATACGGTGCGATGTAATTTCCATGACTGCGTAGCCAAGCAATCATTGGCGAGTGTTCTTTAGTCAATTCCTTCTGAACGATGTCTGAGGCCGTCGTGCCGGTATCAATCTGTCCCGGCGAAGATCGCAGGCGATCATAGATGCGACCGAGGAAAGAACCCACGTAGCCTCCGCCAGAGACCGTCGACATAAAATCGACTCGCTTGAGCAGTTCCGATTTGGCGAGTCCTTGGATGACACCTAGGCCCAATGTGGCACTACGAATGCCGCCTCCAGAGATTGCCAGACCTGAGATATCGTCGGTCCAGGAATCCGTTTCGTCGGTCAAGCTGTCCGTGATTTCATCCGGATCAATCTTTGCTTCTGTTCGTCGACGCGCGATGGCTTTCCGTTCCATCTGCATCAGTTCGCGTGGATAGTGGGGGTTCTGGGGGTGCCTGCTGGCAGCGTCTTCCAAGATAACGTCGGCCGCTTTTTCACTGGCCATATAGATATTCGACACGATGAAATAGCCAGGGATCTTTGGGAAGATCGAGGCATCCACTACGCGAAGCCCATCGACACATCGGACGCGAAATCGGCTGTCTAAGACTGCGTTGTTATCTCCGTCGGGACCCATCCGGCATGTCCCGCAAGCATGATGCCCCCAGGCGTCACGTTCGACAAATTTTCGCAGATCGATTTCGGTGCCGGGGTGGACTTCACGGTCGACGACCTTGCTGGCGTCTTTCAGAATTCCGCGAACGAACTCAACCCCGTTGATCAGTGCTCGGGCGTCAGCATCGATGGTACGGTCGGAACGTTGGTCGCTATCCGCGGTGTTGAAGTAATTGAAGTTAATCTCTGGTGTTTTGCGTGGGTCTTTCGAGCGAAGCCGTACATAGCCATCACGGTTCTGACTGTGTGACTTAAGGATCACCCAAGTGAATTTTCGATGGCTTTCGACTTTTGAGTACCCGACTTGGTAGCCACGGAAATCGCCGGGAATCCCAAAGATGAACAAGTCGGGCTGTTCAAGTGTAGGGTCAGAGCGTTTAAAGATGCCGAGTATGCTGCCGTTGGACGCATAGAGACCGCTGCCCTCTTCACGCCATTGTTGAAGATGGCGGTCCGCCTCCATTCCATCGCCTGGCACTTCAAACCTTGCGCCGTCCAGCAGGCTGAAGTCATTCTTCATTTCGCTGACAACCGAGACCTCATAGCGATCCTGAAGGTTCTTGCCGACGCTAGGTAGATCGACCTTGCATTCGATCTGGTGTTCCTCTAGGTGCGTCCGATCGCCGATCCCCGAAAGCATCAACAGTTGTGGCGTATTAAAAGTGCCCCCGCAAAGGATGACTTCACCGTTATCGTGGACGTACGCTTCAGCTTCTTGGATTGGTTCCTGATCGTCGGTGGGATTGACATGGGCTTGGTAGAGCTTTTTACCTTGCTGGTATTTCACCCCAATGGCACGATGCTTTTCACCCCGCTTTGAATCAGGTTGATCTTCTAAGATAACCTCCGTTACTAAGCAGTCTGTTTTGATGGTGAGGTAGTTAGGTTTTGTCGCGAGTGTTTCGAGAAGAAATTCTCGAGGGCTGCTGCGTCGACCCAACATTGCGTAGGGGGATTGGCGGTTTTGGTGAATTGTGGTTCCACGACCGAAAATCGATAGTGGGATCATTACCAAGCCTTCGGGACTGTTTCGCTGGGTTTCGCTATGGTTTGGGTCTAGCGTTTCAATGAACTCACCCCTGAAGAAACGACGAAGCAATGTCCAGCTATTGTCGAGTCCTTCTTTCTTGGATCGACGAAGGGCTGCGGCGATCATCTTCACCAGCTGTTTGTCATCCAGTCCGATTCGGTAATCAGAAAAACTGGTGTGAAGCCAACCGTCGAAACCGTGGTTGCCACTGGCGGAATTGGGACGTCTACCCCGAAGAAACCGTAGGTTGTTTTTGAATTGCTGCCAGCGTTCACTCGCCGTGTCACGTCGACTCAGGTCTGGGGCTGGAGAGTAGCCATTGTTCTCCAGGCGTTTGAAGTACGCTCGCATCTGGTTGCCTGCCCATGAAGGATCATGCAAAAAACTTGCGAGCTCATCCCAGTCAGAGCTTGGTCCTGCGATCGTAATCATCGCATTGTGGATCGTGCATCCTCCAATACCGCTTGCGCGTGGGTAGAAAATTCCTTTCCGTTGGTCCGCGAGCGGATCATCCTCCATTGGGTAATAAGTTTTGGGGTCGGTGGCGATCCCGTCAGGCGGCCTCCCGTTGGTCATCTTGTAGTGATTGACAAAGAATCGCCAAGCAAGTTCCGGATGTTCGGTCGAAACCGCGTGCAGCAGTGGGACTCTTGAAACCTCGTTCTCTGGCGCAACCGCACTGGATTCGGTGTGGTTGGATCCGGCCTCAATCACAAGTACTCGTTTGCCCGCTCGGGCCAATCTGGAAGCCAGTGGGGCGCCTCCTGCACCAGACCCGACAACGATGTAGTCGTACCTTTCTTGTCGAGGTGACGAGGCGTTGTCACTGCTGGGTGTCGACGTCGAGTTATGTATGTTCGTCATTGAAGTGCCTGCGACTGTTTACATCTGTTTTTCGACAGTAGAGATCTTGGCGTCGGTTAGAGGGTCTTTAGAAGTTCGATCAACGCGTCCTTGTCAGCATCAGACATGTTGTCAAACCACGGGTAATCGTGTCCTCGGTCCATCACAAAGTCAGGGCACTTATTGACACTCATAAGGGCAGGGGCAATTTCCTTCTTCATCACCCTGTCCAGTTCTTCAGCGTTTGCCGGATCGTTCAACCCACGCGACTTGATTTCGGCGAGGCCCGATGTGATCGCGGAGATGGCTTTGATTTGATCCTTTCGATCGGCTTCGGGATTGAAATTCGCAAGCAAGTTGACTGGCGTCCCTTTAGGAATCGGACCAATGGTGATGTCGCCCAAGTCGCCCGCTTTGTAATAGATCATGGTGCCGAGAATCAGGGACAGGATGACAAGGCCGTAACTCGAAAAGCGGATGTGCAAGGGGTTCAGCGGGAGCCAAAGTGAGATTGCCACCAGCACGCCCGCAGCGCCCGGAAGCCACCAGGGATGGATTCGCGCGATCAATATATCCAGGGGAAGATCCGGGAAAGTCCGCAGTAGAACGCAGGCGGAACCCAAGACTATGGCAACTAAGGCAATGACGTTTCCTGATCGTTGAACCTGCCGATTGTGCCAAACGGGTAGGGACAGAACGATTCCCAAGATGCCCAGCGTCACCACTGGGATCCACAGTTCACTATCACGAAACAGGGTGATGATCGAAGCGGCGAAGCCGATCGACACGAAGATGTACCCGAAACAAATAAGGAGCGAAGCGATGAAGATCCATGTTGCTGCTAGGTGGCGTAACCGCGAGTTTGACAGACTGAGCATCAGAAATGCTCCGCCAAGTAGAATCGCGCTCGGTAGCCAGTTTGGCCAAATGCCGTGGAGCCACCCGAAGTATTTCGAATGAACGATGCCACCAATGTTCAACAAACTTCTGGCAATTGTTGGCGTGCGTTTCGAATCGATCGTCAGGTACGTTTCTTGAGGCGTTCGCCAGATCAAGCCATTGTCCTGTTCTAGTCGTTCCGCTGTCGCTCCGTTATAGCTACTGCTTTCGAGTCGTTTTTCTTTCCAAAGCAATTTGCGAATCGCATCGTCAAACGCCTCCAATCGACCATCGACGGAAGGGTCGTTGTTGTAGAGGCCGAGTGAGTTGTTATGCAGGAAAGGCGCAGTCGCCCAGATCGAGATTAGCGAAGGGACTCGGTAGTATCCTGGTCCACCACCTTGATTCGGCACGCCTTCAGGTGCGGTGTGCCGTGGCGAGTACGTGGACCATTCACCGTTTTCGCCTTTGTAGGGATCAAAGTATTCAATCTCGCCAGGTGAAGGCAGCTCTCTGTAGCTTTCCGAAGCAAAGTCTTGCCACATTCGACCCGACATGCCGTTGGTCGCCATCGCACGGCTGGAATTCGTTCCGACCACATTGATCGGGATGCGATAGTCGGTTGAAAGATAGTTGTGTTTCCAGAATGCCGGTTGATCAACAATCCAATTGGCCCAACGCTGGTAAGTCGGATCATCAAGCCATCGCCCCGGTTCGTGTTCCCAGAATTCACCGGTTTGTTCGTCTCGTTCGCGATAGGCTTTTCGTTCGGTGGCAAGCGATTTGAATTCATCTACCGTAAAATCGCTTTGCGAGGGTGGGATGCCGCAGAAGGTATGTCGTAAGAATTCAATCAGCTTTTTGCAAAGACTTTTTCGCGGCGGAAGGATCGTATGAGCGACATGGCTTTCCGGTTGGATGCTTGAATGGCAAACGATGCAGTTTGCGGCAAAGACTTGTCTGCCTCTTGCCAGCTGTTTCCAGTCGACGTGCTGTGCACGGGCTTGTTGTAGCAGTGCGTCGAGAGGCTGTTTTTCTTGCTCGGCCAGTTGTTTCAATCGATCGAATTCGATGGGGTCTAAGCGGTCGGTGCCATCTGGCGTCGAAAGCAACGGCATCGGAGGCGTGATTTGTAGGAAGTAGTCACGCAGGCCGGGGACTCGTTTTTCGGTCGCGTTCCAATAAACCGAATTGGTTTCGCAGTCCCGCAGCAGGAACGGACGTTGCGGTTCGAAGCCAATCACGACCTGGTGCAGTTCGTTCCACTGTTCCCAGTAGCTTCCGATATTCAGGTACACGCGTGCTAAGGCACCCCAAGTACCGATACTGTCAGACCCATCAAGAAGGATGCGTGGGACAAAACGAGGGTTGCCATTTGATTCGATAATTCGATCTTCTAAACCAAATTGATTCACAAAGCCGCTCCAGAATCCCGCGACCATGTCGTTTACCGCATCTCCAAGAAGGTTGTTTCCAGGATGGATTATCTGCTTCGATGGATTGTCAGCGCTAGAGCGAAGTACTGGGGCAGATTGGTTGTCGTCCCACAGCGAAGGAAGCGACGCGCTCGTTTTGCTGAGCCGTTCTTGTGGGTTTGACAGTGAAAGGATGGCCCTTTGGGGCAATCCAAAGATGGCATTCATCGTGTTCGGATTGTTGATGTTGTCCGACGCGATTAGCGATGTGTCGATCGTGCCACGCGGTTGGCTCTCAAGTAAGTGATAGACAAAGTTATCGGGTTCTAGCAAACCGCCAACCGTTGCTCTCATCGAGAGGTACTGAGCACCGATGTTGCCCGAAAGGTTTTCCCAGCGAGGGTTTTGGATATCTTTGGGTGGACGCAGTGGGTGAAACGATGTGTGGCAAAAGGCGCAGCTCATGCCAACTCGAAATGGGCGAATCAAGTTCGGGTCAGACCAGTACGATCGATCCTTTTGATACGCGTCGGGATCCCACTTCGCCTGAGCTTCGGCATCAAAGTACGGGTTGGGGAACAGCCTTAGTCCGATAACGCCGCTAGAGAGACCGTAAAGGTCCGGAGGTGGAATCCGTTTGTCGTAGGGGTTGTCATGAGCCGTGTCGAACTTATCAGACTGATAGGCTTCATATGATTGGTTAACGTCGGTCTTTCCAGGTTGCACTTGCGTCTCAGCTCGACTGATCGACAGTGCATAAATCGACTCACGCATTTCATCGGGCAAATAGTCCGACGGGTAGCGGTAGCGAGGTTTCTTGGGGGTGTCACGCGGTTCGCCTTGGTAAAGAGATGGCCCTGTGTATCCACCGTTGGCAGATCGCTTGTGAAGTCCGATTTGTGAGTAGTGGTTGCCCGCCTTGAGTTCTTCAAAGGTCTGTTCTAAGTAATACTGCCTCCACTGTCGATAAAACGGGTCCGTCGGTTGATCCAGCCATAGACCGAACTCATGTTTAATCCGCGTACCATCTGCCGATTGCATCATGCCCGGTTCATTGATCATCCCAGTCTTTTCGAATCGACTTTGGCGTTCTCGCGAATCAACGAGCTTTAGTAGATCAATGAATCCAAGGCTGTCCGTCGCAAGCCAGTCCCAAAAGCCTTCATTTCCCGCGCACCAAGCCATCCATGTGTTGCGTCCAATGATCTCGTTGTCCGACTTGCTTATGCTGTCGCGTCTGAGGTCAACATCGACAACTTCTGCGAAGGCACGCTTGCCATTGCTTTTGTCGAGCAAAGCGTCAGGGCTATCCGGATCCCCTTGATGAATCGCGTCCATACCGGCAAAGAGATCGGGGACCGGTTGCCCATCACGATAAGAATAAAAACGGACGGCATCTTCGACTTTTATCTTCGCCCTTTTGGCGCGCTGCATCGCCTCATCAACTTTCGGTGACTGCGGATCACTTTTTTGGCAACCGATACTGACGCCAATCAGTAACGTGATGATCAAGCTTTTGTGTAGCAGGAAGAGTGGCCGTAAGCTCGTAAAACTGACAGGCTTGCTTGCCGGACGGTTCATTCGAATGCGGGCGGTTGTTGATCGATCAAGCAACTTCATCGGTTGCGAACCTCATTCACATTCAATCGTGTATAGCCAGTTGTTCGGACACACTGAGAGCTATTGAACGAGACTTTCGGAAATCCTCCGATCAGTCATTTCCGTTCGTCACCATGGATCAATTTCCGGGTGTTCTTCAAAATCTCAACCTCACATGGTGAGTGCCTGCCGCGATTCACCTGCTCGTGTCACTCGGGGCACCAAGCATGCTGAGTCGCCGGCGGCGTGCTCTGTAGCGGGTCCTGGGGGTGTTCTATTACCCCCGGCGCTGGTTGTCAAATTTTGGTCGAAATAAGTCGGAAGGGCGCCAGTGTTCATGCAGGTTTGATGAGGGATCACGCATGCTGCCAGTCGCGACTAGATATTTGAAATGCTTTAGTAAATCAGAAGATCGATTACGAAGAAGCAATTGAGATCGGGGCAGAATCGCCGGGTGATTGTTGGTTGGACAGTTAGACTGGTCGGACAACTTTTTGCGGTTTGGTTTTCATCGATGGATGAGATTCGATCATGACTATGGTTTGCTTTGTCGTTTTCTCCGACGCTCCCCAGTTCGATTCGCGTGCGTTCGGGGAGCACATGTCTGGTTGCTTTCCAGATGCCATCGAAATCGACTCGATCAAGGCAGATTCAGAAAACATCCATCAGATTGATTTGGTCGATAAGGGCGAGGACGGAGTCGATCCGGGAGCGATTTTTGTTTCCCGAATGCCCAAGATTCCGACCGAATCCGATGAAGAATCCGCAACTCCGCTTTGGCCTGATGCGCAGGCGCAGCTGGCTTCTCATCAAAGCCACTGGGTTGTCGTCGTTGGCGACTCGAAGAACTCTCCCGTCACCCAGGCGAAGATTTTGACGCAAGCTGTCAATGCGATTCTGAATCTCTATCCCACCGCAGTCGGAATCCTTTGGGGAAAGCAAGCGACCAAGGTATCGAGTGAAAACTTTCGTCTCGTCGTCGATTCAATGGGCAAGGACGACTTGCCAGTGGGGCTGTGGATCGACATCGATGTGGTGCCGCACGAAGGCCATCCGACCATGGGTTTGACAACCGGACTTGAAGCGTTCGGATTAATGGAAATCGAATGTGTCACCGCGACCGAATCGGCTGAAGAGCTTTACGCAAGACTGACAGGTGTGTGTGAATACCTGATGCTCAATGGGCCGGTGCTAAAACACGGCGACTCACTTGGCGAAACCGAGCATGAACGCATTCGAGTGCTGCACCGTGAATCGGTCTTTGGCCGTGAAGGCAAAGTGATTCATCTGGTCTACGAAGGGTCTGGAGAAAACGCTTCGCTCGGTCCCGAAGACAACGCTGAACCTAGCTTAGTGCAATCATTACTGGTTCTATTGGCATGTGTCGGTGCCGTTGGATGTCTTGTTATCGGAATCGTGTATGCCGTCGGTTGGCTAGGAGAACAATTCGCAGATCAACCGCAACCAGAGCAGCCCAGGTTTGCGATGCGCGATGATCAATCCAATCCAGAGACGGAGACGTCCGCACCAACAGTGCCGCTGCCCGTACAAACAACACCGCTCGGTCAAAATCAGCTGGCACCACAAGTTCCACAGGACAACGATGGTCCTGATCGCGATGAGTCGAACAGCGACATGGAAGATTCCAATGTCAATGAAACTGCTCCGCTAGAAACCGACACCGTGCAACCCAGCGTTGTCGCGGCTGAGTCTAGCAATGAAGCCACAGGTGCCCCGCAAGCCGAGTTCGAAACGCCCGCGACGGCTTCGGAGCAATCGCCGTCCAAGGTCGAGGTCGTCGAAGCTGCCGATCCGCCTGCGTTGGAGGTCGAACCAAGCTCTGGTCAAAGCATTCCAGCGCTAGAAAATCCCTTCGAGGTCGTTCAGCCATCACAAGTCGGCGCGATGGCCAGAGCGAAGCAGCCGACTTCTGCGGAACAAGATACTTTGGACCAAGCGACGGAGGCTCGTCAGTGGCATGATGCTTCGGGCGATGTTTTAGATTCAGGCGACATCTTCGCCGTCGAAAAGGAACGCGATCAAACGGTCGTTCGAGTGCGCATGCCGGATGGGACTGAGTCTTCGATTGCCTACAAACAGCTATCAAGCGAAGACCAGACGTTTGCCAAGCAATGGTATGTCGAACAGCGTGACGCAATATTCCAGCCCGTCATCGCGAAGCTGCCTGAAGTCGGCGACAAGGTTCGCGTGAAGTGGAGCAGTCGTTGGTACGACGGAACGATTAAAGAAATCGAAGGCGAACGCTATCGATTTAGGTACGACGGTTGGGGCAAGCAATGGGATGAATGGAAAACCGCCGATCGATTGCGATGGCCGGATGATACGCCCGTTGCGGAAAGCCAATGATGCCTAATCATTGAGGGTCAACTGACTCGTTCGGCGGCCAAAGTTGGTACCGAATGCACACATGAGGCAAATTTAAAGTGCACGTCAGCACAGTGAAGCATGGCTAATATTGATAGCAACACTCTGTGAGTATTCAATCTTTGATCGACCGGCCAAGTATTGGTCAGCTGAGCGGCATTAAGCCTCTTCGCGATGCAAATTTGATCGCAATCTTGCGGGTCTTACGGCAATCCGGATTGGGGCTGATGATTGGAACACCAATTGCAAACCAATAAGCACTGCAACACAACCTGTAGATCGGTGTGCCAACGAACACTGGCCTCGACAGTTGCAAGCACTTGGTGGGAATCACAACCTTTACGCTCGGTTTATGCGTTGCGATCGGCTAAAATGAAATGCATGGGATTCAGTCCCACGCGAATCGGTTGTGGTTTCGTGCCACCTGTGCCGAAGGCCGTTGTCGCGTCGATCTGAACTATCAAGCAGGTGATTATCATGTGCCTGACCATTTCAAGCCCAGCGTTTTTCAATGGGGCAACGTTGCCGGAAAAGTATACGGTGGAGGGTGCCAATGTTTCTCCTCCACTGCGATGGCGAGGCCTTCCAGAAGGCACTCAGGAACTTGCAATCGTATGCGAAGATCCTGACGCGTCATCGAAAGAAGACAGTGTGCATTGGCTGGTCTACAAGATTCCGCCAGACCTAGCGGAACTGCCGGAGCACTTGCCACGCGAATCGACAACTGACATGCCGATTCGGATCTTGCAAGGACAGCATTCCACAACTGGCGGACCAAAGATGGGTTACTGTGGCCCGACACCACCGGCCCAAAAAGAAGTGCACCATTATCGGTTCAAGCTTTATGCACTTTCGAAAAAGCTTGACCTTGATCCGGGAGCTGATCGGATCGCTCTCGAAAAGGCAATGCAAGGAAAGGTGTTGGCAGAGTCTGAATTGATCGGAACTTACCAACGCCACTAGAGCTCATCCGCGATGGCCCACCTTTCACGACTGGAGGGTGGGCTATCATGATGAATCTGCTGTTGAGCCATCATTGTCGCTCGAGAAGCATCATTCGCTTTATCGGCGAGGACCGAAAACTGCAGTTGAACTGCAAGCCTTAAAACACTTGATCGGCTAAGGAGACGAAGTCGAACAGGCCAGACTGAAACGTGCTGGCGCCACCTTGGCTGTGGCGGACGATTCCGTGGGGACCGATCAAATGCGAGTCCATCGGGATCTCGATCGACCCGCTATCGAGAACAAGCGTGAGGTGACTTTCTACCTTTTGAGCAACTTGCTCGCGAGAGAAATACACCGCCTGGCATTGGAACTCTTTCGTCGTGATCGGCTTCTTCGTATGGAAGATTGAAAAGTGTCCGTTGAATTTGGTCGGGATCGGCCGCGGTTTGGGCATCGGCCTGCGTTCAAGATAGTAGACGCTAGCGAAGTTATGGGGCACCGAACGGACTTCGAAATAGTAATCGTGATTGCTCGCTCCAAACGAATCTCGCGCGTTTTCGCGCATGATGATGAACTTCGTTGATCGCGGTTCGGCGCGACGTTTTGGAATCGGAGGCAGCTCCAAATCCGGAAACGTATAGAGAACCAAGCGGTTGTACGTTTGCCGGCCCGGCTCGATTAGGCCATCGGCACCCGGCCATCCGAAATGGTGAATCTGGAACCGTTCGATCGCATCGATCGTTTTGCGCCCGCAAATGCCATCCGGTTTCAGTGGGACTGGAGATCCACCATCATCCAATGGCACTTGATTGATTGCCTTCTGCACACCAGTGGTGTCGTCGTGCTTGTTGACACCACGACGTCCGACAGAAGCGTTTATGAAAAGTGTCACCGTATTGGTTCCCGGTGATTCTGATCCAAGAAGGGCCTAGTGTTAGTCGCACTGCGAAGTTGGCGACTTTGTCGCGTCTCAATCGTCATCTCTGTACGGAATCTCTGCATGGAAGGTTTTCAGGGAAAGCCTTCTTGCCGGTGGGATTCGATCGGGAGAGGTGGCATTCTACGGAGATGACGCGTTTAACGCGATGACGTGCGTGCGAACACTGGTGGTCAAACGATGAAGTTTTTGCAGTCAACGTTTGCGCTGCGTAGCGATTTGCAGGACATCGCCGCCAATACCAGTGTGTTGCCAAGTCATTGGCTACACGCTGGTGCATGTTGGACGTCGGTTGAGCCCAGCCCGGTCGTGAGACGCAGCCTAGACGTCTGCAGGTTTGGGAACTTCGAAGCCGTCGCGATATTGACGAGTCAACATTGCGTTGGCCGCATCGTTGTCGGCGAACTTTTCCGACTTAGGATCAAAGTTCAGAACCGGGCCCAGGGACAGCTGTTCGGATTCTGGTTTGACACCGTTGTCGCGAAGGTGCTGCAAAGTTCGTTCGAATGTCGCGACATCATCATCGGATGAATCGAATTTCTCGACCGCTTGCTTGATTTCGTCCGGCGATGCCTTTTGGTCTTGCCCGACATAGTAAGCGATGTTTCCGAGATGCGCGATCGACGCAGACAGGTGTCCGCACATCGCGTCGGCATGCAGCGTTGAATAGTCACGTGAAACGACTGAGTCGACGAAGTTGCTCATGTGCACGTCGTTCAACTGCCCGTCGACTTTGGTGTCGTGCTTGAACTCACGAACGAGTTTCATGTTCTTGTCGAACACGGCCCCGTTTTCGTAGCGAGGTCCTTGGATCGCATAGCCTTCGCTGCCATAGAAGATGACACCGATACGATTGCCGCGGTTGCTGCCGAAGAGTTCGTTGATTTCTTTGTCGGCGCTGTTGTCGACGCTTAGGCCACGTGTTTCAAAAACGATGGTCTTGTCACCGTAGTTGTAAATCGAAACCTGAGTGTTTGCAGTATCACCGGCATCGACGTAGTCAGGGTTCTTGCGTTCCGCTTTGTAGCCTAGGCGGCCCGCATAGGTTAGAACCGATTCCGGGTGACGTTCCAAGCCAAGTCCCCAGCGTGCGACATCGGTTTGGTGTGGGCCTTGGTTGCCGGAATCACCGTTGCCATAGTGTCGTTGCCAGTGCCAATCGTAGTGGAACTTTTGCCGAGTGACTTTCGGGTCGGTGTAGGTTGCCGGTCCGCTCCACAGGTTGAAGTCAACGTTGTCGGGGATCGGGTAGTTGCCAAGCGGCCCGATTGATTTTCGGCGTTTGTAACAAAGGCCGCGCGCGAGTTTGACTTCACCGATTCCGCCACCTTGGACGAAGTCGACGAGGTCGATCACACCTTTGCTGCTGCGGCACTGTGTTCCGGTTTGGAACATGCGTTGGTGACGCTTGGCGGCTTCGACCAGCGAGCGTCCTTCCATCACGTTGTGGCTGATGGGCTTTTCGATGTAGACGTCTTTGCCGGCCTGCATTGCCCAGACACCCATCAATGCGTGCCAATGATTTGGTGTCGCAGCGGTGACGATCTGCAAATCATCCGATTCAAGCATCTCGCGAAAATCACGATAGACCTTGGGAGCTTTGCCGTACTGTTCTTTGATGCTGGCGGCTGCCCTTTCGGCCACCTTTTCGTCGATGTCAACGATTGCGCGAATCTCACATCGCGAATCATTTCCGAAACCCGCAACGTGAGAACGGCCTCGGCTATTGAGACCGGCAACGACAACGCCCAGTTTTTCGTTTGGGTTGTCAGATGCTTTGGCGGATTGGCTACTGTGGACGCCGAATGAAAGGCTAGCGAATGATGCCGCGGATGCCGCGGATGCCGCGGAAAATTGACGACGGGTAATACGAGTCATGGAAGGAAGACTCCTAGGCGGGAAAAGACTGGAGGCAGGTAACGGCATTAGTTTAACCGAAAACGTACGGACATCGTGCCAGTGAACAGGAAAGTCATTCGAAACCGAATGCCAGAATTTTGAATTTACCGAGCTGGGAAAAGGATCTCTCCCTGTCCATCAACGCGGCGATCGGCACGAATCCGGTGGACGGTTTCGCCGCCAAGTTGAGACACGACACTGCGCATCAATTCACCCTGAAAGAGCGAGAAAAAAACGGGTCGATACAAGTTGGCAGCGGTGTACGTGGACTTCTCGGTGTCTGGTGATTTTTCGCTTGCGAACATGTCAAGGTTCGCTTTTGGCAGAATCGTTGTGCCGCGGCGCATGCCGACACAGGGGCTCCGCCCAAAAGTGCCACCAACTCCGATCGTTCCGGCGACCATCGAAGCGGCCAGGAAGTCACCTGCACTTCCGGCGATGGTGATCGTCCCACGACGCATTCGGTGTCCGGCATAGTTGCCCGCGTCACCACGAACGATGATTTCGCCACGGGACATGCCGCTCTTTTTCGTACCAAGCGGAGCGCCCAGGAAATCCGCCGCGTTGCCTTCGACCAATAGCGTGCCGCCTCGCAAGCTGCATCCGGCATAATCGCCGACACTTCCACAAACTCGGAAAACTCCAGCGTCGTGCATCGCTGCGGTATTGATTCCGTTGCGCAAGTCACCTTCGATGACGATCTCGTCGGATTCGCTGTCGACGATTTGTATGTCAAATATTTCGGCTGCGTCGATGGGGCTGCCGTCGGCAATCAGCTGTTGATGTTGAATGTCGGCTAACGTTTGTTCGGCCAACCAGCTTCGGCGAACCGGCGCAATGTCGATTTTCGAAAAGCTGTTTGATCTGGTCGTGAACGTCCAGCGGGTCATCGCAAGATCTCATGAAGCTTGAAGTGATGACGCCCCAGTTTTCCGCCGTAGTTGCCAGCCGTGATCGACAGTAAACCTTTGTTTCCGCAGGCGTCGCATGCGGCGCGAATGCCCGTTTCAATGGCCTTGGAAATTGACGCAAAGTCGATCCCGTCGAGCACAATTTCTAGAACCGCGTTTTGTTTCAGAGACAGTTTCGAATCCACAACGCCTCGAAGTGTCGGGCAGTATGCATCGTTGGTTGATGCGATCATCGATTTATATTTCGAACCGACTTTCGATCCACTGCGGACAACACCACCGGGAAAAGGTGCGATCACACCGGGCATCGTGGCGATCGCATCGACCGCAATTTTTGCCGCTCGCAGGGCCGTCGGTAGCGATTCGGCGACCAGCAAGAAGTTTCCGCCGCCGATACCATCGATCCGAGGTGCATCGTGTTGGCACAGGAATTCACCATCCATCACTGGGACTCGCCAGTAACGTTGTCCCGCGATCCATTTGCTGATCTGGTGACCGTCGCCAAAAAAACGCAGTGACTTGCCCAACGGGACACGTTTATCTGTTTGATCGCGAACCGACTCGAGTCCCGAAAACAGCGACGTCGTCGGGCAGGTCAGTACACATTGTCCGCAACGACGGGTGATCTGTTTCTCCAGTTCACCGCCTGACATCGCAAAGCCCAGCAAAGCAAAACCGGGGCGGCCGTCAGGTGTCTCGTCAGCGGTCAGCTCTCGTTCGATATCGATTTCAATTTTGCAATCGATCACACTGGTCCCAAAACCGCTCATCGCGACCGCGGCTTGTCGTGCCCAGAAAGAATCGATCGCGGTCACAATCAATCTCGTTGCCTTCATATCGAAGGCTTCCGCAAACGTATCTTCTATGTCCACACCATTAATGGATAGCGGAATTGCAGGTTCGGTCATGATGCTCGACTCCGGATTTTTTGCCGAGTCGGTCGCGAGCCAATGACCGAATGCAGTTCTTCGTCGCTGATCCACAGCCGTTCGAAATCGAACGTCGAAGTTTCGTTGTACATCGACCGAAAACGCTCGGCCTGCTGGACGTCGAACGACACGTCGGCAATCAACGTTTGGTGTTCAATTTGTTTTGCCGCCGACAAGTCAATCGGATCGTCTGCGCGTGTCTGGTCGACCAAGTGTTCGCCTGCGACGAACACATGCCGTGGGGATCGAAACATCTTTTCGATGTCATCGTCCTGTTGGTAAAGCACAACGTCAGCGATCGAGCCGGGACCCAAATTGCCTCGGTCATGTAAGCCCATGATTCTTGCGGGCGCCGATCGTGTCATCGTGGCGACGTCGGCGATCGAATATTCTCGATCAAGTCCCGCCAGCGAGCTTGCCGCGGCAGCATCTGCGTCGATTTCACCGAGAGCCGTTTCGCGGAACGAGCGGTCACATAGCAGGCGAAGCAGGTGCGGATACGCTGTGAAGGGGGCGCCGTTGGGATGGTCGGTTGTCAAGAAAACTCGGCTAGGATCATCCACCATCAAAAACAGTTCCAACCCGATCGCCCATTGCAACGCGTGAACGAATTGACGTTTGCGATAACGGAACGGAACCACGCCGCAGCCTGCTTCACATTCGATGTCCGCGATCACGGATTTTCGCGGTGATGCGTGGCCTCGATTTTCAAACTGGTGTGGGGCATCGGCACTGATCGTGACGGTTTGGCCGAACATGATCTGGCCGACGTCGATGGTCACGTTGGGGTTTTGGTTGATCGCTTGGACCAGTGCTTCGGCGGCCGATGCCATCCCCGTTTCGGTTTTGGCATAGCTGTGGAATTGTGCGTGTGTCAGGTGGATCGGAAATCCGTTGGCAGCTTTGATTGTCGCCAGGGTGGACGAAATATTGCCCGGAACACCCAAGTTGCTGCAATGAATGTGAAGCGGATGTGTCAGGCCAATTTCAAACGCCGCGCGGGCGAGCACGCGAATGATATCGCCGGGGGTCACGCCGTAATGTGGATGCTTTTCATCAACATCTAAATTGCGTTCACCAAACTTGAATGCCGAAATCCCACCCGCGTTGACGACTTTGATGGCGATGCTTTGCGTGGCCCGGACCATCCAAGCGACATAATCATTGATCAGCGATTGTGGAGCCTTGCTTGCGATGAGTCGCAGTAGGACTTCGTCATTGCCAAGTAAGCAAAAGCCGCCCGTTGCCAAGCCGGGGATGTCTGACATTTCCGCGTGTGCGGCGCGAGCGTTACACGGAATCATTGCCGGTTCAAATGCGACGGTGTACCCCATTTCCAGGTAACGCCAGCCCGTCACGGCAGCTGTTGGCAAGTAATCGCACTGCTGAGCTTGGCGTCCAAGTTTCAACGCCGATTGTTCGATCTCGTCTTGCATCAACATGCGCGCGATCGAAAGTTTTCCGCCGCCGATATGCGTGTGGATGTCAATTCCACCGGCCATGATAACACAGCCATCGGCATTGATCACTTTATGAGCGTCGTTCTCAGCCAGGTCTTCTCCGTCGATGATCCGATCGCCATCGATCCACAGGTCTTTGATTTCGTCGGTGTCGAAAGCCGGATCAATGACTCTACCACCGCGGATCAGGATTCTCATTCCGCCTCGTCGCCGTCCTTCGCTTCCTTGTTGTCTTCCTGGTCGTCCGCTTTATCGCCTTTCTTTTCTTCGGGCGAATCACTGTCTTTGGATGTTTCTCGTTTGCCGCGTTTTCGTCGTGTTGATTGGTCGTCGGGTTGTGGTTCACCAAAGATGCGATCAGTTGTGATCGTCACTTTGTCTGCTTTGACTTGGTTTTCGTTCGGTGGGTTGTAGAAACCCGACACGTTAACTTTGTCACCTTCTTTGGCAAGGTTCAAGTTGTTGTAGCGGATTTCGAATTCGGTCTCGGTGTTGACCTGAACTTGAACAGGAACCTTGCCGGTGTGAACCGCCATGATGCCGTTGGGGGTCAGGTTGGCAAGCTGTCCCACGATCATGAACTTGCCCATCATCGCGTTGCCGTTTCGGCCTTTGTCTTTGCCCTCGGAGTACACGCCCGGTTTGAATTGATCTTTTGCGTGACCAACGATCGCACGCTGGTCGACCGGTTGAAACAGAGTCACTTTATTGATCGGCGCCACCGGGACTCCACCCGGACCGAATGTTCCATAAAATCGCACAAGCATTCCGCGTTGCAGATAAGCCGGCTTCGCCTTCGCAATAAATTGAAACGAGGCGAGGTTGTCCGGGGGGGCAACCGTTGCTTCGCTACCGTCTTCTTTTGTGACGACCAGTACGCCGCGTTGGGCGCCTTTTAAGGTCCCGCTGAACTTGGTGATCTCATTACCAAGGCCGCCACCGGTGTTGGCACCGCCGAATTCTGCCGACGCAGCTTTACCTGTCGGGGGATCCGCCGACGCGATCGGTGAAACCGCAAGCATGCATACCAAGGCCATTCCACAGACCAGTTTCGTGGACGCTACGGTAAATCGCGATTGATTCATGTCGATAATCCTTGTGCAACACAGTTCGTGTGAATTGATATCACTGGCCATCGGCTTGCGTTTTCAGAACGATATTCGTCATCAACTGCGATCGCTGGACTTCGGTGTGCGGGTACCTGTAACCAATTTTTCAGGATTGGCATCCGGTGGCCGCCATTGTGAACGCTCCGGCGACACTCGCATACTCCCGGCTGAGTCTTATTGAGTTCAGCCGTGGCAGTGATTTTAGCTGAAGTGGTGGTTCAGATGGCAATTTGCGCCACGAGGTGAATTCGCTAGGCTTGTCAGTCAATCCAGAGCTGGCCCGTTTCGGCATTGGCAGCAGTCAATAGTAACACTCTGCATCCTGGATGAGCCGACGTTCAGGTGCGGCCTAGAACGTGGCCGACTCTGCAGCAAAACGATAGAAATTGAGAAAATAAATGAGCCAAAGCGAACCGGCAAAGCGAATCACGACCCGATCGCTGCAGTTACGCCGCGATCGCGGGCAATCAATCTCGATGTTGACGGCCTACGATTTCCCCACAGCGCAGCTTCTGGACGAAGCCGGGATTGATGTGCTATTGGTCGGGGACACTGTCGCCATGGTTGTTGGGGGGCACGAAACGACGCTTCCCGCGTCGATGGACCAAATGATTTATCACGCCGAAATGGTCGGGCGTGCGGCGAAACGTGCGATGGTCGTTGTCGATTTGCCGTTTCCAGAGGGGCAGCTGCAGGTCACACGCAGCATCGAAGCGGGCGCCCGCGTGCTGCAAGAAACTAAATGTCATGCGGTCAAGCTTGAAGGCGGCGCCGAACAAGCCCATCGCATCGAAGCCATGGTGACGGCAGGGATTCCCGTGATGGCCCATGTCGGACTTCGCCCCCAGAACGTTCATGTCGACGGCGGTTACCGCGTCAAACGCGAGCAGGAAAAACTGATTGTTGATGCGAAAGCTGCCGAAGATGCAGGAGCGTTCGCCGTGTTAATCGAGTGCGTTCCCGAATCGGTCGCGGCGGCGATTCACGATGCCATTTCGGTGCCGACGATCGGGATCGGTGCCGGGCCGGCCACGACGGGGCAGGTGCTTGTCACCAACGATCTGATCGGCCTGACGTCCGGTTACACTCCAAAATTTGTTCGCACGTTTGCATCCGTCGGCGAAACCATTCGTCAGGCAGCGGACTCGTTCCGGCAATCGGTCGAAGACGGCAGTTTTCCAGGACCAGACGAGTCGTTCAAATAGGCTTCATACGACTAGCCGCATACGACGAGCTTTGTTCGAGCGAATCTGCTCGATCAACGCTTTTCTTCAATCATTCGTTTTTCGTCAATTAAACCCTCAAGCGATTTCACTATGTCAGCCGCGTCGCCGTCAGCAAACAAGTTGCCTTCACGCTCCGAAGTGTCACCCGAAGATTGCTGGGATCTGTCGACCCTGTTTGAAAACGATCAGCAGTGGGAAGAGGCATTTAAAGCCCTCGACGCCCAGATCGAAAAGTTGGAATCCTTCAAAGGACGCTTGGGTGAATCGGCAGAGGTGTTGCGTGAGGCGATGGATTTTGACAGTCAGTTCTCGCGCGAAAGCGAACGCATCGCTATCTACGCGTTCTTGAAAACGACTGAGGATCAAGGCAATAGCGACTATCAGGCAATGAAGTCGCGATTTCAAAACCTAGCCGTTCGTGCCAGCCAAGCGGCCAGCTATTGGTCGCCAGAGTTGCTTAGCATCGAACCGGAAACGATGGACGAGCTGGTTGCCGATCCGCTGCTGGAACCCTATCGCCTGGAACTGGAACGATTGTTGCGCCGCCGTCCGCACACGTTGACCGATCGTGAAGAGCGATTGCTGGCGATGCAGGGAGAGATGGCGTCGGCTGCAGGAAATGCGTTTCGTCAGTTGAACGATGTCGATTTGCGATTCGGTACGATCAAAGACGAAGACGGCAATGAGCATGAACTGTCGCACGCGACGTTTATTCAGCTGTTGCACAAGCCAACACAGAAAGTCCGCCGCGAAGCTTTTCAGCAGTACTACAAGGAAGTCGAAGAGCACGAAAACACGCTTGCGGCCACGTTGTCAGGCAGTATTCATAGTGACGTCTATTACGCGCGAGCACGCAATCACGATAGTGCATTGGCGGCCGCGTTGTTCCCCGACAATGTTCCCGTTAGCGTTTACGACAACTTGATCGCTGCGGTCCGCGAATCCTTGCCGAGCGTTCACGAGTATTTCGATGTGCGCCGTCGCAAGATGGGACTGTCGGATATTCATCACTACGACACCTACGTGCCAATCCTAAGTGACATGAAGAAGGAGCACACATGGGATCAGGCTGTTGAAGTGGTCATCGATTCGTTGGCTCCCTTAGGTGAGGAGTACACTTCGACACTGAAAAAAGGCCTCTGCGGCCGCTGGGCCGATCGTTACCCCAACCGCGGCAAGCAGAGTGGCGCGTTTAGTTGTGGGTCGTTCGACGGTGCTCCCTACATCTTGATGAATTTCAAAACCGATGTGCTAAACGATGTTTATACGTTAACGCACGAAGCGGGCCACTCCATGCACAGCTGGTACTCGGCAAACAACCAGCCGTTTCAGTATTACAACTACACCATCTTTGTCGCCGAAGTTGCCAGTACCTTCAACGAGCAATTGCTAACGGAGCATCTGCTGAAGAACGCCAGCAGCGATGCCGAACGCGCCTTCCTGATCAACAACGAATTGGATGGGATTCGTGCCACGGTTGTGCGTCAAACGATGTTTGCCGAATTCGAAAAACGGACCCATGAAATGGCCGAAGCCGGCGAGCCGCTCACGGTCGCTTCGATGCGTCAAGTTTATCGCGAGTTGCTGGACGCCTACTTTGGTCCCGAGTTTGTCGTCGACAAAGAATTGGAACTGGAATGCTTCCGGATTCCACACTTCTATCGAGCGTTTTACGTCTACAAATACGCGACAGGTCTTAGTGCCGCAGTCGCGTTGTCCCGCCGCGTGCTCGAAGGCGGGCAGGCTGAGCTAGACGACTATCTAAAGTTCCTCTCCGGCGGTTGCAGTAAAGATCCGTTGGATCTGCTGCGTGATGCCGGTGTTGATATGGAAAGTCCAGAGCCGGTCAAAACCACGCTGGACCGTTTCAAACAACTGACCAAAGAACTCGACGAGTTGCTCTAGCGACCTGTCGGTTTTCAGGTTTGCTTTCTCTCAAAGTCACCTTCTACTCCAAGAAAACAGCGGAAAGGAACGCTGAATACACGAAGTGAAGGGCGACAATGAAAAATCAACAGGCGGCTAGCCCGATGTCTTCCAACGATCGACGAATGATCGAAAAGCCAACTCGGCTGACGAAGCAATCGATCGCGGATGGGGCCGCCGAACTCGCCCGTCGTGATCCGGCGTTGCGACCGATTTTGCAGCGTTTCGGTCCACCGCCACTGCTAAAGCGACCGGCGACCTTCGCGACTTTGGTGCATATCATTTTGGAGCAACAGGTTTCGGTCGAATCGGCAAAGTCAACGAATGATCGTTTGGCCGCGCGGTGCGAGGGGAAGGTCACTCCAGACAGGATTGCACAGCTCGGCGAAGAAGGCTTGCGTAGCCTTGGCTTCAGTCGTCAGAAGGCTCGCTACGCCGTCGGCTTGGCTTGCGATTGTATTGACGGAACGTTCAAGCCGGCCGCATTTCCAAAGCTGCCAGACGATCAAGTTCGTGAACTAATTGTGCAGCGCAAAGGGCTTGGCAATTGGTCCGCGGACGTCTTCATGATGATGGGCCTGCTCCGGCCGGATATCTTGCCGGTGGGCGATCTCGCTTTCGTGAAAGGCTTGTGTGAAATCGATGATTGTCAGTATTCCGATACGGATGAAATCATCGAGCGTGCAGAACTTTGGCGGCCACTACGAAGCATCGCCACACGGATGGTGTGGCAATGGTATGTTCAACAACGCGGCCGAGACATCTTTTGATGATTCGATGGTCGGCAAAGCGATCTTTTCGGTAAACCTTCTCGGGTAATCAACCTTATGACCAAGCTGATATTTTGTGGCGCCGCCGGAACCGTTACCGGATCCTGTTCACTGATCGATACCGGCAAGCATCGCTTTCTAATCGATTGTGGTTTGTTTCAAGGCAGCAAGACCACTCAGGAATTGAACTATGAAAAGTTCCCGTTCGATCCCAAAGAAATCGATTTTTTGATTTTAACCCATGCCCACATCGACCACTCTGGGTTGCTTCCCAAACTAGTCAAACAAGGTTTTAGCGGTCCGATCTATGCCACCGAACCGACTTGTGATCTGCTGAAGTTCATGCTCCCAGATTCGGCTCATATCCAAGAGTCCGGAGTCGAAAGGCACAACTCAAAACGGCGCCGGAGAGGCTTGCCAGCGGTCAAGCCGATTTATACGACCGAAGACGCCGAAGCGACGATGCGGCTGTTCAATCACCAGTCGTACGAAGATTGGTTTTCGCCCAGTGAGAAAATCACTGCCCGGTTCTGGAACGCAGGTCACCTGCTCGGTTCAGCCTCTGTCGAGCTGAAAATCGACGAAGGTAACGAGGAGCCTTTGTCGCTTCTGTTTTCGGGAGACATCGGTCCGGAGGAAAAAGCCTTTCATCCTGGCCCGGACGCACCCGTCGGTTATGACTACATCGTTTGCGAGTCGACCTATGGCAACCGCGACCGCGAAGATTACACGCTTGAAAAGCGACGTGCGGCCATTCGTGATGAATTGGTCGAAGCTCTCGGTCGAGGTGGCAACGTCGTGATTCCTTCGTTCGCTGTCGAACGCAGCCAGGAGTTGCTTCACGACATCGGCTACCTGTTGGCCAACGGCGAGATTCCGCAAGCGAACGTGTACTTGGATTCGCCGCTTGCCCGACGTGCGACCGAGGTCTTTATCAAGTACGCCGGTGAACTTGATGATGTCGAAGTCGCGGAGGAAGAGCTATTCCGGCACGAACGGTTCCACCTGGTTCAATCGCTTGAAGAAAGCAAAGCGATTAACAATATCAAAAGTGGCGCGATCATCATTTCGGCAAGTGGGATGTGCAATGCGGGACGGATCAAGCACCACTTGCGGTACAACATCCATCGCCCCGAATGCACCGTCCTGTTTGTCGGATACCAATCGCCTGGAACGCTGGGGCATATCATCATGAGCGGTGCCGATGAAGTGCGGATTCATGGTGCGACCTACAAGGTGCGTGCGAACATTCGAAGCCTCGGCAACTATTCGGCTCACGCTGACCAGCAGGAACTGCTCGCTTGGATCCAGGCCCGCTGTCCGATTACGGGGGGGCTGTTTCTAAACCACGGCGAAGACGATTCTCGGGCGGTCTTGCGTGATTTGCTTGGCGAGCGTGGGTTGGATGTCGAACGCATCTTCATGCCGACTTTTGATGAGTCATTCGAGCTGAAACCGGGGACCCAGCCCTTGTCGCAGGGCGTCGCCCAGCCACGACTGGACCTTGACCATGTCGCCCATGACTGGCACAACGATTATGCAGAGTTCATGATCGGGCTGACCCAAGCTCTCGAACGGTCAACGGATCGAGAAAAATACGATTTGATCTCTAAATTAAAAGCCAGCTTGGCGCAATAATGCCAGCTTCAGACAACTCGTAATTCATGCGTTTGCCTTCCGTGTCGGCAGACGCAAGCCCTTCTACCCATGACGGAGTGACCGTTGAACGTTAGCGATTTCTTGGAAAAACATTACCGCCACTTCAATGCCCGTGAAACCGTGGCGGCGGCAAAGGCTTACCGAGAGTTCATCGATGCCAAAAATGGGCGCATGATGGTCACGCTGGCGGGGGCGATGAGCACCGGCGAGTTGGGGTTGTCGTTGGCCGAAATGATTCGTGAAGGCAAGGTCCATGCGGTTACTTGCACCGCCGCAAACTTGGAAGAAGACATCTTCAACCTCGTTGCCCACGACGAATACCGCGTGATCGAAGATTGGCGTGCTCTGTCGGCCGACGATGAAGAAAAACTTCTCGACGAAGGCTTCAACCGTGTGACGGATACCTGTATCCCCGAAACGGTGATGCGGCACATCGAAAAACGATTGCTCAATCTATGGAAGCGGGCCGCTGACGAAGGCAAGCCACGCACTCCTGCTGAATTCATGTTCGAGTTGCTCGACGATCCAGAATTGCCACAGCATTTCCAAGTGCCACGCGAAAACAGCTGGCTTGCCGCGGCAAAAGACGCAGGCATTCCGGTGTATGTTCCCGGCGTCGAAGACAGCACGATGGGCAATATCTTCACCGCCCGTGTGATCGATGGCAGCTTGCCATCGCATGCCGCAATGACTCACGGTACCGTTCAGCTGCAGCGGCTTTCAGAATGGTACCGCGAGACTTCCGAAAACCATCCCATCGGATTTTTTCAGATCGGCGGAGGCATCGCCGGTGACTTCCCGATTTGTGTTGTCCCGATGATGCGCCAAGACCTTCGGTTGGACATTCCGCTGTGGTCGTATTTCTGTCAGATCAGTGACGCACAGCCAAGCTACGGCGGCTACAGCGGCGCGGTCCCGAATGAAAAAATCACATGGGAAAAACTGTCTCGCGATACGCCGAAGTTCATGGTTCAAAGTGACGCAACGATCGTCGTACCATTGATTTTCGCATACGTGCTCGGCTGGTAAGACTGGGCGCAGGTGGAAGCGAGTATCTGCAGATCAGCCGCTGGGCATTAGCCCACGGTTATCGGTCGGCATATCTCGAGCACGCAACCGCGGCTAACGCCGATGCGGCTGATGGAAAGGCGTGCCGGAAATGCTGTGCGTGGTGGAAGCGAGGCTATGCAGATCAGCCGCTGGGCGTTAGCCCACGGTTACCGGTCGGCGTATCTCGGGCACGCAACGCCGGCTAACGCCGATGCGGCTGATGGGGAGGCGTGCCGCGAGGTACTGTGCCGGATGAGGCTCTCACAGCACGATTTCGACATAGGGCGTGCGATTGGTTGGTCCGAATTAAGTTTGGCAACCGCTTTCGTCGATGAACCAGTCGAATAGCCGCTTGTCGTGCTGTCGCAGCGCGACCCATCGGCTACATTGCGGTCATGGCGGGGGGAAAGTCTCTCGCCTCCCCTGTCTGTTTCAAACGCCTGCTTTCCTACAGTACCAGTCGCCCATGACGATTCGGCCCTTCAAGAAACTGCTCGTTGCCAACCGAAGCGAAATCGCCACTCGTGTTTTCCGAAGTGCTTCCGAGCTTGGCATCCGTACCGTCGCAATCTATTCGCACGAAGATCGGTACGCACTGCACCGTTTCAAAGCTGACGAGGCGTACCAGATTGGCGAACCCGGTGAGCCGATCCGTTCATACTTGAATATCGATGCGATCGTCGCTCTTTGTAAAAAGCACGACGTCGATGCGGTTCACCCGGGCTATGGGTTTCTCTCCGAGCGACCCGGTTTTGCCGAAGCACTGGAAAAGGCAGGCATCGTTTTTGTCGGCCCGAGTGTAAACTCGCTGCAGCAGCTCGGCGACAAAATGTCCGCTCGTGAGCTTGCCGAAAAAGCGAACGTGCCAGTGCTCGGCGGCAAAAACAAGCCGCTTAAATCTGCCGACGAGGCTCTCGAACTCGCTGGAGCGATGGGCTATCCGGTGATGCTAAAAGCGGCCCACGGCGGTGGCGGCCGCGGCATGCGAGTGGTCAAAACCGCTGACGAGTTGCCCGGCCAGTTGGAAGCCGCGATGCGCGAATCGGCGACGGCATTCGGCAGCGATGAAGTCTTCTTGGAGCGTTTCGTTCAGCACGCTCGTCACATCGAAGTGCAGATCATCGGAGACGGAAGCAACCTGCTGCACCTCTTCGAACGTGATTGCAGCGTTCAGCGTCGCCATCAAAAAGTCGTCGAACTCGCGCCGGCACCGAACTTGGATCCTTCGGTACGCGATGGGCTTTGCCAAGCGGCACTAAAGATCGGGCAAGCCGTCGGCATCGATGGTTCTTGCTACGAGAACGCAGGAACCGTTGAATTCTTGCTCGACACGGATTCGAACCAGTTCTATTTCATCGAAGTCAATCCACGTATCCAAGTCGAACACACCGTCACCGAAGAAGTGACCGGGATCGACATCGTGCGATCGCAAATTCTGATCGCGCAAGGACACAAACTAACCGACGAAATTCTCGGTATCCCTGCGCAAGATGAAATTCGTACGACCGGCTTTGCAATGCAGTGCCGAGTCACGACCGAAGATCCCGAAAATCAATTCCGTCCGGACTATGGACGGATCAGTCACTATCGCTCCGCAGCCGGGCTTGGCATTCGTCTTGACGCGGGGACCGCTTTCAGTGGTGCGGTTGTCAATCCGTTTTACGATTCGATGTTGGTCAAAGTCACCGCACGCGCATCGTCGCTCGCACATGCCGCATCGCGAATGGACCGCTGCTTGCAGGAATTTCGCATTCGCGGTGTGAAAACCAACATTCCATTCTTGTTGAAATTGATCAACCACAAAACGTTCTTGGCCGGCGAAGCCACAACGCGGATGATCGATAGCACTCCGGAGTTGTTCGAATTGCCTCGTCGTCGCGACCGTGCGACTCGGCTGTTGACGTTCCTTGCCGAAACGATTGTCAATGGAAATGAACTGGTCAACGGTCGTCCCGAAGCGACGCGGCGACATCCGGCACCGATCCCCCAAATCGACCGAAAGGCGGCAACTCCTAAAGGGACCAAGGACATTTTCCGCGAGTCCGGTGTCAAGGGCTTGGTCGAATGGGTTGGACAGCAGAAAGGCTTGCTGCTGACTGACACCACAATGCGTGATGCGCATCAATCGCTGCTTGCAACTCGGGTGCGTACGTACGACATGCTGCAGATCGCTCCGGCATATTCACAACTCGCGTCGCAGTTGTTCTCGATCGAGATGTGGGGTGGGGCGACGTTCGACACCAGCATGCGTTTCTTGAAAGAATCACCATGGCAACGCTTGGCTGATCTTCGTGATGCGATCCCGAATATCTTGACCCAGATGCTGCTGCGAGCCAGCAACGCGGTTGGCTACACGAACTATCCTGACAACGTGGTTCGACTATTCGTTCGCGAAGCCGTACAAGCAGGCATGGATGTGTTCCGTGTCTTCGACGCGCTCAATTGGCAAAAGAACATGAAGGTTGCTATGGAGGCCGTCATCGAAGAAGGCGGTATCTGTGAAGCCTCGATCTGCTACACCGGTGACCTGCAGAATCCCGGTCGCACCAAGTACAACCTGCAGTACTACGTTGACTTGGCAAAGCAGCTTGAAAAGATGGGTGCCCACCTGCTGGCCATCAAGGACATGGCGGGCCTGCTAAAACCAAAGGCGGCGATCACGCTGATTCGCGCGCTGCGTGAAGAAGTCGGCATCCCAATTCATTTGCATACGCACGATACCGCAGGTATTCAAGCATCGACAATTTTGACCGCTGCAGATGAAGGTTTGCAAATCGCCGACGCCGCGTTCGCACCGATGTCTGGTGGCACCAGCCAAGTAAACTTGAATTCGCTTGTCGAAGCTCTGCGTGATACTCCCCGCCAAAGTAGTCTTGAAACCGAAGCACTGACGAATATTGCCACCTATTGGCAAGCCGCACGTGAGTTCTACCTGCCTTTCGAAAGTTATGTGTTGCCAGCGACCGGCGACTTGTACGAACACGAAATGCCCGGCGGGCAATACACCAACTTGTTCCAACAGGCGCGGGCGTTAGGCCTGTCGGATCGTTGGGCGGGCGTTTGCAAAGCGTATGCAGACGTCAATCGACTGTTCGGTGACATCGTCAAAGTCACGCCGACAAGTAAAGCCGTCGGCGACATGGCGCTGTTCTTGGTGGCCAACGAGATGTCAGCCGAAGACGTACTGACCAGCGAGAAAGCATTGGCCTACCCAGCCAGCGTGATCGACTTGATTGGCGGTCGTATGGGGCAACCTCCGGGAGGATTCCCCGAACCGGTGATCAAGAAAGTTCTGGGCGAACAGGCTCCTTTGACGGACCGTCCCGGTGAAACGATGGCCGACGCAGATGTCGAATCGGCACGGCAGTCCTCCGCAACGCTTCTAAATGAAACGCCTTCGGATCAGTTGGCAGTGACGGAGTTGCTGTATCCCAAGGTGTTTAAGGACTTTGCCGATCACCATCGCAAGTATGGCGACGTGTCCAAATTGCCAACGCCCAACTTCTTTTACGGTCAGCAGCACGGCGAAGAAATCGCGGTTGATATCGAGAAAGGAAAACGGCTGATCGTAAAGTTTCTCGCTGTCGGCCAGCCACATCCCGATGGGACCCGAACGGTCTTCTTCGAACTCAACGGCCAGCCGCGTGAAGTGACCGTTGTTGATAAGTCGCTTGAACCTGAAACCAAGAAGGCCGTCAAAGCCGATCCAAGCGATGAAAACCAAGTTGCGGCCAGCATGCCGGGGATGGTCATCACCGTCGCCGCCTCGGAAGGTGACAAGGTCAAAGAAGGCCAAAAGCTGATGGTGCTCGAAGCGATGAAGATGGAGACGACGATCAACGCCCCAAAATCGGGAAAGGTCAAGTCGATCCAGACGCCTGCAGGGACACAGGTCGAAGCTGGCGATTTGTTGGTCGTGCTTGAATAGGTCACGGTGGTTTTGACTACACTGTTGGCAAAACCACACGCCTTTGTACCGACCATGAATCGATTTCAGCCGTTCTTCATCGCCACCGCGATCCTGCTCAGCGCAGGGTGGTGTTCTTGCCAGCTGACAGCAGCACCACCGCTTCCGCCATTGGAATCGGTGGATTCGGCGTCGCGTGCCAAGTGGTTGATGGAAGGCCCCGTGGTGGATTCTGAAACGGGACGGCCGATCGCAGCCTTCACCGTGATCCCGGGATCGATTTCGACGGACGATGACGGGAAAGCCACGATCCGTTGGCGCGATAATTTGAAGCGCGAGATGGGCGATGGCTTGTTGCAATGGCCTCGCACGAGTGGGTTCTCAGTGATGCGATTCAAAATTGTTGCCGAGGGTTATCGCCCCGCGATTAGCCATATCGTCCGCCGTGGCGGCCCCCACACTCGGACGCGAGTGAAGTTGGTTAAAGCTGAACCGATCGATTGATTCGAAGCGGGGGGACTCTCTTCTTTCTCTCGTGCGAGGCTCCCGCCTCGCACGCAATGTCTTCCAGGCTCCGCCTGTCCAATGGTGCCAGCGATCGTATGGTCTCACCCTGAGCCGAACGGCGTTAGCCGCGGTTTCGTGAACATACAACATACACCTCGTGCGAGGCTCCCGCCTCGCATGCAATGTCTTCCAGGCTCCGCCTGACCAATGGAGCCAGCAACCACAAAACCGTCGCTAGCGCGAACCGGCTCAGCGCATCATTCGGTCACCCATCCCTGAGCGGAACGGCGTTAGCCGTGGTTTCGTGAACACATTGACGATAACCGTGAGCTAACGCTCATCGGCTGATGTTGTGATGGGGCTTTTGCATGCGTTGTGTTGCTGCATCAGGGTAACACCCACAAAACCGTCGCTAGCGCGAACCGGCCCAGCGCATCATTCGGTCATCCATCCCTGTGCCGAACGGCGCTAGCCGCGGTTTCGTGAACATACAACATACATCTCGTGCGAGGCTCCCGCCTCGCATGCAATGTCTTCCAGGCTCCGCCTGTCCAATGGAGCCAGCAACCACAAAACCGTCGCTAGCGCGAACCGGCTCAGCGCATCATTCGGTCATCCATCCCTGAGCCGAACGGCGCTAGCCGCGGTTGTGTGAACACACTGACGATAACCGTGAGCAAACGCTCATCGGCTGATGTTGCAAGGCTCCACCCGCTTTTTCAATCTTTCCCCAACATCAGCGTTTTGATAAAGACAAATTGTCTTCTTGAATAAAACGCGACGAGGGTGAATCGATGGCTCGAAAGTGGGTTTTAGGTCTGGCACTCGGAATCACGGCTTCTGTTTCTGCCAATACCGTTTTGGCGACCGATCCAGTCGTCCAGCAAGCTGGCTCAGGCCCATTTGCTAGCGGTGCTGTTGTGCATGGGATCGAAACCGGGACCGTGGCTTCTCGAGCGTTGCGCCAGGTTTCCCACGAAGTCCCTCGCGAGCTCATTCAATTCGATATTCGTGTCGTCCAGGTGGATGCCGAAACGCGGGATGCGATCTACGCTTTGGTTGATCAAGAGACTTTGTCAACGAAGATCACTGGGATCGAAGATCAGAAATCATCCTTCGTCGATCAGGATTCCGAATCAGCGATCGACAGTTTTCATCGCACCATCGCGGGCAGCGTTATCACGACAGGCGAGTTGCCAGTAGAGCAAATCAAGTCCGTGCTGACTCTCATTCGTGACAGTGGTCAAAGCGACCTTGTCAGTGCACCTCGGATCATCGTCGCCCCCGGCCAAACGGGCGCGATTCAGAAAAAAGTCCAGCGGCCGTTCTTGTCAAAGATTAGCGAAGTGAAATTGGATGAAGAAAATGTTTCCTTCGAGGCCGGAATCGAAGTGCTCAATGAAGGTATCGATCTGGCTGTCGAAGGCGACTGGGAGGGTGATTCGCTGATCATTCGAACCAAGCTACAGCATTCACGAGTGTCTGACGTCGAAACGTTCACGATCCATGGTATCGGAGAGACAACGAAGACACTGCAGGTACCAACGCAGGAGACTCGTTTGGCATCGGCCTCAGTTGCCGTAAAGCCCGGTTATGCATTGATGTTGGATCCGTTTCTTTACCAAACGGAAGCAAACGTCGAAACGCAAGTGGCCGCGGGTTTACAAGGTGTGCCGTACGCGAAGCAGATGTTTGGCAAGCAGGTCGCGAAGGAAACCAGGACTTCGACGCTGGTCTTCATCGTCGGCCACCGTTTCGTGCACAAAGAAAACGCCAAGCCATCCGCCGAGTGATTGATTTGGGTTGATGGATGGTCTCGATATACAGCGTACCGATTAAACAACCATACACCTCGTGCGAGGCTCCCGCCTCGCATGCAATGTCTTCCAGGCTCCGCCTGTCCAATGGTGCCAGCAATCACTCAACCGTCGCTAGCGCGAACCGGCTCAGCGCATCAATCGGTCACCCATCCTGAGCCGAACGGCGTTAGCCGCGGTTTTGTGAACATACTGATGCTAACCGTGAGCTAGCGCTCATCGGCTGATGTTGTCGTGAGTGACTCGCATGGTCTGGGTGCCATGACGCAATAGCATCCATTCAACCATCGCTATCGCGTGTACGGCTCAGCCGATCATTCGTCCCCTACCCCGCGGCTGAATGATTTCGGAACCTCTAAATCCCCAGCCACCAAGCGCCGAATGCCAACCATGCGGGGATGGTGATCAAGCCGGCGAGTGACGTCCATAAAACAACCTGCAATGCGACTTGAGTGTCTTGGTCGTAAAGCTTTGCCAAGACGATCGGGAACACCGCTGATGGCATCGCGGCTTGTAGCATCGCTACGGTTCGCAAGTCGGGTGCACTGACGATCGCTCCGGTGATCAAGACTAACGCCAGCGGCAAAATCAATTGCCGCAGTGTGATCGCCGCGATGATGACACGTGGAGCACTGTACCAGCTGCCATCACGCAAAAAGTCGATGATGATCGCGCCGCTTAGCATGAGCCCCATTGGGATCGCACACGACCCCAGCGAATTCACCGCGGTCATCACCGGTGCGGGGATACGTTCGGTCAACCCAACCAAGCTCATCGCGATAGACAGAATCACAGCCCAAAGTGGGATGCTGGTCAGAGTCTTTTTCCAGCCGTCGCCGCCGGACCCGCTGATGATCGAGATTCCGATCGACCAGAGGGCGATCGAGACACCGACGTTGTGGACGATCAATTCGATTACGGCGGTCTTGTAGAAGGCATCGGCAAGTGGCAGCGGAATGTAACCGTAGTTGCAAATTCCGGCACAGAGCGCGAATGCTCGCTGCGAAGCATCCGTCTTCAGCCCGATCCGCGGACCCAGCTTTCTCGCAAGCAGCAGCGCCGCGGCGAAGCCGACCGCCGTTGTCAGGAAGCCCATCAGCGGAGCTTGCCATGTCGTTGAGATCGAATCGATTTGCTCGCCCGAGGAAAACTTCATCAAGAAGTAGGCCGGCAGCAAGACGTTGGCGGTCAGGTTCGCCATCGTGCGATCAGCTTCGGCGGTCAGCCAGCCTGCCCAACGACAAGCCGCACCAACCCCCATCACTAGAAAGACACCGATGACAGATGCGATAATGGGGCTGAATTCTTCCATGTCTGGCGTTATCTGCCAAACCGGATAGCGGTGTCAATGCTCTGGGGCAGCTTGGACGGGTTACTCGGCAAACATTCGCCCCAAGTCCGACTCAACGCCGCCTGCGTTCGCGTTGCCCGGCGAATAAAAAAGGTGGGTGAGCAACGGATGCCCTATTGTTTTTGCCGCCCCTATCACGCCTGTGGGCGATTCGAAGAAACTGGCATCGTGGCAGGCTAGCAAGCTGAAAAATTCAAGAACCTGGCATAAGATCGCCTGCCGCCGAGGCAAGTGAATGCACTCGACAGGCTTTCTGAAGATCCTTCGTCACGATCCGCTCCACTAACGCGTATTAGCGGAGCAGTCTTGGATGCGTCTCATCCCGCGTGGCTGGCGAGTCTCGGGGCCTCAATCTGTTCACCGCGACTGATCACGACCAGTCCACTATCGGTGACTTTGAAGCCTCGTGCGGCATCGGCGGCTGGGTCAAAACCGATCTCGATTTCCGCCGGAATAGAAACGCCTTTATCAACGATCACGCGACGAAGTCGGCTGCGACGTCCAACGTTGACTTCGTCAAACAGGATGCTGTCTTCTACCGAAGCGTAACTATTGACACGAACACCTGGGCCCAAAATGCTGCGTGACACGTTGCCGCCGCTGACGATCGCGCCTTGGCAGATCATTGAATCCAACGCGTAGCCACGCCGAGTCGAACCACCTTCGCTGCCAAAGACGAATTTCGGTGGTGGCAGGTTTGGCTGGAACGCGCGAACGGGCCAATGCTCGTCATACAAGTTCAGCTGAGGGTCGATCGAAATCAGGTCCATGGATGCTTCGTAGTACGCGTCGATGGTACCGACGTCACGCCAGTAAGCTTGACTCTTGCGGTTTTCGTCCATGAACGGATAAGCGCACACGACGTGCGAATCGATCGCACCGGGGATGATGTTTTTCCCAAAGTCGTGGCTGCTCTTCATGTTTGTCGCGTCATTGCACAACGCCTCATACAAGAATCTTGCGTTGAAAACGTAGATTCCCATCGACGCCAAACAGACGTCGGGATCTTCTGGCGTTGGCATCGGGGAATCCGGCTTTTCCTGGAAGCCCAGCACACGTTGGTCGGTGTCAATTTGCATGACGCCAAACTGTTTCGCTTCTTCGGTGCTGACGCGAAGGGCACCGATCGTGATGTCGGCACCACGCTTGCGATGGAATTCGACCATCGGATCGTAGTTCATCTTGTAGATGTGATCGCCAGCTAAGATGACAACGTGTTCTGGCTTCTCACGTTCGATCGCATAGATGTTTTGATAGACCGCGTCCGCCGTTCCCGAATACCAGTTGCCGGCGATTCGTTGCTGCGGCGGGACGACATCGATGAACTCTCCAAGTTCGCGACAAAAATACTGCCGCCATGCCGTGTTGATATGCCGGTCGAGCGACTGGGCTTTGTACTGAGTCAGCAACAAGAGGCGACGCATGTCGCTGTTGAGACAGTTGCTAAGAACGAAGTCGATAATCCGATACAGCCCGCCAAACGGGACCGCAGGTTTCGCTCGGTCTCGCGTCAAGGGTTCGAGACGAGAGCCTCGACCACCAGCAAGAATCACGGTCAAGATGTCACGCATAACAGAAACCTGTTCCATCCTCAGGTGTTATCCGCCACAACTTTCGGTATGGCGAATGCGTCAGGGGCAAAGATTTGTCGACTCGGTTGCCGGCATGGCACCGATACGAGCACGGCACCGATGCGATATCGGCACCGTTACCCTTTGTCGTAAGTTACCAAATCCGAAAGCCACGAAGGAATGGAAAATGGCGGATAATTCCCCTAAAACTGGATCTAAGGGTGTCAGCCTCGCGCGGTGTTACGATTGGTCTCAGATTTGCCATTGGTCTTGTCTTACTGTCACAGTGACGTTGCCTGGCACCGCAGGGACCATTGCAAAGACCTTGCGCTGCGCGTGAAGCTGTGTGTTGAATCGAACCCTGGCGATGACGGACAACCTACAGCGATATTGTCGCTCGAAAGCTGTCGTGGACTAGCGACCTGTTCCGTAAATCACAGGCTTAGGAAGATGCACAGCGATTGGATAGGGCGACCGATCCGAACCAGGCGTTCGAGCTATGGTGCGCCTGCAGTGGCCTGAGAAACCATGTGATGTGCGAGTCTGCAGCAGTGTCTTTGAGCAGTGTAAATGTGTCACTTGGTTTGCAAGTTTTTCATGGCTCTACCATTCCTTGAAACGAAGTCGACTCAAAAAAACAATCAACCTGAATCAACGGAGTCAATCACGATGCGGAAGACTTGGAATAAAGTCAGTGGTGCGTTAGGGGCAATGATTTTCGGTTCGCTTCTTACCGGTGTGATCATGACCACGCCGGTTTTCTTGCGCAATGATCCGGCCGCCCAGGAATCTGGCTTGGCAGCAGCTCCGCCAATCGCAGCCAACGCGACCGGTGGCAATACGTTGCAGGGATTCAGCGATTCCAATTCGCAGCCCTTGGGCGGTCAAAACTTGGTCGCCGCCGAGGGACTGTCCACCGCGTTTCGCAATGTCGCTAATTTCGTTCGCGAAAGCGTGGTCAGTATCAATACCAAGCAAACCCGAGTGATCGGCGGACGCCAACTGCCGCCAGGCTTTCAAGATTTTTTCAATGTGCCCCAAGCACAACCTCGTCAACGCGAAGAGACCGGGATGGGCAGCGGAGTGGTCGTTCGTCGCGATGGATACATCTTGACCAATAATCATGTTGTCGATGGAGCAGACGAGTTGCAAATCGAATTCAGCGATGGGAGCACGACGGCCGGTCGGATCGTCGGGACTGATCCGCAAACCGATCTGGCGGTCGTCAAAGTCGAACGCGAAAACTTGACCGCGATCCCGATCGGTGACTCCGAAAGGATTCAAGTTGGTGATTGGGTGATCGCCGTGGGAAGTCCCTTCGGTCTGGAGCAAACCGTTACCGCAGGAATCATCAGTGGTAAGAATCGCGTTCGTGGGATCGTCGATGATGGAGACGGTTTCGAAGACTTTTTGCAAACCGACGCCGCAATCAACCCAGGGAACTCTGGTGGTCCTTTGGTGAACCTGCGCGGTGAATTGGTGGGGATCAATACCGCGATCATGTCACGCAGCGGATCCAGCGCCGGAATCGGATTCGCCATCCCTGTTTCACTTGCCGGACCGGTGCTCAATTCGATTATCGAGCATGGTGTTGTGCGACGCGGATTTCTTGGTGCAAGCCTTGCCGATGTGAACGCCAAAACGATCCAAGGTTTCGGGCTAAAAGCACGACGCGGCGTAATGATCGAATCGGTGCTTGATGGTATGCCTGCAGCCAACGCCGGTTTGTTGCCCAACGATGTGGTGGTTTCCATCGATGGCCGGGCAATGTCTTCCAGTTCGCAAATGAAGAACTATGTCGCAAGCCGACCGCCCGGGGCGATGATGTCTCTGGAAATTAACCGCAACGGCCAGCCGATGAAGGTCCAAGTTGACTTGAAAGAGCGTACCGATGAACTGATGGCACAGTTCAATGCGGGAGACGTCTTGGGAGCGCGCGTGGTTCCCGCGACCGAATCGATCGCCAAGAAGTACAACTATTCGAATCTGCAGGGCGGTTTGGTCGTCACCGAAATTCAAGCCGACAGTGTCGCCGAACAGGCTGGCCTAATGGTGGGGGATGTGATCGAAACCGCAGGACGTTTTGAACTCGAATCGGCTCGCCAATTGGAAATGATCGTTGGTGAATACGAAAAAGCTGGCGAGCCCTTGCGGATCACCATCCGACGTGGCCAAAGGCGTATGCTAGGTGTCGTCCAGCCATAAGCCGCGCTCGGCGGAGTCGGGAAACACTTTGGCGATCCAGACCCTCGATAGGCGAGTCTGGATCGTCGCCATTCACGAAGGGTTATCTGGTGTTTGCGTGAGCCCGAAGATTTCCGCAGCGCAAATGAATCGATGGATGCCGGCGACGTTGTTGATTGCGAAGCCGGCTTGTTGGTCAGAGTTTTGATCGAACATCACACCTAGGGATCCACACAGCCACCATGAAGATTACCGGATTGAAGCTCTATCAAGTTGACTTGCCCCTATACGAAGGGAACTACAGTTGGTCGGAGGGCAAAAGTGTGGACGTTTTCGATTCGACCGTTGTCGAAGTCGAAACCGATGCCGGAATTAAAGGCTATGGCGAAGTCTGTCCGCTCGGCCCGGTTTACTTGCCCGCGTACGCAGCCGGCGCGCGGGCCGGCATTCAGAATCTTGCTCCCGCAATCATCGGCAGTGACCCACGACAACTGACTTCGCTCAACCGCTTGATGGACTACACGATGAAAGGTCATCCGTACGTCAAGTCAGCGATCGACATGGCGTGCTGGGATATACTCGGTAAGGCTTCTGGTTTGCCGGTGTGTTATTTGTTGGGCGGTCGGTATGGTGACGACGTCACGCTATACCGCGCTATCTCGCAGCGGCCGGCCAAAGAGATGGCTGGCAACGTGCAATCGTATCGAGACGAAGGGTATCGGCGTTTCCAGCTCAAAGTTGGTGGTGATCCTAACGAGGATATCGCGCGGATCCACGCCGTTGCCGAGGTGCTTCAGCCCGGTGATAAGCTTGTCGCCGATGCGAACACCGGTTGGTTGATGCACGAAGCCATGCGAGTTGCCGACGCGGTTCGCGATGTTGACGTTTACATCGAACAACCCTGTGCGTCCTATGAGCAATGCCTCAGCATCCGCCGGCATACCAATTTGCCATTCGTTTTGGACGAAGTGATCGATTCGGTCGACGCGATATTGAAAGGTGCCGCCGATCAAGCGATGGATGTCGTGAATATCAAAATCAGCAAGTTCGGTGGCTTGACCAAAGCTCGTCAGGCTCGTGACCTGTGCGTCGAATTGGGGATCGCGATGACGATCGAAGATAGCTGGGGAGGCGACATTATTACCGCAGCGATATCGCATCTGGCTCATAGCACGCCGAGCGATTTCTTGTTTACGTCGACTGATTTCAATAGCTATGTGACAAAATCAATTGCAAGCGGTGCGCCGCAGCGAGTCGACGGACGAATGTCGGCATCAACGGCACCAGGGCTCGGGATCGAACCCAAGTTTGACGCCCTAGGCGAACCCGTTTGGCAGCTCTAATTCGATTGCTCCCAATCCTCTCATGCACCCTCCTCATGCGAGGCTCCCGCCTCGCATGCGATGTCTCCCAGGCCCCGCCTACCAACCTCGTTGGACACCCATCCAACCGCCCTGAGCCGAACGGCGCTAGCCGCGGTTTCGTGTCACACAGGACTACCCTCGTGCGAGGCTCCCGCCTCGCATGCGATGTCTTCCAGGCTCCGCCTGCCAATCCCGTTGGACAACCATTCAACCGTCGCCATCGCGAACCGGCTCAGTCATCCGTTGGTCTTCCGTCCTGAGCCGAACGGCGCTAGCCGCGGTTGCGTGAACACAGGACTGCCCTCGTGCGAGGCTCCCGCCTCGCATGCATTGTCTCCCAGGCTCCGCCTGCCAATCCCGTTGGACAACCATTCAACCGTCGCCATCGCGAACCGGCTCAGTCATCCGTTGGTCTTCCGTACTGAGCCGAACGGCGCTAGCCGCGGTTGCGTGAACACAGGACTGCCCTCGTGCGAGGCTCCCGCCTCGCATGCGATGTCTCCCAGGCTCCGCCTGCCAATCCCGTTGGACAACCATCCAACCGTCGCCATCGCGAACCGGCTCAGTCATCATTCGATGATCCGTCCTGAGCCGAACGGCGTTAGCCACGGTTGTATGACACACAATGCACAAACCGTGAGCTAACGCTCAGCGGCTGACGTTGTGATGAATTCCTCGCATGCAATGTCTTCCAGGCTCCGCCTGCTAACCGCGGTTGTACAACTCCACCCACCTCCGATCAATCTTGACCTTTCGCGTCACGAGGGGCTACCCTCGCGTCATTCGAGCGGCTGATTCGGATGGTCCCTTCAAACCCTTCTGGGATCATGGTCGTGAAAGCTGGGTCGGTCGCAAAGCCCCAAAAGCAACAAATAGGAATCTGCCATGCAAGGAAAGCATCAAAACAACGCTCGAGTTTCAAACGAAGTTGCAAATCTTGAAAACGAGATTCTCAACAGTCTGACTTCGGATTCGAAAACGAAGGAAGAAAACAAGCAATTCTTCCCAGCCGATTTCTCGGCATCGGGTACCGGAAAAGGTGGCGGTGGTAACACCGGATCGATCGAACTGTAACGAGTCGATCTCTTTGCACCTTTCCGTGCAAGTTCTTCTTTGACGTGACGAGGCTGTGCCTTGTCACGTGTCTCTCAGTCATCGTTTCGATCGGCGAACGGATTTCTATCCGCGATCGTCGCGTGGACTCGTTGCTGCTCGCTCTACCGTATCACCAAGTTAGTCCGGCATGACTCAAGCGACTTTGGCACAACAGACTCCCTCTTGGGTTTGGGAATCCAACGCGGTTTTGGATTTCAAATTCGAAAAGACCGTTGCCACACTTTCGGCGGTTCGCAAAGCATTGCTACAGCGGACTTCACGATCAAAAGCCGAATCCGATTTTTGTGAACAGGTCGACTGGGCGTTGTCGCTTCCGGAACAGTGCCTCGGCCGAGTCTTACGTGATCCACAAGCCTACTTCTTCGCGCGAACAACCTACGATCTATTCCTAGGCGTCTACCTTGGTCGTGATTTGCCCAGCGGAACGCATGCGACCGTGCAGGAACAGTTCCCGGACTTGGTGGCGACTTCAGCCGAAGTCTTTGATCGTCACCTAAATCAGTTCGGATTGTTTGCGGTCTCGTTGGCACTGGCGTCAAAGCGAAGCGTTCAAATCGAACCCTTGGTCTTGGCCCTTCCGGCAATACTACCAGGAACTGCATGGTCGTTTGCGGGAACCGGGATGCTTGCCATTCATGGTGTTACCAACGGCGTCGAGTTGGACATGGCGATTGACGGCGAGCAACGATCGATAGGAATGCCGCTGGAGACCATTCAGGTCGATGGATTGTTGATTCGTGTTGCACCTTGCCTCGAACAAATCCGTTTGCAGCCATCGGCGTTCAATGTACCTGGGCTGGTCGATATTCGCTCCGTCGTTCCGGCCGAGCTTGACGGCCAGGATGACTATGTCGAGTTGTTGTCGGAAACCATCGGTTTGATTCGTCGACATGATCCTCAAACGGCAGATCAAATCGAATACGCCATGCAGGTGATCGCGTTTAAGCCACCGGGGTATGGTGGAGTGTTCAACACGAGTTGTTCGCGGCTTCCCGGGGCGGCGATTTTCACCGGGGCTCGAAGCTCGCTCGTGTTGGCCGACGACCTCATTCACGAGTTCTATCACAACCGACTGTTTGCGATCGAGGAACAAGGCAACTTCTTTGCCGCATCGAATACCACTTCGCATCAAGTTCCCGACACGGTGTATTCGCCTTGGCGAGACGATCCACGTCCCATCTATGGGCTGTTTCATGCGGCCTATGTTTTCGAACGAGTCTTGCAATTCTGGTTGTCGGCAATTGAAAGTGGCCAACTAGCCGCTAGCGAATTGCCTTATGCCAACTATCGGGCGACCAAGTTGCTCTATCAATTGCAGATTAGTCTATCTCAGTTAGTTGCGTGGGGAGACTTTACCGAACGTGGCCAAGTGATCTGTGACGCGATCATGGATTCACTAGGCCGACATGCAAGTCGCTGCGAAACACTTGGCTTGGATGGGCAAGTCGAAGCGATCACGCTATCCAACAAAGGCAACTTGCGGCGAGTTGTTGACGGCGATGGAAATCCAATGACCGTTGAAGAAGAAATTCAACGTCACATTGCGATCTATGATGTCCATGGGCGCACAGCACAAAGCCGCAAAGAGTCGCTGGTCGTCTAAGCAACCACACAACCGTCGCCATCGCGAACCGGCTCAGCCCATCCTTTGCTCCTCCGTCCTGAGCCGTAACGGCGCTAGCCGCGGTTGTATGACACACAGCACTACCCTCGTGCGAGGCTCCCGCCTCGCACGCAATGTCTTCCAGGCTCCGCCTGCCAACCCCGTTGGGCACCCATCCAACCGTCGCCATCGCGACCCGGCTCAGCCCATCCTTTGCTCCTCCGTCCTGAGCCGAACGGCGTTAGCCGCGGTTGTATGACACACAGCACTACCCTCGTGCGAGGCTCCCGCCTCGCACGCAATGTCTTCCAGGCTCCGCCTGCCAACCCCGTTGGACTACCATTCAACCGTCGCCATCGCGAACCGGCTCAGCCCATCCTTTGGTCCTCCGTCCTGAGCCGTAACGGCGCTAGCTGCGGTTATGTAATCCCACTGACGCGAACCGAGAGCTAACGCTCAGCGGCTGATGTTGCGATGAATTCCTCGCATACATTGTCTCCCAGGCTCCGCCTGCCAACCCCGTTGGACAACCAAACAACCGTCGCCATCGCGAACCGGCTCAGCATTTCGCCAGCTATCTACACCCCTGAACCGCAACGGCGTTAACCGCGGTTAACACAACCCCAAACCTCATCCAGCAACCGTACACCTAGGCCACTTTCTTGCGAGCCCCGCGAGTTACTCGGCGATACAAAAAACTGGCTGCCATCACCGGCGCTTCCCAAATCGATATGGCGCCACTCGCACAAGTCTCATTAGATCCCTCGTTCAGCGAATCTCTTTGATCGAGTTGCTTCATCGCTGAGACAAAACGTTGGTTGAATGTTTCATGCAAAGCTTGTCTCGCTTGTCCGCCGCCACCGTAATTGACAGGCAGCATCGGATTGGTGTTGATTTCCCAAACTTGAATTTTGCCGTCTTTGATCCCGTAATCGATTCGTCCAAAATCGACGCCTGCCAAATCAAAGATTCGATTGAGTGGCTCAAGATGCTCAAAGCGATCGATGTAGTCCCGTTCTTCAGCCAACAGATGTTCGTCAAGCAATTCCCATGACTTCACGCACCATGAACGGCTGAAGAACAGGTGTCGTGGGAGGATCTGGTCACCGATTTTAAAGGCGGCGTACTTTCGATAGATCCGATCTTCGTCAGCAACATCACAGTGCTCGATCACCAGTTTACGATGAGCCTTTCCCCAGCGACGTTGCCATTGTCGATAGACTTCGTCGAGCTCCTGTTGTGAATGGATCAAATTCGACAGCGGGCCTTTATGATCGTCCTCGCCTCGAACGAAGACCGGGAACGCAGTCGGTTGCGGACGATCTTCAAGTCGATACGCATTGAATTGGTTGATACCGGACTCGTGCAGTCGATGCAGCAGCGGCAATCTTCCCAGGGTTTTCTGCGGGTGATTGAGGATGCGGATCTGTGGATGTGCTTGCAGTCGATGGCAAACCGATTCCAGTCTCCGAAGATCTGCGGCGGTCAAACGCTCGTGATCGGCCAGCACGTAAGTTCCGATCGGCAGTTGGCGTTTTAGGAACAGGGTCGCGTAGCACATCGGTTGGACGATGGGCTGGAGGCACTGACATTCTGTTCGCAGGCATTTGTTGATCGTGTAGGCATGCCTTTTGGTGGTGACAAAGTAGATCATCGGAGCATCAGTGGTGGGGCGAGTCAGTCAAGGGTTCGATACCGAAAACACGGTCAATCGATCCAGTCCAGTTCTGATTCAGGGCAGTGATTTCAGCGGCGAATTTGCTTGCTGTGTTTCCTGGTAAGACTTCCGCGATGTCCGATTGAGGACGTATCGGGCGGAATCTTGGCCCGGAGAATTGGGCCTAAAGAGCCAGAAGCCTGGGCCTAAGATGCCGGGGAGGGGAAAGTCCCCGACGATGCTGGGGCGGGTCGATGAAGAAACGCTTGGTGTGAACCCCACACCCTTGCCGGTGTCAAATTGACAGGTTATTTTCAACGAAACGGCAGCGAGTATCTCGTTCACCAAGACTCGCACCGTCCGGGCGATTGGCTCAGTTGGTTAGAGCGCTGCTTTCACACGGCAGAGGTCACTGGTTCGAATCCAGTATCGCCCACTAGATAGAAGTTTCCGCTACTATCCTCAACTATCAAATCCCCTGTTTTGCCAAGCGAAACGGGGGTTTTGTCGTTTCGGACTTCACGTTCAATAGTATCAGATTCCCCCGAAATGCAACCACCAATGCAACCACCGTTCTCCGTGGTTGCATCGGTCGGAAGGGGATCTTTGATTCCCGCAGCCCTGCGAAACGCATCCTCGGTTTGCATGGCGTAGTGCTTCATGGCAACCGCTACTGTGTTGCCCAACCATGCGGCCACGTCCTTGGCTGGATACTTGGCCATCAGTTCGGTTTCACGGGATGCTCGCAAGTTTTGGAACAAACGAGGCCATGGCACATGGCCCGCTCGCTTAATGATCTTGGTGAATTGTGTCCGCAAGTTCGCGGCTGCCGATCGATAGTTGGCGACCACGTATTCCGATCCATCCGGAGCCGTGGCGTATGCCCTTTCCAAGTAGGGTCGCAGTTCTTCGAAGATCGGAACCACACGTACGCCACCATCGGCATGGTGTTCGGTCTTGCTGGCGTGAACCACCATGCGGCCCTCTGGCAAGTTCACATCGATCCAACGCAATCGCAACACTTCCGACGGACAACGCATGCCACCGTAGCGGGCCAGAGCAAGTATCGTTTGCCAATCGGGATCGCAGTGGTTCATGCAATCCTCGATCACCGATTGATCAACAAAATGTTGTCGCGCCTTGTTGCCTCCCGTGGTAGTCGGTAGGTCATCGAATGGATTGACGTTGATCAATCCTCGCTTAACAGCTTCGCCAAAGAATTGCTTGGCCATTCCAGTGCGGCGGCGGACAGTATCTTCCGCCATACTCTTCCGTTTCTGCTTGGTGTCGCGACGATTCCCCTCGGTTTTCAACCATGTTCGCCACTTGTTCGCGTCCGTAGACGTCACATCACGGAGTAGGCATCTCTTCCCAAAGTAGTCGAGCAGGTTATCGCGGGCCTTTTCGTACGTTTGTAGCGTCCCTGATTTCACGTCCTTTCGTTCGGCAAAGTATTCTTTCAACCATGCCGCAATGGTCAGCGTCCTGGCAATTCGCTTGGCTTTCGCTTCAACCAGACCGCAACGGGCCAACTTCGATTGCAGTTCATCATCGATGGTTGCCAGCCATTCGGACGTGGCCAACTCAGGCGGCCGTCTATTCTTCGCTTGAACGATCAGGTGTTCGACATGCTCTTTCGTCTCAGTCGGCGCGTGTCTTTCGTCGCCGCCCAACCAGATCGAACGATTCCGTTTATCGGAATCACGAAACTGTAACCGCCAGCCTTTGCGGCCGTTGTGGTTCTCGAAACGTAGACTTGCCATCGATCAACTCCATCAGTTGATTCCCATGAAAAAGAAAGTCCACGGCGGGCCAGCATGGGACTGGTTTTCGGCCGCTAAACCTAGCCGTGGATTAACATGATAGTCTTTGTGGTATTTACTTGGTGGTGGACTCTTTCTCCACAATATCGCAACTAACGTCTGATATTGCTCGGATCAATCGCATTGCCTTGGATTGGTCCAGCCAAAGGTTGATCTCGGATTTGTCACGTTTTCTATGTAAGCGAACGCGCACGTATGTTCGTCCATCTTCTGTTTTCTGTGATACCTCCCAGTCAATCTTTTCGAGTACACCTTCGCCTCGGTGTTGGTCGCCCATGGTATTCTCCTTTGTTAAATATCGAGTTTCGCATGTCTCTAATGGAATGTCACGAATGTGGTGGAAATGTTAGCAGCACTGCTAAGGCGTGCCCACATTGTGGCTATGAGTTCTATGGCGCTTTAACCGACGGTAAACTATTGCTTAGCGTTTGGTACGTATTAGTCGGTGCAGCAGCAGTCGTCGTGATTGTTCAGTTTGGCTTGTTTGTCTTCGGGGTGGCTACAATTGCAGACTCGGTGCAGCCTTAATCAGCACCACTGGCGATCGTCCTCTTTTAAACTCGTTTTTGGTAAGTCCAAGAACTTCCATCCTGATCAATACGCGTTTGGCAGTCCTTGGGTGTACACCAAGCTCCGTCAGTATCTTCGTGGATAGCTTCACCGGGTTGGATCGTTGGAATCCGGCCGCATACCACAACAGCACTGCCACTGCCTCCGCTCTGTTCCCACACTTCGATGCCAGCTTCATCCATTCCAGTGGTATCGGTCCACGAATGAATCGTTCGCCATCACGGTGGCGGGGAAGATCAAAAGATCGGTCGGCCTTCGGTTTCGTAGGTTTTCCCTTTGGCCGATCATCCTGGCTGGCATAGGCTTCTGCCACGTCGGATCGATTCGCCGAAAAAGTGTTTAAGTCCAGATCCATTGGTCCACCACTAATAGAAAGAGAATCCATAAATGAGAATCTATTAATAAGAGGTACGGGTCGCACATTCCGTACACCTTCGCGGACATTCGATTCAGCAATTCGGACATTCCATACCGATTCATTGGTCCGCCTCCGATGCAAGTCGAAACACCTTGTCCCACATTTCCCGCCCTCGATCTTCGTCGTCGTACCGCTCGGGCCACGACACGATCTTGGCGTCCGATTCCAGTTCAAACCCGTCCAGCACGATCTTGCTGGCCTCTCGCATGATCGATTGCGTTTCGATCACCGTATCGTCGATCACCTGCGTATCCGCCTCGATCAAGATGGCATCGTGTACGGGGCAGCAAACCGTGATTCCTGCCTCGGTGGCCATCGAACACGCCAGACGCATCATTTCCGCGCCGTTGGCTTGCATGGGGAAATTCGCCAACGATCGCGGGTTGTCGCCCCCGATGGTATGAATCGTCCAACCGAATACCGTTTGCAATCGTCCGATCAACATGGCGGCGTCGACTTGTGATTGCGACCATCGCCAGAACACGGGAAAGGTTTCTCGGTGCTGACGGAGCAAGTTCCTAGCGAACGCAACCGGCTTGTTTAGCTTTGCGGCCAAACCGAATTCGCTCATCCCGTACTGCACAGCCAACATGCATACCTTGAATGCCGATCGCTCTGCCGGGTGCGTCTTTTTGGTTGCCGATGGAGGCACCGCGCCAGCCATCCTGGCGAATTCTAAGTAGGGATCCCCCGACGCATAGGCTTGCGCTAATGCAGGATCACCAGACAATGCGGCCGCAATGCCGAGTTCCTGTTGCGACCAATCCACGTACGCTATGGAACGCTCTGGTGGTGGCTTGATCAAAGACCGCAACCAAACCGACGGTCCAAAGATAAATCGATTGTTTGACGGTTGATTGCGTCCTGATCGACTGGCAAACGGACGGAGCATCGTTCGGTTCCGTCCATCAGATCCAATCTCTAATCGTTCCAACTTCATTTCAGATAACGCGTGACGCAGCTCCCGCAACGGGGAGATTTGCGGATAGCTTTTCGCTTGCTGGCGGAACGTCTCGTCATCGAGTGCCAATCGGCCCGAATCAGTTTCCGGCCACGGGATTCGGTGTCGGATCAAGTAATCTCCAAATCGATCTTGCTTGAACGTCAGGCCATCAAAGACGCCGAAGGATTCATCCACGGACTCGATCAACTTCGTTTTGATCGGCTCCCATTGCCGCCGAAACATTTGGAGTGTTTCAACATCGATCGGCACACCGGCATGTTCCATTGCTGATACCGCAACCATGTAGCGGCCACGATGAATGGCGCGTGGAAAATCAATCTTTGGGAGCATGATCGGCAACAGTTTGTCCAAGGCATCGACGTCCGTTTGGCAATAGTTCAGCAGTGCCAAGTTCTCGTCGTGCGAATAAGGGCCGCCACGGATCGCCAGATCACGCATAGCGGTCTTTTCGGTGGCGTCCATCGAATCCAATCCGTGGAACGCCAAACAGCCCAGCAGCCCGAATCCGGACGGTGGTTTAGATCCATTGAGCAGATTTCGAAACTCGCACCACAGGTCCAGAGCCCTTGCGGGCAGTGGCCATCCAAGCGACCGAAAGCAATTCCATTCCGCCGATGAAAAGTAGGCGACGAACAATTGGTCCGGCCCAACATCAAACGGTGGTTGATCCATCTTGTTGATTTCATCGAATCCGATTCGGACGAGTCGCTTGGAATGAAATTCACGCCCCACCAGACAAGCGACACTCGGTCGCTCACCTGGCGGTTGCGAGAATTCAAAGTCGATCGACCAAACCGAATCAAATCGGTTTAGCCAATCCACGGTCACACTTCTCCGAACAGTTCTTGCAAAAACGAATGATTCATCGAGTCAATGAAACGGGTCTTGAACGCCAGTTTCAAAACGTCTTTGAAGGTCAGCTCCGGCCATTGCGGTTCCGGTAGGTTCCCGGTTGCCTCGAACACGGCATAGCTTCCGGCAGACATATCGGCTTGCACGCGAACCCAAGCGTTGATCGCGAGTTCTTGTGCCTCCAACATCGACGTGTGCCAGTCCATCGGACGTCCGTTCGGGTCTGGCAGTTTCGCAGGCCAAAGGAACGGTGTCCCGTGTCGGTTAACAGAGAGGCACAGACGCACAGGCTGGATGAAGTCCGGCAGCTCCGGCCACAGCGATGGTGCGACCAAGTACGCTTCGCGGTTGGTCTTGTCCTCGATGTAGGCGGTATCGATCCGATTGGATGAATCTGGATGGACTCGTACAAACTCCATCTTGTCCGGCCTGCCGACTTTCACCGTCAACAATTTCCGTTTCACACCGATCGCTCCCGCAGCGGTATCCGGATTGATCCGCAGCGATGCCGGGTCGAATGGATCCGGTGTTACGGTTGGACTCGTGGTCGCCTCGTTGGATTGCTGCAAATTAACGTCAGTCTCGTCGATCAACAACGTTTCCGATTGCGACGATTCGTTTTTCGGAGTCTTGTTGACATTCTTCCTGGCCCGTCCTGTTGGGCTGTTAGAATCACTCATTGGATATTTGTCCTGTTGGGGCCGAACGGTGGTAGCGCACCGTCGGCCCTGTTTTGTTTGGATTCAGTCTCGCGTACAACTTGTTCGCACAGACGTCAGATTCGCTTGTGGCAGCATGCCACGGATCGAGTGGTTTTGATCCAGAGAGGGCGTCCGATCGTGGTGGTGGTCGCCCACGGCACCGAGACGGAACACGCATGGCATCAAGTGCCCTGCGATTGTTCCGCTAGATTCCGGATCACTTGGTGCGGATCAAACAGCACCTTGCGACCAACTCGGATCACTGGCAATTCACCATCACGCAACATCGTGTCCAGCTTGGGGACCGAGACGTTGATCACCTGCGCCAACTCGTGACGAGTCAGTAAGCGACGACGATTTGCAAGTCGATCGGCAACCCGATCAGCCACCGCATCGGCAAAGGATTCCAGTTCCACAGGTGTCATCCATCGCCCTCCAATCCAGAAGGACCGTAGTCGGAAGCGTATTCCGTCAGCACCCACAATCTTTTGATCCCGGAGTTATGCTTCGCGGATTCACTCCGACGAAATCCAACTTCCACGATCTCACCGTCTCGCAGCATGCGTTGCGGAATTTGGCCGAAGATACGGCGGTCGAATCCTGGCTCCGTCGAAACCAGCTTGGTTGCATCTTCCAACGCCACCGGTTTGCCCTCGTGGAGCAATCGTCGAAAGATTGCTTCCACCTGCTGCTCCGGATTTTGGTTTAGCATCGCATTCATTGCGTTACCTCCCCGGCCAAGTTAGTTACTTCCGGGCAACCGTTCGCAATCCAAGATTGAATCGACGAACGTGACCATCTCACCAACGTTCCCAGTTTGAGCGGCGCTGGCATGCGTTGAGATTCGGCCAAACGTTGGACGTGACGCGGAGAGCATTTCAATTCTGCCGCTACGTCCTCGATTGACAAAAGAGACTGCCCGTTGCCGTCAGATAGGTCTCTGCCGACTGTTAGAGAATCCATCGGAATACCTCTGATTCCTAGACATCTACTGTCTGTGTCAGACACCCACTGTGCCTGTCAGACGCAGGAATCCTCTAACGTTTTCATCAATTTGCCAGCATCGCGACCGTCGCTATTCTTCATTTCGCGACGGGCTCATACGAAAATTACCGGTCGGATATGCAGAAAAAAAGTTGGTCAGGGCTTCGATTCGCGACGTCTCGATTAGTTGATCCCAATGGTCGACATTCCATCGAGAGACAATTGGAGTCCTTTGCGTATTCACAAATCCAACTCGATTGTCGTTTGTTCCGAAGATCCAACCTTTCTGTCTACCCGTCCAAACTTTACTCATTTTCTTCCGGACAGCTTCCCCGCCTGGTTTCCAGTCTTTGTCATCTGTCGCTTCCAGGATAGCTCGAAATTTCTGTTCACAAGATTGAATGTCATCCGGACACTGGGTGTCTTCTGTTCTTGCTTCTTCAATTTCATGTGGGGACTCATCGAAATTTGGAAGTAGTGGATGATCGAACTTCGCTGAGTTTTTTCCCGCGAGTCGCAAGTCCGATTCGCCTTTGCTTTGAGACAACATGCTAGATACCACCCTGATGAATGCGAACTGGCTTGGCATCCAGAGTCCTGAACACTCCAACTTCCAGACCAGTTCGTTCCATTCTTCGTAAACATCAGCAAGTCTCTGGGCAGCAATTTCACACATCGTCTCTAACACAGACAGCTCCGTGTCGTGCAATCCAACTGCTGTCCGGGGAACAACTCGCAGTCCTTGCTCACCAAGAACTTTCAGGGAGTGGTACGCCCTCCACGAAACTGCGATTCGCTGTTTCTGTTTAGTCCATCCTTCGCATGAATTGTCCGTGTACAGCGTAATTGGAGTATTAGACAAATCGAATTGATTGCCCGATCGATCAATCGTCCAGTCGTTAGGATCAAAAAACGGCAAGTCGTTTTGCCAGCCATGAATGCCCCGTTGCCTGAGCGAATCAAACTTGCTCGCGATTGCTCCGCACAACTTCACAGTGCCCAACTCTATGCTGCCGATATTGACTTGGTTTCGAAGTTCTCTAACGAGCAAGCGAACGGACTCGACTGCGCTAATTGATCGTTGGATATTTCGAAAACCTTGGAATCTGATCGGGATGACGCCACGCCTTTCCGACTGAACAAGAATCAAATATTTGAAGGCCTCCGATGGAGTTTGTCTGACGGCTGGTCTCACCTTGTCGCCGCGAGATTCCGGTTCGGAATTCTTGACAAGCCGTCTGATGCGGCCGATTGCGGGGTAATCGCTCAGCCAATGATTGAAAAAATTGGGTGGGCTGTTAGTTGAATCAAGGAGGTTTTGTAAGAAGCTGGCATCTTCCCCTAGCCAAGCCGTGGCCTTTCTCACCAAACGTGCTCGCCAGTGAATAGCTCTTCCGATCTTGTAGCGTTTTTCTTTGAGCGTCGCTATTTGCTGTTGGACATCGACAGTTGGATCCTTCGACTCACGCAATGTAATTGCGACGGAGATTCTCACGTAGCGATTCAACTGATACGCAAACTTGTTAACGTTTTCTAGGTGCTTCAATTTGTCGAGAAGCGGCTTACTGCGAATTTCAGTTGGAACATCAGGCATTGATTCACCGTTCGTTAGGCGGGCCAATCCACGGCCGACAGAACGGTGCCCATCAGTCCGTGGATTGTATGGCCGGAGCTACCGGCCTACCCGTGAAAGTCATCGCAGGTCAAGCGACGACGAAGAAAGGCGGGCGACCAAACCCGCGTCACGCATCTTACACCCTGTCGGGTGGTGCGGGAATTGCTTCGGCAAATTCATTTTGCTGCATGCCGCAATCGATAGGGCCAACGGTAGGTCGCTCAGCGCATTCGCTCAGAAAAAAGACACTCCCTCCCCTACACGTGCAAAACCTTATATTTCGCCAAAAAATGCGCACGTCTGGGGAAGCGGCTTGGCGATCGCGTCTGGTGTAGTTTTTCGATCCCGCCCCCGGTGTTGGGACAACAGTACTAAATCGCGTATCTGATCCCTCTGGCATCGCTAAGAAGCGATTGGCGGAAAGGACCCGGCGCACAGCTCCCCCTCACCCCCACGGGTCCGTACCGGACTGACTCTCTGTTGGTGTCGGTGCGACTAATGACCGCCGCATGGTCCATCGACTTCCGGAAGGACCCAAGACGTTTCTACCGGTGGTCAGAACCAAGTATTTGTCGCGCCAGATCGGCTGAAATCGGGTGGATGGCAACCACGGATGCAACCACCGAAACACCATCCATCGTTTTGACTCGGCAATTCACGACGCTTTCGTCATAACATTCGGGGCCAGTATCGCCCACTTGTCTTTTTTGCATTTCTTGCAAGTCTTGCTCCTGAAGATACGCTTTTCAGGATCAAACGATGCCGCGCCAGGCCAAGCCCTAATATCGCAAGACGCAAAAGCGATGGGGCTGCACCATTGTTGGTCATCGCGTCACGCTTGGAGGAAATAAGCAGCACGCGTTCGGGAAGTGCCACGCGCGGATGCTCAATCGGCAGGCCGTCGGAGCCGAACTTTGCACCGTCTACGAGCTAGCCCAGTGCTTTCTCGACTGGGAAAAAGACAATCGCTAGCCGGTCGCTTACGACATGCACTGAGTTGCTACTGTGCGAGCTGTACCTCAAGCTTGCCCTTGCGGAGCGAAACGGTTGCTCCATAGGCGTAATTCGCGGCTTCGTCGAAGTTGACGAGCAACGTCAGTCCAAAATAGTCTCCTCGCCAATCGGTCTCCGGATCGTAGTCGTTCGTGACAATCGCTGGCCGGATGCTGGGGCTTCCGTCGTCGAGTTCGACAAGTTTCAGCCGCAAAGCTGAATCGTGGGAATTCTGTTGGCGTCGGATTTGGTTCAAAACGGCATCGGCAGCTTGCGGCGTTATGGTCAGCATCGGCCTGGTTCCCAGCGACTTCTTCATTAGGTTGCGACGGTACCTAATCAGCGATTCTACCGTCTCGCTCCACTCGCACTCGCTCATCGGAACATAGTCACCGCAGCCGATGCAAAATGTGCAGGATGAGTAGAGAAGCGGATTCGCGAGATAGCTACGGATAATCTGTTCTGGCATGCGAGTTTCGACGCCACAGACGCGATGGATATAAAGACTTGGCACGCCTCCCAAGCTGCCTTGAAACCGATCACTTTCAGCGACGGAAATGTGGTCCGTCATTTGACCATCAGGTAGCAATTGTGTGTGCGATTTGGTATGGCGAGAATACAGCCAACGCAGCACTTTCTTGTGACAGAAGCGACACTCAACGAACACGGGCATGTTGCTGATCCGGATGTTTGCGACTGAGTTTGTTGTCGTAGCATACCGCCTTATTGACTTCGCAACACAGTCAACCATCTATGTCTTCCGAACCTCGGATTCCGAGTCGGCGAAGATATGCTAATTGTCCTCCCATTCGCCCAACTCTGCCTCGATCTGTTCGATGCTGGGGATGGATGCGCGGAATTGCTCGGGGAGGTTTTCGGTGATTTGGTACTCACTCACTCCGATGGGTTTGGTGAGGTCCCGTAGTGAGTATTCGACTTTGATGTCGCTTTTCGATTTGCAGATTAGGATGCCGATCGTCGGCCCGTCGAGTTCGGTGCGGACTTGGCTGTCGACTGCCGAAACGTAGAAGTTCAACTTGCCAGCGTACTCGGGCTTGAACTTGTCGACCTTCAACTCGACGACGACATAACAATGCAGCCGCAGGTGGTAGAACAACAGATCGATGCTGTATTCATCCCCATCGACATCGATCTTGTATTGACGCCCGACAAAGGCGAATCCAGCGCCCAGTTCAAGCAGGAATTTGGTCAGATGCTCGATCAGTCCGTCTTCTAACTCCCGTTCGTTGTGCCGCTCGGTCAGGGCGAGGAAGTCAAAGTTGTACGGATCGCGGAGCAGTTGCTTGGCAAGATCACTTTCGGGCTTCGGCAGCGTCGCCTCGAAATTGTGGATCGCCTGCCCTTCCCGCAGGTGCAGGCCGGACTCGATCTGATGGGTCAGGACTGCCCGCGACCAGTTGTTCTCGATCGTTTTTTGGACGTAGAACAGGGCGTCAGCGGGGACATCAAGCTTCTGCACCAGAACGATGTTGTGGCCCCACGGAATTTGCGACACAAGTTGTGCCGCATTGGCCGACAAATTGGAAACAGCTTGTTTCCAATTTGAATCCGTTTTGGAAACAGCTTGTTTCCCAATTTCCGCGGGCTGCGTCCAGAAGGCATGCCACTGACGGATCGATCTCAGATTCCGATACGAGAACCCTTTGATTTCGGGAAATTCCTTCAGCAAATCTTTGCTCATTTGTTCCAGGAAACTGTCACCCCATTTTGCGGTTTTCTGCTTCTCTGAAATCTGCTCGCCTAGAAACCAATACAACTCCATCAATTCGCGATTGACGGACATTGCCGCCTTGATCTGCGATGCCTGCACTCGATCCTTGATCGAGACAATCCACTGCCGGTACTCGTCTGTCTTTGCCAGTTCGCTCATCGTTTCATCTCCATCGGCATGGTCGCCTATGAACTCGTCGCGATCCAGTTGGCAAGATGATCGCAAAGTATGCATCACCGCGTGGAAACATCCTGCCACGTTTGCGTTGCTTCGAGAATCGCTCCGTCAACTCTGAACCATCAATCAACAACCGGATAGTAGCCCATGCAGTTCGGATAACAGCGTTGGTCTATTCGCGGAGTCGTGATCGAGTTTGGATCGAGATGGTTACCACTGCTCTGTTTCGCGGATGAGTAGATACCAAACGCTGGTAGCTATTGCGGCGGATGCGATGATGGCGGAGACGGTGATTCGAATCGCTGACTTTCGCGACTTGATGAAATAGTCGATCGTGGCGATCAGGCTTGGCAGTAGCCACAGCAGGGCATATAGCCATAGCGGATGGTCTTCGTAGGTTTGGAACCGACCTGCGGCGACGAGGCTGGATGAAGCGGCGAGAATGAGGCCGATCGATGACTTCGCTGCTGGGTTGTTGACCAGCAAGCTTCCTGCCGTGATCGCAGTGGTCGCTGATGCCATCGCGATGCCCCATTCGGTCAAGCTGGCATAGGTGCTGGCCGCCAGCGCGATCGGCCCGCCGAGAGATGCCAACGCGACCAATAAGACCCATCGCTCTGTCCCCCGCCGTGACATCGCATCGAGCGCTAACGTATTGAGTATCATGCAAGTCACGAGCCCAACACCGATGGGGCCGTGCGAAGAATAGGTGTCTTGCCAGGCATCACCACGCGGCAGGCAAACAACCGCTGTGACGGCTGCAGCGATCGTCAACAACGCGAATGCGAGTGACGTTGGTATCGACCGAGAATGATCGGGATGGGGGTGTTGCCGGTCGGTGCCGATCGGCATCCAGGAGATTGCCGGCCAAAGCAACAACGCCCGCAAGCAGTGGTGCCAGTATTCACTCGGCCAAGTCTGCCAATCTTGGCGTGCCGACAGCGAAACTGCGATCGCACTCCACCACCCGATCCCCAGCACCATTGATGCGATGGTTCGCTTGACTGATGAAGCATTCGGTCGTTGCAATCGCCATGAAATGATGAAGGCCAACGAGGCAATCAATGCCGGAACGCCGACACACCAAATCAGCACGGATTGATCAAAGGTCAAGCTGCGGTACCCAAGCGAATGGTGGTTTTTAAACCCTGTGAATCACCACCGTGTGATGGCGATTCATACATCGAACGACAAGTTGATTCTTAGGTTTGATCTCTCGCAAAGTCGCCTTCCACTCTGCAATAACCGTAAGAAAGATCGCTACCGAGAAAACACGCTACCATCACCGAGTGATGGGCGACAATGAAATCAACTGGCTACTAGGAGCGACTATTTTTTCAGTACAAGCTTTGCTTGGATCTTCACGTCGTCATCAATCTTGCCTTTACCATAGGTCATGCCCCATTTGGTTCGATCGATTTTAAAATCAGCGATCATGTTCAAGCCTTGATCGGTCATCGTGACAACGACAGGGACGTCCACCTCGACGGTTTTGCCCAGCATCGTCCACTTGCCGGTGATCTTTGCCTTGGAAGTATCGCTGTCGGGCGTGACTTCAATTTTGGTTGACTCGAACTTTACCGTCGGAAACTTGCGGACGTCGAAGAAGTCGGGGCTCTTCAAATGGTTGGTTAGTTTCTCGTCATCGGACCAAATGCTTCGCGTATCGATTTCGATCGAGAGCGAGCTTTTGGCAGGGTTTTCGTGGTCGGCAACGGCGGTGCCTTTAAACTTTTTGAATCCGCCTTCGTGTTTACCATCGGTCTTCGCGCCGACAAAGCTGATGGTCGACTTTTCGCTATCGACCGTTAGTTCGTCTGCCGCCGAGGCTGTCGCCGAGGCGATAAACAGGAACGCGAGTGCGGTGAATGCAGATGTAGTGAACAGATTTGAATGGAAGCGTTTCATGTTTTCTCGGGCACAAAATTGTGATTCGAAGGTCTTTGTCCGGTCAGCGATGGTCACAGGACGGTCGTCACCATCAGGCCGTCAGTATATCAGGCTGCCAAGTCCACTTTAGGATCCGAGAAGGGGGTGACCGCACGGTTGATCCGTTTATCTAGAGTATCAATCGATAAACGTTGATAGCGATCGCAAGACGGTTGGTTTCCTGTTCCCTGTAGAGCTGGCGTGCAAGTAGGAGCAGAGCCTGCAAGTGCTGTTGGGAGCGTTTGATGAGCAGGATGTTTCATTGCAAGCCGACCTGATCCGTGATCCTGTCTGTTAGGTGGTGGAGTTCGGTATCTGATGGGAACCGTGGCTAACGCCAGCGGCTGATGTGTACATGCTCGCAACCGTCGCTAGCGCGAACCGGCTCAGTATTTTGGGTGAGCGTGTCTGCTGAGCCGTGACGGCGATAGCCGCGGTTGAGTGTATTCAGGGAGGTTGTTAACCGTGTGCTAGCGCACTACGGCTGATGTATGCAAGCTGGTAACCGTCGCTAGCGCGAACCGGCTCAGAATGTGTCTCGTGAGCCGCGATGGCGCTATCCGCGGTTGAGTGTATTCAAGGAGGTTGTTAACCGTGTGCTAGCGCACTGCGGCTGATGTATGCATGCTTGTAACCGTCGCTAGCGCGAACCGGCTCAGTATTTTGGGTGAGCGTGTCTGCTGAGCCGTGACGGCGCTAGCCGCGGTTGAGTGTATTCAAGGATGCCGTTAACCGTGTGCTAACGCACTGCGGCTGATGTATGCAGGCTCATAACCGTCGCTAGCGCGAACCGGATCAGTGTTTTGGGTGAGCGTGTCTGTTGAGCCGCGACGGCGCTAGCCGCGGTTGAGTGTATTCAAGGAGGTCGTTAACCGCGGGCTGGCGCCCTGCGGCTGATGTACGTATCCGGCTCAGTGTTTTGGCGAGCTACTGTTCATTGCGATGTTTTTTGAATTCGATTCTTGGTGGCTCTTTTCCTCGTACCACCGTCAGTCTGCGGGCTTCGCCTAAAGCCTTGCAGCTAAAGATCTGAGCCAGTCGGCGAGTTGTGGATAACGCTGCTGCAAAGTCAACTTCGTCTGGCGGCAGCAGCTCGTAGCTTTTGCCTCTGGATGTCACTAGCAGGGCTGCGTACTTGAACCTTGGCGGTCTTCGGCTGTTGCGGCCCACGGAGTACGCGTGACCTTGGGCAATGACACAGTCGACGTCCTTTGCGTCAGCAATTTTCTTGGAACGACGAAAACCTAAAAATGAACGGTCGAAATAGAGGACTCGTTCATCGAACTCGAATCGATAACGTTCATCGAGCCGCGTATAGAGAAAGAAACCCAGCGCCGATAAACCGACTAGCCCGCCGCAAATGGCAAAGTAGAGCAAAGCCATTTCGGCGAACGCTCCGATCAATACTCCAACGGCAGCGATCGCGCTGAAGCAACCGGTCAACAGGAAGATCGCGGCGAAGTTTGTATACGGCTTTAGGATCAAGCGTTCGTTATCAATTTCGATTTTCATCTATTCGAGTTTGGATCAGTTCACTCGCGATCGCTTGGACTGTTCATGTCTGTGGAGTGGGGCTGCACTGCAACGATTTAGTCACAAACGATTTGGGAAGGACGCTGCGTGGGATGCGAAAGTGAGTTTGGCTGCGGCGTGAAAGTCACTGGGGTTAGTCGTTATCAACGGCGGCCAAAAACTGGTCGATCAGTCCTTGTGGTGCTTTGACAGTATGCTCGGGACCAGGGAAGCGTCCGTTTTTGACATCGTCGATATATTCGCGAAAGCCTTCGACGCGTTCGGCTTGGATCGCCTGCTCCATCTTGTAGAGGTTTCGGTATTGTTTGGTGTGCCGAGGAAATGGAGGGGCGTGATTGCCGAGGATGTCTTCGGCAAACATGAATTGAATGTCACCGCCACTGCCCGCACCGATCGAGGATGTGACTAAGCGGGTGCGTCGCGAAATTTGCGCAAGCAGTTCGGCCGGGACGACTTCGACTTCAACCGCCCAGGCCCCAGCTTCTTCAAAGGACTTGATTTGCTGGTAGATCCAAAGGGCTTCGTCGATGGTTTTGCCAACCGCTCTGAGGCCGCCAGTCCAGGTGCTTAAACGGGGGACGAGACCGGCATGAGCTTCAACCGGAATACCGGCGTCGGAAACGGCACGAATGAATTCAGGTCCCCATTGGCACATGATCCCATCAGCGCCGGCCTCCATTGCATCGTAGCCGGCACGGACCGCTTCGGCAGCGGTCGCGATCTTTGTCAGTCCGATACAAAACGTCATGAAAGTATGTGGCGCGGCTTGTCGAAGCTCCAGAGCACTTGTCGGATTGGTCGGATCAAACTTGACCTTCAGTGTATCGATCCCTGCCTCTTCGGCGGCCACCGCTTCGCGGACCGTAAATGGCATGGTCTCGGTAAGGACGGTTTTGCCTTTCAAGTCTTGAAGGTGCTTGATCGTATGGTTTCGCAGTGCGTACTGCCCGCCAAGCGTCATGGTGCGGTGCAGTCCACGCTGGTGTGCATCGCGGGGTGGTAGTGAATTTGATCGGCTAGCGTCTGAGTTCATGAGATCATACGGGTTCGGGTAATCAGCCGATGGGCGTTAGCCCCGGTTATTGCACTGAAACCGTGGCTAACGCCATACGGCTAATTCTAGAATCGAGTTGGAGCGAAGCACTAGTGTCTGAGTTCATAAGATAGGTTCTGCTTGATGTGTTGTTCACTCGCGCCCGCTATCGTATCGATCGAAGCCATTGACCGCGACCATCGCTTGATGGAGCGAAGGGTGAAAGAGGCTGTTCGTTGTAACAGTCAAGCGTATGCTTAGTGGATCAGGAACGCTTCCTTCAAACCAACATCAAGTTCGTAAAAATGAAAGTCATCGTCGATCTATGTGTCATCCCGATGGGAGTCGGGGTTTCGGTAAGCGAGTACGTTGCGGAATGCCAGAGGGTGCTTCAAGAAGCGGGTTTGGAGCACCAACTGCATGCATACGGGACAAACATCGAAGGTGATTGGGATGATGTGTTCGCCGCGATTAAGCGATGCCATGAACGCGTGCACGCGATGGGGGCACCACGGATCACCACCAGCATCAAAGTCGGGACGCGGACGGATCGCGAGCAGTCGATGGGGGAGAAGATCGAAAGTGTTGTCAACAAGAAGTGCAGCAGCTAGTCTCGCGTGCCTATCTCCAAATGATTCCCGCCGCCCACAAGCATCCCAGCGAGACAAGGACTAGTCCGACGACTTGGTAGAAACGGTGCACGGCATTGCCCTGGCCCCAGGTGGTGCGTGAACGTGCGACAAGAAGCTTGTACAAGACGAACTCGCTTTTTGTCGTTCCGCAGAAGAGCAGGAAGAACCCGATCGCTGCCATTGCAGAACCCCAAACTAGATTCATCGCATTCTCTTCGCTGTGGTTTCGCCGCTAATAGAGCTGGAAATCGCTTACGTTGATTCGGGCAACGATTTTGACTTGGGAGTGGTCAGGCGTCGCACGCAAGAGACAAGTGCTGTCTTGTCGATTGGCTTACTCAAGTAATCGTTGCACCCGCATTCCAGGCAGCGTACCATGTCATCTTTCATCGCGTCGGCAGTCAGAGCCACAATCGGGCCTTCGAATCCAAGTCGCCGCAGTTGCTCGGTTGTTCGGTAGCCGTCTAGTCTAGGCATCTGCATGTCGAGCAAGATGAGATCGACCAGGCGGTCGTTGCGAATCATCTCTTGAACAATCTCGACCGCTTCTTGTCCGTCGTCGGCTTCGCTAATTTGGGCGCCGGCTTTGCTAAGTAAGCGTGAAGCGAGGAACCGTATGTCGCGTCGGTCATCAACCACGAGCACGCTACAGTCCAAAGGCGTATCGTCACGGTTGGGTTCACGTTCAGGTTCCGATTCGATTTGGTCTGCCGACACGAATTTGCGGTTTGAGACTTCGCCCGCATCAATCGAGGCGGTAAAGCAACTGCCGACGCCGGATTCACTTTCGACGGTGATGTCGCCGCCCATCATCTTTGCCAAGCGTTGTGAGATGACCAGCCCGAGGCCCGTGCCTTCGTGTCGGCGTGAATCCGAAGCATCGACCTGGGTGAAGGGACGAAACAGTCGTCGCATTTGGCGTTCTGTCATCCCAATTCCTGTGTCGGTGACTTGGAAGTTGAGATGGTTGGTCGACGTTTGATAGTGCACCGCCAGCGTTACGGTGCCTTTGTCGGTGAACTTGATCGCATTGCCGACAAGGTTGATCAGGATTTGCTTCAATCGCTTTTGGTCGGCGATGATGGTCTCGGGAATCGCTTCGTTGCATTCGACGGCAAAGCCGATCCCGTTTTCTTCCGCTCGGACGGACATGATGCTCCGCACGTCTTCGACGAGTTGCAGCGGAGAGAACGGTTCGGGGACTAGATCGACGCGATCGGCTTCGATCTTTGACAGGTCTAAAATGTCGTTGATGATATCCAGCAAGTAGAAACCGTTGCGACGGATCGTTTCGATGTAATCGTCTGTTTCTCCGCCCGTCGTGTTTTCACGCAGTAGGTCAACGTATCCCAGGATTGCGGTCATCGGTGTGCGGATTTCGTGGCTCATGTTTGCCAGGAATTCACTTTTGGATCGGTTTGCCGATTCAGCCAGTTCGCGTGCTTCACGCAACGAAGCTTCAGTTTCGTGACGCTGAGTGACATCCCAGAGCACACCCGCATGACGAACCACTCTTCCGTCTTTAGTTCCGGGTTCATTGCTGACCGGTTCGCCCGCCGCAGAAAGCCAACGTAGGCCCAGTGTCGGGTGATGGATACGAAATTCCATGTCAAGATCGATGGCTTCGTTAAGTGATCGCTGCCAAAGGTCGATCAGCTCATCGCGGTCCTCTTCATGAACCCTTTCGAAGCACCGGTTTGGGTCAGGGGAGACGCTAGGGTCGAATCCGAAAAGCTCATAGAATCGCGGAGACCAATAGAGTTCCTGTGGGCTCCACTCCCAGATTCCCATCTCGCCGGCTTGCAGGGCCATGCGAAGTCTGCGCGAGTCGATCTCGGCAGCCTCGGCAGCTTGGCGTCGTTCCAAAAGGAGATTGCGAACCGCGACTTGTCGTTGGCGATCACGTAGTCTTGCCCGAAGCTTGCTTACGAAGACCGCGATGCGAACGGGGCTGGGGACGAGTGTGACGTTGCCCAGCGAAAGTAAGCGGTCAACGCGTTCGGAGGAAAGCTCGGTACTTCCCAACAGAACGAGCAATGGAAAGTCCGACCACTCCGGTTGTTCGCGTAGGACTTTTTCCAGTGCAATCAAAGCCGCATCGGTCAGCTGTCCTTCAGGAGCCAGCCCGACGCCGATTCCCGATGCGATCGCAGCGCACAAGCTTGGCATATCGGTGCATAATTCGTAGCTGATTTCTGCACGAGACAAGATCTGTCCGCAGAGTTCTGCATCACGCTGCGTGGGTGCGAAAACGGCGACACGTTGCGTAGACTCTTCCGATGGGTAAGCATCGCTCATTCGAAACGTTGTCCCTTCGTCGGCATAAGAGCTTCTTGGGCTCCGACGAACTCCGGCGTTCCGCTAAAGACGCCACGAAAGTTTTTCAGAGGCTCGCCGATGTGTAGTCCCTTTGCACTTAATGCGAACTCGCGGATCGTATGCTCGTGGCTAAAGGTTCGGTTCTTGACCACCGAGATAGCGCGATGGATTTGACCGGCTGCTTCGAAGTAGCGGAACAGGATCACTGCGTCCGCTAAGTAGCTTGTATCGACTGGAGTCGAAGTCGCGCGGCCAAGCATGCCATGTTGTGCCACGACAAGGAATGTCCCGACGCGTCGCCGACCGAGGTAATGCAGGATGTCATTGAGATGAACCACCAGGAACTTCTCGTGAGGCATGGCATTCAGATAGCCGTTCAAGCTATCGATGATCACGACCGATGTCCGCCTGCCATCTTTGTCGACCTCAACGGCGGAACGCACCAGAGAAGCAAATTCGTTTGGTGTCACTTCGCCGGGACGCAGGTGAAAGACTTCGATCAGGCCTTCGCTGATGAACTTTCGTAGCGGCAGCCCTAGTCCGTCCGAACGATTGAGCAACGCATGTTCGCTTTCTTCGAATTCGAATAGCACGGCGCGGTCACCACGTTTGGCCGCTTCGACCGCGAACTGAACTCCCATGGTCGATTTGCCCACACCTGCGGGGCCGAGCAACAGCGTGCTGGACCCTTCGGCGACACCGCCACCGAGCAGTTTGTCCAGTGCGGGCAGGCCGCTGCTTAAGTGTTTTCCATCCGAGAGCGGTTGCGTTTCATGGTCAAGCCACTGTGGATAGACGACGAGTCCTCCACGAGTGATCAATAGATCGTGGACTCCGCCGGCAAAGTCCGATCCACGGTATTTAATCACACGCAGATATCGCCGTTCTTTGCCATAGTCGGTCAACTGTTGTTCCAGTCGGATCACGCCGTGCGAAAGGCTTTGAAGTTGATGGTCCTCACCGGCTGCTTTGTCATCGAGCAATAGCGTTGTGCAGTTACGGCCCGAGAGAAATTGTTTCAAGGCGAGGATCTGGCGGCGGTAGCGAAACGCACCCTGCGAAAGCAATCGCATTTCGGAAAGCGAATCAAAGACGAGCCGATTCGGCTTGAACGACTCGATGTGCTCCTGAACGCTACTTAGGGTATTACCCAGTTCGATTTCGCCGGGCTCGAACATGGTGTAGTGACCTTGTCCAAGTTCACCCTGCGGGTCGACAAGTTCATGGATTTCGATTCCGTCGAGCGACCACCCGTGGGATCGAGCGATCGCGATGAGTTCCTCTCTGGTTTCAGAAAGTGTGACATAAAAGCCCTTTTCACCCTGGACGCGACCTTCCAGCAGGTACTGCAGGCCAAGCGTCGTCTTTCCTGTGCCGGGGGTGCCTTCGACCAGATACAATCGTTCTGCCTCAAGCCCGCCATGCAGAATGCCATCTAGAGTTGCAATCCCCGTGCTGATTCGCCGGGGGGCATCACCATTCATCTCGCTCACAGCATCATTCTCCTAGGTTGACAAAGGGAGCGTCGATGATTTGCTCCCTGTCGCAACAGCCGTTGTGCAGTTGTTGGCTTCGATTGGCTATTGGCGTGCCGCCCTCGCTCTTCACCGATTTTAACTGTCGATAAGAAGACCGTAAATGTAGACACATAAGACACGAAGAATCCTAGAAAAAGCCTAGCGAAGCGTATCGGGTGAGGGGGAGCGATCAATTCTGTTGAGGCGGAATCAAGTCACCGGGCGACGGAAAGAGGAATGTTCTTTTGCTATGAACCCTTATCAACCACCATCCGAAGAGGACAAGCAAGTCCGCCGCGATGACTCGGCAGCCGGTGTGGAGGGGATGCTTCGCGGCGCGGCGATCACATTTGTATTTATAGCTCTGGGAACATTCTGTTTAGCCGCCTTTGTGTTTCTCCCCTTCGCCATACCGATGGCGTTGGTCATCTTGCTGGGGATTTGGGGCTATAGCTTGCTCAACAAGGCCGTTGGCAAAAAACAGCCGAGACGATCACGCAGCCTGGAAGATTGGCTCGAGGATTGATCACCCGGAGTGATGGGCTTGGCGGCTTCGTGCAAAGGGCTGGCAGCGTCTGACATTCCGACGACGAATGGAGAAGGTTATCGGGGACCAGATGGTGTAAATTGGTTGGCTGTTCTGCACCTTCGGTATTGAAGGTGTGTTTGAAAAACACTCGAGCATCTTGGAAATGTAACCAATGAATCGACTGATCGTGTTGTTGCCTCTGCTGGGCCTAATGCTGGGCCTAGGCGGCACAGTCTCGAATGTGTGTGCCGATGAATCCAAGACCGTCTTGTTCGAAGATGAATTCGAGCACGATGGATTGGGGAAGCGGTGGGGAAGCTGGAAAAGCGAATCGATCGTTCGCGATGGAGTTCTGGTGGGGATCACGCCGATCGATGCGGATCATCCATCAGTCAACTCGATTGACTTTAAACCCCAATCGGATTTGGAAATCGCTGTCTCATTTCAGTTTCATGGATCACCAAGCTTTTCGGTGATGATTCGCGACCTTGACTACAAGGGCTCACACGCAGGGCACATTTGCCATGTGGCTGTCCGTCCGGATCAGTTGAGTCTTTACGATGGAAAGACGGGGATCTTTCGCAAAGACATTCGCGACAAACGCAAGGCAGGCGAAAAGTTGGACGCATCGACCGAAGCGATGCTAAAGGAGAAGGTGTCACGAAATAAGATCAAGCTCGATCCGAGTCTTTGGCATGATCTGCGGATCGGCATCAAGGGCGACGTGATGGAGGTTGTGATCGATGGCGAAGTTGCCGGTCGACTTCAATCCGAAGGCATCGCCCATTCGACAAAATCGAATATGAATCTGACCACAGTGGATCGTGAAGTCCACTATGACCATTTCAAATTGCTCGCCCCTTAAGATTCAAAGGGGTGGGGCAAGATGAAAAAGGCCTTATGGCAACTGGACGGTTTCACGTCCCATTCGAGTTGAAAGGTCTTTCCACAGTTGGCCATCGACGGAGTCGGAAATGAAGTTGACTGAACCGTCGGTCATTCCAATTTCGACACCGCCAACATGATAGCTTCGTGACGTGACAGCACCGTAAGTTCTAGCCGGATCGCTGAAGTCCTTGCCTTCACGCATATTGGTCCAGTCGACGTCGTATTCGACTCCCGACACCGTGCATAAGACTTTTTTGTTTGGTGTGAACACGGTGGTAAAGCCGGCTTGGTGAACCCGGCCGTCGACCCATTCGGTATGGCCAGTTTCGGTTTTGAAGCTGCCGCCGAGGCTGCAGATGTCTTCGATCGTTTGCGGTTCAGAAAGATCGCCGGAGATCGCTGCGTCGCGAAAATAGGGTGTCCAGCCTTTGACTTCGGCCATGGCGATGGTGTTGCTCAAGCCATCAAGGCAGTCGCGAAATTTTAGGTACCGATTGGGAACGAACATGCCGTCGCCAATCTTTGATCGGTCCATGGGATCGAAGACGAACCAGGTGCCTTCATTGACCGCGTAGTTCAGTTTGTAGTACGCCGGTCCGTTTGATCCCATGCGTGGATCATCAAGCGGATCGCTAGGGCACTGCAAGGTCGGAACTCGGATCGAAGAGACAGGAACCGACTCGCCATCGATGAACAAGGTTGATTGGCCGTATCCTTGATCGAACTGGATCCCGTCTGCAATCGCGACCGCTTCGACGAATGGCAGGATACGGGCTTGCATGGACCAACCCTTTCCGTCGGGAGTGATCGACCATGCGGCGGGAAGGGTCTTAAAAGCGGACTCGTAGTTATGGCTCGCCAGCAGCAGCTGTTTCATGTTGTTGCTACAGCTCATTCGGCGAGCGGCCTCGCGGGCGGCTTGAACGGCAGGGAGCAGTAGCCCGACCAAGATGCCGATGATCGCGATCACGACCAGTAGTTCGACAAGTGTGAAACCGGTTCGGTTGCGTTTTGGGAAACGTTCGGAATGGGTGTGTGACGCTTGATTCATGCTGAGTTCGGAAGCCAGTTGAAAAAGCAAGTTGCTCGGCGTTCGGTTCGCGGAGGCGGTGCATTCGCAGTAGAGCCGGAGATGGTAATGCGAGTCATTCTCAACAGCAAGTCGTTTCGAGGGGTGGAGTTTCGAATTCGTCTGCAGCATGGCTGGTTATGGCAAAGTGGCTCCTATGGATGGCGTTTGTTCGCCTTGTGTTTTGGGGCAGGCCATGAGGTTCCGCGGCGCACCGAAGACGCAGTGAAGCCGAGGTACGAGGACGCTTCTCCGACGTTTTGACGCGTCTGGAAGCACGCATTGCTCTTGGCGGTCTCCCATCCTGCGGAGCTGTGACTCGCCCCGTTGTGGCTGTAGGTGTGGGCGTGATGACTGCAAACGGTCAGGTCAATTCGGGCTATTTCGCAGCCTTCGAACTGATAAAGGCACGTCGTGTGGCACCAAAACGTAGAGATACGGGTAAGCCGACACCAACTAGTTCCTCGATGATCGATAGTGAATTCGATGTCAGAGTTTTTTCAAAGCCTGTCCGTCCAAAAGCGACTCTCAACAATCCCCGTCCTCTTCCTGATCGGATTGGTTGGGTTGGTTGCGTTGATGAGTTGGCAATCATCAAATTCCGCTGGATCGGCAGCGGGCATCAATTTGGCCGGAAGGCAAAGGATGCTCAATCAGCGATTTACCCGCGAGGTCCTGCTGGCCGCAGACGGCGAAGAGAAGTTCGCAGATTTCGAATCGACATTGAAAACGATGCTGGAATCAGCGGAACTACTGATGACCGGTGGGCCCCATGAGTTTGGCGACATTCACGCGGCAAGTGACGAAGCACTATTAGGTCTGCTGAAGGTTCAAGTCGAAGCGATCGCGCGGCAAGGCGAATTGGCAAATCAGTTCTTGGACAGCGTTTACAACGGTTTGCCAGATGCTGAGTCTTTGAAACGCCGACTGGTGGCACAGACACAAGAGAACCACGGCGCATGTCATCGTGTTGTGCTGAAGCTTGATGAACTTGCGTCAGAAGATCGAGCCAGTTCCGTTGTGATCGCGTGGATGGTTTCATTGTTCGTCATGGTCATCAGCGTCGGATGGTCGTTGGTTTGTGGACGTTCGGTGACACGGCAAGTCGGCAAAGCCGCTCATGAGATGAGGCGATTGTCCGAAGAACGATTGTCGACCGTGAGTCGAAAGTTGCTCGACCAAGCCGATAAAACATCGGTTGAGGCAAATGGTGCGAGCACGGCGGCCGAGCAAGTGAGCGGAAATGCCCGGGCACTTGCTTCAGCAGTTGAGCAGTTTGAGCAAAGCATCAAAGAGATCGCGGTCAACGGTTCCAGTGCCGCGAGTGTTGCTCGGCAAGCTGTCGATGCGACCGATGCGGCGAATTCGACCATTTCAAGACTGGGCGAAAGCAGCACCGAAATTGGGAACGTGATCAACGCAATCAATTCGATAGCGGAACAAACAAACTTGCTAGCGCTCAATGCGACCATCGAGGCCGCGCGTGCGGGAGAGGCGGGCAAAGGATTCGCTGTCGTTGCGAACGAAGTGAAGGAGTTGGCGAAGGAAACGAGCAAGTCGACGGAGGATATTGTTCGCCAAGTCGAGACAATCCAAGCGGATACCGATCGAGCGATCAAAGCGATCGCTCAAGTTAGCGCTATCATTTCTCAGATCGACGAAAACCAAAGTGCTATCGCGGGCGCTGTTGAGCAACAGTCCGCGATGACGTCAGAGATTTCGACAAACATCAATGAAGTCGCGACAGGAAGCAGTGAGATCGCATGCAGCGTCGGAGCTGTTGCAAAAGCGGCCGACGATACCAAAGTTGAATCCAATAAAACTTATTCGGCTTCCAGCGATATCCAGGCGATAGCGTTGCAGCTATTGGAACTGGTTGGCGAAACAAGCCGAGCAAGATCGGCGACGGCCGAGAGGTCGCACGTTTAGTCAAAAGTCGGACTCGTACTCAGGCTTCAGCCGGTACCCGTTTCGTCGTACTCGAGTTCCAGGTTGCGGATCGGCTTTCTTCAGCGTGGATTGGTGAGTATCGAGTAGGAGATACGAGTACTGCTCCGCTGAGTACGAGTAGGACGGGCTGCCTGGTACTTGTCAGCGTTTTCTAATCCGGGTTGAAATCCCGAATACTCCGCTTTGCTGGTCAGGAGTGGGAGGCGATTCCGCTGCGGTTCGTACTCGTACTCAGGCTTCGGCCGGTACTCGTTTCGTCGTACTCGAATTCCAGGTTGCGGATCGACTTTCTTCAGCGTGGATTGGTGGCTGTCGAGTAGGAGATACGAGTACCACTCCGCTGAGTACGAGTACGAGTAGGATTGGTTGCCCGATACTCGTCAGCGTTTTCTAATCCGGGTTGAAATCCCGAATAAGGACTCCGCTTTGCTGGTCAGGATTGGAAGTCGATTCCGCTGCGGTTCGTACTCGTACTCAGGCTTCAGCCGGTACTCGTTTCGTCGTACTCGAATTCCAGGTTGCGGATCGGCTTTCTTCGGTGCGGGTTTTGTGGGTGTCGAGTACGAGTAGGAGTACCGCTTCGTTGAGTACGAGTAGGACGGGATGCCCGGTACTCGTCAGCGTTTTCGAACCCGACTTGAAATCACAAACTGGATTTCGAATAAGGCAACCGCTTCGCTGAAAGCATTGTCTCCAACAGCACCCCCGGCAGGATTCGAACCTGCGACACCAGCTTTAGGAAAGCTGTGCTCTATCCCCTGAGCTACGGGGGCTGGCTGTTTTCTAAGCGATAGCAAGGTCACTTTGACGAGAGGGCTTCATTGGGTGTGCCCGATGCCTTGCCAACGGCGCCATCCTAGCGTTTGTGGACAAGTTTTTCTAGCGGCGAGTTCACCGTGTCTCATTTGGCTGGATTGATTTAAACTCTGTTGAATCTGTCGCCAATTGCTGCCACCGAAATCATCAATGCCCTCCGGGGCACTCCTACAACGCGTGTCCAATACGAATCGCGTTGCTGCCGCCGGTTAACTTATTTCTTCAAAGATGTCTGCCTCAGAAAACCATTTCTCCCGTCTGTGGGCCATCGGTGTTTTGGTGTTGATGGCGGTAACTTACCCGCTTTGGACACCCGCTTTCGTTTCAGGCCGGTGGTTTCCTCAGGTCGGTTTGATCGACTTGCCGGGCAGCTTAAAGCTGGTTCTTAGCATTGCCGGTTTGCTGGCGGCGGTTGGATGTTTGGCAGGCAATGCCTTGAACAGCAATTCAAACCATCGCCGAAAGCTTTGGGCGGGTGTCTCGATTGGGCTGCTGACGCTCGTGATCGCTGACCAGCATCGTTTACAGCCATGGTGTTACCAGACGATGGCCTATGGCGTTTTATTTGCCTGTTGCCAATGGCGTGAGACTCGATTCTGGATGACCTTGCTTACGGCCAGTATCTATCTCTTTAGTGCCGCAGGTAAATTGGATTTTCAGTTTACCCATACTGTTGGCCAGCAGATGGTTGCGACCGCACTTGCGTGGTTCTCTGCTGGAAACTTTGAGCACGGACTGACAAGCAAGATCGCATTGTCACTGCCAATTACCGAACTACTGATCGGTGTGTTAGTCGCGGTCCCAAGGACACGACGCTATGGCGGTTTTGCCGCGATCGCGATGCATATCAGTCTGATCGGATTGTTGGGGCCATGGTCGTTGAACCATAGCTTCGGTGTGCTGTGCTGGAATGTGCTGCTGGCGGTGCAAATCTGGGTATTGTTCGTTCGATCTGATGGTCATGTCGAAGCTGAATCCAGCGATGCAGCCAGCCTTTCGAAGGCAAGGCATCCAGTCCTGCCATGGCTAGCGCGAGTGCTATTGATCGGCATGTTGATTGCCCCATTGTCGGAGCGATTTGGCTACTGGGACCACTGGACATCTTGGTCGTTGTATTCGCCCCATACCAGTCGTGCGGTGATCCAGGTCCATCATTCCGCGATGGACCAATTGCCGCCGGAGGTTCGACCCTACCTGGACGACTTGGATGGCGATGGTTGGGGTGAATTACATCTAGACGATTGGTCGATCGAGGATCGTCTGGTCCCAATCTATCCACAGGCGCGGTATCAGCTTGCGGTAGCGGATCGCTTGGCAGATCGTTTCAAGCTCGATAAGGCCATCCGTGTTGAGTTGCGATCGGCTTCGGATCGATGGAATGGTCAGCGAAAGTCGACGTATCTGATCGGAGCGAACGAAGTGAAGCAAGCGATGAATCGCTATTGGTTTCCGCTAAATGACTAGTGCTTCGTTCCAACCCGATTTTAGGATTAGCCGTATGGCGTTAGCCACGGTTTGAGTGCAATAACCCAGGCTAACGTCCGTCGGATGATGACCCGAACCGTATTTTCATATGGAACGATGCACTAGCCTGCGACTGCTGTGACAGCCAAGTGCGAGTTGCGTGCCGTCTGCCAAAGGGCATCGCTGGCCGAGTAAGTCCATTGGCGGAGTAGATCGCGTTCGACGAGCTTGGCAACCATTTCGGAAACGGTTGCGGCACCCAAGTGTTTCATGATTGCGGCACGTCGACGTTCAACGGTGCGGTCGGAAATCTTGAGCTCGCGGGCGATATCACGGTTCATTTTGCCTTGCATGATCCGCTCAGCGACATCACGTTCCTGTGAACTCAGTTGTCGTGCGGCTCGATCGAGCGAGTGCAAACGCATCATCAATTGGCGATGCGATTCGACACTTTCGGTAACATCACGCGCGATACTGTGACGCCGGACCACTGGTCCCGCGGGACGTTCGCAAACGCCAACGGTGTTGACCGAAAGGACACGACGGCGGCCTGACTGATCGAAGACACTGCGCAGCGCGTGGATGGTCCGTCCACCGCTTAGATCGGTGTTTTGGCATTCCTCGACATCGTCGTTCAGTGGGTCGTCGGAAACGAGGAAATCAACATACGAGGCACCGACGATCGTGGTCGGATTGTAACCCAAGACCCGTTCGATCGAGGGGCTGACGTAGGTCAGTTCGGTTCGCCCTCGATTGGCGAAGAAGAAATACGGGTCGGTAAAATCTGTTGCTTGCGGTAGATCCAAAGGCGAAACGCTGTACACCTACAAATCTCCATTTGTGTATTGGGGTGATGCCGCCACAGTAGTCCGTTTGGGACAGCTTCCTATCTATTTTCATTGAGCTGACTGCGAACCCTTTTTCTCAATTGCGCAGTGGCTGACCGATCAATCAAACAGTGTTCTGCCTTTGATGTCCATAGACTAGCGGGGTTCCGCCAAATCATTCGACGGGGTTCGTGATTGGAGTAGTTCTGTCGGGTGTTGATCGTCTGGCCGAATGGGGCTGTTGGGCTGTAGGCCTGTGTGGAAGCTGCAAAAAGCAAGCTTCACCGCAGGCGTTGTTGCCGCGCGAACCACTTCTCTGCATCAGTCGGTCAGCCAAACATTCACCCGACGCGACAACTTCGCCGCCACTTTTGTTATCGCAATTGCTGAACAGGAGGAACCGCACAGGCACCGTCAGTCAGAAAGGCACCGCCAGACCGAAAACCTGTGCGGGCGACCAAGCAGTGGCAATAACGATCACTGCAGCATGTGGTGGCTGCCGCATTAAGACTAGGGAGTTTTATGCAGCAAATTGTTTCTGCATGGCATTTAAAAAGGCAGCGAGCTGATCTCCCGGCAGATCATTGACGCCTGCAGCGGCCTGTCGTCCACCTCCGGTGGGGAATTGGCGACAGAGTTCGTCGGCACCCGATTTGGTGACTAGCGGCGCACGAACGCTGATCAGATAGCCGCCCGAAGGCAGCAGGCTCAAAAGAGCGTGGGCGCGATTTGGGTTATCACGAGCAAGTTGGTTGCTGTAGACGCCACTAACTCGCCGAGAGAACGATTCATTTGGGAAGACGAACGCGGCGCATTGTTCCGTTTCCAGGACTGGCGAGATCGACTCGGCGCGTCTCATGTCACTTTCAAAACCCTCGGCAAGCTTTTCGAAGGCCGCGTCCGTTTCGATGAACTCGAATGGGTCGCTGTACGGTTTAACCTTCTTGTAAAGCTCTGCCGGTGGGAAATAGAGATCGTCCAGCGTGCTTCCGTATCCGTTGTAGTTCATCAACGTTCCGAGCCGTTCGAGCTTGCCCAATTGTGCATCCGAGTATTGCAGTGGTTCCGCTGCGGTGCGAGCCGCATCGTGCAAGTTGTCGCCATACAAAGCCGTAACAGCCCAAGGCAAAAACTCGCTGTTTAGATAGCGATTTACCAACAGCCCAGTGCAGACATCGCCCGCGGTATCGATATGAGTTTCCAGCTGATCAGAATCAGGGATCTCACCGGCAAAGTGGTGGTCGAAGTATTGAACTGAAGCACCTTCGCCAAGCACGCGGACGAGTTCATCACGGTTTTTGTCCAAAGAAATATCCAGCACCGTAACAAGGTCACCGGGTTTTGCGGAGACACGTCGCACTAAGTTGATGTCTCGTTTCACACCGGTGATCAGTTCCGACTGCAGGGGCTGAGCCAAGCGAAGTTGGTGGAGCGCACAAATGCCGTCGGCGTCACCATTGAATACGTCGAAGTGAGTCATATGATCGAACTAAAGAACCGTATTGAGCAGTAAAATGAGCGAGCTTCCCGTGGGAGTCTGCTGAATTTACTCCCCCGACGGGGAAAAGCCAGACGCATTGGAGTGAAGTCTGTCACCCGAACGAAGTCGATTTCGATTAAATGCCCAGCGTTTTGGGGCAACTCGGCTTCCGGATTAGCCGATTGGGCGTTAGCCCCGGTTTTCCTGCGTAAACCGCCGCTAACGCGGTTCGGTTGATAGGGCGTCACCTCGGAACATGGCACTTGCCATCAGGCGAGCAAATCTTTGACGACATGACCATGCACATCGGTTAATCGAAAATCGCGTCCCTGGAATCGATAAGTCAGCCGTTCGTGGTCAAATCCCAATTGATGCAGGATCGTGGCTTGCAGGTCGTGAACATGCACCGGGTTCTCTGCGACGCTGAAACCGAGTTCGTCTGACTGGCCGTATTCGAATCCACCTTTGACGCCGCCGCCAGCCATCCACATGGTGAACGTGTCCGGGTAATGGTCGCGTCCAAGGATTTTGCTTTTCGCGGTGCGTCCTTCACGGAACGGGGTCCGACCGAATTCGCCGCCCCAAACAACCAGTGTGTCCTCTAGGAGCCCACGCCGTTTTAGGTCGGCAATCAATGCGGCGATCGGTTTGTCCATCGTCGCACATTTGTTGGTCAGCCCGTCGGTCAAACCGGTATCCGCACCGGTACCGTGGAAGTCCCAGCCCCAGTCGAACAGTTGCACAAAGCGAACGCCTGATTCGACCAGTCGACGGGCGAGCAAACAATTATTCGCGAGGCTCGATTCACCCGGTTTGGCACCGTATTCATCCAAAGTGGCTTGTGATTCCGAACTGATATCCATCACATCGGGAACCGATGTTTGCATTCGGTAGGCGAGTTCGTATTGGGCGATTCGAGTCAATGTTTCGGGGTGCCCCATCTGTGCCGCTTGCATTCGGTTCAGGTCGGCAAGCGCGTCCAAAGTCGATCGCCGTACGTCGCGAGGCATACCTGGAGGATCAGAGGAGTACAGCACCGGGTCGCCTTTGGATCGGCACTGAACGCCTTGATAAACCGATGGTAAGAATCCGCTGCCGAACGAATTCTTTCCGCCATTGGGTTGGACGCCGCTTGAGATCAAGACAACAAAGCCAGGCAAGTCTTCGTTTTCACTTCCCAGCCCATAGGTCACCCATGATCCCATCGAAGGGCGACCGCTGCGTGGCGAACCTGTGTAGACCAACAGTTCTGCCGGGGCGTGATTGAACTGGTCGGTATAGACCGAGTGGACCACACACATTTCATCGGCAATCGAATGAAAGTGCGGAATTGCGTCCGACATCCACATGCCAGATTCGCCAACCTGTTTCCATTGACGAGGCGAGCCCATCAGCTTTGGTGTTCCGCTGGTGAACGCGAACTCGCGACCGGCTAAGAACTCATCTGGGCAGTCTTGGTCGCTGCGTTTGATCAACTCGGGTTTGTAATCGAACAGGTCCAGGTTTGGAGGCGACCCGGTCATGTGCAGATAGATCACACGTTTTGCTTTGGCGGCAAAGTGTGGGGCTCGGGGAGCGAGCGGGTTAACCACGGTCGAATCCGCGGGATTGCTGGTGTTACCTGCCGGAGCGTCTTGGCTTAGCAACGATGATAAAGCGATCGCGCCGATTCCTGCGGTGGATTGGCGAAAGAAGTGACGTCGCGTTTTCAGTTGCAGTTGTTCTAGTTTGGGGTTCATCGCGTCGTTCTCCTATCGTTTCATCAACAGTTCGTCCAGGTTTAGCATGACGTTGCTAAACACTGTCCATGTCGCATATTCGGCCGCGTCTGCGTTGTCCGGCAGTGGCCCCAAAGGATCCGTCGCCATCCTTTTCGCTTCGTCCGGGTTGTCTTGATAGCGCTGGTAGACCTTATCGATCAGATCTCCCAAGCGTTGCTTCTCGTCAGGCGTTGGGTAACGCGTCAATGCTTTTTGGAAAGCGAAAGTGATCCTTTCGTCTCGATCGTTTGACATCGCGACGCATTGACGGGCGAAGGCTTGCGCCGCTTCGATGTATACGGGATCATTCAGCGTTACCAAGGCTTGCAGCGGCGTATTGGTACGGATCCTTCGCACCGTGCAGACGTCACGGTTCGGTGCGTCGAACTGGGCCATTGAGGGATAGGGATTGCTTCGTCGCCAAGTGGTATAGATACCGCGACGGAAACGGTCTTCACCTTCGCTTGTGCTCCAGTCGGTCGCCGAACCGAATGCGGCTTTCAGGCCCATGGATGGTTGTGGTGGCTTCGCGGGTGGGCCGGCAAATTTGTCGACCAGTAAGCCGCTGACAAACAATGCTTGGTCACGCACCATTTCCGCAGAAACTCGAAAGCGTGGTCCTCGGGCGAGCAATCGATTGGCTGGATCGCGTGTCACTTCTTCCGCGGTTGTGACGCTGCTTTGTCGATACGTTTCACTCATCACGATTTGTTTCAGCAAGCGTTTTAGATCCCATCCGTGTTCTACTAGATCAACCGCCAGCCAGTCGAGAAGTTTTGGATGTGATGGCAGTTCACCCTGTGAGCCGAATTCTTCGCTGGTTTCGACAATGCCGATCCCAAAGAGCTGTTCCCAGTGCCGATTGACAATGACTCGCGCGGTAAGCGGATTGTCAGGCGAAACCAACCAATGTGCGAGATCCAACCTGCTGGGGCGATCTTCACAATCGAGTTGGTGAAATGCTTCCGGTGTTCCCACGTCGACGGTGGCTCCGGTGCTTTGGTAGTTACCGCGAATCTGGATTTTCGTTTCGCGGCGTTTGTCAGCCGGGAGTTCGCTCATCACGGGAACCGTTGTGATCGGCTTTAGCTTGGCCAAAGACTGTTGGGAATCGCGGAGCTGGTCGCGAATTGGCTGAAGCGAAGGCGCGATTGAGCGAAAGAACTCGCGAGCGATCTGGGTCTCTTCGGGTTTCCACTGATCGCGAGACTTATTGGCAAGCTGTTTGACTTCTGGTGATAGCTTTAGCCAGCCGTCTAAGTCGGCGCGGTCCGTCGTGTTGATGCGGAAGTGGTCGAGCAGGTGATTTCCATATTTGGACTGCTGCTTGATCGTTACGCGAAGCGTTCCCGATCCGTTATTAAGAGCTGACTTGAAGGCGAGTGACATCTGGTGAGCTTCGCCCATCTTCGGTGAAATTGCCCAACCTTTGTTTGCGTTTATCTTGCGGCCAATTGTGGTGGATGCAGGAAAGCCATCCTGTTCAAAGTCAGCTGCGGCAAAAGCAAACGCGAGCGGTTTTGACTCTTTCTTTGATTCGCTATCGGTTGGTTGCGGAATGAATTCGGCAACGACTTGTGAAATGACAAAGTTTGATTTTTGCTCGGGGGAGATTTCGATTTGAAGTCCGGCAATCGATTGTTGATCGATCGGTAGGGTAACGACATAGTCGTCTTTAGCTGGCTTTTCACCGCTGGCGTGAATCCATCCGTCGTCGTCAATGGTCGTCGTGCGATTCGCTTCGATAGTGGCTGGAGCTAGGGCGGTCCATTGCGGAGCTTGTGATAAAGTATCTGCCCATTGTAGGAACTCGTTTTCGAGTTGATCCGATGGCTGACGGTACTCCTCTTCGAGTCGACTAACCGTTGCCTGCAGTTGTCGCTTTTGCTGCTCGACCGCGTCGTTCCAGATTTCGATCGTGGGGCTTTCGTCACGACGATCGGCGTCGGCAGTGTTGTTGAAGAAGGCAAAGAACTTGAAGTATTCTTCCTGAGTGATCGGATCATACTTGTGGGTATGGCATTGTGCGCAAGCCATCGTCGTTCCCATCCAAACGGCCATCGTCGTGTTGACACGATCAACGATTGCGACGTTGCGAAATTCCTCGTCGTTCGTGCCGCCTTCGTTATTGGTTAACGTGTTGCGATGAAATGCGGTCGCAATCAATTGGCGATCGGTCGGATCATCCAGTAAGTCGCCGGCAAGCTGTTCGATCGTGAACTGATCAAAGGGGAGGTTGCTATTGATCGCGTCAACGACATAGTCGCGATAGGCCCAAATGGTCCTTGGGGGATCGTCGGCGTAACCGGCCGAATCCGCGTAGCGAGCTAAGTCCAACCAGACACGAGCCCAGCGTTCGCCGTAGGTTGGGCTGGCAAGCAGTCGATCGACGTATTTTTCGTACGCATCGACATCGGTATCGAGCGCAAATGCTTCGGCCTGTTTCCATGTCGGCGGTAACCCGGTCAAATCAAGCGAGACACGACGTGCCAGTGCAAGTCGGTCGGCGCGAGCTGCCGGTTGCAAGCCAGAGGACTCCATTTTAGAGAGCGTGAAAAAATCGATAGGCGTGGCTGGCCAATCGAGTCGTTTGACTGACGGTAGAGCCGGACGCGTTGGTTTCTGATACGACCAGTGCATGTCGTATTTTGCACCTTGCGAGATCCATGCTTTCAGCAATGCGACCTCGGATTCGGTCAATCGACTGCCCTTGTCGGCAGGAGGCATCAGCATGTCGTCGTCATCAGTCGTGACGCGTGCGATGATTTCGCTATCTTCAGGTTGGCCCGGTATCGCTGCGGCGTACCCGCCAAGGTCTTCGTGGGCGCCTTCGGCAGTGTCTAAACGCAAGCCGGCAGCGCGTTCCTCTTCATCGGGGCCGTGGCAAGTCACGCATTTTCCAAACAGAATCGGGCGGATGTCACGATTGAAATCGATCGGTTCGTCGGCTGATAGCTGGACGGGCATTCCGGAAAGGAAGCTACCGATTGCAAAGGCAACAAAATAGGCGAGACGGTGCATCGTCATTGCTGGCAGAAATCGCGAGGACGGCAAATGAGGCGGGCGAGTATCAAAGGCGGGCGCGTTCACGGTCCAAAATCTGGTGGTCGTGACAGCGGGAACCCGAGTCGGCTCCAACCTGGATGATAACCGATTGCGGAAGATTCCCCTAAGTATTTCTTGTCCGTTGCTCCTCAAATCACCATTGCGAGGGGCGAGCTCGTCAGGTTTGACGCTACTCAAGTTTTTCTGGTTGGGCGAAACGTTGGCACTCGATCGCGATTGTCGATGCGGTGATGATGGCCGAGCGTGGTACCGGTGAAGCGGTTAAACTGTTCGCTGCTCCGTCGGCAACCCGAGTCGAAGATCGTTGCTTGCCGCCGATTGGTCACAATTTTCGAAGACTTTGTTTTCAGAGTTAAAAACGTGACTGACTCTGTTCTGCACTTTTCCTACCCCCTTCCTTTCCGGTCGAGCTTTCTGCCGTGAACACAATTCTGTCTTCAGCAGGCTTTTTCAAGCGAGCTGGCTTTTCAGCGTTGCGATTGCGATGCGTCACCGTTGTCGTGACTTGTCTATCGCTGGCGAGTTTTCAAAACATCCAAGCGGACGACTTTCCAGAAATCTACAACAACGAAGCCGACCGCGACGCTTCACCGATGCCGGCCGAAGAGGCAGCAAAGGCGATGGCTTTGCAGGCAGGGTTTTCGTCGACGGTATTTGCCAGTGAACCGGAGGTACAGAATCCGATTGCGATGGCATGGGACGATCGCGGAAGAATGTGGGTCGCGGAGAACTACACGTATTCAGATCGCAATCAGCATTTCGATCTCAGTCTGCGCGATCGCGTTGTGATCTTGCACGACGAAGATGGCGACGGAAAGTCTGATTCGCGAAAAGTCTTCACCGACAAAGTTCAGATGCTAACCAGCGTCGAAACTGGCCGAGGCGGTGTCTGGTTGATGTGCCCACCACAGTTGTTGTTCATTCCCGATGCGGATCAAGACGATGTGCCCGATGGCCCGCCACAGGTTGTACTGGATGGCTTTACGGTTGCTGACGCGAACTACCATAACTTTGCCAATGGCCTGCGCTGGGGACCGGACGGTTGGTTGTACGGTCGCTCTGGACACTCGTGCCCAGGCGAAATTGGGCTACCGGGAACGCCACAAGAAAAACGTGTGCCGATTGATGGTGGCATCTGGCGATACCATCCCGATTGGAAAACGGTCGAAGTCTTGACCCACGGGACCGTCAATCCGTGGGGGCATGACTGGGATGCCGACGGCGAGCTGTTCTTTATCAATACCGTCATTGGTCACCTGTGGCACTGCATGCCAGGGGCGCACTTCATCGAGTCGTTTGGCGAAAGTCCCAATCCCTTGGTTTACGAACGATTGGATATGATCGCCGATCACTATCACTACGATCGCAACGGGTCATGGCAGGAAAGTCGCGACGGCGCGGCAAATGAACTCGGTGGAGGTCACGCACACATCGGCATGATGATCTATCAAGCCGGGAAGTGGCCCGTGCAGTATCAGAACAAACTGTTCACATTGAACATGCACGGTTTGCGATGCAATGTGGAAACGCTACGACGCGTCGGTGCAGGATATGTCGGCAGCCATGAGCCAGACTTTTTTATCTGTAAAGACCCTTTCTTTCGCGGTCTGGAAATCAGTACCGGTCCCGATGGCGACGCCTATGTATTGGACTGGAGTGATACCGGCGAGTGCCATGACCATACCGGTGTGCACCGAACTAGCGGTCGGATCTATAAGATTCGCTATGAAGGCGCACCCGATCTTCAAACGCCACTGACCAAGCCTGCTTGTCTCACCGGAACGGGGCCACTGCACAACCTTTGGCGTGACTACATCGCCGGGCAAACTTCGCCAGAGCGATTGCGCTCGCTTCTGACAAACGAGGATGAGCACCTGCGGACTTGGGCCATTCGGCTGCTAACTGACCGTTGGCCGCTGGATACGTTTCGAGGGCCGATGAAAGACACCGTCTATCCCGATGACCCACAAACCCGCCAAGCTTTTATCGAACTGGCTGCCAATGACCCTTCCGGGCTGGTCTTGTCAACGCTGGCGTCGACGCTACAGCGTTTGCCTGTTGATCAACGATTGTCGTTGGCCATTGAATTGATTCGTCGCGACGAATTTGCAAGCGACCGCGATTTGCCCGCGATGATTTGGTTTGGGCTGATGCCGGTTGCAGATAGGTATCCCGAGCAACTGGTCGCTGCGATATCAGATTGCAGGATCCCCAAGATCGTTCGCTGGTCAACTCGGGCGGTCGCTACAAAAGTCGGTGAGCATCCGTCCGCACTGAATCATCTGCTGACGCTGGCGAACTCATTTCCTCTTTCCATGCAGCAACAGGTTCTCGCCGGAATGGGTGAGGCCTATGAAGGCTGGCATAAAGTCGACGTACCTGATTCCTGGTCGACCTTTGCGAAGTCCAAGGCGGCGCAGTCGGACCCGCAGTTGGTCCGGCGATTGAATTTGTTGTTTGGCGACGGTCGGGCTCTTGATGAACTACGTGACTTGGCCAAGTCGTCACGCACGCCGCTGAAGACTCGAGTGTCGGCGCTTCAATCGCTGATCGATGCCAAGCCAAGTGATCTGCGTCAAATCTGCGAGTCGCTGCTCGATCAGCGTGAGTTGAACGCGGTCGCTGCGAAGGGGCTTTCACAATTCGATGATCCTACGGTGGGGATCAAGTTGACTCAGATGTATCGTCGTTTTCATCCCAATGACCGTCCCGCGGTGATCGAGATTTTGGTTTCGCGTCCGAGTTTCGCGGACGCGCTTTTGGACCGGCTTGATGCAGATCGGAACCCTATCGATCGCGGCGATGTCTCTGCATTTCATGCGAGACAAATCATCGCGTTTGGCCAGGATGACTTGACGAAGAAACTTGCCGAACGTTGGGGGACGTTGCGTGATTCACCCGCGGACCGTCGAGCCAAGATCGACGACATGAAAGCGTCATTGACGAAATATGAACTGTCAAACGCGAACCTTTCGCAAGGTCGAGCCTTGTTCAAGAAGACTTGCTCGCAGTGCCATCGGTTATTCGGCGAAGGCGAGAATATTGGGCCCGACCTGACCGGCGCTCAGCGATCTAGCTTGGACTATCTGCTTGAGAATATTCTGGATCCGAGTGCCGTCGTTGGGAAAGACCATCGGATGTCAATTGTCTTGCTCGACGATGGTCGGGTGCTGAACGGGTTGGTGGTTTCCAAGAATGAAAAGACGTTGGTGATTCAAACGCAATCACAGAAAGAGACTATCTCGATGGATTCGGTCGAGCAGATCCGTGTGACACCGTTGTCACCGATGCCTGATGGATTGTTGACAACACTTTCGGATGAGCAGGTTCGTGATCTGATCGGGTACTTGATGAGTCCGACGCAGGTTTCCATGCCTTAGGGGGAAGTGGTTGAGTGAGTCGGCACGTCGGAGCGTGCCGGGTACTATGTCGAAAGTACCCATCACAGTCTCTGTGATGCCGGGCATGGTTTTTCGGGTGGTGGTTATAGCGTTGGAGTCGGCACGACGGAGCGTGCCGGGTACTTTAAGACATCCTTAAGAGATGATGTCGGTGACAACGTTAGGTTCTTCGACACCGGTGAGCCGCTCTTCTAATCCGCTGCGAACAAAGAATAGCTCTTGGTGATGAAGCCCCAGTAGGTGCAAGATCGTTGCGTGAAAGTCATGCACGCTAACAGGATTTTCGGTCACCTGGTGTCCAAAGTCATCGGTGGCTCCATAGGCCATGCCCCCGCGGACGCCCCCGCCCGCCATCCAGCTTGTGAACGCTTGCATGTTGTGATCGCGCCCGGTGTAAATATCGCCCGTCTTTTGCGTTGTCGGGGTGCGCCCAAATTCGCCTCCCCAGATCACCAGGGTACTGTCCAGTAGCCCGCGTTGTTTTAGGTCTTTCAGCAAAGCTGCAACGGGACGATCGGTTCTTTCACAGGCCGCGCGATGATTGGGGCCTAAGTCAACATGGCTATCCCAAGGCTGCTCTTCCAAGAATATTTGGATGAATCGAACACCGCGTTCGACGAGTCGCCTCGCCAGCAAGCAACGTCGCGCGTACGAGTCGGTCGGAGCTTTGTCGATCCCATACATCTCCCACGTTTGACGACTTTCACGAGACAAATCGAGAGCCTCGCTTGCTGAAAGTTGCATCCGCGCGGCCAGTCCATAGGATTCAAGACGCGATTCTAAGTTCGGTTGGAAAGGGCGTTGCCGTTGGTGGATCTGATCGAGTTGCTGGAGCAGTTGCCGAGCGCTTTGGGTGACCGGTGATGGTTGGTCATATTGCGGTTTTAGGTGCAGGATCGGCGATCCTGTCGGACGAAACGGTGTGCCCGCGTAGACCGGGGGCAGGAATCCGGATGTCCAATTGCGCGTCCCGTTTTTAGGCATCCCCAACGGATCACTAAGCACGACATAGGCAGGCAAGTTTTGGTTTTCAGAACCCAATCCATAAGCCGTCCAGGCGCCGAGCGTTGGGTAGCCCATGAACAATCGGCCGCTGTGGATTTTGTATAAGGCGTTGTCATGGTTGGGATGATCGGTCCACATCGAGTTGATCATGCACAAGTCATCGGCCATCTTTGCCGTATGCGGCAGCGGGTCAGCCATCCAAAGGCCGGACTGTCCATGGCGATCAAACCGATATCGGCCTCCCATCATCACACCGATGCCGGTGGTGCCAAAGTTGCCGACATCTTCGGGATTGCCGGGATACGGTTTTCCGTCCATCCGGTTTAAGACCGGCTTGGGATCGAATAAATCCATTTGGCTAGGCCCGCCGTTCATGAACAACTGAATAACCGCTTTGGCCTTCGGCGGATGATGGGGCGACTTTGGACGAAGGTTGTGGCCGCCGGGTTCTGGCTGCGGCTGATGGATCAGTTCATTCCCAAGGACCTGCGAACGGCCGATGTAGTCATCGCATAAAAGCTGTGCCAGCGCTGCTCCAAGAACACCCTCGCCAGCTCGGGAAAACAATCGCCGACGCGTCAGGGTGGGATGCTTTGATGGGGACACTGAATTACGTGGTTTGTGTAATGAAGATTTTGCTAAGCGAGAACGTTGGCGAGCGGCAGAGACAGGTCAACGCTAACGTGCGAATCGATAGACTGAATTAATCGACATACAACGCGGCTGCAGAATTGAACAACGTATGACAATAGGTCTCCAAGGCATTTTGCCGATCACCATCGGAAAGGTTTTCCAGCTCTGTAATCGTTTCGATCGAAAGCCGCATCTCGTCTTTGCTGGGGGACCGGGAAAGCAACATCGCGTAGGCTGTTGTGATCTGCGATCGGATGTCTTTGGGGGAGTTGATTTGAACACGATCAGCGAATGCCTTGGCGAGTTCGTAGACTTGGCCGTTATTCATCAACATCAACGCTTGTGGCGAGACAACTGAAACGTTGCGCGTGAGGCAATTGGGGCCCATCGGCGGATAGTCGAACGTGTCCATCATCGTCGGGATTTCTGTTCGGCGAAATTGTAGATAGACGCTGCGTCGCCACATTCGATTTTCAGTGGGATCGACGCTGACCAAGCCGTCGCGATCGACGGAGACGGTGTCCGGAATGCCTCCGGCACGCTCGTCTAATTTTCCGCTGACGAACAGCAGCGAATCACGCAATGCTTCGGCATCGAGACGCCGCATATTCATTCGCGATAAGAATTTGTTTTGTGGATCAGCTTGGTGAAGCTGTTCGTCAACTCGGCTGGTTTGTCGATAGGTTTCGGAGTTCATTATCAGGCGATGAATCTGTTTGACGCTCCAACCGTTTTGGACAAACTGTGTTGCCAACCAATCAAGTAGTTCGGGGTGAGACGGAGGCGGGCTTTGCCGGCCGAAATTCCCCAAGTCTGTGACGATCCCGCGACCGAAATGATGGTGCCAGATTCGGTTCACCATGACGCGAGCGGTCAACGGGTGGTCGGGGTTGGTAAGCCATTGTGCGAAGGCCAAACGCCGTCCCGTTTTTGCCGTTCCATTGGGAAAGGGAGGGATCGGAGTGAATTGGGTTTTTCCATCGGTTAGGACTGCCGGAACACCTGGCCCGACCAAACGCCCCGGTTTGGTGTGTTCGCCACGTTGCAAAAGATAAGTCGGTGAAGGTCGCCCCTGATCCCAAAGGGCACGGATCTGCAACGTCGGTGCCATCTGCTGCCGGATTTGGTTGATTTGTTGACGAAGCGATTCGATCGTTTGTCGTCCTTGAAGAACCGATTCGGGTTGCTGATCGTCGGGCAGTAATTCTGCTTGCTGAAGCTTTTCGACGAGAGTTCGTTGTGGCAATGTACGATTGTTGTCTGCGATTCGCAGTGCCTTGATCGTCGTCTCGTTGTCCTGCTCCGTCTGGTCCGGATAGTGATGTCGAAGCAGGTCGAGTTGGACTTGTTTGACGAGCGCCTTCTGTTGCGATTGCAGGCGTTTGACTTGCTTTTCAAGAGGCGGGTTGATCCTAGCGGCCAGTTCACGTTGTTGTTCTGTGCCGAGGTTGATCTTGCGAGTCTTGAAGCTATGCCAGTCGTGCTCATCGAGAGCACCCTGAAAGATGGCTTTCAGTCGATAGTAGTCGCGTTGAGGAATGGGGTCGTATTTGTGTGAGTGGCAGCGTGCACATTCCATCGTTAGCCCCATCAACGAAGTGCTAACTACATTGATCGCGTCACCAATCACTTTTAACCGTTCGGGAACGAAGTTCATCGTCCGTGATCCTGTTTCGTCGATGCCCATTCGTAGAAAGCCAGTTGCGATCAAGTGATCGACCATCTCGTCGGTGATCTCGGTCGCGTTTTGGTAGTCAACCAATTCGTCGCCAGCGAGTTGCTCGATGAGAAACTTGTCATACGGTTTGTCTTCGTTGAATGCCCCGATGACATAGTCTCGGTACTTCCATGCCACTGGTCGCAAGGGGTCTGCAGAGATGCCGCCTTCGGAATCCGCGTAGCCAGCTAAATCAAGCCAGTAGCGTCCCCAGCGTTCACCATAACGAGGCGAATCGAGCAGCTCATCGACGAGCTGTGCATACCAATCATCGGCAGGATTGTTGCGCCAGCGATCGAGGTCCTTTAGTGTCGGTGGCAGGCCGATCAAATCAAAATACGCTCGTCGAATCAGCGTGTCGCGATCGGCTTGTTTAGAAAGCTGTAGCCCTTGCTCGTTCAATCGGTGCTGAACAAAGCCGTCAATCGAGTCGTGTTTCCAGTTTTCTGTTTCGTCATTGATCTTCTGGAACGCCCAGTGTTGGCGATCAGAATCGGTTACCAATGCATCCGTCGTTCCGTCAGCGACATCGGGCTCGATCGGCAGTTCGACTGCACCCTGGGCGATCCATTCACGAATGGTTGTCGTTTCAGCTGATGATGGGCGACGAACAAAAAACTTTAACAGTAGGTCGCTTGGAGGACAGGCTTCGCTTTCGATTCGTTGGATCATCAAGCTGTGATCTGGATCGCCAGCGATGATCGCCGGTCCGGACGTGCCACCGGTTTTCATTGTTTCGACCGTTCGCAGGTCCAGTCCGCCATCGATCCGCTGCGCGCCATGACAGGTCACGCAGCGAAGCAACACGATCGGCAAGACGTCGTGCTGATTCAGGGCGGCATCGCTGTCATCGGCCAGTTCGGCCAAGTCAACCGATTGAATCCAATCACGCAGGACGGACTTTTGATCGTCGGTCAGTGGAGACGCACCATCTGGAGGCATCTGGTCGCTTTCGACCAAATACCAAAGTAGGCTTTCATCGAGAGTTTCGCCGATCGCAGGATCGCCCGATTCACCACCGGTTCGAATACCGGCAAGAGACGCGAGGTTCAGTTCACCCTTTTGAACTCGGTCGCCATGACATCGTTCGCATTTCTGTCCAAGGATGGGCTGAACGTCGCGAATGAAGTCGGGTGCCTTGGCGTTGGTTGATGTTCGGTCTTCGGCGACACTGATCGAAGGGATCAACGCGGCGAGGAGGAGCATCAGTGCGACTGGGGCACGATGACGGTGCATGGTGTTGGCTTGAAGCGGCGAGGCTCTCGATGCAGTGTCGTTCGTCGGCGGAATGCCGCACTGCTTCGATGAACTGGGGTGAGGTAGGACAGCCCCAGTCTAGTGATGCTGCAAATCAGGCACAAGTTTTTTCACAACTGCCGACAACACGGTTTCTTCGAACAGAGATCTGAACGAGTGAAACGAGTACGTTGATGGTGGACTGACAACGCGAAGTCGCATCGATTGGGACTAGTGCGTCGTTCGATATGAAAATACGGGTTCGGGTCATCAGCCTACGGGCGTTTGCCTCGGATATTGCACTGAAACCGTGGCTAACGCCATGCGGCTAATCCTAAAATCGAGCGGGTTCGGGACATCAGCCGATGGGCGTTAGCCCCGGTTATTGCACTGAGACTGTGGCTAACGCCATACGGCTAATCCTAAAATCGGGTTCGGGTCATCAGCCGACGGGTGATAGTCCCGGTTATTGCACTGAAACTGTGGCTAACGCCATGCGGCTAATCCTAAAATCGAGTTGGAACGAAGCACTGGCCGGATGCCTATTAATAAGCACGCGGCGGGAGCTTTTTGACTGCCGTCGGTCCGATTGCTGCGACAACGGCGCTGACAGCTGCGGATGTCTGTTCAACGTTTTGATAGATTTCGGTTGTCGCGATGTTTTGCTCTCGCACGGCGTTTCGGATCTGCTGGGTAATGTCATCCACCGAATCGATCACTTGGTTGATCGACGAAATTTCATGAATCGCGTTGGTCGACATGCTTCGCAGTTCGACGATCCTTTGATTGATGTCTTCGGTCGCCCTTGCTGTTTGTAATGCTAGTTCCTTCACCTCATTGGCAACCACAGCGAAGCCGCGTCCCGCTTCGCCGGCACGAGCTGATTCGATGGTGGCGTTGAGTGCTAGGAGGTTGGTTTGTTCGGCGATGCCTTGGATCATTCCGGCGATCGAACCGATCTGGTCGGCGGCGCTACCAAGCCCTTGGAAGCTGTCTACGCCACGACGCACCACATCGGACGCATTTCGAGATGCCGAAGCCGCCTCGTCCGTGTTTTCTGCAATGTGTGCGATCGAAGCGATCATTTCTTCGATTGCCGCGACAGTAGAAGTCGTGTGGTCTTTCATCGATGCGACCGCTGGGATGATCGGCTCGGTCACCGACTGGGTGCATAGTTTTCCCGCAATCAACGCAGCCGAAATCGCGGCCGCGAGTGAAATTAGAATGATCAGATAACAAAAGACTTGTGTGATGAAGACACTCGACTTTTGCGATTCAACTTTGGCGTCGGCGTCTTCTTCAAGATTCTCGACGAACAGAAGCAGCGAGTCTGCCGAAGCGTTGTATTCCTTTTGCCTTGACTCCATTTCGACTTGTTTATCGAACGCATGGTGCAGTGATTTGCGGAATTCACTGACCGCGTCCCGATAGACGTCACTGAGGATTTTTCCTTTGTACTGGCTGCCGAGTTCTTTGCCACTAAGGGCAATGTCGAAAGCGCCCGTTTCCAGCATCCCTTCCATAGCTTCGTCATGTAGCGATTCTGCTTCGATCAATCCGTCCCAGCATTTTTGTGGATTCGCACCGCCGAGTCGCTGCGAGAAGTGATAGAGCTGAGTGAGTACGGCGATCGAGCTTTCCATTCCTCCGTCAGCAGCATCCCAGCGTTCTTGGATGTCGCCTGCCCACGTAAGGCTTGTGTTCGGCATTCCTCGAAGGGCTTCTAGCTGGGAGTCGCCGATGTTTTCGAGGACCTCTGATACACGTACTAGTTTGGCCGAGGATTCATCGACGTTCTGTTTTGCCCGATCGTATTCGGCAAACGTCGACAGCAACTTACCACTCGCATCGCTGTAAAGTTTTAGTTGCTTTTGCAGGTCTCTGATTCGCTGCGGGTCAACAAGGTCGGCTTCGATCAGACGCGTGAAAGCTTCGTCGGTTCCTTCGCGAGCTTCTTGCAACTGTTGTTCGTAGTGATCGTCTCCACGTCCCTCGATAATTGCGTCGGCCGCGAGCATTTGGCTTTGGATCATGATGGAACCTTCCATCGCGCCATCAGCGGTGCTCCACGCGGGGCCGAGAATAAATGAGACTGAAGTACTCAGCCTCCAAACACCTACCATGCCAGCGATCCCACAAAGCACGGCTAACACACCGACAGCGACATAGCCGACACCGATGCGTTCCCCTAGCTGCATGGTTTGCAGTTTTTTGCGAATGTTATCAAGCATAGTGGTTGATCTTATTGAGATTTCCCTGGCTGAAGTAGACTTCGATGTTCTCAGCGAGGCGTTCTCAGATAGATAGGTTGGCAATTAGGAGGGGCCGAGTTGTTTGTCCGGCAACGTCCTGATGACGGGGGATTCCCGTCGGTCTGTTCGCCGTCAATGGGCACTAGGTAGCGCCGCATGATGGGACTTGATAGCTGCTCAAGTCATACGCAATTGACGCTCGGTCGATGTCCGATCGGCGTCATCTAGAGAAGCGAGTATGAGTGGCCCTTCGCATGTGTTTCCGAATTCGCGAAAGAGGTTTGCCCTCAATACCGGCGTAGGATTGAAACTGCTCGCGAGCGGACCTGTGATCGATTTTCGTTCGCCGGTCGACGACGCAAAACGCGTTTGTCTAAGTGTTTTGATTGATCAGGTGTACCGCTGCCCAAGACGAATGCCTGCCAACGACTGAACGTGATGGCGGATGAAACAGCCTGTGATTAGGGAAGCCCCTTTCGGACTGGTGTTAAGACCGGAATAAAATGAAGTCGATACCCTGATCGGATCAGTTTCCGACGCAGTATTCTTCGCTTCAACGCAGCGCCTCGAAAGCTTCTGCAAAGTCTGACTGCAAGTCACCAAGATTGAATCATGCTTTTGAACGCAAGGCATTTGATGATGGCATTCAAAGACTGTGTGCAGCGTTATGCGAAGCTATCGCGAACTCTCGTTGTGTTAGGGTTCACGCTGTTGGGAGGCACTGGCGAAGTATTCGGTCAGGTGTCACAGCCGATTCCGGCACATCCGTCGCGAGGATTCGCGTTGCCCGGTGAAAGTCTTTCGATGGACTGGAACCGTCACTATTCATGTGACTTTATCAGCGGTGGTGAAGAGGAAAGTTTTCCGACACTTATCCCGGAGCGGTTTCACCACATCGGTCCGATTGTTGGCGAATACATCTATACAGGTGAAGTTTTCAACAACGCACGCGGCGGGCTAAACACCAACGGAGCGACTCGCTATCGAGGCAACCTTGATTTGGTTTTTACCATCGACACCGAAGCGGCGGGATGGTGGAACGGTGGGAGATGGTTCATGTATGCCAACCAATTCCACGGTCGCACATTGTCCCTGGAAGATGTTGGTGACGTTCAGTTCTACAGCAATATCGAAGGTGACCCACGCCCGGCTGACACATTTCAAATCACGGAGTATTGGTACGAACAACTGCTGGCCGATGGCAGATTCATTGCCAAGGTTGGCAAGCAAGACGCCAATGCTGAATTTGCCTACGTTGATTTAGGCGGTGACTTTGTTAACTCGTCTTTCGGATTGATCCCGACGGTACCTTTGCCGACTTGGCCAAACCCAAGTCTTGGGATCGCGTTGATCACCGAAGTTTCTGACGCGCTGCAGCTGAAGTTTGGCGCCTACGATGGGGCTCCAACCACCGGTCCGAGCACAGGGGGGCGTTCTGGCTTTGAAACGTTGGGTGACTACGGGGTAATGCTGCTCTCCGAAGTGCTACTGACATCGACGCTTGCCGGTGACGAAGCTTTAACCGGCGCGTATCGGGTCGGCGCTTGGTATCACTCCGACCAATTCGATGACCTAAGAGCTGGTGCTGGCGATCCGTTCGATGAGAACTTTGGAATGTATCTTGGGATCGATCAGTTGGTTTGGCTGGAACCGTGTGACGATGATTCCGCACAAGGTCTCGGCGTGTTCTTTCAATTCGGCTGGGCCCCGTCGGACCGAAATGAAATCGATTCGTATTTGGGAGGTGGTTTAACCTATCAAGGTTTGCTTTGCGGACGTGATGATGACCTATTTGGGTTAGGTATCGCCAACGCAGGTTTCCGCGATCCATCGCTTGACGACGAACGCGCTCTGGAAATCTTTTACCGATTCCAAGTCACCCCTTGTGCAAGCCTTCAACCGGATCTGCAGTACATCTCCAATCCCGCAGGCAACATTGACGATGCTCTTGTCATCGGGGTACGGACGGAAGTCTTGATGTAGCGATCCGCTTAGCCGCGACGGCTTCGAGTCATCGTGACGGTGCGAGAGCGACTGGTGGAAGATCGGTAGAAGTTGCGAGTTCGATTGCGTAGGTGGTAACGAGCGGCAACCGCATTCTGTTCCGAGACTTCATCCGATTCAGCTCGAATAGCCGGCGTCACAAGCGGCAACAGAGTCACAAAGGCCAGAATCGCGGTGGCAAAGCAAAGGATGCGTTTTTCTTTCATTGTTGGCTCAAAGGTGCAGAGAAATCGACGATCGCGAATTCAGCATCACTCATCTACCAAGCTGAAAACCGCGTCGAAAGATGCTTCGTCGATCGATGTCTCCAGTACATTTACCAAGAGGGCCTTCGTCAACCTTTTTGATAGCAAACCGTCATGGGAGCGATCTCGCCACGGAATCGACAGCCTATTGGTTTTCGATCGTCGCCCTTCATTCCGTGATGGTAGCGCTGGTGCATCGTTCGATATGAAAATACGGGTTCGGGTCATCCGCCGACGGGCGTTAGCCCCGGTTGTTGCGCTGAAACCGTGGCTAACGCCATGCGGCTAATCCTATAATCGAGTTGGAATACGGACCGATTCGTCGCTTTTCTGGATTGGAAGCGGCAATTCAGGGGCATTGCGGGGGGCTTTGCCTGCTAGTTGCCCCAGACCCCCTCGCTTTCCTTGTCGGGTATTGGACTTTCCTTGGTGTTGCCGCTTCGGCTAGTATCCAGGTTCGATCACTACAAACGCCTGGAAGGATCCACGTGTCTGCTGCGCCACAAAAACAAGGATACGACGACGTCCGCACCGACTCTGTCTCGGAGACGTTATTTGAGCGTTTGCGGATGATGCGAGAGTTTGTAACTACCGAGGCGGACGCGGTTAAATCTGCAGCTCAAAACCTTGGTCCCTCTGCAGTACACGCCGCAGAATTGACCGCACAATGCAGCGGCAATATTGTTGTCACGGGTGTCGGTAAAGCCGGCTTGGTTGGGCAGAAACTTGTCGCCACGCTGGCCAGTACCGGAACGCCAGCTCACTTCTTGCATCCGACCGAAGCGGTTCACGGTGACTTTGGCAGGGTCCGCGCCGATGACTTGGTTTGGGCCATCTCGAACTCCGGGCGCAGTGAAGAAGTGTTGACCATCGCTTCGCAGCTTCGGCGCCAATCGTCGGGACTTATTTCGATCACTGCTGACGATGACAATCCGCTGGCCAAAATTGCCAATTGCAAAGTCGCCTACGGCAAACAAAAGGAAGCCTGTCCGCACGGATTGGCGCCAACTAGCAGCACCGCGGTGATGATGGCTGTGGGGGATGCGATCGCATTACTGGCAAGCTCGATTCGCCAATTCACCGCACGCGACTTTCATCGCTACCATCCCGGCGGTGCGTTGGGCAAAAAGCTAGACAAGGTCGAAAAGCTGATGCGACCGATGGAATGCTGCCGTGTCGCCAACGATTCGGTTTCGATTCGCGACTGCATGGTTACAAGCTCGATCTCGGGCCGCCGAAGTGGAGCGATCATGTTGACGAACAACGAGGGAGTCTTAACAGGCATCTTCACCGACAGCGATCTGGCTCGACTGCTGGAATCACGCTGCGAAGATTCTCTCGATGGGCCGATCGGTGCCAAGATGACGATCGATCCGCACTGCGTCTCACCGGAGACGATGGTAAGCGATGCGATTTCGCTACTGAGCCAATTGCGAATCAGCGAACTGCCAGTGGTTGACAATCTGCGACGTCCGATCGGAATGATCGACATCACAGACTTGATTGCGATCGGTGAGGTCAACGTTGACGCCGTTGGGTCAGGGGCATCACAAAGCCGGTCTGTCATACCGTTCAAGCTTTAACAGGTCATGCGGCAGGCGGCACGCCGTAGCAGACGACCATCGCCATTTCATTTTGATCGTACTCGCAATCATCATCGACAACCCCGTTTCGATTCATGCCCGCCACACTTCGTTCTGATCAAGAAGTCGCTAGCCCGATCCGTTGTATCCTCAGCGATGTTGATGGCGTTTTGACTGATGGTCGGATCATCTACGATTCCGAAGGCGCCGAATCGAAAGCGTTTCATGTTCGCGACGGATTAGCGATCAAGCACTGGGGCAACGCCGGATTCACGTTCGGGATCATTACCGCGCGTCGTAGTAATGTCGTGCGGCGACGTGCCGAAGAGCTATCGGTGACTCATTTGCATCAAGGCGTCAAAAACAAGCTTGAGTGCGTTCAATCGGTTGCCAAAACCATCGGATGCGAGCTGACGGAAATATGTTACATCGGCGATGATTTGCCGGATCTGAATCCGATGCGATCGGTCGGTCTTGCGGTGGCACCGGCGGATGCGGCGCGTGACGTGCGCGACGCGGCTCACTGGATCATGGGAACCAAAGGTGGCGAAGGCGCTGTACGTGAACTCGTCGAACGACTTTTGAGAACCAAAGGCCTGTGGGATTGTGGGGTGCCACAATGAGCTGGGTCAGCGTCAACATGCGGAACTATCTGTTTGCACTTTTGACGCTGGTTCTATGCGCCTACGGCTACGATGAGGCGTCCCGCCGGCTACTGACAATTCCTGATATCGAAGTCGTAAAGCCAAAGCCACCGACGAACGATGCAGAGCTTCGTGCGGAACTGGCCGATCTGTTTCCTGCTGACGCATGGGAAATGGGCGATTGCAAACGTCTGATTACCGGTCGCGGAACGCTACTGTTCCAAAATTGGTACCAGATGTCCGAAGACCAGTGGAAACTGGAACCGCTAACGATCGTGATCGGTCGTGGATTGGCGGATGATGACGCCGCAGCACCGATCGTATTGAAAGCTCCCAAAGGCGCCGAAGTTCAGTTTTCCAAAGGCCTGGATCTGACGCAAAGCGGCAGTGCCCCGCCGATCAAGATGGGACGAATGATTGGCGATGTCGACATCCGTCGCGCCGGAGCCGTCGAAGAAAATCAATCCTTGCACGTCAAGACACGAGACGTCAGGATCGACAAGGAGAAAGTCTGGACTACTGAAAAGATTGAGATGCGGTTGGGGTCGGCGATCATGCGTGGCGCCGACTTGACAATTCATCTGGCCGTATCGGCGACGGCCGCAACTTCGTCCAGCACTCCATCGACTTTGTTGGATCAAATGAACCTCGTCTACTTGGACGAGTTCATCATCCCGCTTCGTGAAGACGAAAAGGCAAAGTCCTCCCTTGAAAAGAAAGATCAGTCATACGGCGGCATCGTGAAGGTCACCTGTGATAACCGAGTTTCCTATGACTTCTCAGTTGACAGTCTTTCGCTTTATGACAACGTCGCGATCACTCGAAGCGTTGATGGAAAGGTTGTTGATTGGTTCAACTGTGACTGGTTGAAGCTGTCGTTGCGTGATCCGACCAACCAAGAAAAGGTTCGTCAGGGACCACTCGACTGGATCGACAATTTGCAGGCCTCTGGCCATCCCGCGAACGTCAACTTGGGGTCGATGCAGTTCACATTGAACGCGGAGAAGATCTCGTTCGATTCGGTCAAAGGGATCTTAAACGCAGAAAGCAGCGAAGGTGTTCGGCTGATTCGTGAAACCATCGATGCACGTCTACGGAACCTGACGTACATCTATGATCCTCAATCACCCAAAAACATCGGTGTGATCAATGTCGCCGGTTCCGGGAAGGTCTTGATCGATGATCCAGAGCTAAAGATCAAACAGTTTGCTTGGAACGAATCATTCAAGCTTGAACCGGCGAGCCCGGCGAACATTGATGAAATCCGAGAAGCGAGTTCCGAATCTCGATTCGATCTGCAAGTCCTTGGAAAGGTCCGTGCGAAACTGGCAGACAATGGTATCGCCACAGCCGAACAGGTCACCGGTCAGTTAAAAGCCATTCCACAACCGAATCAGGATGGCGACGACAGTTCTGACAAACCAAAGCTGACCTTCTTGCCCGAAGTGATCCATGCGACCGATGGTGTTTCCATCGATACCAGCCAGATCGCAGTGCTGACGGATCAGCTGTTTCTGTACTTCGAAAGGGCGGCAGACTTCGGACGCCTCGTTGCAAAGTCGGACGGCAAAACTTCTGAACCCAATACATCATCGTTGGCGGTTGTAACACAGCCTACTTTCTCGACACCCAGCATTCCGCAAGCTGATGGACAAGCACCCGCATTCATCGAATCCAGCGGTCCGCTAGGCAGTCTGGTTGGGTTTCCTAGCAAGCCAGCCGCGGAGACTACAAATCTGCGTCAGCCTGTGGCCCGCCAGCGTCCACAGGTTTCAGGAGAAACGATTAGTGCGCAGCTCTTAATTACTGACCGTGGTTTGGAACCGCGAGATGTCAGCATCAATGGCGCGGTTCACGTTAAACACCAGATTCCATCGGGTGACGAACTGTTGCCGGTGGAAATGCTTGGCCAGACAATGCGATTGATTCAAGGTGCCGTTTCGCAGTCCAGCGGACGTGACATCTTGCAACTCGGAAGCGGCCCTGGCAGGCCAGCTCAACTGATCATGGAAGACGGATACTTCATCGGTCCGACGATCAAAGTGTGGCCTTCGGAGAATCGAGTCGAAGTGGACGGCGCTGGTCAGCTAAAAGTCCCCACGTCGGTTCTGGCGTCCAAATCGGACACCGCTGAAGATCAGTCGGGCGATGCCCTTTCGAAAATCAGATGGACCGCCAACCCCGTTTGTAATTGGGGAAAAGCTTTGGTCTTTGACGGCGTACAGGCGATCCTTGATGGCGGTGTTCAAATCGAAGGTTCGATGGTCAACGCGAATGAACCTTGGCGGCAGCGGATGACAGGCGATCAGATGATGATCGCACTCTCATCGCCCGTCGAACTGATGAAAAAAGAAACCTTCGCTGCAGCGGAGTTACGTCAGATCAGTCTGTACGAATCACAGAAAGAGGCCGTTGTCGTTCGCGCAGAACAACGTGATGCCTACGACCAGATGAAGGCAATCCACGTTCTGACGTCCAGGCAGCTGAATTTCTTGCCTGCCAACGGAGGTCAATTGGTTGGATATGGTCCGGGATGGTATCGCGGCTGGATGATGTCCGATTCAAAGTCATCGATCCTTTCTCCTCAAGCGACGAAGTCCGAACACCTGGGCAATCAAGTGTTGCAAGGTGTCCACCTCACCTACCGCGAGTCGCTTCAGTGTGATTTGAAATCGGAATCTGCTGCTTTTATGGGAGGCGTTCGCGCTGGGGTTCGTAAAGTCGATGCTTGGGATGAGGTCGTTGATGTCAATCAGATGTCACGCCTTGCAGTCGGGGAGATGACACTGGACTGCGATCGTTTAGCCTTCGGCGTCTCCCCAGGCTATCCAAAAGATTTGCGAAAGGTCCCTGGGGCGAAAACACCGTGGGAACTTGTCGCTGACGGCGGGGCCGTTGCCCGGTCCAATACCGAGGCACGAGGGCTGTGGGAATTGATTGCGAACCGAGCCTCTTATCAATCGCTGAAGTCGTGGCTGATTGTTGAGGGATCAGCGAGTCGTAGTGCGATCATCAATCAGACGTTGCCCGACGGTCGGCAGGGGCTGCGGATGAATTCGCCGCGTCTGGCTTTAAACACAAAGACTTATGAAGCTCAGGCGGTGATCAAAGACGCCCAAATGAGTAACCTGCCGCTGCCAGAACGCGGCAAATAAAACACACCAGTCAACTGGAATGCCTTCCAGTCAAGTTTTCGCCGCTCGGCATCTCAATACGCCGAGCGGAATCAAGCGAGCGTGTGTTCTAGTATCACCAAAGATGAGCTAGGCCGCGAAGTATACGTGCAATAAGTCGTCGGTGCTTCGCGGCCAGGCCTGTGGGATTTAGCGACGGCCTGAATAGCGAGAGTGGTCGCTGGCAAAGCGATCAAGTTCTTGCTCCATCGCCCGCAATTCATCGTCCAGCCAAGTGGCGTAGTCGTCACGACACTGTTCCGTAAGCAACGCCGACATTACGGTCCAATCCTCAACGGCACGAATCGTGTCCAATGAGCCGCTGTTGTTCGACAAATTGTTTTCGTTGCTGGAAGCTTGCATCGGGTAAACCCTCCGGCAGGTGGCGTAAGTTTGGGTCGTGAGTCCGTTCACTAGTGGCGGCGGCTTGCGGGGTTGCTGGCCAGCCTTGGTTTGTTCCTGTTAGACGCGCCAAACCTGTCGGTGGTTCGTCTTGTTAGCAAAACCATTCTGTCTTCCGTGCTCAGCAAGTGATGTGCCAAATTCGCAGCTTCACTCGCTTCTGCGACTTACCTAGAGACGCCAAATGGTGGTTTTTGGGGTGAAAAATCCTGTGAAATTGTTCCTTAAAATCTTCCGAGACTTCAATCGATGTGGTGCGTGTACAACTCCGTGTTGCGAATCTGCCACAACATCATGCAACATTGGCAGTTGCTGCACAAACTCGCCGCACTGATGTATTCTACTCCGTTGTCGACCGATAAAGGAGGTTAATAGCTCTTAATTTCGGTTTTTGACCGTATCTCGCCATCTAATTTCCCGGTCAAGCAATCGGCAGCCGTCGCGGGTTTTCTAAGTGTCGCGGTCACTTTGTCGAAAGTAGCTTCTCGCAGCGGGTTGGTGAAACCTTAACCGAAGTCCCAAGTGGTTGTGCGTACAGGCTGACTCGAAGCTCCTCAATCATCCAACGGAACTCGGTCGAAGCCTGTTGTTGGGAAGTTGCCAAATGTTCAGGCAGGCTTTGTGTCCAATGCGTCCAAAGCTTGTCGACAGTTTCGGTAGCCTCCGCATCACGCTTCCCTGCTCCACTCCGCAGTTTATCGATTCGATATGAAATCGCCGATAGATATCTGGGGTAATGTTGCAACCATTGCCATGGTGTCACCGACAGGAACTGAGGGTAGAGCAGCCAGTCGATTTGTGACCGAACATCTTGATGGGCGGCTGGAAATTGCTTGCTGGGGAAATCTTCGACTTCGCCACGCAGAGTCAGGTAAGCACCCGCGAGCGACGTGAGCCATTTCGCCATCTCTTGAACCGCGACAGCGATGCGTTCACCGCGGTCGACGCGTCTGCGTTCAAACTCTTCTTGGCTTCGCACGAGCGGTTGTTTTTCGACGAAGGCAATCCGTGCGATCAGGTCCATTAATAGCGATTCGATTTCGTTGCCAATCCGCAGCCCCGAAAGTTGAATCTTGACCTGATCAAGCTCAGGAAGCCAACGCACCTGACGGCGCAGTTCTTTCTTTTCGGTGATCGCGTAAAGGCGTGTCAGGCCCTGCTGCAGCGCGGCGTCTGCAGATCCTTGGTCCGGGAACAGTTCGACAATGACGTGGTCACCCTGATCAACCAAAGCCGGGAACTGCGCCACCTTGACGCCACCGCGTTCACGGATGACTTGTTTGTCGAGGTGGTCCAGATCGAAGGACTTCATCGCTTGGCCGGAACTTAGTTCCTGTTCGCCAACGGTTTGCGATGAGTCGGCCTTTGCGTTCGCTTCCGGAAAATCGATCGCAAGCTTGTCGCGTAGCGGATCGATCCCTCGTCCTTGCACGATCGTTTCACCATCATCATCAACGACTTGCACAAGGAAGCTCAAATGGTCTTCGAGCTTCTCCTGTTGGAAGTCATCTGCGCTGATTCGCATTTCTGCATGACGGCCCATCGCGTCACAGGCGGCCTGCATGAAAGGAACTTCGCCATACAGAGGCATCAGTTCATCGCAAATCTGCTTGGCAACATCGGCGGCGGGAACCAGATTTCGGCGAATGCGTTTGGGCAAAGATTTGATCATCGCGATGATCTTTTGATGCAGCAAACCGGGGACGAGCCAACCCAATCGATCATCGCTGATTTGTGACAAGGCCGCCCGGTGGACTTTAAGGCTAACACCATCGTCCTGAGCACCCGGTTCATAGCGGTATCGTAGCGGCAGTTCGCTTCCACCAACGTTCAATTGATTGGGGAATTGTTCATCACTGATTTGATCGACTTCGATCTCGATCAAGTCGCCCGGTTGCATATAACAGGAAGCGATTTCGGTATCGACTTGGGGTGGGTTTGCAAGCCAATTGGAAAGCTTTGCCGCATCGAAAGGATGATTGCCCCAATCCGGAACGGGATGGTTCTTGGCAAACTTTTCTAGGCGTCCTCGATCGATCACTTCGTCAGGCAAACGCTCTTGGTAGAAACGTGTGACGACATATTCATCGACGACTAAGTCACGCCGTCTGGTTTTCGCGGCAAGTTCCTCGAAGGCGTTTCTCAGTTCGCGATTTTGGCGAACGAATCTGGCATTGGTCACCAATTTGTTCTGCACCAGGCCGTGACTGATCAACAGTTCCTGTGCGGTTGACGGATCGATCGGTGGTAGCGGGACGCGGCGTTTGACAACGATTGGCAAACCAAACAGCGATTGTCGCTGATAGCAGAACGCGCCGCTGGCTTTGTCGCTCCAGTGTGGATCGGAATAGGATGACTTCAGCAGATGGCTGCCAACCGATTCGATCCAGTTGGGCGAAATCCGTGCGACCGTCCGGGCATACTGCTTTGCCGTTTCGACCAATTCGGCGGCGACGATCCATTTAGGTTTGGATTCGAAAACACCGCTTCCCGGCCAGAGGTACAGCTTTAGATTTCGCGGTCCGATGTAAACGTTTTTTTCACCTGCCATCGCGACTCCGCTTAAGAAACCGGATAGCAAGGCCTGATGGACGTTCGCGTAGACATCTTTATCAAGCGTGCGATCTTCGTTTTCAGAATATCTGACGGAGTTAATTTTCTTTGCCGCACTGTGTTTGGTTGTCGCGATCTCACGGAGTTGACGATAGGTATCGGACCATTCACGCATCCGTGTCGGCGACAGGAATCGCTTGGTCAGTTCACGAGTCAGCTTACTGCGTGAATAGTCGGCGCGAGCTTGTTCGTAGAACCGCCAGAGTCGCAGCAGTGAAAGGAAGTCGCTTTCGGTGTCTTGAAATTGGCGATGGGCTTCATCGGCGGCTTGTTGCTTTTCTGGCGGGCGGACGCGAGGGTCAGCGATTTCCAAAGCGGCAGCGATCGGCAAGACTTCACCGAGCACGCCGAACTCGTCAGCTGCCAAGATGATGCGTCCGATGCGAGGATCGACAGGCATTTGACCAAGAGCTTTGCCGATCTCGGTCAATTCGTGCCGGTCGTCGATGGCATTCAATTCGATCAATGTCTGAATGCCTTCGCGGATCGATTCGTCACGTGGGACTTCAAGCAACGGCAAGGCTTCAAGCGATCCCAGGCCCAACGTTTTGCTTTTAAGCACGACGGAGGCAAGGTTGGTTCGCTTGATTTCCGGCGTCGTGAACTCATCACGCGATTCGTAATCTTCGGCCGAATATAAACGCACGCAAATGCCTGGCCCGACACGACCGCACCGACCGGCACGCTGGTCGGCGCTTGCACGACTGACCGGTTCGATCGGCAATCGCTGTAGCTTACTTCGCGGGCTGTAGCGACTGATCCGAGCGGTACCGCTGTCGATGACATAACGGATTCCGGGAACGGTGAGTGAGCTTTCTGCGACATTGGTCGCAAAGATCAGCCGCTGTTTTCCGCCCGTCGGGTGGAAAATCCGTTGTTGGTCTTTTTGCGGAAGTCGTGCGTACAGCGGCAATACTTCGACACGGCCTTCTAGACCCATTCGTTTGTAGTGACCGGCGACACGATGCGATACCAGCCGGATGTCACGTTCTGTCGGCAGAAAAACCAGCGTGTCGCCGTTGCCGCTACGAGATAGGTTCTTGATCGCCGCGATGACATGAGTTGGCAAGTCATAGCCGCGATTTTCATCCCCGGTCGCGTCTTCCCAAGGCAGATAACGTAGCTCAACCGGATAGCCCCGTCCTTCGACGTTTAGGATCGGAGCGGGGCCTTGTTCATCGGCAAAATGTTCGGCGAACCGTTCGGCATCAATGGTTGCCGATGTGATAATGATCTTTAGATCGGGACGTTTCGATTGAAGTCGACGCAGGTAGGCAAGTAAGAAGTCGATGTTCAACGAACGCTCGTGAGCTTCGTCAATAATGATCGCGTCGTACTGGTCAAGGAAGCGATCATTGCCGGTTTCGGCCAGCAAGATCCCATCGGTCATCAGCTTGATCATCGTATCGGGACCGGTCTGATCACCGAATCGAACCTGGTACCCGACCTGATCACCGAGCCGACATTCCAGCTCCTCGCCTAGTCGGGTTGCGATACTTCGTGCTGCCAATCGACGTGGCTGGGTGTGCCCGATCATCGCCTGACGACCAAGTCCTGCTTCTAGGCAAAACTTGGGAAGCTGCGTGCTCTTACCGCTGCCGGTTTCACCGCTAACCACAATCACTTGCCGTGACCGGATCGTCTCGACGATTTCTTCGCGGTACTGAGAGATCGGAAGTTCGGCGGGATAGTCTAGCTTCGGCTGGTAGGCCTCACGCCGTTGTCGCCGTGCAACCGAATCACTGAGCCGCTGTTGAAAGACCGCTTTGTCGAGCCGTTTCTTTTGCCGAGCGAGCCGGAACCGATCGATATGCATCGCGTTCTCGATCGATATCGTCGCCGGGTCAAGATTCGTCGATCCGGGGTCGGATTGACGATCACCGCTGTCGCTGTCTTCAGACTGCGTTTGGGAAGGCAAACGATCAGAAGACTTCGCCGCCTTCGATTCCTTGCTGGGATTCGCCGGGGACTTTTGGGAGCCAGACGAATCGTTCGGTTTCAGTGGAGGACTAGACGGCTTGAAGCTCATTTCCCGATCGAGTCAGCCAGTTTTTCCGCTCCGTAGATTTTGCGAAGGGCTTGCAAAATCCCAACGCCGGAAACGCTAACCGCTCGTGCCTGTTGGTCAGTGTAGAGGTAATCGCTAGTAAGACTTTGAATGTTACCGTCAAAGATCAATCCGACCAACTGACCGTCGCGATCAACGACAGGTGATCCGCTATTGCCGCCGATAATGTCAGCCGTGCAAACGAAGTTTAGCTGGGTCGACAGGTCAAGCTTTCCTTCGGCGTCGTTCCACGATTGGGGCAGGTCGAAATCGGTCTGCCCTTCATGCGAAGATTCGTGTTCGAACGCACCGGCAAAGTCCGTCGTCGGTTTGATCTCTTGGCCATCTTGGACGTAGCTCTTCACTTGGCCGTAGGCGAGTCGAAGCGTAAACGTCGCATCGGGGTAACCGGAGTCACCTTGAAGTTTGCTGACCGCTTGCGTCAGTTTCGCGTACGCTTGCCGCTCGCGTTCATCCAATTCTTCGTTGGTCGTGCGAAGCTCGCGATAATCGTTTTCCAACAGAACCGCCAATTGAATCATCGGGTCGTCGGACGATTGAATCGTTTGCAGGTCGCCGTCAAGAAACGTTTTGCGATTGGCGACTTCGGATAACTCGGTTCCGTCGACCAGTTCGGCCGCACGTTCGCGAGGGCTTTTGCCTTGCAAGACTTTTTCGACCAACTCGTCGTCGGCACCACGGTATTCGACGAACCGTGAAAGTTCGTCGGCAAGTTTGACCTTTTCCAAGTCGTCATAGATCGGAGCTTCGCTTAGAAGATCTTGGACAAGAGATTCTCGGCCGGATTCGGTGAACTCTCGCAGTCGCTGTCCGTTGGGCTTTTCGTCTTCGGCCGCTCGTAGGACAACGGTCAATGCTAAGTCGAACAGTCGTGATCGGAAGCTAAAGGATTGGCCGAGCAGTTTCGCTTTTTCGATTTGGATTTCTGCGATCTCGTCGAAAGCGGTTTCGGTACCTGCGAGTTCCGGGTCGGACTTAATGGCCGCGATCAGCTTGTCTTCACGCTGTTGCTTGGTCGCGATCGTTTTCGGATCTTGCAGGCCGGCCAGCATCCCGGTGTAAGCCTTTCGTCCATTCTGAATTCCAAACAATTCGTCACGTGCGCGGCGAGTCGCTTCGACGCCGGCAAGTCCGAACTGCTGCATCAAGATTTCTTTACGGCGCAAGAAGTCCAGCACATAAGGCATACGATGATCACGCAGATACTTTAGTGCTGCGACGGTGAAGATCCGTTGGGTCCGTCCGGGGTTGCCGCTGACGAATACCAAATCCCCTTCGTCGACTCCGTTTTCATTCCATCGCAAGAAGTGCTCCAGTTGAGCAGGCTTGCCGTCTTCATAGACACGCATGATCGTGGCATCCATGCAGTACCGCGGGTATTCGAAGTTGTCTGCGTCGCCACCAAAGAAAGCGGCAGCGGTCTCAGGAGCCCAGACCAAACGAACATCCGTGTACTTTTTGTAGCGGTAAAGGTGATACGCCGCGCCGCCGAATAGGGTAACAACGTCGCTTCGCAAACCGGTCTTGTCGAGGGACTCTTTCTCGATCGTCGCGATGATGCCTCGACGTTGTTTGGCGGCGACACCTGGCGCGACATCCTTTTCGACCGCGTCGTTAACTCGCGCGGTAACGTCTTGGATTGATACAAGTTGGTTCAATTCCAAGTCAGGTGCTTGCAGTTCTTCGTCAAGTGACTTCGCCAGAAAGCCGTCATCGATTAGGTTGCGATTCGGCGAACTGAGCTTGTGAAGTGTGTCGCTGGCAACGTGATGATTGGTTAACACTAGACCGTCGCTGGAGATAAACGATCCAGATCCACCGCTATTGAAACGGACCGAAGACAGTCGGAGTTCGTCTGCCCACTGTTCGGTCGGTTCAAAGTCATATTTCGATTTCAGTTCTTTGACCGGCAGGTCATTGAACAGGTACATGCCTTCATCACCGGTAGTTTCGATCGACATCGTCAACGTCATTGAGAGGGCAAGTGCGAAGGTCGCGAGCGATTTTCCGTTCATCATCGTTCCAACGGTAAGGGACTGGCCGGCGGCCGGTCGGACAGAGCGTTTTCAGAGAAGACTATGGTTGCGAGTCAATCCCGAACGCCGCCAGGCTGGCTCTGCGGTTCGTAAGCCAAGACTGGAGAAGCGACTGGGTGATCGTCCAACCAATACCGTCTTCAATTTCAAATCAGCTTAACGGTATTGCCCGTCCGACGAAACGGATGGAAGCGATCCGCCGCTGGGACCACTGCAGCACCTGCGGCTGCCCCACGCATCAAAGGTCTGAGGAGGAGGGGGCGTCAGTGGCACCGCATTCCGGGGATCGGAGAAGCCCCTGGTGTGCCGGTTGTCCGATGCGAGGGGCGTTTTGGGGATCGTCCGAGGCAGTTTTCGCCAATGCCGAGGTGTCTGCCCAATTGTTAGCTTTTTGCTGTGCAGCTTCGCTTTTTGGCAACCTATGGTTTTCCAAAAGGGGAAACCAGCTTCGCAGGTATTCCCTCATCAACCGGGGTGAATTGTCACAGACCTGAAATCGCAACGCACAGTTTGGCGGAGCGGGTCGTCGTGCCGCGATTGCGTCACCCCTGAACCGAATTACCAGCATCACCACTGCCAAACTCGATACGCCTGGGACGATGAAGCCAGAACTTGCGAAGATTATCGAAAGCCAAGAGATGCCTTCGCCGCCGACCGTCGCGGCGGAGCTTTTGCTCTTGGCCGGGCAGCCGGACGTCAAGATTGACGAGATCGCCCAAGTCATCAGCGCTGATCCTGCGCTAGCGGCAAAGCTGATCGATTACTGCAATTCACCGATGGTGATGGCAAATCGCAAGATATCCAGCTTGCACCAAGCCGTGACACTGATGGGGATTCGGACCGTTCGGATGCTTTCGCTTTCCTTCTCGTTGATGGATGCGAGGGGAGCCGCAGGTTTTCCGTACGAGGAGTTCTGGCGACATTCACTGGGGATGGCGATCGCCGCAAAGCGATTGGCAATTGTCTGTGGAGGTGACGAGGACGAAAGCTTCCTGATGGGGCTGGTCTACAACATCGGGGTCATGGGGCTGGGGATCTGTTTCTCAGATGCCTACGAGCAACGATTTACAAAGAAGTATTTGCTGACTGAGTTGTCGGTCCGAATCGAACGCGATATCAGCGGAACTGACCGTTATGAACTGGGAGCCTGTCTGCTTGACCACTGGAATTTTCCAGAAACCATGGTCAAGACTCTCGAAGAGCGAAGGTTTCATCTCGACCAGCCACGCTGTATCTATGGATGCGCCGAAAAGCTAGCTCGGGTCATGCTAGCGCGTGATACCGACTTACGCGATGTCGTTGACGTTCGAAAAGAAGTCTGCGCGATCTTTTCGCTATCGGAATCTCAGTTCGACAAAATCTTTGACGGGATATTAGAAGACTGGCGCAACTACGAATCACTGTTCAACTTCGAAACCATCGCGTTCGAATCGCTGCGTGAGCTTGAGACTCGAGCGAAACGTTCGATGGTCGAAATATCGATGAACATGGAACGGACAATCCGCGAAATGTCGCAGCAGCATGATGAGCTGCGCCAGTTGGCATGGATCGATGCGTTGACGCAGTTGAAAAACCGAACGGCGTTTGACAACGAAGTACAGGACGCATCACGAACCTACCTGCAAAATTCACAGTCGTTCGGATTGATGATCGCGGATATCGATCATTTCAAATCTTTCAACGATACCTTCGGGCACAGTGCCGGCGACTGCGTACTACGCGAGGTCGGCTGCTGTTTAAAACGGAACTTGCGCAAGGCGGACCACGTCTATCGCTTCGGCGGCGAGGAGTTTGTGCTGCTGGTTAGCAATTGCGACTTCGAGCAAACGATGCGGGTCGGAGAGCGTCTGCGCTCGTCGATCCAAGATCTGCGTGTTAGCTACGAGGACTACGAACTTTGTGTCACCGTCAGCATGGGGATCTGTTGGGTCAACCAAGGTCAGCACAACAGCTTTGAAGAGTTGTTCGAGGCGGCTGATTCATGCTTGTTTGAAGCGAAACGCAAAGGACGCAACAACTGTGTTGCGGCGATGGCCAACGGTACGAGCGCACCGATGATGGTCGAGGCGACCTCCGGTTCGGCGCCGTTAATTTTGGACGCCTTGGCCACACCGAATGTGAATCGCATCGCGGCGACCCATTTACGCTAGTGCCAACGCAATCGCCGCAATCTCAGAACACGCACGACGGTCATTTGAGGCATGTGTCTGGATCGCATTTTGCGTCGGGCGATTATCCGCAGATGTGCTTGGTCAAAATCTTGACGATGTCGGCGACGTGGCCGGACTTGCGGAAATCGAAACACATCGGTTCCGCAGTGCTGGAGAGCCACAGCTTTAGGTCAGCATCCATGTCAAACGTGCCGGCCGTTTCGATCGAATATCGAACGATGCTGCGATAGGGGATCGACAAGAATTCTGTCTTGCGGCCCGTGACACCTTGGCGATCGATCACCAGGATTCGCTTATTGGTCAGCACGATCATATCACGAATCAGCTGGTACCCTTGTTCGATGGTTTCGCCTTCGACGATGATCGAATCGACTAGCTTTTCGACCTTGTCCAGCTTGGCTTCCGAAGCCGAGCCCATGATGCCTGAAAGTAATCCCATCGAAACTTGCCTCGTATCAAATCGTAAAACTGTGCCGCCTATTGAGTTCGGCGCCAGGTCAAATCGTGGCAGTCGCTGACGTTTGTGCTGATGCGGAATCGATCCGCATGCGGCAGATCCGAAATCGCCAGCTGCCAACCCATTGTAGGGCTCATGGCAAACGCATTGGGGGCGCAGCGAAGCAAACGGAGACGCTGCGAAGCGATCGGAGATGCGATCGGAGACGCGTCGCACATTTGAAGGGACGTTGAGCGATTCGCTCGGTCGGGTCAGTTCCGATCAGCGTCTTCGATCATTTGAATGTACTTTCGCAAGCGTTCTAGTTCATCGCTGACGCCTTTCAGTTTCAGCATGTTTTCGACTCGCTTCAGCAAGTGCATCTTCTGAACCGGCTTTGTAAGAAAGTCATCGGTTCCAGCAGCGACAGCCCGTTCGACATCACCGAGTTCATTCAGTGCGGTGACCATCAGAATCATCACTCGCGATGTGTCCGGGTTGTCTTTGATCTGCTTGCAGACTTCGAATCCGCTTAGCTTGGGCATCATCACATCAAGCAAGACAAGGTCGGGGTTGAATGATTCGACTTTGTCCAGCGTGTCTTGGCCATCGACCGATGTTTCGATCTCGCAGTCGATTCCCGCAAGATAGGCTTCCAGCAGCTCACGGTTCGCCAAGTTGTCGTCAGCGATCAAGATTCGATGCGTGGTGGCTGAGGCTGATTCCGATTGGGACATGGATGACGAGCTGGAGCGTTGGGATTGATTGGCAAAGATCTACACAGATCGTTCGGCCGGGTTCTCATTCGGCGGGCATCGCCGATTTAAAACGCGGTCGTTAAACACTGGCGAGGATGACCGATCGCCAGTGTTTCGGTCTGGACGATGCGCCGAAGGTCCGTAGCGCGATCGTCCCGTTCGATGAAGTCAGCACCGCAGCGAATGCGGTTGACTTCATCATTGTCAGCGAAGCCTTGCGGTCAGACTAGGCTTCGCAAGCGGCACCACGGTCGGCGGGAACTGGGAAGCTTTCGCACATCGTGTTGATTTCGCTGCGGATGCGAGCATGGGCTTCGCTATCTTCGGGCGACGACAACGCGCTGTGGATCCAGTTGCCGACGCGTTTCATTTCGTCGGTTCCCATACCACGAGATGTCAGGGCCGGGGTCCCGATTCGGATACCCGATGGGTCCATCGGTTTGCGAGTGTCAAACGGGATCATGTTCATGTTGACGGTGATGCCACACTCGTCCAGGATCGATTCGGCCGCTTTTCCGCCGAGGCCCAACGCGGTCACATCGACCAGCATCAGGTGATTGTCGGTGCCACCACTGACCAGCGGTAGTCCGGCAGCAGAAAGTGTTTCGGCCAAAACTTTCGCGTTGTCGATGACCTGTTGCGCGTAGGCTTTGTAATCGTCGGTCAAAGCTTCGCCGAAGCAGACGGCTTTGCCAGCGATCACATGCATCAATGGGCCACCTTGCGTTCCTGGGAACACATTGCGGTTGATCAGCTTGGCGTGTTCTTCTTTGCACAAGATCATCCCGCCGCGTGGGCCGCGAAGCGTCTTGTGGGTCGTCGTGGTGACGTAGTCAGCAACGGGAACGGGCGAGTTGTGCAGCTTTGCAGCGACCAAGCCCGCATAGTGGGCCATGTCGACCATCAGTTTGGCACCGACTTCGTTTGCGATTTCGGCAAACTTGTCGTGTGGGATTTCGCGGGGGTACGCGCTTGCGCCAGCGACGATCAGCTTCGGCTTGTGCTCACGAGCCAGCGAAGCGATTTGGTCGAAGTCCAGCCGGTGAGTGTCTTTGGTGACCCCGTAGGAGATAAAGTTGTACAGCTGGCCGCTGATGTTCAACTTCATGCCGTGTGTGAGGTGTCCCCCTTGGGCGAGGTCCAAACCGAGGACGGTATCGCCGGGCTTCAGGCAAGACAGATAGACGGCGGCGTTGGCTTGTGACCCGCTATGAGGCTGAACATTTGCCACCTCGGCCCCAAACAATTCCTTGGCTCGGTCGATCGCCAGCTGCTCGATCACGTCAACATATTCGCAGCCGCCGTAGTAGCGTCGGCCCGGATAGCCTTCGGCGTATTTGTTCGTCAGCACGCTACCGGCTGCCTGCATGACGGCGTAGCTGGTGTAGTTTTCGCTGGCGATCAGTTCCAAACCTTCGCGTTGGCGACGGGCTTCGTCTTGGATTGCGTCCCAAATCTGGGGGTCTTGTTGCTGAAGCAGATTCATTTGCCAAGTTTGTTTAAAGGGGAATTATCGGCGGGGTAGTCGCGCGAAGCACCGATTGTTGATGCCGAACGAAAAACCGTCAATCCTTGCAGCCAAGCAACTGCGGCCATCCGGCGGCTGGATTGCGACAGACGGTGGGCGTTCGGCCTAAAGAAGGCTGTCGCGACTTCCAGAAAGAACGACGCACGGTCCGGTCCAGGCATCTTCTTCCGTGGCGTCTTCTTTCACGCCCAAACGGTCAGCGATACAGAAAGATGGGTGGTATGGATCGGTCACTGTGAAAGCTGACAAAGGCTGATCTTTACCCGTGATCGAAATCGAGTGGTCTCGATCGCCCCGAGAGCAAAAGCTGGCTTTCGAAGGTTTGTTAAAAAGTCCACATCACGCCAAATGTGAGGATACAATTAATCAATTGAAATTGGACGTTTATGCCGGTTAGGCACCGGCGGGCGGACGCCCGAGCGAATGTTGGCGTGTCTTGCCAATTTACTTTGCTGATTCACCAGGGGCTAACTGGCAGACGCTTGTGCTGGCTTCATTTAATGCTGGCTAATGCGAAAACTGGCTTGCCAGAGCGCTGGGGATGGCCGCCATTGGACGTAAAGCGTGACCTACGCTTCCATCGTTACCGTTTCTACCCGATTCTCGAGTTTCTCGAATGAAAAACTGCGTTGCTGCAATCGCTGTGCTGTTTTCTTCAGTCGGCGCGATCGAACGCGCCGGCGCAGCCGACCTGCCACCGTTTGACAAGGTTTCTGAAGAGTACGAAGCCGTCGCCGTGTCGGATCAACAGAACCGCAAAGGGTTCTTCAACGTTTGGCAACGGCAAAAAGACGCTCAGCTGCTGGCCGAATTGCCCAAGAATTTCGCCTCCAAAAGCTACTTTATCGCGCTGACGCTAAGCAGCGGTGATACGTATGCGGGGCTTCAATCGGGTGACTTGGTCGTTAAATGGCGAGAGTACAACAATCGTCTCGCTTTGATCGCACCCAACCTGTCGATCCGCGCCACAGGTGACGCCGAATCGAAAGCATCCGTCAAACGCTTGTTCACCGATCAAGTGCTGCTGGATATCCCGATTCTTGCCAAAGGCCCCACCGGCGGTCCGGTGATCGACCTGGATTCGTTGCTGGTCAACAACGCTGGAACCTTTTTCGGCCGCAGCGTTCGCGTTTCGAACTCGCGGATCACGTCAATCGAATCGGTCAAAGTGTTTCCATCGAACGTCGAGGTCGCCGTCGAAATCGTCGGTGCGTCGAACCGTTTCCAAACACTGCACTACAGCTTTAGCGAAGTTCCTAGCCCCAGCAGTGGGTTCAAACCTCGCACCGCAGATCAGCGAATTGGCTATTTCACCACCACCTATACCGACCTCAGCAAATACACCGACGACGAGACACGCATCCGCTATATCAACCGTTGGAATTTGCAAAAGCGCGATCCCAAGCTGAAACTGAGCCCGCCGAAGGATCCAATCATTTTCTATGTCGAACACACCACGCCGGTTCGTTATCGACGCTGGATCAAAGCCGGTATCGACTATTGGAACAAGGCGTTCGAAAAGGTCGGCATCGTCGACGCGATCGAAGTTCGCTATCAGGATGCCGAAAGCGGATCTCACATGGAAAAAGATCCCGAGGACATTCGCTACAACTTTGTTCGCTGGTTGAACAACGATATCGGTACGGCCATCGGTCCTAGTCGAGTTCACCCGATGACGGGCGAAATCCTAGACGCGGACATCATTTTGACCGACGGCTGGATCCGTCACTTCAATTTCAACTATGACGACTTGATGCCCAAGCTGGCGATGGAAGGGGCAAGCCCCGAAACCTTGGCTTGGCTTGCCGATCACCCTTCGTGGGATCCACGTGTTCGTATGATCTCGCCCTCGAACGTTGCTCAGGTTCGTGAAAAAATCGCCAAGCAAGCTCGTTTGCCATACGCCGGATACGCGTTGGCTTCGGCAGACGCTTCGATGATCGGTGACGACGAATACGACGGGCTTATCGGCCACATCAGCCAAAAGAACGGCCTATGCATGGCCGCCGGTGCTCGTTCGTTGGATCTCGCGATCGCCCGTATGGATTGGGCACTCGCGATGCTGGATGAAAAGCCAGCTGTCGACGAGGACAAGAAGGACGACAAGGAAGAAGCCAAAGAAGATTCAGAAGACGCCGAAAAGGAAGACGACAAGGCGGAAGCTAAAAAGGACGACGAGAAGAAAGACGAAGTCAAAGAAGACGACGCTGAAGACAAGACCGCCGAAAGCGACAAAGAGGAAAAGAAAGATGAACCCGAAGACGATTCTGACATGCTCGACGGCATGCCCGATTGGTTCATCGGTCCACTCTTGGCTGACCTGGTCGCACACGAAGTCGGACACACGCTCGGTCTGCGTCACAACTTCAAAGGTTCTTCGCTGTTCACTTTGGACGAAATCAACAGCGAAGACGTCAAAGGAAAGAAGACTTTCACCGCGTCAGTGATGGACTACACGCCGATCAACTTCCGTTATGAAAGCGGTTCGGTCCAAGGTGACTACGCGATGATCGACATCGGTCCCTATGACTACTGGGCGATCGAATACGGCTACTCGTTCGATGACAAAAAGCTTCCTGAGATTCTGAAGCGTTGTGTCGAACCCGAGTTGCAGTACGCGACCGACGAAGACACCAGCGGTCCTGACCCCTTGGCCCGTCGTTATGACTTTGCCAAAGATCCGCTCGACTACGCTCAGGAACAAATGCGGTTGGTCAAGCTGTATCGCACACGCATCCTGGAAAAGTTCGTCAAAGACGGTGATCCGTGGGCCAAGGCTCGACGCGGTTACGAACTAACACTTTCGTTGCAAACTCGTGCAGCCAGCATGATGTCCAACTGGATCGGCGGTGCGTTTGTCAATCGTGACAAGAAGGGTGATCCCGGCGACCGATCGCCAATCCAAGTCGTGCCTGCCGAGCAGCAACGCGCGGCATTGAATTTCGTGATCGAAAACACATTCAAGGACGAAGCGTTTGGCCTGACGCCAAAGTTGCTCGAACGAATGACCTCTGAACGTTGGCTCGACGGGAGCGGACATTTCGGTTCCAGCGGCGAAGCCACTTGGCCGGTTCACGATCGCGTTCTGGGCATGCAGTCTTCAGCGCTGACATGGCTGATGAGCCCCACAACCCTTCGTCGTGTCTATGACAACGAGCTGCGTTTGCCCGTGGAAACCGATGCGTTGACGTTGCCAGAATTGCTGGACACGATCAGCAAAGCGGCCTGGACTGAAATCGGCAGCGAGTGCCCCGAAGGACGCAACAATCGCGAACCGATGATCTCGTCGCTGCGACGTAACTTGCAGAAGGAACACGTTCAGCGATTGATCGACTTGCTGTTGGAAAAGAACGACAACACCGCAGCTTACAAGCCGATTACCGATTTGGCTCGCATCGAACTGATCGACTTGCAGTCAGAGATCGAAGAACGGTTGAAGACCTGTGAGAAGAAGATGGACGCGTACTCGCGTGCTCACCTCAGTGAAACGGCGATGCGAATCAGTCAAGCATTGAAGGCTGGTTTCACCTATCAATCTGCTTCGCCGGCATCGGCTGGGCGAATCCTGATCCTGGGCGAAACGCCGGCAGAATAATTCGCAAGCGAACCGTCTAGCAACGAATTGATGAAACGGCCGGGTGCAGATCACTCGGCCGTTTTTATTTGCGCACCTGCTGGCATTCTGGCTGGGTAGATCGACACTGGTTGATCAACACGATGCTTCTGTGATCAGAGGATCGGGCTAAACAGCCGGGCCACGACCCGTCCGATGCGCGTGCGCCAGGGATGACTTGCCGGATCGGTCGGTTCGGCCCATGTTGCATCTGCGAAGTCTTCGGCAAGCATCTTTTCGACTTCGGAAACGAATGCCCTGTCCTCGACCGCTGCCATGATCTCGAAATTTAAGTGCAGCGAGCGATTGTCGAAATTGGTCGAACCGACGACTGCCAGCTGATTATCAACCAGCCAGCACTTTTGGTGCATTAGCCCTTCGCGGTAACGGCCGACACGGATGCCAGCATCAAGCAGTTCACGTTCGTAGTAAAAGCCCGCGAAAAAGACGCTGTAGTGATCGGCGATCGAGGGAATCAAGATTCGGACATCGACACCGCGTGCCCTTGCCATCAGCAGACTGACCAGAGTCGTTTCATCCGGGACCAGGTACGGTGTCGTGATCCATAGTCGCTCGCGTGCGGACGAGGCGAGCGTGGAGAACATCATCGTCGCCCTGGGGTGATCATCCGCCGGTCCGGTCGCACAGATCGCTGCACGGGCTTGTGGTGAAGTTACACCGGCCTGTGGTGTCGCTGAGTGATCGGGGGCGGGGGGATCGGGCGCAGCTTCAACAGGTTTGGTCGGTTTCCAGTGGGCTTCTGGAAGGTCCTGGCGAACCGCCCAGTAGTAATCACCTGCGAACACCGCTTGGACCTTTCGAGTGATCGGGCCGCGGAGCAGCACAGCGGTGTCGCGCCAATGGTCGGTCCATCCGGCGTTGCCGGTGTACTCGTTTCCGACATTGAAACCACCGACAATCGATGTGTGTCCATCGATCACCACAATCTTTCGGTGGTTGCGAAAGTTGATTTGGAATCGTGTGCTCAGCATCGTCTGCGTATCGAACGGATGAACCACGACACCCGCATCGGTCAGACGTTGGATGTATCGACGGGAAAGTCCGATGCTGCCGATGTTGTCGTAAAGCAAGCGAACGGTTACGCCACGCTGGACACGGTCGATCATCGCGTCGGCCAATTGGCGACCGATCTCGTCATCTCGGATGATATAAAACTCGAGATAGACGTAGCGTTTTGCAGATCGGACCTGTTCGACCAGCCCTTCATAAAAGGCTTTACCGTTAATCAAAAGTTCCGCATCGGTGCCTTCGGCGATCGGTGTGTCGAGAACGTCCGCTAAAGCTTCAAGGGGTGTTCGCTGGTCGGTCGAGCGGGCACCGGGTGCAGTGCGAAGCTCATGATTGATTGCGGCGACACTTCGTTTGTGTTTGAGTCCGACCTCACGGATCGATTCACGGTAGCCTTGGAATCTGTACCTGCCAAAGACCCAGTAGAGCGGGATGCTGACCATCGGTAACGAGATCAAGCCGACGACCCAAGCGATCGCGGCTTGAGTGGATCGGACATACCAGATCGCATGGACCGCGGATGCGATCGCGATCATTTCGATTCCGACAAACAGTACCGAAGTGACCGTTGTCCACGATAGCGATGCGAAGAAATCAATCAGATTCATCAGGCTGCTGTTCGCTGGCTTCGAACGCACTGGTGTCAATGATGTTGATCAAGACACCTCGTTGTTTGGCCGACGTTTCGTAGACCATCAATTTTAAAATGACCTGATTGTTGTCTCTGTCATTAAACTTCCGAACGACTGCCTCTCCGGTGTCGCGGACCGACATCATTAGTTTCCCTAAGTCAGGGATTGGAAGTGAATGGGTAAAGTTGTCGATTGGGCGTCCGATATCGTGGCTCATCAATCGGAAGTACTTCGTCGCCAACGGCGTGAACTTTCTAATGCAGAGATCCTGGTCCAGGAAAATCGTACCGATATCCGATAGGCCCAGCAGGTTGTTCAAGTCATCGGTGACGACCTGCAGTTGGGTGATCTGACGCTGGTTTTCCGAATTGACCGAGTAAAGTTCCTCGTTGACGCTCTGTAGTTCTTCGTTGGTTGACTGCAATTCTTCATTGCTGGCGATCAATTCTTGGTTGGTTGACTGCAGCTGTTCATTGCTGGCTTCCAATTCCTCGATCGTCGCGTTCAACGTTTCCTTGGTGTATTCAAGTTCTGAACGCAGTGCGTCGTGTTCCACACCGGTGCGGGAGGGCAGCAGTTCTTCAAATCCGGGATGTGTATGCTCGCCGCCTTCGACGAACTCGATGAACCAAAGGAACAGGTTGCTATTTGGAGTCTTGGGAATCGCGCGGATGATAACGTCGACATTTTCTGGGTCGCCGTTCTTTTGAGGAAAGCTCAATTCGCGTAGCAAGATTTGCTTGCCGGACTCGGCTGCCCGAACCATTGCGGCGCCGATGCTGCCTCGGACGCCATCAGGCAACAGTTGGCTAACCCTTCCGCTCGGTCGCCCCTTATAGGAACGGAGATAATGATGGGCATCGCCAAAGACATGAATGACGTTTCGGCTTTCGTCGACCAAAAGACCACTGTTGACGTAAACACCAAGCAGCGAATCGTAGGCATCCAACAGAGTGCTGAAACTTGTTTGTCCGGACGTGCTTCGGTTGACCAGTTCGATCAATCGAGAGGAGAAGACTTTTTTGCCGGGGTAGTTTTTCAGTTGAGCAGGGAGGAACCTCGGCAGGTTGCCAAGCTTGCGATACAGCCGCCACGTCGGGTCAATCGTTTGAAATTCAGATTCGAGTGAGCTAGGAACTTCGCTCGGACCGAGCATCAAAATGCCGCCGGACTCCAAGGCGAAGTGGAACGATTGGAACACCGATTGTTGAGCATCTTTCTCCAGATAGATCAACATGTTGCGGCAAGCGATCAGGTCAATTTTTGAGAACGGCGGGTCTTTGATGACATCGTGCCGCGTGAAGATAACATGCCTGCGGAGGTGGGTGTCAATGCACCTGAGATCCGAGTCGACCTTGTTGAAGAAACGTTCTTGCTGTTCAGGGCGAAGATGGTTGATCGCTTCTTGCGGATAAACCCCTTTGGCCGCGAATTTCAATGCGCGATCGTGGATGTCGGTCGCGAGGATTTTGAACTTGGGGTTACGACCGACCGCTTCAAACGCTTCGGTCACGACCATCGCGACACTGTATGCCTCTTCGCCGGTGGCACAGCCTGCCACCCAGATGCGCAACTCTTTATGTTCGTCATACTTTTTGATCTGTTCTGTCAGTTCATGTTCCAGGACGGAGAATGCCTCTTCGTCGCGAAAGAACTTGGTCACGCCGATTAGCAGATCAAAATACAGTGCGTCCAATTCCTCTGGGTTGTCTTGAATCGTCTTTGCGTAGTCAGCAAGCGATTCGACACCATTGCTAATCAGGCGGCGACTGATGCGTCGGTCGATCGTTCCGGATTTGTAGTCCGCAAAATCAATCCCGTGGCGTTCGCACAACATCGAAAAAATGGTTTCCATATCGGAATGTGGATGAGATTCGACCTCCGGTTCACTTTCGTGGATGGAATCGGGATCACGGGCAAATCTCATCAAGAGTTCAGGGATCTGTTCCCGCGGCAGCGAGAAATCGACTTCGCCGGTCGACAACGCATTCGTGGGCATACCGTTGAATTCCGCTGACTCGGGTGATTCGACAACTGTCACGCCACCCGCGGCGCTGATTTTTTGCACTCCGATCGAACCGTCGGATCCGGTTCCTGACAAGATGACGCCAATGCAATGCTTTCCGTAAACTTGCGCCGCAGAGCTAAAGAAATGGTCGATGGGTTTGGGGACTTTTTCGGTGTCGGCGTCACTTAGCACAAAGTGACTTTGTTCGATCCGTGTTTCCTTGGCAGCGTTGTTTAAATAGATCGTGTTTGGCTCGACAGGCATCCCGTCAGCAATGTTGACGATGGGCGTGTCGGTGTGCCTGGCTAAAATCTCATCCATCAAGCTTTTAAAGCCTGGAGATAAATGGACAACGACAACGATCGCGCAGCCAGTGTCGGCATCCAGTCGGTCAAACAGGGCCTCCAGTGAGCGAAGACCGCCAGCGGAGGCGCCGATCGCGATGATCGATTTAGCGCGATTGTTGTTGGTCGGCTTGTTCATGCTTCATCGCCTTGATCGGTGTTAGCAAGGTACAACGAAAACTTGACAATGGTCCCGTGGCCGCGGTTGGGTTCGATCCAGATTTTTCCCCCGTGTCGAACGATGATGCGTTTGCACAATGCCAGCCCTGCACCGATGCCTGGGACGTTGTGCTCAAACCCCAGTCGCTTGAACATCGAAAAGACGCGGTCAAAGTGTTTCGGAGCGATCCCGATTCCGTTGTCGATGACCGAGATATGTGCGAAGCGTCCTTCGGTCGTCGCTTCGACCTTGATGACCGGAGCGTCTTTGCTGCGATATTTGATCGCGTTATCGAATAGGTGAAAGAACAGAGTTTGCAATTGATCTGGATCACCTGAGACGATGGGCATTTCGCCGATGTCAATTGTTGCGTCGTGATATTGCAGCGTCGATGCCAGGCTGTGTGTCGCGTCGGAAACGACTTCGTCTAGTTCGACTTGACGCATCGCGCCGCCGCGTGTGTTGATCCTTGAATAGGCAAGCAACGCGTCGATCATGTTTCGCAGCGTTGAAGTGCTTTCATTGATCACACGAACTGATTTAAAAATCTCTTCAGAGGTGCTATCGCCGGCTTGCTTCTCCAGGATCTGTGCGTATTGCTGGATGTGGCGTAGCGGAACTTCCAAATCGTGTGAGACCGCATAGGCAAAATCAGGAAGCTCTTCATTTATCTGCGCCAGCGTCAGCATCGTTTGCTTGGCACGTTCGGCTTCTTTAATCGCGGTGATTTCGGTCGTGGTTAGAACGATGCCTTCGACCTTGCCGGATTCATCACGATAGGGCTGCATGCGTTGCAAGAAGACTCGCCCGTCGCCGTTTTGGACTTCGACCTCTTTCGCCAGTTGGCTTTCCAAAACCTCTTCCGCATCGGCGATCAGGTTGGGACTGTCCAGCTTGTAGGCGATGTGTTCGATCGGGCGTCCGATATCTTGGTCGAGCACATTGAACGCGGCCGAAATCGCTGGTGTAAACATTCGAATCTTGAACTCTTTGTCCAAGAAGATTGTGCCGATGTCGGTGCTTTTGAGCAGATTGTCCATGTCACTGGTCATCTGCGTCAGTTCTTCGATCTTTTGCTTGTGCTCGGCGTTTACCGTGTATAGCTCTTCGTTAACGCTATGGAGTTCCTCGTTCGTGCTTTGCAATTCTTCGTTCGAGGCGATCAATTCTTCATTGGTCGCTTGCAGTTCTTCGTTGCTGGATTCGAGTTCTTCGACGGTGGCCTGAAGTGTTTCGCGGGTGTATCCGAGTTCGCGTTCAAGTTGGGTGATCCGCTCGTTTGCAAATTCAGACGCATCGATTTGTTTGAGGCCGAGTTCCGCAACGCTGTGTTGTTCTGTCGGTTCGACCGAAATCAGATAAAGGTTCTGAGTTGCCTTGCGATAAGGTTCGATCGTGACGCGATAGGTGGCTTCGTTTTCACCATCGATTTGATGATGAATCCCATTGAAGACGATCGGCTGGTCATCCTGCTTGGCACGCAAGACACCGGCGCTGACGGCGGTGCGAAGTTCACCTGAAAGCAGTTTGATGGCGTCCAGTGTGGGACGCCCTTCCGGCTGAACGAGTAGCTTTCTGGCGTCGCCAAAGGTATGGACCAGTTCTCCGAAATCATTGATTAAAAAACTTGGCGGAACGTACTTCGCTAGCAGTTCTTCATAGGCGGACGTTAACCAGGCTTGTCGGTCGCTTTTGGGTGCCGATGCGACAAACATCGGGTTCTTGTCCGGGATCACACTTTGCAATGCCGGGGTCGATGTGATTCGCATCGCGTCGGGCAAGCGAACGTCACGTTTTTTGCTGTAGATTCTCCAGTGACGGTCCAGCGTTTCGAACTCGGGTGCCAAATCGCCGACCGTTTCGCTGGGGCCCAGGAACAGGACGCCACCGATTCGCAGTCCAAAGTGGAACATCGATAGGACTCGATGTTGGACGCGGGCTTCCAGGTAGATCAGGACATTTCGGCAACTGATCAAGTCGATGCGAGTAAACGGCGGATCGCTCGTGATATCGTTCGCCGCAAAGATCACACGCTGGCGGATTTCACGCTTGATATGGCACAAGCCGTTGTTGCGTGTGAAGTATTTCAACGCCAGCTCGGGAGGGACTTGGTCCAGTGCATGTACCGGATAAACCGCCATGCTGGCCGTTTCCAGCGATGTTCGGTGAACATCGGTAGCGAAGACTTTAAAGTCGATGTCGTGGCGACCCGATTTTTCGATCGCTTCGGCGAAGAGCAAGGCAAGCGAGTAGGCTTCTTCACCGGTTGCGCATCCGGGAACCCAGGCTCGCATGTCCTCGCTGGGCGGGGCATTGGCGACAAGCTTTGGGATAAACTCCTGGCGTAGTTTTTCAAATGCGCTCGGGTCACGGAAAAACTGCGTTACTTCGACCAGCAGATCACGAAACAGTAAATCGAACTCGTGCTGATTGTCTTCGAGGAAGCTTGCGTATCCGCCAATATCGATGAACCCGCCCATCTGCATCCGCCGTTCGATACGACGGGTAATCGTGGCCGGTTTATAAAGTGCAAAGTCGACGCCGTTATGCAGGCGATACATCCTGAGGATGCTAAAGATCCCGGAGTCACTTGTCGGAGGTGCGTGCTCATTGATGGTAGCAAGTTGTTCGCGATTGCGATTCTTGCAGTACTGAACAATGCGTTCAGCCATTTCTGGCGGCGCACAAATGGCATCGACCGCACCGGACCGAATCGTCGCTTGAGGCATCCCGTCAAAGCCAGCCGATTCTGGGCTTTGCGCGATCACGATGCCGCCCGCATGTCGAACGTCACTAACGCCGCGCGAGCCGTCGCTGCCAGTCCCTGACATCACCACCGCCACCGCACGATCACCCGCATCGGTAGCTAATGAGCGAAAGAAGATATCGATGGGAAGGTTCAGTCCGCGGTCCTGGTCTTGATCGGTTAGCAACAGCTTGCCTTCCGATAGAGCCATGTTCTTTTCTGGAGGAATCAGGTAAATCGAGTTTGGGTCGACTTCGATACGATCGACAACTTTGTGGATCGCCATCTTGGTATGACGAGCAAGCAACTCGTCCATCAAGCTTTTAAAGTCAGGCGAGAGGTGCTGCACGACGACGAATGCCATTCCGGTATCGGCTGGCATGTGATCGAAAAACTCTTGGATCGGAGCGAGCCCGCCCGCGGAAGCACCGATTCCGACGACAAGGTTGGGGCTTTCGTTTTTATCCGACATTTTTTGTGATTGAAGCGAAGTTGTAGATTTCGTCGTGCCCATGATCGACGTGTTTTGAAACCACGTCCTTATCCGTTGCGCCGTGTGCGCATCATTGGTTGTGTTGAAAGCGCCCAATGGAGTTGCTTATTGTCATGAATGTTGAATTAGGGGATACCCAAAACAACACTCCGTGCAAGCAAAAGTCGGATTTAAACGTACAGCACATTACAACGTCTCGACCATTTCCACGGGCACTGTCGATTCTAGTTATATAAAACCTGTACTTTCGACGTGATCATCTACGGCGACTTTCGCGATCTGCGCCGTAATTTCGCAATCAAACTTGGTCTCATTCGTCGCAAATTCGCTTTGGGTTGGCCGGTGCGATATCTTTGCAAAGGACTCTCCAGAAGACTTCGCGATCGGAGTAGCGTGAGCTAGCGATCTAGCTTTCATCGACATCGAGTTTGACGGATAGGGCAGCGCCGTATGCAGTTGGTTGTGCGAAGGGCAATAGGAAGCTAAATGCTTGGGCGATGGCGGTCAAAGAAGCAACGAATGTTGACTTTGAAGCAGGCTTAAAAGGCAGCGTTTTCAGCATGCTCATGATCAAAAAACGCAAGCTGATAAATTCTGGGATAATTGAGCTTGCCCAATCGGGGGAGTGCCGATAGTATGTGGATGTTCTGCGAAGAAGTTGATTCTTGCCGACTCTTATCGGCGACTGGATGTCACGCGGAAACGACGGAGGTACCTAGTGCCAACCAATGTTGTCATTGGGGCAGTGACATCCATTTATGCACCTAACGTGTTCGTGCGGCCAATCATGTTGCCATGCCGCGAACTTGGTGCAACAGGCGTGAGGAGGAATCGCCATGCTCGTTATCTCTCGCAAGAACGACGAATCGATTTGTTTCCCTGGGACTGGAATTGAAGTTCGTATTTTGAGACCTGGGCCATCCAAGGTCAGAGTCGGAATCAAAGCACCACCTGAAATCCCCGTGCTTCGAGGTGAGTTGGAAACCCGAGGCCCAAAGCCAGACGTTGACATCAGCGGCGCAAAGAGCGTGATGATCATTGATGACAACTGGAACGAGATGAAGTTGCTGGCAGGTTACCTACGACTGAAAAAGATGGACGTGGAAACGGCCGAAAGCGGTGCCGTAGCAATGGATCGGTTGCTAGCCGGTGCGACTCCCGATGTGATCCTGTTGGACATGATCATGCCGGAATACGACGGGGCATGGACCATCCATCAATTAAGATCGACTCCGTTAACCCAGAACATGATGGTCTTTGCCGTTAGTGGCTGCGACCCTGATGAACTTGACGTGCCGATCGGTCCTGCAGGTGTCAACGGTTGGTATCCAAAGCCACTGAACCCTGAAAAGTTGGCCAACGATCTGCAACAAAAGGCGTTGGCCGAACCGGCTGCGTTGACGTGCTAATCACATTTGCTCAGGCAATTTTTACCTGAACTGTCTCCCGCGTGGGTAGGATCGACTCGGGGCAACCGCCGCAACGAAACACTTCTCGTTGTAGCGCGAGGTCCTACCTACGCGACTTTTTTCTCTCGCTAGACTATTGCCGATAGCTTTGCCGTGCTGGTCCTGCGGTCATCAATCAATTCGTGCGACGAAGCTACTTTGCGGAACCGGTTTGGTTCTGCGTCGAGATCCGAAGCGTGCGATTCAGTCAAGGCCGTCGCGTGCATTTACCGCGTTTGATCTCGAAATCTTATTTCAGCAATGTGGACACGTGGTCGGTCGCTCCTGCCGTAGGGTGCCCGAACTGAGTATCTGCTGGCTGTCGATGTAGTCGCTCTAAAAGGTGCCAGTGCAGCCGGATTAGCTGTCTTCTAGTGAGACGATCCAGCGTGTTGCGTAGTGCAAAAGCTCGGACGTCGAGGCGAGTTCGAGCTTGTTCTTGATCCGCTCACGGTAAAAGTCGACTGTCTTTGTTTTGACACCCATCTGTTCGGCAATCAACTTGGTCGAACAGCCTTGGCCAATCAGTTCAAACACCGACAGTTCACGCTTTGATAGCGTTGAGATCTCTTGGAAGAGAGTTAGTGACTTCGTTGACGTAGGAGTTGCTTCAGGGTCTTCGAGATCCGGTGAGACATAGGTATTGCCATCAAGGATGGTTTGGATAGCAAGGTCAATGTTGGTGTCGGACTCTTGTTTGCCAATGTAGCCATGGGCCCCATGGGCGATGCAGCGATATGCAAAGAGGTGGGCATCTCGCATCGACGAGACTAAAATTTTTAAGTTTGGGCGAACGAGTTTTGCGCGTGCGATGAACTCCAGGCCGCTGCCGTCAGGCAGGCCTAAATCGACGATCGCAAAGTCGAATTCAGTGGTCTCTAGGGCGTTCATTCCCTCTGCAAGCGACCCGACCGTGGAAACAATTTCCCAGTCGTCGTGTTGGCTGATCGCGGCCTTGATGCCAAGGCGGATCAGTTTGTGGTCATCAAGGACCATGAATCGCGTTTTTGACATGCTGCAATGTTTTTAAAAAATGTCGTCATGCGGTAACTCTCCTACAGACCGCAGCTCATGCGGTTGGCAGAATCCCCCCCGCTTGCACGCCTCCGCGACGTACGCTTCATCTGATAACGAGCAACCAGGATCAAAATCCAAAGAGACAAACAGTTGCGGGAGCGCTGCCCCAGCTCCATTGTCAGCTGTTTATGCCTCCACAGGCTTGTTGCCCCGCCTGTGGAGGCTTTTTATACATACTCCAGTTGCTGAGATGGGTCTAGCTATCAGCCGATTTGACGTATCGTTTTGGAACTGATTCTTGATTCAGTCGGTTGCTCTATCTCGCACAGGCTAGACCGGTTCGGCAAACTGCAACGCGCGGCCGCTTTCTTACGATCTGTGATTGCAGCAGTCACTGGGCGAGACGCAGTCACTGGGCGAGACTTAGCGTTTGGGATCGGGAGGATGTCTGCACCGGTAGCACAGCTTCGCGCGGCACGGACATTCACGCGAAGGAGATTGCGGCAATCGAGACGCTTCTGCAGTTTGGTCACTGTCTTGGCGCTCGAAAAATTCGACTGCTGGCAAGTTTCGAGATAGCTTCACCCATCTGGACGTAAATCTCGTGAAGCTCATCTGGCGCGAGCTGTTCTGGGTTTGCGACCAGCGAGTGGCCAACTTTCAAGGCTTGGATGTGATCACGTAGTTCGTGGACTTCGTCACTGGTTAGCCAGATGCCACGATCTGCCGATTCATTGTCTTTTTCTGTCATCTTCCTCCATTCGTCTCCAATCGAGCGCCCCGGAGTGACGATTCTACCGTGCTAGCTCAAAACGGTGAACGCACCTTTCAGGTGTACGCGCATTCCAAGATAGGAGTTCGCCTCCAGTTTTAGGTGGTAAAAACGATCTCAAATGTGCCACAAGTTGTGCACGGCAACTCACTCGTGGTAGCATTTCGCGATCTGCAGAAAGGTACGGCAAGCTTTTTGGCACCAATCTTTTTGCGCTAATCCTATTTTCTTCAAACTAGGCAATCGATTTTCTTCGGTTTATGGGGTCGCTTGCGGATGCCTGATTCTGATGAGTGTTACATCGTAGGAATCGGCGCCTCCGCCGGGGGATTGTCGGCATTGGAAGATTTTTTCCATGCGGCGGATCCTTCAGCACCGCTTGCCTATGTGGTGATTCAGCACCTGTCACCCGATTTTAAGAGCGTGATGGATCAGCTCTTGTCCCGAAAAACCAAGCTGCCGGTGCAGGTGATCGAAGATGGGATGGAGGTGCTGCCTCACCAAGTCTATCTGATGCCCGCCAAGAAAGAGGCGATCGTCAGTGGCGGAAGGCTTCGGTTGACCGATCGATCGGAACAGGACCAATTGAGTTTTCCGATCGATTACTTTCTGCGCTCCCTGGCCCAGGACGCCGGTTCACGGGCGATTGCGGTGATTTTGTCGGGGACCGGTTCGGATGGATCCCGCGGCATCCGCGAGATTCACAAATGTGGTGGTTTGGTGGTCTCGCAAAGTGACCCCAGTTTCGATGGGATGCCGCATAGCGCTATCGCAACCGGAGTGGTTGATATCGAGTTACCCGCGACCAGAATCGCACAAGCTTTGGTGCGGCACGCGATGGATTCTGAGGAAGACTTGGAAGCATTTTTAGCCCAGCCAAGCCAAGGAAACGAACCGTTGGCGATGGTTCTCGAGCACCTCAATGTGCGTTACGGAATCAACTTCGCGAACTATCGAACGTCGATGATGAAACGTCGGTTGACCCGTCGATTGGAAGTCACCGGACATGAGGACTTGGCGTCCTACGCACAATGGGCCGTCGGATCGACGGACGAACTCGAATCGCTTTATCACGACCTGTTGATTGGTGTCACGCGATTTTTTCGCGACACCGAAGTGTTTTCGTATCTCGAAGCGAACGTGATCCCGCGACTTGCTAGCCGAGTTGAGGGGCAGCAGGAACTTCGCATTTGGGTTGCCGGTTGTGGCACGGGTGAAGAGGCTTACTCGATCGCGATCTTGATAGCCGAGCATCTCGAGAAGTTGGGGCTGGAACGCGAGGTGCGGATCTTTGCATCCGACGTTCACGAAAAGTCTCTTGCCGCGGCCAGCCAAGGTATCTACTCAGAGAATCGCCTCACCGGCATCTCACCTGAGCGTCTAGAGCGATTCTTCATTCGCAGGAATGGAAATTACCAAGTATCGCCGTTGCTTCGGAAAATGGTGGTGTTCTCGCCACACAACATTTTGCGAGATGCGCCGTTCACCAAAATCGATTTTATCTCGTGCCGGAACCTATTGATCTATCTCACGCCTCCGGCTCAGCGAAAGGTCCTGGGGCTGTTTCACTTTGGATTGCGCCGCGACGGTTTTCTGTTGCTAGGTGGCAGCGAAAATATCGGTGACCTCGAAGATGTCTTTCGGGTGACTGATGAATCGAGCAACTTGTTTACAAAATGCCGTGATCGGTTCCCGAGTAAAGCTTTTGAGCTTCAGACGCCCATTGGTGGCGACCGCCGTGTGCAGCCGCAGCGAGAGGACTCGTCAGGGTTCTTAAGCACACGGTCGATGCTGAAGACTTACGATCAGCTGCTCGATCAGTTCATTCCACCTTCGATCTTGGTCAACGGCAATCGAGAGATCCTGCATACGTTTGCAAAGGCCGGGCGGTACCTGCAGTTCAGTTCCGGACGCCCCACCAAAGACGTGTTGACACTGCTTCACCCGGATTTGGCATCAGTTGTTGCTAATTCGCTTCGGCAGTCGGAGAAGACCGGCAATAAGGTCGTCGCATCGAGCGTTGAATGTCGGACCGAAATCGGCATGACCAACATTTCTGTCTCAGTGCAGCCGATACGCCCTGATGGATCGACGATCCAGTGGCTGGTTCAGTTCGACGATTCGTCGGAAATACCGGCAAGGCTGGTTGCAACCGAAGAACTTGAGATTTCAAACGAGACTCGTGAGCTTGGCGATTTGCGACGCGAGTTGGATTTCACAAAAGAGAGCTTGCAAACCACGATCGAGGAATTGCAAGCGACCAACGAAGAATTGCAAAGCGCGAATGAGGAGTTGGTTTCGTCGAATGAAGAGTTGCAAAGCACCAACGAGGAATTGCACAGCGTCAACGAGGAACTGTACACGGTAAACTCGGAACACCAGCGGAAGATCACCGAGCTAACCGAGCTGACAAACGACATCAACAACCTGCTCAACGGCAGCGATGTGCATCAGTTGTTTCTCGATCGTGAATTGGGCATCCGTCGATTCACGACCGGCGCTGCCGCAATATTTAATCTGATTCCGCAGGATATCGGTCGACGGTTCGACAACTTTTCACACCGTATCAAGCACGACACGCTCGATAGCGATATCGAGGCGGTCATCGCCAAGGGAAAGCCAAAAGAGTTCGAAGTTCGCGATGACGTCCATGAAACCTGGTACCTGATGCGGATTCGTCCGTATGTGGCTCCCAACGGAATCGATGGGATTGTTTTGACGCTGGTCGATATCACGTCACTGAAAGTCGCTCAAGCTCGATTGCAAGAACTGAGCGAGATTGTCGAGCATACCGACGACGCGATTTACCGAGTCGACCTGGATGGGGCAATCCGCACTTGGAACCTTGGTGCAACCAGGCTGTTCGGCTACGAAAGCAAGGACGTGATCGGTCGGCGGGATGGGATCCTGACACCGGACAACCTTAGCGATGAAGCGTCGGGCTATTTGCAGCGGATTCGTAATGGTTTGTCTGTCGATCGGGTCGAGACGATCCGCTGCCGCAAGAATGGCGACAGGTTTGACGTCTCTTTGACCATTTCGCCCATTCAAAATCACAACGGCGATATCGATGGGGCTTCGATTATCGCACGTGATATCACTCAGCAGCGTCGTGCCGAATCAGAAATTCGTCGCGCCGTGCAGCAACGAGATCAGTTCCTGGCGACTCTATCGCATGAATTGCGAAATCCGTTCGCGGCGATTCTTAATGCGTGCACGTTGCTTCGCGATGAAAACATCGATCCCGATAGCGAGCAGGAAGCTCGCGAGGTCATGGAGGCTCAGCTTCAGCACATCGCGTTACTGCTGGATGACTTGCTGGACGTCGCCCGTTTTACAAACGGCAAGCTGATGATCCGAAAGCGTCCGTTGGACGTGACGAAGCTAACCGGGACGATTCTCGACTGTGTCCAGCACCGTTTCGATAGCTCCAATCAGACGCTGCACGTTCAGGTTGATGACGAGCCGATTTATGTTCTTGCCGATGCGGGACGGTTGCAGCAAGCCCAAGTCAATCTGCTGGTCAACGCCAGTCGCTACAGTCCGTCACGCCGGGCTATTTGGTACAGCGTCGGTCGAGATGGAGACCAAGCTGTCGTGACCGTCCGGGATGAAGGCGAAGGGATCTCCGCAAGCCTTCTGCCTTCGATCTTCGAGCCCTTTGTTCAGTCTGAGCAGGCAATCCATCGGACCCAAGGCGGTATGGGCTTGGGACTACCGATCGTCAAGGCGATCACCGATGCACATGGCGGCACTGTTGAAGCGCACAGTCCAGGACCGAACCGTGGAAGTGAATTCATATTGCGGTTCCCGCTAACCGATCAGCGTCCGCAGGTCTCCGTTGATGCGACGGAAGAGCCGATCGCAGGCATACGGGTTTTGCTTGTCGAAGACAACGACGGCATTCGACGGATGCTGGCTCGATCGTTACAGCTGAAAGGCTTTCACGTGATCACTGCCGCGAATGGACGATCAGGCTTGCGTGAAGTCGATCGAGAAGAACCTGATGTTGCTGTCGTTGATATCGGGTTGCCCGACGTCGATGGCTACGAGTTTGCAAAGTTAATCCGTTCGGATCGGCGCCATAAGGGTTTGGTGATGATTGCGGTGACAGGCTATGGGCGTGATGAGGATCGTGTTCAAGCGGAGGAAGCCGGTTTTGATTTGCACCTCGTCAAGCCAGTCGATCCACAGCGTTTGATCGAAGCGATCACCAAGTGTTGTAAGCTTCGCGAGCAGGCGAAGGATTAAGATCCACCGGTCTCTATAGCAAAGACAATCGTTGGTTAGGTGTAGTCCGTGTGATGGGATGCGGGTGTCTCGACAACGATCTTTGTTCATCGGTGACGCATTGTTCACTCGGTCTTTCTTAAAACTGGCATTGATAGAACCGCATGACGGTTCGCTTACGCGGTTGCTGAACGCCTATCTTTTTAAAGGCACATGTGAAGGACGATTGCAGTATCGTCCTTGTATTTCGTTGACCTCCAAAGTCGCTGTGACTGCGACCTTGGATTTGTGAAAATCGACGCCGCAATCTCCGTGAGTGATCAACGGTTTATTGCGGTTAATTTCTCAGCGAAAGCATGTGCGTGGGTACGCGAATCCCTGGTGTGATCCTGAGCTATGTGTGTGCGTTCAGTCGAAGTTTGTTTCCTAACGACGCACTGAAAATGCGGAATGCCTGTTCGTTTGCATCGCTATTGCTGGCAGAGTGGCGCCAATCGAGACGGATTGTCTGATTTGGGGTGCACCAAAAGTGTGCGGATATGTTCTACATACAGGGCGGGGGTTCGCCGGATTTACGGTTGTTCACGCCGTCGGTTGTCCGACAGGTTGAGTGTAAGAAAAAAACCCACAATTCTAAACCATTGGTGGGATTTCTTTGTTGACTGGCGATTGGCAATTCGTATGTTGAATTTACTCAATTTCCGCATTCTGGGGGGCAATTCGGCCATCACAGGGGCGACGGGGCAAAACCAATATGTTAGTACTCACACGACGGACCGATGATCAGGTGACTTTTCCAGAGGTGGGCATTAGCCTTCACTTCTTGAAAGTTCGTGCTGGTCAGGCGCGCATAGGGATCGATGCGCCAAAGAACATCTCGATCATTCGAGGTGAATTGCGTTCGGGGGAATCGATCGATTCCGACTCACTTCCGAACCGTTTTCAGTTGCAGTGTCTTCCACCTGCGGCGCGGCATGCCATTCGAAACGATCTACAGCAGATCAGCGTCGGTATGCATCTGTATCGCGAGTTGATCGCGGCTGGGCAAATCGACGAGGCGGAATCAACGTTCCGCGATATCGATGATGCTCTGGCCCGTCTGAATGATTGTCAGTGGCTGAAGCGACAGAAAGAAGCTGAGCCGACCAAAGATGTTTCTATCGCGTTGGTCGAAGACGATCGAAATGAGCGTGAGTTGCTCGCAGGTCTACTGCGGCTGAAAGGCTATCGCGTTCAAGGCTACCAGGACGGTTTGTCCGCACTGGAGAATATGTCGTCCACTGCACCACCAAATATCATTCTGGTGGACATGTTGATGCCTGTTTGTGACGGCGCCCAAACGGTGCGGACGATCCGGCAAAACCATCGGTTTGACGACTCGGCGATTTTCGTTGTCAGTGGCATGAATCCAGAGGCCAGCGAGCTGAGTGTCGGATCAGGTGGCGCGGATCACTGGTTCTGCAAACCGCTGAACCCCGAATGCCTGATCGATGCGATCGAGAATCGCATCCGAACTTTGGATAACTAGTTCAGGCCTGCCCAAGTGTACCCGGCACGCTCCGCCGTGCCGATTCATCTCTGCAGCCGCCACTCGGCAATCCATGCCCGGCATCACAGGGACTGTGATGGGAACTATCAAAAAAGTACCCGGCACGCTCCGCGGTGCCGCTTCGGATTGCCGCTTCGGATCTGAACCACCACCCGGCAATCCATGCCCGGCATCACAGGGACTGTGATGGGTACTTTCTATAAAGCACCCGGTTACGATCGGCTTAAGCGAAGCACTTAGCCTTCGTATTTGCCGACAACCACACAGGCGTTGTGGCCGCCGAAGCCAAAGCTGTTGCTCATCGCAATTTTCACAGGCTTGGAAGCCGCTTCATTTGCGGTGTAATCCAAATCGCATTCTGGGTCTGGGTTATCCAGGTTAATTGTCGGTGCGATTGTTTGCGTTTCGAGCGTCTTGCACAGGATGACTGCTTCGATACCGCCACTCGCACCAAGTGAGTGACCGATTGAGCTTTTCGTGCTGCTGACGGTGGTTTTGTAGGCGTGATCGCCAAAGACTCGCTTAATCGCTTTCGTTTCAGCGATGTCGCCCAGTGGGGTGCTTGTGCCGTGTGCGTTGATGTAGTCGATCGCTGTTGGGTCGACCTCGGCATCGGCAAGTGCTGCCGTCATCGCGGCGGCTGCCCCGACGCCTTCTGGATCGGGTGCGGTGATGTGGCCGGCGTCACTGGTCGTTCCGTAGCCAAGGACTTCACCATAGATCTTCGCGCCACGTGCTAGGGCGTGGTTAAGTTCTTCGAACACCAGCACGCCGCTGCCTTCGCCGAGGACGAAGCCATCGCGGTCCTTGTCGAATGGTCGACTGGCCTTTGTAGGCTCGTCGTTTCGCATCGACAATGCTTTCATGTTTTGGAATGCGGCAAGTCCCATACGGGTCAGGGCCGCTTCGCTGCCGCCGGTGATGACGACATCGGTTTCGTTCAGGCGAATGCTGCGAAGTGCGTCACCCATCGCGTTGGTCGCACTCGCACATGCGGTCGCGACTGCATAGTTCGGGCCTTTCAGGCCGTAGGTGATCGAGATGTTCCCGCCGGCGGCGTTGACCATCATTTTGGGAACGGTGAATGGGCTGACGCGGGAAGGGCCCTTGGTCAGCATCCGTTCAATTTGGTTTTCGATTTCGATCAGTCCGCCAATGCCGCTGCCCAGGATGACACCACAGCGAGTTCGATCGAGCGAATCGAAGTCCAGCTTCGAATCGTTGATCGCCTGATAGCCAGCATGGACGGCGAATTGGGTGAACCGATCGAGCCGTTTTTCTTCGCGAGGATCGGTGATTCCTTCCAGCGAGAAGTCGTAAACTTCGCCAGCAAAATGGACCTTGTATTCGGTGGTATCGACCAAGGTGATCTTGCCGACGCCACTTTCACCTGCGGTAAGCCGCTGCCAAAACAGGGGCACTTCTGAGGCAAGTGGTGTGACGACACCGACACCGGTGATAACAACGCGACGTTCGCCTTTGTAGATATGCGGGGTGGTCGCTGAAGAATTGGATTCCTGGGCCATCATGCTGCCTGGAAGAAAGGAACCTTGGCGAGCAAGGTATCGCAAAGAAAAACATGAAACGTTGAATCGAAATCGGGCGATGCGCCAGCACTGCAATTAGCGGTGCGCATCGCCCGTCGCGGGTTATGATCGGCGCGAAAAACTTACGCGTCTTCGCCCCGTGCGTTTTCGATAAAGTCGACGGCTTCGCCAACCTTTTGGATCTTTTCGGCGGCTTCGTCAGGAATGCTGATGTTGAACTCTTCTTCGAGTTCCATCACCAATTCGACGGTGTCGAGCGAGTCAGCTCCGAGGTCGTTTACGAAAGAGGTTTCACGGGTGATTTTGTCTTTTTCGACGCCAAGCTGTTCAGCAACGATGTCGACCACGCGCTCTTCGACGGTAGCCATAAGCGATTCTCCAGTTTGTTATGTTCTTTAACAGGGAAGTTCGAATGGGAGGTGATGCGTTCAAGGGGACTTTTGGCGGATCGCCATGCCCGATTCAAACGCGGGTCAGCCGATGGAGCCCTACGACGCCTCGTTGATTCGCCGAAAAGATAGGTGATTCAAGCAAAAGACGTCAATATGCCGGGATTCACTTCGCCCAACATACACTCCGTGTATTGGTTTAGCCGGTCATTCCGCCGTCGACAACGATGGTCTGGCCCGAAATGTAGCCTGCATCCTTGGAAGCGAGGAACAGAACGGCAGCGGCAACGTCTTCGGGATTTCCGACGCGTTTGGCGGGAATCGTCTTTTTGACTTCTTCCAGAATGGCTGCCGGAATCGCGTCAGTCATCTCGCTGGCGATGAATCCGGGGGCAACTGCGTTGACGGTGACGCCGCGATTGACCAGTTCTTTGCTCATGGTCCGGGTCATTCCGATCATTCCCGCTTTGCTGGCGGAGTAGTTCGCTTGGCCAGGGTTGCCCATCAGGCCTGAAATGCTGGCCATGTTGACGATCCGGCCGTATTTTTGGCGTCGCATCACGTTGGCGGCTGCACGGCAGCAAACGAAGCAGCTGGTCAGGTTGGTCGCAATCACGCTGTCCCACTCATCGTCGCTCATTCCACGCATCGTTTTGTCGCGTGTGATGCCGGCGTTGTTGACCAGGATGTCCAGGCGTCCGTGATCTGCAGCGACTTGCTTGATCGCGGCGTCAGTCGCTTCGCGGTCGGTCACGTCGCAGGAAAGGGCGATCGCTTTGCCGCCAGCGGCCTCGATCTCCTTGACGGTGTCGGCAAGCTTGTCAGCGTTTCGCGCCAAGCAGGCAACCGTGGCTCCGTTCATTCCCAAGGCAACCGCGACGGCTTTGCCAAGCCCCTGCGATGCTCCGGTCACGATCGCGACCTGTCCGGACAGGTCGGCTTTCAGTGTCATATCCATGGCGAATCAATCTCGTGTGTCAGGGGACCGGTGTTTATTCTTCGTCGCCGAAACCGTCGGTCGGAAGCTTTCGTTGAATGCGTTTCAGTGTTCCGCGGAGCACGCGTCCGGTGCCTGCTTCAAAAAAGCCGCCGATGCCATCGTCGACCATCCGGCGGATGGAGGCTTCCCATTGGACCGGTTCGGTCACTTGGCGGCTGAGCAGTCCGCGAATTTCGTCAGCTGACTGGTGCGGTTGTGCGTCGACGTTGCTGTAAACCGGGATTTGGGTGTCCGTGATTGGCATTTCCGCCAAGGCTTCGGTCAGCTTTTCAACAGCGGGTTGCATCAGCGAGGTGTGAAACGCGCCGGCAACGCTAAGGCGAATGACTTTCATCGCCTTGGCTTCAACAGCGGCGGGTTCCAGGCGGTCAAGTGCCGTGATGTGTCCAGAAACGGCGATGTTTCCTGGGCACAGTAGGTTTGCAGGGCGGAGCACTTCGTCGTCTTGGCGGACTTCTTCGCACAGTGCCGATAGCGTTTCCAGGTCCATGCCAATGACGCTCGCCATGCCGCTCTGGACAACATCTGCGGCCGCTTGCATTGCCTGGCCACGTCGCTGAACGAGCTTCAGTGCGTCTTCGAACTCCAGGCCACCGGCAAAGCAAACCGCCGTGTATTCGCCGAGGCTTAGCCCAGCCGCGGCGGTGACTTTCGCAAGCCGCTCTGGCTGTTCTTGTTGAAGCACCTTTGCCGCTGCGATTCCGACCGTGAATAGGGCGGGCTGGCTGAATTCGGTTTGGTCAAGTTTTTCGACCGGTCCGTTGTGGCAAAGGTCAGCTAAGTCATAGCCAAGCACTTCGCTAGCGCGGGTGAATAGGTCGCTCGCAATCGAGAAGTTTTCGCAGAGCCATTTGCCCATGCCGACCGATTGGGCACCCTGTCCGGGAAATAGAATCCCGACAGCATCGACGTCCATTTGTGAATTGCCACTAAGAGAAACGAAACTCGAATTCGCCGATGACTGACGCGTGACGCATCCACTGTCATCCAGGCTTCGGCTGGGGCCCTTAATCGAGCGTAACCTTCGTGGTACGGCAACCGTGGGGAGCTGAGCCGGATAAGACAGCTTGCTAGAGAGAGCCGCCGCGCTCGGTTGGCGTTGCCTGCGGTAAACGCAGTCGCGAACTCATGGCAGCAGCAAACCGCAAGACCGGACGCAGTGATTCTGCGTCGTCATGGCATATGGAACGCCGGCCGGATAGCGACTGGCGGCGTTGAACGCAATGAAGTGATTGAGGCCGATAGGCCGCAAGCGAGATTACTCTTCGCGAGGCTCGACCAAGGTACGGCCCATATAGAAGCCGCACTTAGGGCAAATCGTGTGCGTTGGCACCGAGCTGCTGCACTGTGGGCAGTAGCCGATTTGACGTTTTTTGACTCGGTCGTGGCTGCGGCGTTTACCGGTTCGACTGTTGCTGTGTTTTCGCTTTGGGACAGCCATGGCTGTGATTAATTAAAGGAGGAGACTTGGCGTCTGTTCTGTTCAATTTGGCCCAGCAATGTAGAAATCCAGGATCCACTTCGTCAATCCACGATTGACAGAAAGTCGATTCTTTGGCGGAGATCCGCTGCTGCCGATCGATCCATCTTCGGCAAAATAGCCCAATCGCGTGATCAAATCCGAAAATGCCCGCTCGAAGTCCCCAGGTGTTGGCCCTGAAGGGCTGTGTTCGGATGTCAGGCAGAGGGGGCTGTCAAAGGCTGATTTCTGGATCAGCCGATGGGCGTTAGCGCCGGTTTTCCGTGCGGCTGATATCAGTTGGAACATCCGCTATGGCTTTTGCGCCACCATCATCCCCAATCCCATCGGGCTGGCGGCCAAATAAGTGAACTGGATCCCGGTGAATCCCGCTGCAATCAGCATTTGCTGGCACTGCCTTAGGTCTCGAGCTCGGCCCGCTGTTGTGGCCAATCCGATGGTCAATCGGCCGAGTGATTCCTTTAGCGTCGCTTTTCCGGGGCCTTGGTATAGGTCTGGGATCGCAAGCTGCCCGCCTGAAACCAGCGATTGAAATGCCGTTTTTAGCAATCCAGCCGCTTCGTCATCGGAGAACGCCGACAGGTTTTGAGCGAGAATCGCGACGTCAAAAGAGTCCGATTCGGGGCTGGCGCTACGTGGATCGGATTCGATCGTGCTGAACCGATCGCCAAGCCCAATCGAATCTGCCGTGCTTTGGGCCGCTTCGATTTGACCGGCGAGGTCGATCGCAACGACGGTTGATTTCCCGTCACGATGAGCCATCGCACAGCTCCAGACGGCAGAGCCACAGCCGAGGTCCAGAATCCGAGTCCCCTGACTGCCTTCACCGCCGATATCCAGGATCTCGGCCGCTTGCATTGCGGCGGAAGTGTGGACCCACTGTGTCGCGGCCAAATCGGTTCGGAACTTTTCGACATCACCAAGTGAAGCCGACTTCGAATCGCTTTTGAGTTGCTCGGCAAGAGTTTCCAGCCGAGCGTCGCCAAGGTCTTCGTCGTATTGGCAAAGCAAATGGCCGGCACGAGCGAGCGCATAGTCATCGCCATACTGTTCGACGTAGCCAATCGCGACCAGTCCATCGAGAACCAGCTTCGCAATCGATTCGTTAAGCGACAGTGCTTCACAAAGCTCCGAAAGCGAGTGCTGTTTCTCTCGCAATTGGGCGGTGATGCCTGACTGACGCGCCGCACGCATCAGGTGCGCCGCACCGTTGATCTGCATCCATTCCTGGTATTGCTGAACGGTGCGGTCTCCGGCGCTACGAATTGACTGTGCCTGCTCGATCGGCTGTGATTTTTCGGCGGCTTGCTGGTCCGACATGACTAATCCTGGAGGGCTGCCAAAACCTTTTGGCAGCGGTTCATCGTTTTGGCAAATTCGTCGAAGGTTTGCGATTGGTAGCCATCGCTTAGTGCGTTCGGCGGATCAGGGTGAACCTCTAGGATGATGCCGTCTGCACCCGCTGCGACCGAGGCAACGCTCATGTCGTGAACCATGTAGGTGTGGCCGGTCCCGTGTGACGGGTCGATGATCACCGGCAGGTGGGTGCGGCGGTGCAGGTATGGAACGCTGGCTAGCGGCAGAGTGAATCGTGTATGTGATTCGAAGGTGCGGATGCCGCGTTCGCAAAGCATGACCTGCTCGTTTCCTTCGTTCAGGATGTACTCGGCGGCGAGCAGGAATTCATCCATCGTGGCGGAGGCACCGCGTTTTAGCAGCACAGGCTTTCCGCTTTGTCCGACGGCTTCAAGCAGTCGATAGTTTTGCATGTTGCGGGCGCCGATTTGCAAAACGTCGGCATAGTTGGCGACGAGTTCGACATCGGCGGTGCCCATCACTTCGGTGAAAACAGCCAGACCGGTTTCTTCGCGAGCTGCGGCCAACAGTTTCAGGCCTTCTTCTTTCATCCCCTGGAAGCTATACGGGCTGGTGCGGGGCTTGAACGCACCACCGCGCAGGCCTGTCGCACCGGCAGCTTTGACAGCGCGAGCGGTGGACATCAATTGTTCTTCGCTTTCGACGCTACAGGGTCCCGCGATGAAACCCACATTTCCGGCACCTGCGACGAAGTCCAGGATTTTGACTTCGCTGGGTTCTGGACGCACTTCGCGGCTGGCCATTTTGTAAGGGGCCGAAATCGGCGCCACGCCGCTGACACCGGGGCTGCTTTCGATTGAATCTTTAAAGTCCGAACGCTTGTCGCCGATCGCCGCAATCACGGTCCGTTCGGTACCGACGATCACGTTCGATTTCAGACCCATCGATTCAACTTTCTTGGCAACCGCTTCGATTTGTTCTTCGGTCGCGCTCTGCTCCATTATCACAATCATGGAATGATCCGGATGTCACCGGTGCTCTAGAGGGAGGTGTCAGGAAATGTGCCCACATGCTAGCTGGAACACGCTTTGTCCGATACTCGGTCAATTCGCTTATCTTGCGAAGGTTTATACCAACCCGCAGTCGAATTCCCGTAAGGAACGCACTGCGGTTGAGGTTCACCTATTCGCAGGGGCTGTAAACCCCTGCATTGTTTCCGGTATCAGAAACGGTTGGCACTCAAGAAAGCTCGCGGAAGTCCAACCCGATCACGATGCGGTTTTGCAGTGCCGTGATAGACCCGGCCGGACAGGGCCAGTTGCAAAGCAAGTTGGGCCCGTTGCCTAGCGAGCGTAGTTTAGAAACTGATCGATATAGACAGCCGGGGTGACACCGAACCCGCCGGTAAAGGCTTGTTCAAAGGGGCGTCCCTCGGCAAGAAATCGAAACGTGTTGTCCAGCATCTTTTTTCTGTTTCGATCAAGCATCGTCATGGCGAGTGCAGTTCCGAACGCATCTGCCTGTTCCGGTGTAAGACGGTTTTCCAGAAAGGCCTTGGCATCTTTCACCGAGGACGCGGCTTCTGCAATTTTGGTTCGCAGCTTTGCCTGTTCGTTTCGGCTTTTCGTCTGAATCGCTCGAGCCGACCCGATGCCTTCTGCAAACCAACGGGGGACATCAATCCCGCGGCTCGCAACCGCCAAGCTAATCACCGGGCTTTGCAAACGATTCTCGATCGCCTCTTCTTCTTCGCGTTCGGTCGCCACGGCCACAACATAGGCATCTTCACCATCGAATCGCCAGTGCGATGACCAGTCCGCAGGCACGCTGCGTTGTTCGGCCATCTTGGCGAATTCGCTGTAGTCGTAACGTTTGGGGAAAACAAAGATCGTTGCCTTGCCGTGGAAGTAATCTTCGCCCGACGACGCGCCTTTGACTTTCGCAACCGTTTTTGCAGTGGTGATGTGCTGCTCAGCGGACTTGCCGACCAGTTCCAGCGTCGCTTTAGAGCTGGGCCCGACAACGCGGAAGTGTTCGGTTTCGAATTCGGCGATCGGGCTGGTGCTGCCCGCCAGTTGTAGGTTTTCTTGAGCCAGTTCGGCTCGGCGTTTAGAGACGTCCGCGCTGCTGGCGTTGGCCACCCAGGCAAGCCTGGCGATGACTTTTAATGGTTGGCTTTCTTCGGCATCCAACGTCGCCCCTTCGTCGATCCATTTGCTGATCAACGCAATCGCATCGTCGGATAACGCGGGGCGTCCGACAGGCATCCGCGCACCATCGGCAGCTGTGCCGCGCAGCTTCTGCACGATCAAGCTCGCTTCGCCTCGTCCCGGTGTAATGACGGGACCGGTGTCCCCACCACGCATTAGCCGAGCGAACGTGTCCATCTGCAATCCGCCACGCGTTTGCATGGCATCGATATGACACCCGCTGCAATTGTCGACCAATAGCGGTGCGATATCGCTTGCGAAGCTGACGGTTTCTTTGCCCGTCGCCTTGGTAATCATCGGCGTGGGGGCCGGTGCAGGTGCGGGGGTGTTGTTGTTTGCCGAGATGGTCATGGATGGATCGGTGCCATCGAATTTTGCACCCTGGATGATCCAATCTTTCAGCGTTTTTAGTTCAGCAGGCGTCACTTGTCCGCCGCCTCGTGGCATGTCACCGGTTTCGATGGTTTCGATCAAACGGCTGCCGATCACATCGCCAGCGAAAACGACGACACCTTCGGGAGGGCCCTTCATCAGGGCTTGGTAACTGGCCAAGGAGAACCTTCCTTGGCTGCGGGTGACATGGCAACTGCCACACTTGTTTGCCAAGATCGGTGCGACGTCGTCTTTAAAGCTGACCAAGCCGGTCGGGCTGCTCCCCGGTGGCGTTGGGCTTCCGGGCGTCATTGGGCTGTCTGGATCAGCATTGTCGCTCATCGAATCGGCCGAGCTTTCCGGGATTCGAAAAGGCGGTACCGAGGCACCTTCGAGTTCCAGCATCGCATGCGTTTTGCGAATCATCTTTAGATGTGGCTCGATCGCTTCGTTCATGTCGGCGTTGTTCTGTTCGACAATCTTGCCAATCAAGTCCATCGCGCGACGGTAATCGTTTTCGGCCAGGTCTTTCTTGCCTTCGAACAAGCTTTTGTTGGCTTTGTTGATGACCATCGCAAGGTTGCGGACAATCGTTTGCTGGCGGCGATCTAGCTCCGCTGCAATGCTTGGGATCGATGGAAAGACGGTGACGGCTGCTAGGATGGCCGCACAGGTAATTTCCTTGAATCTTCGCATGGTCGAATATGTCAGCAGGGTCGAGAAGATTTGCTGGGCCAAGTCGGTTGGTTGGCCACCGGAAAAGCATGGTCGAAAGTTGCAGAACGCTGCGGTGCCAGCAGAAGCACTCGGCAGAGCCTTTGCAAACTAAACGCAGGCATTCGAGCCGTGGGCCCAAAAAAGTGTGCGGGCCCGAAAAGTCAGCTTGATGCGATGGGCAGCAAGCTGCGGCACTGATGTTGCTGGCGAAGGCCAGCGTCGATATTCGAAGCTTACTTCGATTGGTAACCCTGGGGGTGAGATTGGTGCCATTTCCAGGCCGTTTCCACCATGCGGCGGACATCGGTGTATTCGGGAACCCACCCAAGTAGCTCCCTGGCCAATGTCGCATCGGCAATCAATTCTGGCGGGTCACCGGCACGTCGTTGGCCGATCACTTCTGGAATGGGGTGGCCGGTGACTTCGCGGCACGCGTCAATGATCTCACGGACGCTGGTGCCGCGGCCTGTTCCCAAGTTCACGCAGATGCCTTTGCCTGGCTCGATTCGTTCAAGTGCCGCAAGGTGGGCGCGACCTAGATCTTCGACGTGGATGTAATCCCTGACGCAGGTCCCGTCGGGGGTCGCGTAGTCATCACCAAAGACGGTGATGTGTTCGCGTTGTCCCAAGGCGACTTGCAGGACAATCGGGATCAGGTGAGTCTCCGGATCATGATCTTCGCCGATCGTGCCGTCTGGGTGTGCCCCGGCGGCGTTGAAGTATCGCAGTGCCGCGTAGCCAAAGTCGTATGCGGCAGCGTAGTCCGCCAACGCTTGTTCAAAGACCAGCTTGGTAAAGCCGTAGGGGTTGATCGGCTGCTGCAATGTCGTTTCCGCGATCGGAATGACATCGGGTTCGCCGTAGGTTGCCGTGGTGCTGCTAAAGACAATCTTCTTGACGTCGGCTTCACGCATCGCGTCAAGTAGTTCCACCGCATCGATAACGTTGTTTCGGTAGTAAAGCGCCGGGTCGTTGACAGACTCGTTCACCAACGCAAACGCGGCGAAGTGCATCACCGCGTCAATCTTCTTGTCTTTCAAGACGCCGACCAACTTTTCGCGATCTGTCAGTTCGCCTTCCACCAGCAGTCCTTCTGGTACGGCTTCGCGATGGCCGCGTGACAGGTTGTCGTACACCGTTACCGAGTGGCCTGCATCGAGTAGCAATCGCACCGCATGCGAGCCGATGTACCCGGCACCGCCAACAACAAGAAGATTCATGATAATCCGTAAAGTCGATCGAGATTGTTTTTGCTGGAATCATGTCCCAGTCGATACCACTGGGCTACATGATAGGGCAGTTTAGATCAGCCCAAGAGGGTGAACGCTAGGGATTCAAGTTTGACTCGCTCAGATCCACAAGCGGCAGGCTGGGCAAACATTCAGACCACTACATGCGATACATCTCAACACTGGACAATTCATAATTCTTTCTTCAAACAAGTTTCAAAACCTGTCTGTCATCGGATCGGCGTGCCGATTGAATTTTGCAGCAGGATCCCTGTTTGCAGTAGGAGCCCTGTTTGCAGCAGAAGCTTTGTTTGCATCGGTATCGGTGGTTGCGCTTTGGTAGATCGCAGTTCGAGAAGCACCTGGTACTCTCGCGATAGCATTGCGAATGAAAAATCGGTTTGATACACCGCTTGTGATCCGCTGCCAATCTGTTCGCGAAGTAATGCACCAATCATCCAAAGCCGGTTCCAGTTGTGGCTAAACGCAAGACCAAGCTCCAGATGCTCAACGACGTCGGGCCTCCGGCGAAGCCGAGCTTATCAGCGGACTCGGTGCGAGATGATTTTCTGCGATACCTTCGCGGCGAATGTCACTTGGCAGAAAATACGATTGTCGCGTACGGTCGAGACTTAGCCCGGTTTATTGATTGGTTGGGCAATCGTCGTTTGGATGCGATTCGCGTTGGCGACCTGACGGACTTTATGGCGCGATTGCAAAGCTCTGATCTTGCCCCGGCATCAGTCTCGCGAGCAGTCGTCGCGGTTCGGACCTTTTTCAAGTACTTGCAGCTCGAAGGTGTTGTCGCCGAAAACCCCGCCGAGTTACTGGCGGCGCAAAAGCTTTGGCAGCGTGTTCCGGGTGTCCTTACGCAGCGCCAGGTGGATAGCTTTCTGAATGCACCACGCAAAGTCGACGCGTTTTGGCAACGTGACAAGGCAATGCTCGAAGTGCTTTATGCGACCGGCTGCCGTGCAAGTGAGGTTTGTACGTTGCGGTTGCAAGACCTTTCGTTTGATCAAAAGTATTTGAAGTGCACCGGTAAAGGTGGCAAGCAACGGATGGTTCCTATCGGTGGCCAAGCAATCGCGGCGATCAAAATCTATCTCGAAGAGTCGAGGACCGAACTGGCGTCAAAGCGAGAGAATAAACACGACGAGCTGTTCCTTTCTCGCAGCGGCCGGCCGCTGGATCGAATCCAGCTTTGGCGCTTGGTCAAGCACTACGCCCGTCGCGCCGGTATTGATAGTGATATCAGCCCGCACTCGTTAAGACACAGTTTCGCGACTCACTTGTTGGCCGGCGGGGCCGACTTGCGACAAGTCCAAGAGATGCTCGGGCACGCCAGTATTCAAACCACGCAGATCTATACGCACGTTGAACATTCAAGGCTGAAGAAAGTTCATCAGCAGTTTCACCCGCGAGCGTAGGGTGAAGGTTATCTCATTCAACCGTCGCTAGCGCGATGCGGCTCAGTGCACGTCTCCAACCTGAGCCGCAACGGCGCTAGCCGCGGTTACGTGAACCCGAGCACAATGCATCCCGAAAACAACCGTCGCTAACGCGATACGGCTCAGTGCACGTCTCCACCCTGAGCCGCAACGGCGCTAGCCGCGGTTACGTGAACCCGAGCACAATGCATCCCGAAAACAACCGTCGCTAACGCGATTCGGCTCAGTGCACTTCTCCACCCTGAGCCGCAAAGGCGCTAGCCGCGGTTACGTGAACCCAAACACAACGCACCCGAATCCAACCGTCGCTAACGCGATTCGGCTCAGTGCACGTCTCCAACCTGAGCCGCAAAGGCGCTAGCCGCGGTTGCATGAACCCAAACACATCACCCAAAAACAACCGTCGCTATCGCGGACACGATTCAGCGCACTTCCCCAAACTCATTTCCCAATTCTGTCGCGATCTGACCCGCCAACGTGTTCACGGAACCTTTGCCATCGGGGTACAGCCTGGAACTGAGAAACACGAATACCAGCTCTTTCACCGGGTCGATCCACAATACGGTTCCCGTAAACCCGCCGTGACCGAACGCACGTTTCGAAAACGACTCACCTCGGTTACGTGAATACGGTGATTGGTGATCCCATCCCATCGCGCGTGTGCCTCTTGGCAATTGTTCGGGAACGGGATGCGGCGTGATCATCCAATCGAATGTCGCTTGATCGAAGATCTTGGATTGTCCTTTCGACGCGGCCAGCATGTCACGTCCGAATTTCACCAAGTCGCCCGCGGACGAAAACAGCCCCGCATGTCCCGCAACACCACCCATCTTGAAGGAGCGTGGATCGTGCACTCGAGCGCAAATCCATTCGTCACCTTCGTTTTCCGTCGGCGCGATCCGAGAACGCAACGCTTCCGGTGGGTTGAACATCGTGTCTTGCATCGATAGAGGTTCAAAAATCGCTTTCGCCGCGAATCGATCGACCTCAACTCCGCTGACTCGTTTGATCAGTTGTCCCAAAACGATAAAGCCAACATCGGAATAAGCAAACTTCTCACCAGGCTTCGAACGCAAGCCAAGGTTGCAGATCTTCTGCCAGGCAATGTCGGGACCTTCCAAGTAATCCGCTAAGGCATTGTCCGGTGTTAATCCGCTGGTGTGCAGCAAGCACTGTTGGATCGTGATTTTCTGTTTTCCATTCCCATTGAACTCCGGCATGTATTGGCATACCGGGGCATTGGGATCGATCTTCTTGTCTTGATACAGCAATGCTACCGAAGTCGCCGTGGCAACCGACTTGGTGATTGAAGCGAGGTCGAAAATCGTCTCGGCTGACATCGGGACCTTCGTTGGCGTCAACCAGCGATTCCCGAATGTCGCTTGGTAATAAACCTGTTCGGTTCCTGCACAACACACCACGGCACCCGGCAGATCGCCCTTGGCAATGGCCTCCCGGACAAGCGTCTCGATTCGTTCATTGATCCCGTCCGGATTTGGCTGTTCCGCGTGAATGAGCGAAGCCGTTCCGCCCAGCATTGCCGCCAGTATCGTGCGTCGGTCGAGCATTGAATTGCGTAGGGGACCTGCCCAAGCGGTTGCTTGCGGGGCTTTGTTGCGACGGGCTTGAGGCATGGGAGCTTGGACTGGTTTTGGTTAGCTGGATAGCGATTCCGCGATCGGCACCGGATCCTTTAATGTATCGATCCATTGAAGTACCCGCATGGCAAACGCATTGGGGGCTTCGCCGACGGATTCGATGAAGTCTTCGTGCGAGGGATTCGGTTTTTTAATGATAAACGAATTCAGTGCCTCTTTGATCTGTTCCAGCCGTTGTCGAAGGATCGCGACGATTTCGGATTCTGTCGAAGCCTGCAAAGCTGTGGAGTTCAATTGCAGTCGGCTGACCGGTCCGGTGCCTTCGGACTGTTTCTCGATAAGACAAAGGCGGCCCGCTTCGGCTCGGTAGGCTCGGTCGTTAATAAAGACCCGACGGAGACGTTGATTTGCATCAAACTGAAACACGGGGTCCTGATCCCAATATAAACTGAGCCGTCCGTCGCGGCGAAAACCGATCACCACTTCCAGTTTCGATCCCGATTCCGGTTGGTTGTCGCCGTTTTGAGATTGAATCCAAATCCGCCCACGAATCGGCATCGCGACCCCGTCACGCAATAAGTCTTCGCGATCTTGTGTGTTTTTAGCCATGACAGATGAAACTGTTCGTAGTTCCTTAAAAATGCAGCCGACGTTTCGTGTTGAGCTGCCTTGGGAGATGGACGAAGCCAAACGAAGGGTGCGGGAAGTCGTTCGAGGCCCCGTGATGTCGCCTTATGCAGAAACGGCGGGGACCGTTGTCGATTTTAAAGTCGAGCCATCCGAACGCCGAATTTGGTCGCCTCACCTTTCCATTCAGTTGCATACGACAGACCAGCCACAGTCTACAGAGGCTTTCGGTCGGTTTTCACCCCGTCCGGAAATCTGGACGATGGTGATGGCTCTCTACCTTGTGGCCGCTTGCACGCTGTTCGGTGCGATGATCTATGGTCTCGTACAATGGATGATGAAGAATCCGCCCTGGGCTTTGGTTGTCGTGCCGATTTCACTAGGAACGATCGCCGCATTGCATATCATAAGCCTTGTAGGGCAAAGTTGGAGCCACGATCAGATGGAGTTGTTGAAGTCGCGGTGGGATCAAACCCTCGAACTTGCCGAGCAACTCCCTTCGCAATCTCATGCGTGAGTAACCGTGTCCAAAATTTGGAACTCAGCGAATTTGTACTCATGCGCCGGGCTTCGTCCTGAATAGTCGCACTGGTCTTTATTTTTACAATTTAAATCGATCTCGTTACCCAATAGAACTTTATGCATCGATTCGTCTTCGCCGCACTCGCACTGCTAACGCTCAGCTGCACGCTTTATGCGGAAAGCTCGCCGCCAAACTTTGTCTTTATCATCGCCGATGATTGCACTTTCCGAGACATCGGTTGCTATGGCGGTCAGGCTCATACGCCGAACATCGATGGTTTGGCAAAGCAAGGGATGCAACTGACAAAGTGCTTTCAGGCGGCGCCGATGTGTTCGCCAACACGGCACAACATTTACACAGGACTATATCCGGTTCACAGCGGCGCGTACCCGAACCATACCTTTGCCGACGAAGGCACCAAGAGCATCGCCCATTACTTGAAACCATCGGGATATCGTGTCGCACTGAGCGGTAAGACGCACATCGGTCCGAAGTCGGTGTTCCCATTCGAATACAGCGTGGTCAAGCGAAACCCAGACATGGAAGTCGTTGACAAGCTATTTTCAGATTCGGCTAAAAACAGCACGCCATTTTGTTTGCTCGCTTGCTCCAACGAACCGCATTCGCCTTGGAACAAAGGTGACGCATCGCGTTATCCGGCCGATAAAGTCAAATTGCCACCCTACCTGGCCGACACGCCTGTCGTTCGCAAGAACTTTTCAAATTACCTTGCCGAGATCACTTACTTTGATGACCAAGTCGGGCAAATTCTAGGCATGCTCGACAAGCACAACCTTTCCGACAACACCATGGTGATGGTTGTTTCCGAGCAAGGGAATTCGTTTCCCTTTGCCAAGTGGACTTGCTATTCAAACGGCCTGCAATCGGCGATGGTGGTCCGTTGGCCGGGCAAGGTCAAGCCAGGCACGACGTCCGATGCCATGGTCGAATACGTCGACATCACTCCGACCTTCATCGACGCTGCCGGATTGGACGAACAGAGCCATCTCGATGGGAAAAGCTTTCTGCCTGTGCTGCTGGGCGAAACCGACCAGCACAAAAGCCATACCTACGGTCTGATGACTACACGCGGCATCATTGCCGGAAGTGACTTGTTTGCGATTCGTACAATTCGTGATGAACGCTACCGATTGGTTTGGAACTTAAATCACGAAGCGACGTTCACCAACGCTTGTACCGAAGCAGATTACTTCAAGTCGATGGAAAAGGCTGCGGCCGCGGGTGACGCGGTTGCCGAAGACCTTGTTGCCAAGTATCAGCACCGGCCAGAGTTTGAGTTGTTCGATTGCGATAATGATCCGCTTGAAATGACAAACTTGGCGGACGATCCTTCGCAAGCGGAACGCGTTTCGCAGTTGAAAGAAAAGCTGGTCGCATGGATGCAGTCTCAAGGCGACGAAGGCATCGAAACTGAGCGAAACGCGATTCTTCATCAGGACCGATACAAAGGGATGACACCCGAGCAAGCGGAGAAGGCGTATCGACGAGCGGTGCGAAATCGGAAAAGCAATCCGATCAAGTAGCGATCAACCGCACCACGGTATCGCGTACATCACCCAAGTCGCATCGCACTAGCAACGGTTCTCAGTATCTCCCCCTCGTCGCAAGGCTTCCGCCTTGCGACGCCCTGTCTCGCAGCCTCCGGCTGCCAAGCACCAGCAACCGTGGCTAACGCCAAAACGGCTCAGGCAAATGCCCCGAGCCGCATCGCGATAGCGACGGTTCTCTGTTTCTCCCCCTCGTCGCAAGGCTCCCGCCTTGCGATGCCCAGTTTCGCAGCCTCCGGCTGCCAAATACCAGCAACCGTGGCTATCGCCAAAACGGCTCAAGCAAATGCCCCAAGCCGCATCGCGATAGCGACACTTCTCTGCGTCTCCCCCTCGTCGCAAGGCTCCTGCCTTGCGATGCCCAGTTTCGCAGCCTCCGGCTGCCAAATACCAGCAACCGCGGCTATCGCCAAAACGGCTCAGGCACATGCGCCAAGCCGCATCACGCAAGTGACGGTTCTCTGTATCTCCCCCTCGTCGCAAGGCTCCCGCCTTGCGACGCACTGTCTTTCAGCCTCCGGCTGCCAAGCACCAACAACCGTGGCTATCGCCAAAACGGCTCAGGCATCTAGCCCAACCCGAACGTAACTACGACCGACGTTTTCGTCGGCGCAAAACGGTTGCCATCCCGATCAGGCCCAGCGACGCTAGCGAACTCGGTTCCGGAATCGCGGTCACGTCGCCGACGATGAACCGGAATGTGCCAACATCACTGACTGAGCCACCGGCGGCCAAATTCGCGACCGCAGAAATTTCCACGTCATAAATGCCTTCGGCGGTGAAGCCGTACGAATAGTGATCGTGTCCGCCGATCGCGACATCAAGCGTATCGGTCACGTCCAAGCCATTGTTGGATTGCCAATAGACGTTCGTCCCGCCGATTCCACCGGTTTGCCACAACGCAAACTGGCCTGGCCCACTGAAGGATGTCATGGTCATCGTCGCACTGCTGAATGTCGCATCCAGTTCTTCCGCCGCGATACCGAGGAACGGGATTCCGACGCTGCTTGATTGTGGAATCAACCATACCGAATCTCCGGCAAACGTACCCAGGAACGGGACATCTCCAGTGGTGGTCACCATGGCATTGCTTCCGACGCGTACCGATGCATCTGCCGGATCAAATTCCATTTCACCTACAAGCGGTGAGCCATCAATCACCGCTCCGCTTCCAAAGTGATAGTGAAGGTGCAATTCATCATCTTCGTAGGCCAAGCCGATGTCAGCGTGTCCCGATGAGTACTCGACCGCATCGGCCAGGCTGACACGGCCGGTTGCGGTGGATGTGGCGATGAAAGCCAAGCAGTAAAAAAATGTTCTGGTCATCGTTGAGTTCCGATTGATCAAGTTGATTAAAAAACAGTTGGTAAAATGCGAAACAACAGCACGGCATACGTCGCGTGCGGTTAAAGGAAACGACGAATCGATCGTGTGACGGATCAGACGTCGAATTGAAAATCACTACAGTCGGCGCGTTGAACTTTGCCGTGCGGCGTTCTATGAAGCCACTGCCCCGTGACTGCCCCGTGACTGCCCCGTGAACACTCTGTGAAGCAGCGACTTTTAAAATGAGGCGTCATTCATGGAACGCCATAGCGAGTCGGTGCTCTGCTGTTTACGCGTCGCATGTTGTGTTTGCCGGTCTTGCGTGGACTCGCCTTGATTAGCGCTCGTTGTCGAGAACTTCTCCGCCGTTGCGACTTCCCATCGCCCAGTACAGTTCGCGATCGATCGATTCGCTTACAAACTGAACGCTGCCATCAGCCATCGACAGGTGCACGCCACCGTTGTGATGGCTACTCGGCGTCACCAAGTTCATGCCGTCATCTTCGCCACCATAGACATGGCAATTGCGTTGATTGATCGGGATCACCGGCATCAAATGATTGGCCGCGAACGTCCATCCGGTGATCCATGCGTGGCCGTGACTTTGGCTATACGCCGCATCCGCCAGCGAGACTCCTTCGCAGTATCGCACCCATGTCGCCAACGTCCGCCGCGTTGATGATCCACCGCAGAAAGACTGCATGGCGATTGGGGTAGTCGATGCGATATTGCTTCCACCAAAAACGTCCGTTGATTCATAAACTCGCGAGATCATTCGTTCGCCGGTCGCAATGGTGTTCGACAGTCCGTCGGTCACATCGGCAAAACGAATTCTCGGCTGCTGCCACGGATCTTTGGACATCGGGTTTAGCAAACCGATGATGCCGTTTTGACGTTGCAGCGGAAACGGTCGTTCGGGCCCCAGTGAGGACTTTGGCCATCCGATGTTCCCGGCATAGCTTCCCGGTCCAGTCGGGATGCCAAGCGAAAACTGTTGAACGGATTCAGGGTCACTGGGGCACAGGTAAGATGGCACGATCGCACCGGCGATGTCTGCATCAACATGGCTTGGTGCGATCGAGTAGTCTCGGTATTCGGAGTCGCTTGTGTAATCGGTTCGCTGTGAAAGCGATTGCTCGAAATGGATTTTCTCGTGCAATGCCGATTGTTCCATCTGAGGCAGGATCCTAGCCAACCAGCTGTGAAAGCCGCTTCCTGCTCCACCTGGATGCTGATCCGCACCGGTCATGCTATTGGGAAAGCAACGATGCGTACCGTGGTAGGTATGCAGCGCCAACGTGACTTGTCGAAGATTGTTCTGGCACATCAGACGGCGCGCCGCTTCGCGAGCCGATTGAAGGGCTGGCAAAAGCAGAGCGACTAAAATTCCGATGATTGCAATCACAACAAGCAACTCCACCAGCGTGAATGCGGGACGAGCAAGGTGAGCTTTGTGATGGGAAGGCATGGTGATGTACTGCGATGGCACGGACACCCAAAGGCAACCGAGCACGGTCAAGAGCCCCACGGCGCGCACCTTCAGCTCGACACGGTTTGGTCGGACCATTCGTCAAGATTCAGGCACGCGACGCGCAGGGCCTATGACAGTTCTCGATGCCCGTGAACTCAGGTGACTGAATAACAGGGAACTGAAACAAGCAACGCGTATGGAGATGTGGCGATGGCGAAGAAGTTGCAAACGCACCGCGAGGCAGCGGACTGCTTCGTGTGCTATCGCGGTCAAGTCGATCAACCTGCGGATGCTTCGCGCGCATCGTCAGCGAAGACTCAGCAAGCGGGCAGCGCGGTTCGATCGAAATAGCAGCGAGTTCGCAAGCTCAGCCACAGAAGGCTGGCGGGCCGCGTGCCGGCGGCAATCCACAGCAGGCATCGATCGAGTGGATCGATAGGCATGGAGAAGTTTCACTGATCGCGGCGAGTTGGCTCAGCAGTGGAGCCGTGGCGGTAATTTCGCCGACCGGGATCGCGATCGATTGGCAGATCGGACAGTCATCCGAATCGTGATCGACAGGAGCCTGCGGGGACTTTACAGGGCCGTGGTCGGCATGCGTTCCGCAGAGCGAATCGGTGGGGCTGTCATGGTGGTGGCAGCAGGAATGGTCGGTTGGTTCGGGCCCAACATTCGGCGATGTGCCGCAGCATTCGATGTGGGTGCAGCTTGCGACGTGAATCCACGCAGGCACCTGCCCAAGCACCAGAAAGGTGCAAAGCAAAGTCGTCGTTAGATGTCGGAACGCTGCAACCACAATTCAACCTGACGAGCAGGTGTGTGAGTACTGACAGTACAAATAGTTGGGTCCGACCAAAGACTCAGAAGCCATACGATGGTACGAGCGCTCTGGTTCGTCAAGTCCATTTTGTAATGGTGGGATCACATGAAGCGTTGCGGGGGCCTGGCAAAATATTGGCGATCGGGATGATCCCGCGGATTCACAGAGGGTGTCAGCGCTGAAATAGTCCGAATTGGAGAACTGACGGAGCTAGACAAGCGAACCCGGATCGGTAAAACTGCGTCTCTTCAAAAACCAACGCACCCGTAGCTCAACTGGATAGAGCATCGGTCTTCGGAACCGAGGGTTGGGGGTTCGAATCCCTCCGGGTGTACTCAATGCGGTCAACGGTGCTCATTAAGAGCGTCTTTGTCCGTTTTTTGTTGCGTTTGAGCGAATCGGCTTTGCTTGCAGCTTCGCCCGCTATCGCGAATTTGTTACCGCCCGCGTTACCACCAGCCGGGTCGTTTTCCAAACGCGGCACTCAACTTACCTGCATGATTGCCTTTCGGCTCACGATTGTGAGCACTTCCGGCAAGTCTTCGCTTTGTTTGGATTCAGAACGAAGCGGCATTCGCATGAGCACCAGAGGCAATCTGCTTTGACTCGGCAGGAAGCTCTGCATCGAGACACCGGCAGCGTTTCGTGATCAAAGCTTCGGCAACTGGGTTGGTAGGCAACGCGTGCTATGTACACCCGAGGACTTAAAACGCAGAGGACGCGGTGAACGCAGAGAAGTTTGCAGCTTGGGCTCTGCGTCCACCGCGCCCTCTGTGTTTATAACTGCTCCACCCAAAACTGCAGTTTCGCCCGCCTCATCCCTGGTGGGTTGACTGGGAGAAAGGGAGAACGCCTCTTTGTTTTCACTTCGGGGGGACGCATGTGAGGGCGGTCTCTGGGACGTATCGTTGACTCAGTATTCAGCCGACGTGCGATCCATTCGACCCCGCAGCCTGCACCCAGCTGGGCACAGCCTTGCGCTGCCTCCAGTTCCTTTTCCGGCAGGACCTTATTCACACGCGAAACCCATTTTGGCGGTCGTGGCATCGGCCAGGGTGATAGCTGTTTGAGTTCGGCGTTTTGTAGTGCGATCGCCAGAACATTCCCTACCGCCATCTCACCGCGCTATCGAGCAATTTCACGCAACGGGCATTGCGTTCTACTTTGCGGTGCACCAAGTGATAGTGATTGGGCATCGCTTGAGAGTAAATCAATTCAACCTGAAGAGTCTTCAAGGCATCGCTGAGGCTCCGCTCAAACGCAACGTCGTCTTTGTCCTTGTAAGAAATCTCGACTCTAAGATTGCCACAATTGAGAACATGGTAAACACCGCCGGCTGCATAGACCCGGGGAGCTTGAGGAATCGGTCGGGACGCTAGAAAACTATGTCGGCATCAAAACGCAGCTCATCACAGCCGTCTAGACCAGGAAAGAGGCCTGACCCCTTTTGATTCTCCTGACCCCTTTTGATTCTCCAATGGGCATTGCGTTCTACTTAGCGGTACACCAAGTGACAGTGATTAGGCATCGGTTGAGAGCAAAACAAGTCAACATGAAGAGTCTTCAAGGCATCGCTGAGGCTCTGCTCAAACGCAACGTCGTCTTTGTCCTTAGTAAGAAATTTCGACTCTAAAATTGCCACGATTGAGGACATGGTAAAGACCGCCGGCTGCATCGACCCGGGGAGCTTGAGGAATCGATCGGGACGCTAAAAAATTATGTAGGCATCAAAAACGCAGCTCATCACAGCCGTCTAGACCAGGAAAGAGGCCTGACCCCTTTTGCTTCCTCCAAGAAAGCGACGAATAGCACGCTCGTATGCAGCCCGAGTGTGCGGATTCCGGAGTTTCCCAAACAAAAACTCCTCCCAGGCAAACCTACCAGCTGCCCCAGGCTGTTCGATAAGATCTGGAAGGTCGGCTTTGCCAGATTCGCCCATAGCAGGAAGCGAATGCCCGGAAGGCAAGGCAATTGCAGGGAGTGTTTTCGGATTCACAAGCACGCAAGAAGTTGCACCAGTAGCCAAGGACGAGCATTACACAGTGAGCTAGTCGGAATAGATTCCTGGTGAGTTTTTACTCCAGCGAGATTAACGCACAATAACGTCCTTTGTCATGCACTAAGTTGACCCATCACTTCCAAGCCCTTACGCTCTGCTGAACCTGTACCTCTGCATGGGTGTCTTGATGCAATGCGAATCGTGAAGCTAGATATCCTGGGCCTGCTTTCCGAACATGGAAAACTTAAACATGCCGACTAATACCGGAATTCGATTGGCGACAGTGCGAATCGCCAACTTTAGATCACTGAAACGGGTTGAGGTAAAACTTAATGCAACTTCTGTGTTGATTGGTGAAAACAACGCTGGAAAGTCGAGTTTTGTAGAAGCAATTAACGCAGCAATTGGCGTTGGATCGAGAAGTATCTCAGCAGACGATGTGTTCCTGGACAGCGGTGAGTCGGCGGCACCTCGTGACCGAGCGATATTTATCGATCTTTTGTTCCGCCCAGAGGTCGACGAGGAATGCGATGGAGCATATTTCCCGCAGGGGAGTCCGTGGCTTGAACTGTTTGGCAACTGCATATTCCAAGATGACGATGACAGTGATTTCGTCGCGATAAGAACGCAACTTCGCTGGGACCAAATCAAAGCAGATTATTTCGTTGAGCGAAGATTCCTCAAATCATGGTCTTCTGACGTCTGTGGAATTGAAGAAAGTGAGGTGGCAGACCGAGTCACGCAGGTATTGCCCCATCAGATTGATGCAATTGGGCTCTATCTGCTTGATGCAAACAGGGATGTAGCACTGGACCTAAGAACCCGAGGTTCAGTTTGGCAACGGCTCGTTGCAGAACCGGGGCTATCCGATGCAGACATAGAAAGCATTGAGAGTAAGCTAAACGAGATCAACCGGATGGTTGTCGAGAACAGCAGCGTACTCTCTTTTGTCCAGAGTAGCCTTGCACAGGTCGCCGAAGTCGTGAACTGCGAGTCTGACAAAGTTGAAGTCACTCCCGTTGCAAGACGATTTCGCGATCTGAATAGAGGAATGGACGTAGTGATGTCAACCTCCGGCGCGTCACAATTCCCAATTTCTCGACAAGGCCTTGGCACTCGGAGTCTCGGTACCTTCTTCTTGTTTCGAGCGTACATGAACTGGAAATTAGGAAACAAGACACACGATGCAGTTCATCCACTGGTAGTAATCGAAGAACCTGAATCACATCTTCACCCACAGGCTCAAAGGTCTGCGAAGTCGCAGATTGACGCGATACCAGGACAGAAAATTATCACAACTCATTCGCCTTACGTATGTGCACAATCGTCGCTTGAGTCCTTTGTCCACTTCAGGAAAGACGGGAGTGAAACGCGAGCAGTCCAGATCCAAGCCAAGTCGATTCCTGGCTTCACCAAGGACGACGTCCGGCGTATCGACCGAGAGGTAATGCATACACGTGGCGAACTTATCTTCGCTCGCCAAATTGTTCTGTTCGAGGGAGAAACGGAAGAACAAGCAATTCCGCAGTTCGCAAAGCTGAAGTGGGGCAAAGAGCCGTACGAGCTTGGAGTGACTTTTGTAGGTGTCGGTGGCGATGGCAGTTACTTGCCGTTCCTGAGGGTTTGCAAGTCTTTCGGTATCCCCTGGGTTATCTTTTCGGATGGTGAAAAAGAGGCCTTGAAGGCTGTAGAAGCTGCTCTGAAGAAAGCCAAAGAACCCAAGATCATCGACAATCCTAACGTCTTCCATCTCCCAAACGGGAACAACTTCGAGCAATACATCACGTCACTGCTCCCCATCGATTCACTCAAAGAAATGATTGTTGACTACGTCGCGGAGAGCAAACAATTAAACGCACAAGCGAAAAAAGCAATCAAAGCGAAGTGGAGTTCGAAAGGAACGAGTGATGTGCTCGATGAACTTTCGAAGTACAAGACCAGCTACGCACCTCGCATACCGGAGGTTTTCCAAAACGCATTCGCGAAACAACCAGAGAAGCAGTGTCCCCCCATCATTAAGAACATGTTGGATTCATGCTCGATTATCGGCACCTTGACAGGTGACAAGCGAGAGACCGAATGACTGTCAGACTTAGCGATCCACAAAGAGAAGTTGTTGAGCACCCAGGTGGCCCATTATTGGTGCTCGCTGGACCGGGAGCCGGGAAAACTAGGGTCCTGACGGAACGCATCCGTTGGCTGCTCACATCTGACACATCGCATTATCGAATTCTGGCGGTAACATTCACTAACAAAGCTGCCAACGAGATGATTGAGCGACTAGACGATGTCGACCAAGCGTCGGAGCGGTCTTTCATCGGGACACTGCATAGCTTTTGTGCTGAGGTGCTGTCAAACCGTGGAAAATCGGTCGGAGTTGACGGAACACCGCACATCTATGAGTCGCTGCAAGATCGGCGGCAGCTAATGCGAGAAGTGGTAATGCAATCGCCGAGAATGCATCAACTACTCCGCGAAGCAGGCGACGCTAAGAAACAATCGAAAAGAATAGATGACTGGCTTGCGGCGATCTCTGATTGCAAGAACCGATTGCTCACTCCAGAACTGATAGAAGAAGAAGACTTGAGCCTTTTATACCTCGAGTATGATGCAGCGTTGCGTGCGAATGAAGCGTTGGACTTCGACGACCTACTGCTGAAAACGTACCAGCTTCTTGAGAACCGACCGGCTGTCGCAAACTTTTTCCGACGGCAATACAAATATGTGTTTGTGGATGAAGCTCAAGACTTAAATGAGTCGCAGTATCGAGTTCTAAGTGCATTATGCGGCCCAAGCTTTCAGGACATACTAATGGTTGGTGACCCTGATCAGGCCATCTTCACTTGGAACGGCGCAGACCCCTATTACCTCGACCTATTTAAGCAAGAGTTTGCTGCTACTCCAATTCGACTTGAAGAAAACTTTCGTTCTTCGAGGTCCGTAGTACGAGCAGCCCAGAGCATCAACGAAAGCTACAGCGTCGATGGGCAGCTTGCAATCGAAGGGCTGGCCAGAGTAACTAAATGCACGGATGAGGAAGAAGAGGCTGAGGTTGTTGTTGACACAATTGAGGACTTGCTAAATGACGGCCACAAAGACGTGGAAGGCGAACTCGACCTAAGTCGATTCGCAGTAATAGGACGAAACAGATTCGTACTCTCAGCAATTGAAGAAGAGTTATTATCCCGGGATATTCCGTTCTACAAGAAAGTCGCGTCGACTTCCTACCAAAGTGAGTCTGATGTAGTTGCTGATTTTGAGCTGGCACTTCGTGTGACATCAAATTCTCAGGATAGATTGCATCTTTCCTCGCTCGCGAAGCGATGGGGAGTCCAGTGTGACTGCAACGAGATTTGCTTTCGAGCCAAAGAGGACGGTACAGAGGGCATTGTGATGATTGAGCGTATGGCCTCACAGTCAGAATCGACTTCCTGCACTGCGGTAGTCGAAGCACTCAAGCAGGCATGCAAAACTGACGGTCGACTGCGTCTATCAAGAGGATTACAAAGCCTACGTTCGTATTCATCCTCATTAGAGGACGCAAATCGAGCCTTGGTGTGCCAAGACTTGGATAGCTGGGAAGAACACTGGGATGTATTCGTGAGAGCCAACCCTCCTTCGGCTCAAAGTGTCTCTGCGTTTCTGAGTCAGCTAGCGTTGGGAGCCACCCAGCAACCTGCCGGCGAAGGAGTTGCCCTGCTCACTGTTCACTCGGCAAAAGGACTCGAATTCGACGCAGTTTTTGTCGTTTCGATGGTTGAGGGGATTTTCCCAGACTATAGGGCAGACGACGAAGCAATGGAGGAAGAGAAGCGAAATGCTTTTGTCGCAATCACTCGTTCGCGAAGGCTATTATATCTATCTTGGACTCAGTCTCGTATGATGCCATGGGGCGACCGGAAGGTGCAACGAATCTCTCGATTCGCCCGGTCCGTGGAAATTGGGATGGATGCTTAAGTAGCCAAGGGACACTTATCAGCGTTACCCCATTCGAGTGTCATTGAACACCGATAGGTGGCCGGTAGTCTTCAACCGGGAAGAAAACAGGCCACCTGGCGTTCCAGTGCGATTGCACTAGGAACAGCATTGATTAGGCAGCATTGCCTTCATTTGCTTCCGCATCCCCTTCATCGATGATCCACGTGTGGCATCGGTCCAGGACTTTGGAAACGAGAAGCAAGTCGTCGCGACCGAACGAATGGGAGTCCTTCCATCCGTCATCGTCTTTGAACATGCGAGTGACGGTCACGTTGTAGCGTGTTCCGTTGGCCGTCTCGTTCTCCCAGATAGCCGCACGAATTTTTCCCATGCGGATCTCTTTGACGGGACGAGCGGAAGCTTTCTTGGACGTCTGACGCTTTGCTTGAGTAGCTGCCATTGCAACTTCTCCGAAATGAGTAACGAACATTTGGCATCGACTAGACGCAGTCGAGCTACCGAACGTCGTTGACCGACGGCCGATAGCTCGCTGAATCCGTAATCATGCGGGAAGTGTTCGCTGACTGGTCAAAACCTCCTGACTACCGGCCTCTTTCGACGGCAGGTGAGGGCCATCGAGTAAGAGGGTGCAAGCTGAATCCGATATTCGGCAGGAGAAGGAGCAAAGCGGACAGAATTCACCTATCACAGCGAACGGTGCATGTCATATCAGGCGGGCAGTGAACGCCCCGTGAATCCGGAATTGCGTCCGAGAACTGTCCGAGAACCGCTGGTATTTGTCCGAAAACATTATGAGATCTGGACTGTTGGCGATGAAAAACCGCGTGCCAACTCTTGTTGGAATTCCTTTCCAGCAAAGCACTTACGTGCAAGTTGCCTCCGTAGCTCAACTGGATAGAGCACTGGTCTTCGGAACCGAGGGTTAGGGGTTCGAATCCCTCCGGGTGTACTTAATACGGTCAATGGTGCTCATTAAGAGCGTCTTTGGCCGTTTTATTGTTGGGTTTGAGCGAATCGCCTTTGCTTGGAGGTTCGCCCGCTATCGCGAATTTGTTGCCGCCAAGCGATTCGGTTCATCGCCGGGATTGTGCTTTTGCGATCCAACCATAGTCCCCGAGTGATTTGGTGTGACTAGATTGGAAAGCTGCCTGGGTGAACGGGATTGGCGATTCTTTGCAGTGCAATGGGTCAGCACCCTAAGGTCTTCTGCCACAAGTCACCTGCCAAGTAGTTTTCCAAACGCGGCACTTTGGCTTGGCCAGAAGTTCTAAGTCGAGGCGCCGGGATCGTTCCGTGCCTGAGGACTCAGCAATTGGTTTGGTCGACAAGGCGTGCTGTCTGTACCCAGGGATTGAAAACGCAGAGGACGCGGTGAACGCAGAGACGTTTGCAGCTTGGGCTCTGTGTCCGCTGTGTGCTCAGTGGTTAAAGCTGATCCACCCTCATCGCGCAAGTGGACTTGGTGTGTCGAGCGGTTTGGGCGGAACGCTTGAATGTGGCGGCTATGCTTGCGGGCTATTTGAACAGGTTGGCTTGCAGGAATTTGAAGCGATCGTGCCCTTTTCCGTATTCCTTTTCGGCATGTTTGGCGAGCGATTTGGTGAGTCGTTTCTCGTCGGCCAGTGCGGACTTATATTCGGCCAGTGTTCGCTCATCGACCATGTCGAGAATCGCACCGTGTAGAACTAGCTTTGCTTCATCGCTCAGCTTTCGCTTTGCTGTTCTCATCAAAATAGGGCAGGCCGCTCGCTTGATACCGACCGGTGTTCCCAGGTAAAGATGTTGCAGCGCCGAAACTAAAATCGGCATCGATGGATTGGTATCAAGCATCTCCAGAATTTTTGGCCACTTGGTTCGGTCTTGCAGACTGTTGGTCCAGTTGAGGGCCGTCTGTTGAAGTCGTCCGTCGTCGGAATCCAGGTAGGCGATCAAGATTGGTGGGATGCGGCTGTCGGCATAGTAGCGTTTGTGAATGGATGCCAGTGCGATGATCAGTAACTCCGCCACCTTGGTCGACTTTTCTTTCGCCAACGCTTTGATAATCGCCTCAGTCACGATTGGGTTTTTAGGCCATGGATTCCAATCGCTAATTCCGATGCCTCGTGCAGCTTTCGAGCACTCCTTCGCGGCGGCGAGTCGCTTGGGCTCGTCCCGTGAACGAAGGTCCTTCAGTGGACCACGCTTCTGAGCTTTTAGGTCATCGCTGTCGGGGATCAGTTCGGCATACAGCGATTGGACCTCGGCGTCTTGTGACTTCTCGTAGCCATGCTTCAAAAGCAGGTCTTGCGCCTTGCCGTACGTGCGATCGAATTCCTCATGGTCTACAGACCGGCGACGAACTGACAACGTCTCTGCAACTTCGCCCGTTTTGTGGTTGATACTTACGGCTGTGTCGACGGGATGCCCGGTTCGCCGCTGATAATCTGCGGCACCTTGGGTGATCAACGTTGTCGCCTTCTTACGCAACTGGCTGATGTTCATTGGGACCTCCATCAAGATGAATAGCGATGCTGGTCATTGTGTGATTCTGGTCGATAAGAGTGATGTCGTTTTGTATGCCGAGTCAACGTCTCTTTGCCGATTCATCGGATGAGTTTGTTATCACGCCAGCGATGACGCGTCTTGTTGAAGCTCGGTTGTATGCTGTTCTATAACTGCTGTGACTTTGCTGGTTTTGCCCTGCAGCTTCTGGTGACTTTCACACTACCGCGACGTGTTGGATCGCTGTTAACATAGCTTGGTTTGATCCGCTGTGGTTCGGCAGGCCGACCTGCGTATTCTTAAAAACTTTGATTAATGCGAGAAACAAAACTCTGGCGAATCGGACTCTAATTATGCAGCGTACGATAAGGAGGCGCCAGTTTGACGGGTGATGAATTTGCATTGACGATTGACCGAGCCCGGCGAGGATCGACGGCCGACCTTGGGAAGTTACTGCAGCGGTATCAGAATTATTTGTACTTGTTAGCTGTGACACAAATTGGCACTCGCATTTCCCGTCGTGCAAGTGCATCAGACGTTGTGCAAGAAACCATGTTGGCGGCTCATCGTGACTTTTCACAATTTCGTGGTCAGTCACAGTCGGAATTGGCCGCTTGGCTAAGGTGTATCCTTTCGAGAAACCTTATCCGTGAGTTCGAACGTCATTTGGCGGCTGAAAAACGCGATGTTCGTCGAGAAATCTCGTTTGAGGCAATTGCCAATGGGATGGAGTCCAGCTGCACGATTGCTGCTGCATTGATTGGGTCACGTCAAGCGGATCCGGCGCAGATTCTCATTGACCACGAAGAATCAGTTCGCGTCGCTGACTTGGTCGCAATGCTTCCGGAAGACTATCGCACGATCGTCATGTTAAAGGTTTTTTCGGGTTTGAAAACGAATGAAATCGCTGACGAAATGAGTCGGTCACCGCAAGCGATCCGTTTACTTTGGATGCGAGCGCTACGCCAATTACGGTCGATGCATGAGGAAAAAATTAGTTGACGAATTCACCGAGGTCCTCCGGTTCCCAGCGACAGCCTTCATCTTCATTACCGGATGCCACCGTCTCGGAAATTCGTGTGGCCGAATTGGTCGACGAATTTTGCAGCTCACGCATAAACGGTAGCTCGCCAGACATCGATACATTCTTGGCGGAACACCCCGAGGATGCTGAAGATCTTCGAGCGTGTCTCGAAGGTTTGAGGATGCTGGATAAGACGGTCGATCAGATCGATAAAACGATCCGCCGTACTGAGTTTATCGAGGGCGACTCATTTGGTGATTTCCGAATCGAGCGAGAACTCGGCCGGGGATCGATGGGAGTCGTTTACTTGGCGACGCAGAAATCATTGCGCCGACTCGTCGCGATCAAAGTGTTGTTGCCTTCATCGGCTGTGAAGCCAAAATCGATCGTGCGGTTCGAACGTGAAGTGATGGCTGCCTCGGCGGTGGATCATGAACACATCGTTCCTGTCTACGACGCGAACCAAATTGACGGTATCTATTTTTTCGTCATGCGTTTTGTCGACGGCTGTTCGCTCGCGGACCCTCGACATCGTCTTGCTTTTGAACGCTTGTCTAGGCTTGATCGCGATAAGCAGTTCGCGTGGATGTTCGCGAAGGTGGCGGATGCGATCGGCGAAGCGCATCGGATTGGAATCGTTCACCGGGACATCAAGCCGTCAAATCTGCTGTTGGACCGCAATGAGAAGATTTGGATCAGTGACTTTGGACTCGCGCGAGTAGGGTTGTCTAGTGATTTGACGGCGAGTGGTGATTTGATCGGGACTTTGCGATACATGAGTCCCGAGCAAGCTTCCGGCCGGATCGATCAAATTGACAGTTCGAGTGATGTTTATTCGTTGGGCGCGAGCATCTACGAAGTTGTCACGGGGGTTCGCATTTTCGATGAGGATGAAGGCCTGACGTTGCTGCGCAAGGTTCAGTCGGAAGAGCCTCGGTCAGTTCGCCGAGTCGACAGTGCCATTCACCGAGATTTGGCGACCATCATCGAACGTGCCATCTGTCCAGATAAGGCAACCCGCTACGCAACCGCAGAGGAACTGTCTGCCGACTTAAAACGCTTCGCTTCAGGATTGCCGATTCATGCCAGGGCGGTCACTTTCACCGAACGCGTCAATCGGTGGGCGACGAAGCGTGCATCGGGGATTCTGTTGGTTTTGATGCTTGCGATCACCTGTTTATTGGCGGCGATTGCCCACAATCGACGATTAGCGGATGAACAGCAACGAACCGACAACGCGTTCCGACTCGCCCATAAAAACTATCGCGAAGCCAGGGATGCGGTTGACCGATTGGGAGCAGCATTTGCGACGCGTTTGGCACCGATTTTGGGTGCGAGAGAAATTCGCCGTGATCTCCTGATGGAAACGCTCAGCTATTACGAGCGGTTCGTAGCGGACGTTCAGAATGACGCGAACATTTCTACCGATGTCGCAATAACCCGACTCGAAATCGCGCGTGTTCTCGTCAGCTTGGAATCACCCGAGGTCGCCGACGCGGCTTACGCCAAAGCGATCGATGCATTGCAGGAAATCGCACAGCCTTCGTCCTGCGAACTATGGGCACGAGCGATCAACGAACGCGCGATCCTCCGCAGTGACGCCGGTGACCATCTGTCGGCATTGAAGCTACTTCGTTCAATCAACGCGTCAGATTCCGATTCGCAGTTAGGCTGGTTTTCGAAAGCTTTGACACACAATCATGCGGCACTAATCCATTTCCGAGTCGGGCAGACAGCTCAAGCACTTCACGAGATTCGCGTTGCGTTGGGATACGTCAATCAACATGCGGACGATTCGGCCAATGCATCCGATCGCGTTGTGCTGGCGAGTGTGATGAACAACCTTAGTGCGATTCTCAGTGAATCAGGAAACTACACCGAAGCGACGCAGATTGCCGACCGCGCCACTCGTGTGTTGTCGACAAGTGAATCGGACGACGTGCCGAAAGTTCATTCGGCGATCGCGTTTAGCAACCTTGCGACCGTATTCGGCCGAGCGGGTAACGACGTCGAAGCGATCAAGACATTTCGGTATTCGATTCGGATGTTCGAAGACCTCATCGACCAGTCACCGACCGATCCGCGGACATGCTGCCAATTTGTGGCGACACTGAATAACTTTGCGATCACGTTGGCCGCATCCGATCGATTCAGGGAGGCGATCGCTGTTTGCCAACGCGCACAGAAATTGATACAGCCGATGGTTCGCGATCATGCGGATCACTCGGCCGTTCTGCGTTCCGCCGCGAGTGTCCAAAAGAACTTGGCAACATTGTTTCAAGAAGTGGGCGACCTACGCCAAGCCCAACGAGCCTTTGACGAAGCGGAACGCTATTTATCAAAAGCAAGCGTTGACCACTTCGCTGACCAGTCTGAAAAACAAACTCTTTCAAATCTGTTTTCTCTTCAAACAGCCCTGAGCGACAAAAATGATACGGACGAAAACTCGCTTTCGACGATTGGCCGCGCAGCCACTCGAACATCGAAGGCTACTAGCTTCCCTGATGTCCCGTCTTCCGACAATTCGCCTTGATGTGTCAGAGGTGCCGGGCTGGGAAGACCAAGTCCAGGTTGTCGATCAGAGCGGTGAAACCGTTTCGCTGTCGCGAGCCGGGATGAACGCGATCCAAAGCATTCAAGCAATCGATCAACTGATCGCACCACGATTGCTGGAGAATGACCCGATTCGACAAACGTTGCAAAGCAACTATTGGGAAAGCGTTTCCGATTGGGCTTTTACCGATCCTGAAGAAGTCATCGCAACCGAGCAGGCAATCGCAATTGCTGAAACCGGGTACGTTGTCGTCAGTGATACGCTGCCCTTTGGTCCTCCGCTATCGAGTCAATTATCAACCTCTGGACTGCTTGAATCACCGATCGAACCGACAGTCAGCGAAACTGCCGCGCCACCTGAAACTTTAGATCCGACGCCAAGTTCTGAGCCGAATGTGTCTGGTCAAATCAACGTTCCATTTCAGGTCGCAAGCACGTTCCTAACATCGTTGTTAGACGAGATTCAAAGCGACACGCGATTCCGACCGAATCGAAATTCGATCGAAGGCGGTGAAGTTGATTCCGGCGAGCAAGTGAACTCGAAGAGCGACTCCGTATCCAGCCAACGCCCCGACGAATCGGTCAAGCGGAATGGTACGCCGGACTCGGATGCCATCCCTTCGCTAGCCGATGGGCGTCCGCACCCGAATGCGGAACAATATGCGAGCATTAATTCTTCATTACGCCAAACTTCTTATCAGATTGACGAAGCCTTGGACTACCGATCTGCAATGGCATGGTTGTCGATGGACTTTGATCAGAGGTCCCCGATTGCTTCGAATCAGATACGGACGATACCGGTTGCATCCTCTCCTTTTGAACTAATCCAATTGGTGCTTGGTGCAGAGTTTGTTGAGGCCAACTCCGACGGAACCGTCGCGTTCTTGCCTCTGTCGCAGAACCAAATAAGGGACTCCGATGGTGACTCACCATGGTTGCTGAGGCGATCAACTAATTCAGTTTCTTTCTTTGCTTTGTTGATCGTCGGCGGATATTTCTACCAACGTCATCAACGACAGGAAAAGTGTGAAACGGTTGGTCCACAGTCCGTACCTTTACAGTAGCCAAAGTGCTGGTTGTAAATCTAACCACAAGTTCTCTTGCAAAAGAAATGAAGCATCGTAACCGGTCCCGACTCCGTCGTCTTCAGATTGATCGTTTAGAACAACGCCGACTATTGGCGGTGTATTCTCCATCACCAGATGTGTCCGACGGTGAATCGGGAAGTCTGCGCGCCGCAGTCATCGCGTCGCAGTCCAATGGTGAAGATGACACCATCGAATTGACCAGCGGAATTTACCGATTGTCCGAAGACGAATTGGTCATCGGGGAAAACCTGACGAAGTTGCAAATCACTGGCGACGGTAGTGGTTCGACAATCATTGTTGCCGCAGAGGATTCGCGTCTATTTGATATCGATTTCGATGCCGAGGTTCAATTGACCGGTGTCACACTCGTTCGTGGAACCGCAGAAGAAGGCGCGCAAATACGAACGGCGGGCAAGCTATCAGTTTCCGATGTCGAATTCTCTGGGGGCAGTGGACTACTGGGCGGTTCAATCTTCAACGCCGGCCTTTTGGAATTAGACAATGTAAGTTTTCGATACAACGAAGCGGCTTGGGGTGGCGCGGTCTGGAATCACGCGGGTGCCGTCGTTGATGCGAGGGACGTCGAATTTCATTCAAACCGAGTGGACGCATCAAATGCGGGCAGCGTCGCGAGTCTTTGGGACTTGGGGATTCAGGGGGATATTGACACTCCCGCAAACGACATCATGTACCCGTACGTTGATACGATAGGGAATCCATCGGGCGCAGCCGTCTTCAATGCTGGCGTTTTCTCTTCTGATCAGATGGACGTCGTCGCAAACACCAGCGATTCGGGTCCTGTCATCATGAACTTTGGTGTGGATGCTCGTTTTGACGGAAATGGAATCAACGCGTTTGAAAACGACACGCGGGTTCAATCGGTGTTCAACAATGTTCTTGGCCAAGCAACCATCACTCGATCCGCGTTCTATCACAACACTGGATCGTTTGGGACTGTGATCAATACCTTGGGCACGCTTGACATCTTCGCGACTTCGATTTTCGAGAACGACATTTTGTTCGAAAACTCTGCAGCGGGAGCTATGATGGCTTACTCGGGCCTGACACGACTTGAGAATGTCTCCATCGTTAACAATCACTTCAATCGAGACGTTCGTGGGAAGGCAAGTAATTCGATGCGGTCGGCGGGGCTGCTGGTCAACAATAAAGACAACTCGTTAATCCAAATGACGGGCGTCGTGGTGGAAGGCAATCAGCGTTGGGCAAGTCGGCTTGCGAACGTGAATGGTGGCCTGACTCGCGAGAACCGACCTGAGCTTGTCAACGGTGCGATCCGCGGTGCCTATCAGTTGCTCGGTGGAAATCGAATTGGCGCCAACTTTGACCTTCAATTCAGCACTGCCCTGCCAAGCGGTAGCGGGCCTTCGAACGACATTTTTTTAGCAACTGCAGGTCCAACAGATGGCCCGCAGGATCAATTTCAATTGCTCGAATCAGGAATCTATGATGGGATCCCTTCGAGTCCGCCAGCTGGATCGAGCCGACTGATTGATGTATTGCCAGCGATCGAATCGAGCGTCGATGGTGACGGCGACGGGGTCGTTGCGGCCGACGCGGGAGCGATTGAGTATCGTCCCGGAATGGTTCGCCAGAGCGAGCTACCGAGTGTCGAAGACGCAGACGTTTCGGTGATGGAAGACAGCGGGTTTGCTGTCCTGCCAGTCGGTGCAGGTGTCATCAGTGGTGTCGCCGCACGTGGGACCGTCACCACCGATAGCCAGGGGCGACTACTGTATCGACCGGCTACCGATTATTTTGGTCTAGACCATGTTTACTACAAGACCGGGAACCAAGTCACCGCAGCAATTTCGGTTGACGTGCTACCGACGGCCGACGCACCGATCGCTCATGGCGATTCCTTTGTTGTTAAAGGCTTAGCCCAAGATGCCCGGGCCAAGCCCAGCTTTCGTCTTTACCCGCTACACAACGATTCGCTTGGCCCTGATGGCGGTGTCGGACTGCGAATTGTCAACGTAACCGACCCTCAGCACGGAAGCGTGACTCGAATCGAACATCAATTGCAGCCGGATTATGCGCGGAGCGGTTTTATTGACTATGTTCCAGAACCCGGGTTCACCGGTTTGGATACGTTTTCATATACGATCGCTAACGACTCCGGTTTGCAGGCAACGGCTTCGGTGACCATTGAAGTCCTGGATCCTAATAACTTGCCTGCCTATGGTCAGATGCAAGTGCGATTCGTGGATGAGCAATCAAACGACATCGAACAGGTTGCGGTCGGTCAGGTCTTCTATGCCGAAATCGCGGCAGAGAAAACAACTCCGTTGACCGATCGAATGCTTGAAGGTTTCGTTGGCTTTTCCAAACTCGGCGCGGGTATTCGTTTCCAAGGCAACGACATTGTTCCGGTTGGCGCCTACGCAGCGAACGGCGGAACCATCCCAGGCGACGGTCTGAAACCTGAAGCGATAGCCCCGTTTACTTCCGCTCCCTACCACTCCGCAGTGGTTAGTCGAAACAGTTCGACAGTCGAAGCGGTCGTGCAAACCTCTACACCAGGAGGTGAAGTTTCGGCGACGTTCTATCGCATTCCACTAGTTGCCAACTCATCGGGTGAATTGACAGCTGAGTTTGATGCGAGCATCGCACAGGATTTTGTTGACGGTTACATTTTGGGAGCCGGAACGTTGGGCTCTTGGAATCGCCAATCACTTCCTATGTCACAACTACGTCAACACGCCAGCGTTAGGCCCGATCAGATGCAGTTTGTCGGTGACTCCGTCAACGTGGTTGCAGAAAGCGATGGCGAATCGAATTTCCCGAACACGAATCTAGCCCTTCCGCAGGATGTCAATGTCGACGGACAAGTCACCGTGCTTGATGCATTGGTAACGATCAATACGCTGGCACGAATTCAGTCTCAATCTTCAAACGAACATTCAGGTGAGTCGCCGACGGTACAGAGTATTTACAAATGCGACGTCGACAAAAACGGAATATTTTCGCCCAAAGACGCTCTCAGCATCATCAACTACCTCGCACGCCAAGAATCGTTGGCGAGTTCCAGTGGCGAAGGTGAAGCAATCGAGCCGGAAGTGAACGAGCAGGCAGCGAGCGACATATTCGAGGCCCACGACGAAGTTTATTCGCAATTGGATTCGACACTGGGAACCCCAGAGATCGCCTTGTTCTAATCCTTGGATAAACCTCGAAGCGGTTTCAACGATGCGTGTATCGAAGTCACGAATCGCACTGTCGGTTTTACCGCCGCATGCCGCTACTGGGCATCTGGATTTTGCTGACGTTGATCCGCTCGCTTGATCGCGGCAAGATCCATGGGTTGTGCTTGAACGGCACGTAGCTGACCGCTGCCAGATCGACTTGAGGATCGACCAGCGGACGCGGGAAGTGATAGTTCAACATGATGTAGCTGCTCGCTCGCACTTCTGGACGGCGGCCCGTGGCCGATTCCCATCGGTCTGCAATGTGCCTCGCGTATTGTTGAATCAGTCTCGGCCGAACTGTGAATTGCTCCAACTGATGAGAGTTCAATTCGTGGAAATGGTTCCACATCACGTTCAGCTTGCGATCTTCGAACGTCACGAAGGACTCTGGCAAACCTCGCCAATCTACAGGTCTCAAACGCGAGAAGTCGATCCAGACGACGTACGGTGCGTCACCGGATAGCTTCAGCAATGATGACCGATCCAGCGGAGTCTTCGACCCTGGGACGCTCAGCACCAAAAACCGTTCGCCGGTAAAGTTGGCACCTTGTAGCAAGAATGGATGCAATCGACTGAAGATCGGCTGCAGGTCGGGGAACAACGGCGATTGGTAAAGTTGATGCAGTCGGTTTGTCAGGGCAACTTGCGATACTTCCGAAGGGCTTTCGATCTGGTCACGTGCGACGAGCATCTGGTCAAGCTCGGTGACCAATGCGAGCATCGCATCCACAGACGATTTGCCAAAACGCTCCGCAAAGTCGGCTTCACGTACACGTTGACGAGTCGCTTGCAATGCTTCGGCGAGAGAGATCGTCTGCTCAATTTTCGGCTCGCCACCGAACGCAGATCGCCAGAGTTTTGACAGCTTCTCTCGTTCGGTACTCCGCGATTCTTCCGTCGCTTGACCCGTGTTGGGTGAATTGTAGATCACACGTGTGCCCAGCGAGGGCTCAAAGGTGACAGCCAGTCCCGGATGATGATCCCACCGAAAAAGGTGGCTGTCGATCGATGTGTAAACCGCTTTGGGGACATCATCGGAGCAGGCTTGCCAATCCACCTGGGATCGCCCTCGCTCGTCTACGACATGCAACTGAGGATCCACAACACGGTAGGTTAGGTAGCCAGCTGCTTTGGAACGCAGCATCATTCGCCAACTGAAATCCTGCGCTTCCTCGGTCCAGTTTGCGTCACCAGAGATGAAATGGTGCCTTAGTGGCCAGACGCTCTGCCAAGTTAGGAACAGACAGATCAGTGTAAACGCGTAACGCTGCATTGGCAGTGTTTGGGAAGCCGGCTTAGCGGGCTCCAAAGTGTCCTTTGCTTGCCACACAAAGCCTGCAAGTCGCTTGGTAAGTCGCAATGGCCAGTCGGGTGCAAAAAAGATCAGCGTTGCCGTGAACGCCATCGTGGGAAACACACCGATGGGAAACATGAAGTGGTTGTGCAGGTGGAACAGAAACGTCAGCGTGATCGCCAGCCAACGCGTCCGTTTCCAAAGCAGCAGGAATCCGATCGCCAAATCAAAGATCAGCCCACCCCAGGCTAATAGCAAACAAAAATGGATGGTCTGCACGCTGTCGGGCAAGCCGACCATGCGATCCGCGGTCAATCGAAGTTGATCGCCAATGGCAAACAACGGTTCCCCGGTTAACCAATCGGCGTTGATCTTTGCGATCCCGCCGTAGAAGTAAACGATGAACAGTTGGAATCGGAGCAAGAACACCGGCCAAAACGGAATCATTCCCGATGGCAATTCGGTGGCAGCGGCTTCGGAATTAGCCTGCGGTTTTCGCCAACGAGAGCGGACTAAGTTATCGATTGAGAAACGCGTCGCCGCTGGCATGAAGATCAGCAGGAACGCCAACAAGCACATCAAGTAGTAGTGATTGTTGTAACTGGTCGCTTCGAGCAGAAAGATATAGCCGTAGCTAAGGAACAACGTAGCCGCAGCAGTCCGGTAGAAGAGCCCCGCCGCGACCAATAACGCCGCAATGATGGCGACACCGAAATGGATCGATAGCCAGGGTTCGGCCAAGGGGCGAACCCATTCGAATCCAAGGTAAGTGAAATGCCAGGGCGGATTGACGTAGTACAGATCCAGAGGCCGTAGGCTACCGGTGTAGATCAGGAATTTGCCAATGTGCCACGCCATGACGAGACCAAAGCAAATTCGGAATACCGCTAGAGAAGCGCCGTCGACCGGCAAGCTAAGCAGCGCCTTGAACTCGGCCAAATAGTCACGAGCATGCTTTTTCGAGGCACGTTTTTGAGGCATTGCAGCGGAATGTCGATGGAGAGGCGAGCTGGGGGCAATAAAGATTCTGCCACGCTCCAACTATCAAGACCGCCGAGACGCGTCAAGACAAATGTTCAACCGAACAGGCTGCCGCGTCTGGTGGTCTATGATTAAGGCTCTCCGTATGCCCCTTGGCTGCCCCATGGCGGGCGGCGAAAGGTCTGTGTGACAAACCTGCAGCCATTGGCCATGGGGCAACTAATGTCGACTCGATCCAGATCGGTGTCGGTGCCTACAAACTTCCGATCTTATCGATTGACTGGCTTCTGAAGCCTTGGTAGCTCGCAGGTTTAGTAAACAAAACCTGCTTCCAGCATCAGGCCGATGAAGCCCAAGTCCTCGTTTTGCGGATCGTCCACGTTTGCTTCGTCGGAGTCATCCAAGTAGATGGCTGACGGGTTAGGGCTTCCGACGTTGGACCAGAACTGAGATTCCAGACCGGTTCGGAAATAGAGCCCCTGAGCACATCGGAATTCACCTCCAAGTTGCAGCTCGATAGAGCTTGCGAGATGACTATCGCTTTCGATCAGCAACACCTCGTCTCCGTCATCATCGGTGGCACGAAAGTTCTGGTTGCCGAACAGCAGCGATCCACGCCCATTGCAAAAGACTGAAAAGCCCGAATTGCGAACGGGCATAACCAATTCGCTTGCCAGGGTCGGTCCGACACCTTCAAATTCGATGTCACCGATCGCGATCCCTGAATCCGTTTCTGCAAGATATCCCTGAGCGATCTTTGCGTACCGGACACCGCCGCTGATTTTCAGTGGTTTGGCAAGCTGGCGTTGCAATTCTAGATCAAAGACATCGGCCTCGATGCTTTGCGTCAATGTTGCAGTGTCGACGTCCACCAAGCCAATGATGGTGTCGCCGTCGTTAGTCGAGCTCCACATGAGGGCGCCTTCGTCTTGAACCAAGCCAACGTTCGCGTCGACGTCAAACGAAGTGCTGTTGTCGAACTGCCAGTATCGTGCACGCCAGCCAAATCCATCGGTCCCGCCGAGGTAGCCGACTTCGACGCGATACGAATCCTGCATCTTCCAGTCAAAATCTAGATGCTCGATGATGGGATCGTTTTGTGCGATGATCCCCGTCGCATTGGTCTGGAAGGGCGCGACGAACACAAGCTCGCCCTTTCCATAGATTCCCTTTTGGGACGTGTCACAAGCACACGCCCGAGGTGCGGTGTAGTGCACAGGGGCTGATGCTTTTTGCTCCAGTTTTTCAACGCGATCGAGCAGGCTGTCGTAGGAGCCAAGCTCGATCTCCTGCGCGTAGCTGGAAGAACAACTGCCGATCGTAAAGGCGATCGCAGCGCCAAATAAGAAATGCCTAAGACCCATCCGTGGTCTCCATTGAGAGGGGGTTGCAGTGGTTTGGAAACCTGACGCTGGCGTTTTCCAGACGTTCTCGATTCACCTAATCTCAATGCTCTATCGGACATTGAACCCCATGGGGGCAAATATCTCGCTGCGACAACGCGCACCCAATGCCACTAGCTAAACTTGTGCAGGCTGGTCAGTTTGCGCAGCCGGATCAGTTTGACTTCCGAGCAAGGTTTCATGCGCGTCGGTGTCGGGTTGCATCATGGTTGTCGAATTAATACCCGGTCAGAACCTCTGTGACGTCCTCAGCCATTTCATCGATTCGCCTCCCAGTTGTCACTGGATCTCCCTGGTTTTTACGTCGCTAAACTATCGTGCATTAGCGAAGGTGTGACTTATGCCCCTCTGTGGGGTTGTCGCTCCAGGGTGATGGAAGCGACGGATGTTTCCAAAGGATATGCTTTCCAAGTTTTTATAAAATCGCCGATCTCATTTACCGTTTTTACAAGTCCGCGGAGTCCATTGCGATGTCCCAAGAACCAAATAGCGAAGACCAAAAAAGTCCATCCGATGACTCGAAGCCATATGTCATCACACCAGAAGTCTTTCTTGCGAGGATGACTGAGATTGCAAATCGACCGATGGATTCAGAGGACCAGCACGGCGACGCCGACGTCTTGATGATGGAAACACTACGATCGTTAGGCTACGACGAAGGCATCGACGCTTTCGAAAATATGGATCGCTGGTATCCGTAACGTGATCGCTTCGAAAACTGGTGATGACGTCTGATGGAAGTGACATCGAAAAGCCTACTGGTGCGGCTGCAAAGTCAGTCGGTGGATGACCGATCTTGGCAGAGGCTCATCGATCTCTATCGTCCGCTGATCTTGTCATGGCTTCGCAAGTCGATGCTGCAGAATCAAGACGCGGAGGATCTGACTCAAGAAATACTGTTGGTTGTTGTTCGCAAAGTGGGAGACTTTGTTCACCCTGGACATCAAGGCGCATTTCGGGGCTGGCTCAAGACGATCACGCTAAACAAAATGCGATCGTTTTGGCGTTCTCGGAACTATCGTCCCAAAGCGACCGGCAGTTCTCAGTTTTTGGATATGATCGAAGAACTAGAAGACCCTGGCAGCAATCTCAGTCGCCTGTGGAACGAAGAGCACGACCAGTACGTTTTGGAGCGACTCTTGGAATTGATGGAAGACGAGTTTGAAGAGAAGACTCTTCAGGCGTTTCGACGAACGGCCCTTGTTAGCGAACCGGCAAAGGAAGTCGCTTTGTCGCTGGGGATGAGTGTTGGCGCCGTCTACGTCGCAAAGTCGGCAGTCCTGCGACGGATTCGGCAGGAAGCCGATGGGCTGATCGACTGATCTGCATCGCGAAATGTTTGCGATATGAATAAGACTCCAACACAACATCCTTCCGAGCAACAGCTCAGCGATTTTTCGTTGGGGCGGCTGTCTGCGGATGAGTCTGAGTTTGTCTCGCAGCACATCATGATCTGCGAGCAATGCTGCACAGCTTTGGATGTTCTTGCCGAACAGCCTGATGATTTCCTTCGCAAGCTAAAGCAGGTTTCGGATCAGCGTGATCGCAGCGGTAAACCCGTCATCGAATCTGATTCGCATCGCTCGGCTGTTCAACCCACGACGGTGACAAGCACGACACCGCAGATCGATGGCTACGAAGTGCTTGACGAACTGGGACGCGGCGGGATGGGAGTCGTCTATCGAGTGCGGCAAGTCGGTTTGGATCGACTTGTCGCGTTGAAGATTATCTTGGCCGGTGCGCAGGCAACTCCAGAGGAACAGATTCGGTTTCGCAAAGAGGCGCATGCGGTTGCGCAGCTTGTCCATCCGAACATCGTGCAGGTTTATGAGACTGGGGCTACAGACGGAATCCCATACTTCACGATGGAGTATGTCGAAGGATCAACACTGAAAGATGCGATCGCAGGAAAACCGTGGAACCCCATGCTTTCGGCGAAGCTCACCAAGTCGCTTGCCGAAGCGATGCAATCAGCTCACGACAGAGGCATCATCCATCGAGATTTGAAACCGGCCAACGTCATGTTGCCAAAGTCGGTATCGAACGAATCGGATGAGTCTGACTCGTGGCTGAAGCAAGCGACGCCGAAGATCACAGACTTTGGACTTGCGAAAAGACTCGGTGACCACGAATTGACACAACCTGGAACGGTGGCAGGCACGCCAGGTTTCATGGCGCCCGAACAAGCACTGCCGACCAAGGGCGGCGTCGGCATTGCGGCGGATGTCTATTCGATCGGGGCGATCCTTTACAACCTTATCACCGGACGCCCGCCATTCGAAGCCGACACTGCCATTCAGATTCTGAATCAATTGATTGAACAAGATCCCCTATCACCGCGGGCGTTAAACCCGAGTGTTGATCGCGATCTTGAAACGATCTGTTTGAAGTGTTTGGAAAAAGAACCCATCCGTCGATACGGTTCGGCAATCGATCTTGCGGAGGATCTAGGACGCTACCTCAATGGGCGCCCAATTCGGGCTCGAAAGGTAAGTGCTGCGGGGAAACTACTGCGATGGTCTCGCCGCAACCGTTGGCTTGCCGCTGTCAGCGCGGCGCTGATGGTTCTGCTCGTTTCCGCAGCGATCGCGGGGCCGCTTGTTGCTTTTTCTTATAGTCGCCTTGCAAAAGCTGAACGTGTAGCCGCAAGTGAAGCAAGGAAATCACGAAGTCGTGCGGACACGCAGGCTAGATTGGCGCAGCGTCAACGCGCCATGGCAGAGCGGGAAGCGGCGACTTCCAATGAGGTGTCAAGTTTCTTGCTCGGGCTTTTTGACGATGCGGATCCACTCGCTTGGTCGGGCCGTGCGTTCGGAATTCTTACGGAGGTTAATCCGAGCGCGATTGAAATCGTCGATCGCGGCGCGAAATCACTCGGTGATAAGACCATTCTTCAGGATCAGCCACTCGTTCGGGCGACCATCTTGGACAAGATTGGCACCGTCTACCTTAGTCTAGGAAGAATTGATAAAGCCCGCCCGCTACTGTTTGAATCACTGGAACTGCGCAGCGAACATTTGCCTCCAGACCATCCTGATCTCGCAGCGAGTCTGCACAGCTCGGGGTACCTCCACTTCGCATCCGGCAACATGGATCGTGCTGAGGAGTTTCTTAAAAAGTCGCTCGCGATGCGTGAGCGAATCTTGGGTGAGGATCATCCTTATACGCTTGAGTCCACTGTGCAATTGGGGATCCTTTACTTGGTGCCGCCCAAACGTGAGGCAGAGGGAAAAGCTCTGCTCACTCGGGCTCTCGAAGTGTACCGGTCTCAGCAACGCGACTCCACACACGCGACTTCATTGGCGGGGCGTGACATTCAGTGGATGTTCATGACGTTGGCCGCATTGACCTATAACGATCTGCAATCCGCCAACGCAGTCGACCTTGACACGCTTAGCCTTGTCGACGAACTGCAGCAGATTGCCAGAGCGGTTCCCAATCGAGAGCTTGGCGGAATCATCGTGCATTTCATCGATGCGGAAAAGCAACGCTATGCCGGAAACACCGTTGCGAAAGTATCATCGATGTTGGCGAGAACTCATTTTCAGCATGCGGAAGCTGAATACAGAGACGCGCTGGATCTGGGTGAGAAAACGGGGACGCGCAACCACTACATGTTGGCATGGATCCGCCGCGAGTTTGGATATTTCTTGGTCGAACAGAGACGTTACCAAGAAGCCGAATCCGAATTTGTTGAGGCACTCCGCGTTTACCGCATGCAGTTCCGTGAAAGCAATGCGGCGCATTTGACTCAGATGCTCTACCAGACAGCCCAGTGCATCTTGCATGGACGATACGCAAAAGCCGATCGTCGTGAAGATCGCCAAAGGATTAGAGACGAAATTGAGAAGTACCTTTCTCAAGCAGTCGAAATTGGCGACACCGCTCCTGAGATGGCAACCAGGCAGCGGGCGATCCACCTGTTTGTCTACTCGGAATTTTTGCAGCAGTCATTGCCACCAAGGTACGAAGAATCCATTGCACACCTGAATGAAGCGTTGGAGATTCGTCAAAGAGTGTTTGGACGCCAGTCCCCACAATCTTTGCAGTGCGTTGCACTGATCATCAACGGATTGGCAAGGCAGGAAAAAATTGATGTGGCAGCACGCCTTGTTGATTCTTGGATCGCCGGTGGCTCAGATCTTCCCTGGCCTCAGCGATCATTGCCCTTGCTGGTTGGCGTTGCGGAGATTTTCGCCGGGCAAGACCGCGTTGACATGGCGATGGCTTTGTTACGCCAGGCACACGCAGCTGGATTTCGTGATGTCCGTCGCCTGAATCGTTCAGCAGCTTTTGCTGCACTCAATCAGAACGCGGATTTTCAGCAGTTACGTGAGCAAATTCAAAATGAGCTCAAAGGCAACGATTGACGCCAAAAGTCGGCGGTTTTCTTTGCTATGCCGATAGGTAGCAGGAAAAGTTTCAAAAAAGCTGTCAGACGCTCAAAGATTCAGATGTCTGGCCACCTTTCTCTCGTAGTTGTTTTGTTTTCCAAGCTGACGCGACGAGCAGGGTGTTCCAGATATGTTCTCTTTTCGAAAAAAGTCCAAAAGTCGTCGCCGAAGTTCGCGGCAATTGCGATGTGAATCACTCGAACGTCGCCGACTGTTAGCTGTCGTTTGGTCGAATCGCGGCTCAGATTCAAACGACTCCGACGGATTTACAGCACAGTTTGGCGAGAACGCGGACATCGCCAGGGCAACCGTTGATACAGCGATTGCGAATTGGAACAACGTCATTACTAGCTTCAACTATTCCGACGCGTCGCTAAATAACACCTACGACATCACGTTCTCGGTCGCTGATATCGATAAAAGCAATGCCGCATCAACGAGTATCGATAATTTTGACGATGCTGGAAAGCCGACTAGCGGTGCGGTCAAAATCGGCTCACACGTCAATTGGGGATTGGATGCAACGCCCGGCGACAATGTTGAGTTCACGGACATTACAAATCCATTCTGGGCGACGGACCCAACCGGCTCTGATGTGAACGGGAAAGATTTGTTGCAGGCAATGCAGCACGAATTAGGCCACGCATTAGGTATCAATATCGGTCCAGGATCGGCAGCAAAAACGTTCTCGGTTAACACTGGAGTTAAGGATGGGAATGATGCATCAAAGACCCTCCATCTTGTGACCGCTCCTAGCGGGTTACAGGCGACCTTGACGTCTGGGCACTTCTATGAAGGCCCGACTGTGCAGTTTGAAGGGAACAATCTTCCGACGATCGAAAATGATTTGATGAACTCCGGGAGGACTGTAAGTGGGCCCAATATTCGCCGGTTGATCAGCGACTTCGATGTGACCTTTCTTCGAGATATCTATGGCTATTCGGTTCGGATGCCTTCGATGATCAACACCTTCCATGCTGAGCTAGACCAGACCACCGATGAACTCGTTGTTCGAGGCACCGAATCGGGCGACCGGATTTTCATTCAACAGTTGCAAGCCAAAAATCGAGTGGGTGTCAACGACACGCGTGAAGCCTTTGATCCGGATGAAATCAGCTCGACAAAGATTTTTGCTGGTGATGGTAATGATGCGATTCGGCTCGACTCAAAACTTTCAGGGCTCATCAGTCTCGACGGTGGAGATGGTGTTGACCGGCTCCAGTTTAACCAAGCAGTCGATGCGATATTTGCATCACGCGATCAGGATTCCCTCAGCGGTGTTCTTAGGACGGACAATGGATTGGTTGTCAATTTCGCAGGCGTCGAAAAGTTTGACTTTGTACGTCCAGACGCTGGAACTGGATACTCCGTCGATGAAGGAGGCCATGTCACTTTGAACGGAACCTACGTACTTCCACCGACGGAAGAGTTGGAGTTTCCACTGTGGAGTCGTGTCGTTAACGAACCAACCGTTCCGGCGGGCGCGACGGTCGAGATTGTCGAATGGGACCTCGATGGCGACGGGATATTCGGCGAAACCGATGCTGACGCACGATTCGGTGATGAGACGGGTGCCACTGTCAACTTTGACGCAGCCATGATTGATGGTGTCGCAGCCGGAACAACGATTCCCGTTTCTTTCCGCGTAACGGATACCAACGGAAATCGGATTACGAGCCAAACGAAGGTCGTGGTCAATAACGTATCGCCACAGTCGGCTAGCGTCTCCGTCAGTTCGCAACTGATCACCGAAGGAGAATCACTGACACTAGTTGGAACGTTCACCGATCCGAGTGCCCTCGATACCCTTACAATTTTGATCGACTGGGGAGATGGCGAAACAAGGACAATCAGCCTAGACGCAGGCGAGAGGTCTTTCCGCGCAGAGCACACCTATGACGATCCAGGTACACCAACGCTTAGCGTGCGTGCTCTCGACGATGATGGTGGCGCATCTTCCATTCGTTCAATCGACATCGAGGTCAACGCCAACCCAATTGCAAACCCGGATCGTGTGGAAACAGGCGAAGACGTTGCGGTCAACATTGATGTTTTGAACAATGATACAGATGCTGACGCGGACACACTCAGCTTGGTAGCAGCCAGGGCCGAAAATGGGACGGTTCGAATCGAAGACGATGGCACGTTGTCTTATCGGCCGAATTTGAATTTTACCGGTGTCGACTCCATTGTTTACCGGATCAGTGATGGTCGGGGCGGCTTCGCCGAATCGACAGTCACCGTTCGAGTCCTCAGTCCCGCGCAGCAACTTTCGAATCTTCGAGACGATGTCAGATCGTTGCAGCAATCCGGTGACCTGACCAAAGGCCAAGCAGGGGCTCTGATTAAAAAGCTTGAACCCAAAGGGTCATTGAAAGCCACCATCAATTCACTGAAATCCTTCGTCCAGCAAGTCGGGGAACTCGTTGAATTGGGACAATTGGATAGCGAAGATGGTCTGCGGTTGATCGGTGCGGTTCGTGACATCCGAACCGGTTTGTTCGTCAGATGATCTTCACATTTCACCTGAGGGGATCGGAAAGTTAACGATCCGATCCTCTTTTTCGCATGGTTTCGGCTTTCAGCATCTTTGGGTGCAAGCGGTGGTGTGGTGAGTCATAATTGCGGTGGGGAACGTTCCGCTGACTCAAGATGCTGTTGCCATGCCCACGTTTAAAAGATTCATCTCCCGATCGAATTGCTCGGTCATTATTCCGATCCTCGCGTTAGTCCTGCTCGTTGGACGACCGATTCAATCTCTGGCGGAGGAGATTGCGCTGATCAATGCCGACGAGCCGATGGGCGGTTGGACGTTCGACAACGGAAAAGAATTCCCTGGGGCGGTCGGTCGACTTGAATTGATCAATGAAGACCAGCAGCCGACGCTGAAACTACATGGTGATTTCTCAGGTGGTGGAAACTACGTCCAAGCCGCAAAGTCGTTGCCGAACATCTCCATTGACTCGGTCGATTTTGAAATCAAGGTTCCCTCGGGTGTCTCAAAGGTCACAACGCGGCTGATCGATGGCACCGGGCAGTGCCACCAACTAGACATTCGACTCAGCGACAAAGGCGGCTGGCAGAACTACTCGTTTCCCGTCGCTCGATACTTCGCAGGGATCAAGGCGGGCACGCCGATGGACATTGTCACCCGCTACGAGAAATGGGGTGGTGCCAACGATGGTGCGTGGCATCAACCGTTGAAGCTGTTGGTGTTCTTGGCTGGTAAAGAGGCTCTCCGCGACGGCAGTATCTCGCTGCGAAATGTTCGCATCACGCCAACGCCTCCGAAAACCGAAATCGAAGCGGTGGTGCGACTTGATGATTTCAATGAAGGAAGCACCGGAAGCTGGGGATACAACAACGGGGATGAATTCAAGGGGGCTCGCGGCGGACTCGTGACTCTGTCGGCAGCGCAAGCCGAATCTGGCGACACACCGGGGCTAAAGCTGTCGGCTGATTTTTCGGCAGGTGGACGCTACGTCGGTGCTCGCAGAAGTGTCGGCACGGACGGCGTTCGCCAAACGAAAATGGTTCGTTTCAAAGTCCGTACGTCAGATGTTGAGCAGGTCTCGGTGCGTCTGGTAGACGAAACGGGGCAATGTCATCAACGCGGCGGAATCGAGCTGAATGCGGATGGCCGCTGGCACACAATTGAATTGGACCCGCTGCAGATCTCTGGCGGTGAGCATTGGGCAGGAGCCAACGATGGCAAGTGGCATGGGGCGTTAAGCTTTGTCGAGTTGATGCTTAGCGAGCGATCGTCTTCGCAAAAGTCGATGTCGTTGGAGCTTGCCGACCTGCACGTGGAAAACATCGTCGAAGCCGATGTGGCAAATGCGGCTTGGTCAGAATCATTTGATTCCGCTGATACGCTAAAAGCATGGGACACCTCCGGTGATGTAACGTCGCATTCGACTGATGGCAACGGTTCGCTACGGCTGCATCGGTCGCTTGACGGAATCCGAAACGGTACTTCAGCGGCGGGCCCAAGTTTTCCAGTTCGTCGCGGGCATTGGCAAGTTGCATTCCGAGATCGAGGCGATCTGTATTCACCCGATGATTCCTATCATGCACGCGTCATGCTTGTCGCATTGGATTCCGACGGAGCCGTTATCGAGCAGATCCCAATCGCCACCCGAAACGGATCTTCGAGTTGGCAGGACGTCGCGATGACGGTTTCGCTGCCAGCGTCGGCCAAAGCGGCTCGCGTCCATGTCGATTTCCAAAAAACGTATGGTGACTATTCGGTTGACGATCTCGCGATTCGTCGATTGGAAGTTCAGCCGCCCGAGCCAATCGTCCGCGATATCAGGATCGCGTCGGAGACAACCGGCAACCTGTTTCTACCTGAAGATCGCGTGCAGTTTCAGCTGACAGTCAACACCTCGAAATCGCTCGCGAAGTCCGATCGCGTCGCACGATGTGTGGTGAAAGATTATCGCGGCGACGTCGTTCTGGGTGATCTCAACGCCGTGCTCGTGCCATCGGAACCGAATTCACCTTTGAAGTATGTCGCCAACCTCGATGTTCCGGTCGGGCAATTGAATGTCGGGCAGTTTTACGAGCTGCACGTTGCGGTTCCGCAAAGTTATGGGGCCGAGGCAACGGAGCTTTCCGGATTTGCTCGACTGCCCATCGCGCCGTCGAAGCAATTTAAGCCCGAGCAGATTCCTTTCACCATTCGCAATTGGGATAGCCGAATCCGCGAATACTTTTATCTGGCTGATCGACTCGGTCTTCGGCAGATTGGTATCTGGGGTAGCTGGCAAAACGATCCGCCCTACAAACCTCATGCTCCTGGTATCGAGATCTGCAAAGAGCTTAACGCGAAGTGGATCACCGGAACTCCAGCAAGCGATGTCGAACGCAACGGTTTCGAAAATGTCACGGAGGAATCGTTACGTCAAGGAATGACGAATTTCTTGAAGGCGTATGCCGACAAAGGTTTGCTGATGATCGCACAAGGCAACGAACCGCACGGAACGGGGCAAGTCGTACTGGATAACGTCCGGGCGTATCGAGCAAACTACGAAGCGGTCAAAGCATTTGATCCAGCGATCGAAGTCGTCGGAACGTCTGTCGAACCGAATGAAGAATATTTTAAAGCCGGATACCAAAAGTACCTCGACTCGTACGACTTCCACATCTACGAACATTACACGGCGGTGCGTCGGACGATGCAGCAGTACCGTGAGCTGATGGAAAAGTACGACGCGGTCAAGCCGATTCACTCCACCGAACTGGGCTTGAACAGTGCCGGTCAATCGCGGCTGTCGGTGGCGATCGAATTGATCAAAAAGTGCACCGTGTTTTTCGCCGAGGGCGGCAAGACTGTCAGTTGGTTCACGATCCAGTACCCCGATACCGATGGCACATCACGCGGCCAGTTTGGCAACTCGCATTGTGTGTTCGATTGCAAGTTCAATAACTACAATCCACGACTCGATGCGTTGACGCACTACCACATGATTAATGCGATGCTGGACAAACGCTTTGTGGAAGAGGAGCAGCGCAAGGACGGTACACAGGTTTATCTGTTCCGCAATTCAGCCGGTGAATCGCTGCTGGTTGTGTGGAATGACATCGCGGAGGCGGAGGTTGCACTTTCCGTGTCAGACGCAGAATCCGTTCGCCAAATCCGAATCGATGGTCAGACGACCGAACTCTCACCGGCGGACGGCACCCTGTCGGTCACGGTGAACAATGTGCCGCAACTAATCCTGTTTTAGCGACGATCGGGCCTGAAAGAAGAGGAGCCGAATGGGCATCGAACCTTCGTCCTTTTCAGCCCAGTCGTTGCATTCCGTTTTCACTCCCCTAATTCGTTGCTTCGGTTTATTTCGTGTCTTATACTTCGCCGTTGGATGCGTTGGACAAACCTACAGGAGCTGAACTTCGATTGTCACCGACGGGAATTAGTCTTCGGTGCAGCCAGAAGTCGCTTCAATTAATGCCCGGAGTATGACAGTGGCTGCACCTATCGAAATCATCGATCGAACGGATAGTCGAGATTTGGCGACGCTTCAAAAAGCGTATCCTCACAAAAATCGAGCTGACGCTTGTGCTTGGGTGCAGATCAAGAGCTTGTACGTCTCGGTGACACCGACCAGGGCTTCGTCTTGGCCAAAGCTATTGGAAAAGCGTTCTGGTTCTAGCCAACGCGTGGTCATTTATACCGGTCGTCACGGTGGTCAAACGGGATCGACCACCGCTGCCGATGTGTTGTACGAACGGGTTAAAGAGCAAAAGTTCGTCGCTGAAGACGTCACCACCGCGATCTCAACGTTGGCGACGAGCTCCGTTTTGTTTTCCGTTCGAGATGCCGGCAAAGCTCCCTTCACAGATATCTTGAAACTGCGACAGCACATTCTGAACGATGTTGCTGCCGGTCATCTTGTGATTCTTGCGTGGTGCTACTCACTGCTTGCAATGTTCGAAATGCCCGTCCAAACGCCGCTTATCGCAAAGTACTCGTGGGCAGACCATTACAAAGGGATGTCCATCGCAGAATTGTCACGCGATGGATTCCGTGAACTGGTCGAATAGACGACCGGTGTTGAGTGATCGCTGGCAGATCAGGCTTGTCTAAATCATCGCGACATCCGAAGAGCTCCGTCCCATCTAGGGAGTGGTTGCTGTTCTGTCAGCGTGCGCGGTTCGGTGCCAACGCTTTGCAGGGATTCCTGATTCTCGGTGAGTCCAATTTCAGAGTTTGAATCTAGAGCACTCTGGAAATTCGGTAGCGCTCCGCAAGGCTCGATTCCTTGTCGTCGATTCATCCGATGGGGATTGCTGGTCTACATCGCCGCTAACGGCTCTTCAGTCACCGATCGCTAATGATGTAGCGTCGCTATCCTTCGAGTCAAAATAAGAGTCCTCGTTTGAGTTGATTCTTGATTCTTCTGAGCTCCGTTCAACTTCGAACTCAGTGAACCGAGCAGGCCCTGGGCTGCACAATTCGAACCGGTTCGTCTTCGCTTGGCCATTTGGCACATTCGTTGCTTAATTGATGGACTGCCGGATCCAAAGCATCGCGTTCGACTCTGGCGGAAAGTTCTTTTGCTCAGACGATACGAATTTCGTTCTGACCATCCAGTGTTAGGCACGCTCTACATCAAGAGGCCGGGAAATGTCAGTAGTGAACTCAAGAGTGAACCCAGCAGTCTACCCAGCAGAGCAATCTTCGATCTTGGAAACACCAGATGGCAGGGAGCTTCATGTGCGGTGCGAGGGCGACCGAAACGCTGACCTCGCCTTTGTCGTTGTGCATGGGCTGGGAGAGCATTCCGCTTGCTATGACGATTTTGTGAGTCGCATGACTGGCCAGGGCCACGCCGTCCTTATCTATGACCAGCACGGTCATGGCAGGAGCCCCGGTAGACGCGGAGACGCGCCAAATTTTGAAACGCTGGTAAATGACATTGCCGTGGCACTTGAAGCCGCGGCAAAATGCTTCTCAAACGCTGAACTCGTCTTGCTGGGCCACAGTATGGGAGGCAATCTGGTTCTCAATCATTTGCTCGATCGCGACCACGAGTATGTCAGGCGTGCGGTTGTAACCAACCCAATGATCCTGCCACCAAACCCACCGACCAAGTCACAAGCATTTGCCGCTTGGTTGACCGGAAAGCTTATTCCCCGAATCCGCTTCTCTGCATCAATCGATCCTTCACAGCTGACTAAGGATACGGATGCTCTGAAACAAATGGCTGGTGATGACCTGATGCACGAAAAGCTAGCCCTTGGAATCGGATCCCAGCTGATCAACCAGGGGATTTGGTTGCGGGAGCACGCGGATCGACTAGGTGTTGATCTACTGGTGCTAACCGGTGGCGAAGACGAACTGTGCGACAAGGAGACGACCGAGCAGTTTGTGCAAAGTGCAGGGGAGCGTTGCCATCATGTCAACTTTGATGGTTTACGACACTCGCTGTTAATCGAAGAGGAGCGTGATCGAGTCTACGATCAAATCGGTTCATGGTTACGCGAAAGTGCGACCCATCAGTGAGTGAAGCACCAAAGCCGTGACACCGCTGACCTTTGTGTGAATGTCTTGAACTGTTTCGCAGCAGGCGGTCGAATCACAACGTCGTTGCGAAGAACAAGAAATCAGATTGATACCGTCGTCAACATATCTGCGAACCCATGATCCGACTGGCAACACTGTTGTTTCTCGCTGCCGCAACTTCGTTTACTGCGTTTGCTCAGGATGAATCCCCGACGGCCGAGGACGTTGCGGCAGAGGTCACAGGTGGTGAAGCAGCGGACAGAGTCGATGTGGCTGATAAAGTTGAAGTTGATCCAGTTAATAGCGACGAGCGTATCGAAAAACGATTGCAAGAAATCATGGAGGCAACCGGCTGGTTTGATTCACCGTCGGTGGACGTCGATCGTGGTGTCGCTTTCCTAAAAGGAACAGCAGACAGCAAGAAGCACCAAGCTTGGGCTGAAGCAACGGCGATGAATACTGCGGATGTCGTTGCGGTAGTCAATCGAGTCGGCGTTGCCGAACAGCCCCTGTGGAATTTAGCGCCAGCGGTTGCCTCGCTAAAGCAATTGGGACGAGAAACCACGGGAATATTGCCGCTCATTCTGATCGCTTTGGTAATCGGTATCCTTTCATACTACGTCGCATTGGTTTCGGCAAAGCTGACACGGTGGATTACACAAAACCGAATCGACAGCCGATTACTGCGGCAGGTCGCAGGCAATGTCGTCGCGGTGATCATCTTTATCATCGGGATGTACATTGCGCTTCGTGTTTCCGGTCTGACTCGATTGGCGGTGACGCTGTTGGGCGGCACCGGCCTAGTCGGGCTCGCTCTCGGATTCGCATTCCGCGACATCGCGGAAAATTATCTCGCCAGCATCTTGATCTCATTGAACCATCCATTCCGTGTTGGGGATTTGATCGAAGTCGAGGGCGCGATGGGATATGTCCGCAAAGTCACCACGCGCGGCACCGTGCTGAATACACTCGAAGGCAATCAAATACAGCTGCCCAATAGCACGGTCTACAAAGGGAAGATCACCAACTATACAGCGACGCCACTTAGCCGCCGCGATTTTAAAGTCGGTATCGGCTTTGATGATTCGATTGTGGAAGCACAGGAAATCATCATGGGTGTGCTCGTCGCACATGAAACCGTGGTGGACGATCCTGCGCCTTTAGTCATCGTCGATTCGCTAGGTTCAGCGACGGTCAACCTGCACGTGCTTTATTGGTTCGATCAAACGAAGCATTCTGCACTCAAGGTCAGTAGCAGTGTCATACGCCAGGTGAAGCAGCAACTGACCGAAGCCAAAATCACGATGCCGGACGAAGCTCGTGAATTGGTCTTTCCACAAGGTGTTCCGGTGCAGATGCTTGAAGGGGAAATACATTCGCCACCGCCGGAAAAGCCCAAGTCAAACGAGCCGGAACCGACGGTTTCAAGCGGCGAAGGCAATCTTGCGACTGAGCAGGGCGAGGTCATGCGGGCGACCGAAAACGATGCAACGATCGACGACGAAGCCAACTTAATCGCCTGAGAATTTAGCACTGACGACTTGGTGGCTTATTACGAGGGCGTCGTCATTAAGCATTAAAGACGATAACCCACGAGGAAATTTCTTTCGTTGTCCTAACTGTCAACGCGATGCTTTAGGGGCCTTCGCCGATGGTGCGAAGTAGGAACTGCTCGTACTTTCGCATTCGTCCCAGGCGTTTGACATCACCACCAAGTCCGTGCCCACCTGTTGGGTCAAGGAACAACTCGACTTGTGTTTCCTTGCCGGCTTTTAGCAGAGCACGATAGACGGCTACAGTGTCTTGGAACAAGACATTGGTGTCTTCGATGCCGTGAACCAATAGCAGTTGCCCCTTGAGTTTTTTAGCGAGGGGAATGAGCGAGTATTTTTCCTGGTCAGGCTCGCCGGTTCTTGAAGGACCGACGGTACCCGTGGAGTACCACGAATTGTAGTTCTCCCACTGCGTCGGCCCGGCGCCCGCGATTCCGACTTGGAACACTTCAGGTTCGGTGTAGAGACACATTTGCGTCTGAAAGCCACCGAAGCTCCAGCCAGAGATAGCGACACGTTCCTCGTCGATGTTGAAGTTGTCTGCCATGTATTTGACACCGTCAACCAAATCTTCAACCTGCGGTTTGCCAACTTGTTCATAGTTCGATTTTTCGAACAGCCCGCCATAGCCTGACTGGCCTCGCGGATCGACAACGATCGTGATGTATCCGTGCTTTTGTGCCATGTACATCTGAAAGAAGTACGCGTCAGCGCTGTAGCCGCCGTCGTTGACAAAGTGGCGGCTACCGAGCGGCCCGCCGTAGACATAGATCAACAGCGGATGCTTTTTCGATTTCTTCCATTTCTCCGGTTTGAACATCATTCCTGAAATGGTGTGCCCGTGGCGGTTTTCGTATTCAAAGAATTCGGGTTCGATCTTCGTCAATTGCGAAGCTTGTTCGGGGTGGGAATCCGTGATCTGCTTGACTTGTTTCTTTTCGTTTTGAGCGATCAACTCGGTCAGCGAACCGTAACGCACAAAGTTTCCGATCATTCGTTTGCCGTTGTTGCTGACAGCCAAGTCGGAAAAGGTGCCTTCCTGTTTGTTCAGACGCGTTAGTTCGCCTGAATCCATGTCGAGTACATAGACCATTTGACGAGCTGGTGAATCTTTGGTGGCCGTGACGAAAAGCCGTTTGCGATCCTCTGAAAATCGGATCGGGTAGACTTCGAAACGCCCCTCGGTGAGTTGGCGGACGCTTTCGTAAAGCGGGTCGAGAACATGGATGTGTCGAAAGCCGCTCAGTTCACTGACAAACACGATATGCCGACTGTCTTGCGCGAAGTCCGGTGACACCATCGACGGTGTGTTGGGGCCGCCGTAGTGCTTGAATTGAAAAGCGGTCTTCGCCAGATGCTCCACCAGTTCGGGAGCTTTGGTACGGCCGCCGCGAGGCCCACGCCGGCCTGGGGTCGCGTCTTCTTCGTCCTTTTCCTTGGCTTCACGCATGTCCTTCTGGAATTCCTTTTCTCGCTTTTTGGTCGCTTCCTTTAGACCTTCTTCCAGTTCTTCTTCGGTCGGCCAAGTCGCAAGACGGATCTGCACGTCAGAGTTCTTTTGATCGAAGAAGCAGAACGTGACTTTCTGATTATCCAGGGACCAGCGAGGTTCGGAAATGATGTCTCTGGGTTCATCAATCTTTTCTTCAAAGACCTTCAGCAGCGGCGCGTCTTCGGTATCGAGGTCCTCGAATTCATAAAGATAGACCCGGACGGTTTCGGGTTCGACCTTGTCATCAGAAACGGTTCGTGAGATCGAGTCTGACTCCGCGAATCGATCGCGATACCGAATGATGTCAACCTTTCGCGATTCTCCGCGACTGTTCGTGCGGCTGATGAGAGCGATACGCTTGCCATCATGGCTGAGGGCATATCGGTTAAGATTTTCGCCAGAAGGCAAACTCGGGGTGAGTTGATGGACGAGATGTTCGCCAAATTTTGTTTGGATGACCGTGTCGTCACGGCGAACGGTGTAGCCGCTGCCATCGGGCAGGAATTCGACTTGCGATTCACGTTGATCCGTTTTCGTCAGTCGCGTCAGCTTTGGCTTGCTGAGGTTCTCAAGCAGGTAGATGTCGCCTTCAGAAATTAGCAGCAGTTTGTTTTCTTTTGGATGCCAACGGAAAGAAGCGATCCCGGAGTACACCGGGCTGTATTCCGCATCGGCGTCATCTTCGCCGACCGTCGTATAGATTTGGCGTTGCTCTTCTCGCTCTTTCTCGGACAGCTCCGTTTTTTTCTTGTCATCTTCCTCTGGCTGATCACTCTTCTCTGCGCCGTCTTCGTCCTCTTCCTTATCGGCGTCGTCTTCCTTCTCTTCCTCTTTCTTGGACTCTTTGCGGTGTTTCTCCAGCCGGTCGTCGATCACGATGCGAGCTGATCGCTGGAATTTGGAGAGCATGTCGATGGATGTGATACGACGAGCTTCCGATTTTTTAAAATCGTAGATCCACAGATCGTTTCCGTGCCGGCGTTCAACGTAAGGACGATACAGATAGGCGGCATAGCGACCATCGTGCGAGAACTCTGTACTGCTGGCCGACGGACCGAACAGTCCTTTTTCGGGATAGAGGTCCTCGAGCTGAAGCTCGTCTTGCTTTACCTCTTCTTTAGAATCGGCGGCAAACACCTGGGGTATGAACAAACAACCGACAAGTAGAGATAGCGAAGCGGTGCACAGAAGTCGGTTCATCATGGAGTCGTTCAGTCCGTCCGGAGGGAGGCATGGTTCAAGCCAAGCTTGCTGTAGTTGGTGACGCTGCCACCGCTTACAACAAAATCGCGGAGTTTCGGCTTGCATGAGACCGTACGCCCCGAGACTACGCGTCTAATCAAACGCATTTTGCAGCGGAAGATTGTTCAACCAGCGTTGGCAATCAACTACTTCAGCGAGCACTACTCTACACAGAGGTCCGCGACGCCGGAAAGTTTTGACGCGGATGTTGAGCAGCAAATAAAGAATCAGTTTTGTGCGCTCAACGAACTCACCTTAGGGAGTTCTGTGATTGCACAGTCGTCCCCTAAAAATCAGCAGCTCAATCGCTGGTGGGGGGAGGCGATGGAGAATTAACTAGATTCCCCATCAGATTGGTGATGATCAGTTGCCCGCGGGTTTCGTCGGGGGACGGATGATTGGGCTGGTGGGTAGCGAAAAGCTGTCGGGGTCATCTGGTGATTTTGGATCGAAACTTGTCGTGTCTTCTCTCAGGTGCATCGCAAGGCTTGGGACTTTGTCGCGAATTCCCTGCACCACACAACGTGCCAGCTGGTAAGCACCATACGAGTTGTGGTGCGATCGATCACTGAGTGATTGGTCTTGTCCAGGAAAAGTGCCTGCGGGATAAAACACAAACGCCTTCGTCGCTCGTTTCGGCCCGAGTGAAGCATAGAATTCGAGGCTCATCGCATTCAGATCCACAACCGGAACTTCCATTTCGGCCCCCGCCTGTCGTGCGGCTGCTGCATAGTCAGCGAGCGTAGGGGTTTGGTTCCCTTCGTCATCCATGCGTAGACGTTCCATCGAAGTGACCAGAATGGGTATCCCTTTCTGCTCGCGAACGGCTTTCACAAACTCAATCAGCTTGGATTTGTAAGTCGTGAAGGGACCGGCTTCCTTTCGCTTGTCTTTTTGATCGTTGTGCCCGAACTGAATCAGAACGTAGTCTCCCGGCTTCATCATGCTTAGTAGCTTTTCTAAGCGACGCTGGTATTCGAAGGATGTGAGCGCCAGGCCGGATTCCGCTTGGTTGGAGACTGCGACACTGGGGCCGAAGAAACGTGGAAGCATTTGTCCCCATCCGGCGTAAGGCTCATTCTGTTGATCGGTCACCGTGGAATCTCCCGCAACAAAGACGGTGGTGATCTCGGGAGCCGAACGGATCTCAAGTGAAGCCACCTTTGCTCGCGCGCCACCGAATTCGAAGGTCAGTAGTTCGTCCCAGTCTCGATGCCGTGGCGGGCCCAATTCACGACGATTCAATTTCGTGAATTGACCGGGGGTAATTTCCGGTTGTCGTACGTTGACGGAAAACGTTCGGGAAACGAACTCCCCTGGCATCGTTTCGACGTTTTCGAGCATCAATCGCCGTGCTTCCGCTTTCACGGTTGTCGATGTGGATTTTTGGCTGTCTCCAAAACGAACGGTGACGGCATAGTTGCCTTCTCGCATTGCGAGGGCAAACACGACTGTGTTGTCCGCTAATAAGGATCGAGTTTGGATAAACCCAAAGCCTTTTGATGGTGAAAAGGGTTCGTCAGGCCGGCAAGCGAAGACGCCGTCTGACACAGGTGCATCGGTGAAATCGAATCGCAATACTGATCGCTCAGCGATCGCATCGGCCGCTCTATTGAATTGATGCGATTCGTTGGTGGCGACTGAAGCAGAGCTTTGCCTTGGAGCCTCTTGTGCAGTGCCGGCGGTGTGAATGCCAACAGCAATCAGCAGGGCTAGACAAGTACGGGCGAGCTGAAAAGTCATCGGTCATCCAGGATAATAGCCGCATTGGTAATGGATGCCATTTTGATCATCCGAGCAGCCAACTTCCACCCGATGACAGGTTTTATTTCCGAGGCGTTCTATCCTTCAAAGGATGGTGGATCCTTTCGGATCGGTTTAGTTCGCTTGTTGCCGGCCCCATCGGATCATGTGCATGATGCTATTGTGTCCGGAAACCTTGGCTTGAGATCGCGACCGCGTCGGATATCGAAACGTGGATCGCCTCGATTTCTTGTCGAAGATTGCCAATCTCAGTTTCGGGCACTGACTTGCCTTGATCGCGTTCCAATTGACGCTGCAATACTTTGGAAACGAGATACTCGTACCGTGCATTTTGTTTTTCCGCAACGATGCAGCTTCGCGAAAGATAATGCAGAGCTTTCTTAGTGCGACCTGTCGAGGCGTAGATCAAGCCCATTTCGCGAAGGGCCTGTGGACGTTGTGGGGCAAGGATCCACGAAAGTCGGTTCGCTGATTTTGCGGCCTGCCGCCATTTCCTGCGAACTTCCCTCGAATCTTCTCCGGCGGCTTCAAGTGTTTCTGCATGGTGGCGAATCGCGGTAGCTCGATCGCCTGCGATTGAAAAGTTGAATGTTGTGAGGCACTGATATGTTTTGCAGATTTCCCAGGCTTCATCAAACTTTGCCACAGAAGTTTCAGTTTGTTCGTTTGCTTGGCACCAATAGCCTTCCGCCATCAACGACGTGATCCGAGCAACCCAGTGGCCGGGTGCGTCGGGGAACGCATTGGCGTATCGTTCAAGCGGATACTGGCCACGGCTGCTTCTCATCAGGATCGAATGCGCGATAGATCCCATATAGTGATGTTCGTGCCGTAGGCAAGATTGAAGCTCTTCTTCGGCGGCCTTCGTCGCTGCGGCTAGGTCTCCTAGGTGGTAAAGGTTCAGCGACAGAAATATCTGAGCGGCATGGGCCTCGAACGCATCTCCTAAACGCGACAGTTGGATGATTGCTTTGCGAGCCTTGGTGACGCCGTCTTTAAAGTCAGCAGCGGCAAAATTGCCGAGTGAATGATGGCTAACGGTGACCGCTGCAAGTCGTCTGTCGTTGAGTCGGTTGCTAAGATCGGCTGCCGCTTGGTAGTACCTTTCAGCTCTTTTATGCCATCCGAGCACTGCCATATCGTTGGCATGAACGATGTATTGCAACGCAAGCGATGAAGACTCAGGGACCTTTTCGGCTCGGTTCAATCCCACCATTGATGCCCAGATTAGCCGAGGCACACTGTTGACGTAGTAGCAGTACTCGATCTGTCCTAGAAGCCAGTTGCATAGGTCGGACGATTGGCTATGCGGTCTTCGGTGCAACCGCCTGGGTAACGCCGTGTGATAAGCCTGGACGAAGACTTCTTTAGCCGTTTCGTATCCCAGGCCAAGAAAGGTTCGGGGAACGGGGACGCCGACTCGCCCGATCGCATCTTCGAGATGTTCAATGCTTTTGCCGATCATTCCTGCACTACGTGCGAGCACGCCTTGTAGACCAATGACATCGGCAATGTCATGGGGAGTCGGAGCCAACGGCAATGCACAATCCAATTCCTGAGCTGCTTGATCGTAATGTGCGATCATCATCAGGACTTCGCCACGTCCTCGCGAAATTCGGTATCGAGTTATTTCGGAAGCCGCTGAAGCGTTTCGGCTTGCCAATGCATATTGGTTCGCCGCGACATCGAACGCGTACTGTGAACTTGCTTGCGCTGCCGCTGCCAAGCCATAGGCGAGAGCACGTGTGTGATTACCCGAGGCATCCCAGTGGTACGCTAAGTCGTAAACTCGCGAGATCAGTCGAGGTTGGTCGAGTGAGCCTTCCTCGGAAATCGTTTGGACCTCTTCATCCGACAACCCACCATCAAGCGACTCAATCACCTGAGCCAGCTTTACGTGGAGCTGTTGGCGATGTTGTGAGCCAAGACGATCTACAATTGCATAACGAATACGGTCGTGGTAGGTATCGATCTTGTTCCCGATGAGACGCAACAAGCGAGACTTTCGCATTGCGATCAAGGTGTCATCGCAGGAGCCTGACAACCCGATCGCGGCGACGGCTTCGGAAGCGTCCAACGCTTGCCCTGATACAGAAATTGTCTCGAGAAGCGGGCGAGCTTCGGCTGGGAGCGGTGAAAGTTTCTGATCCAGCACATCGTTGATGTCAGAAATGTCGAAAGAGTTCTCCTGTGGGTTGAAGCAGCTCAACAGCTCTGTCAGCAAGAAAGGGTTGCCACCGGTTTGATCGTGAAATTGATTTGCCAGCTGTTCAACGGTTTCATCAGAAAGCTGTTGTTGGCATTGCATTAACTGCTTTGACTGTTCGAACGTGAATGCCTCCAAGTGGACTATCCGCTCGTCGAGCCGGACTTCGTTGACTCGTTGGAGGTTGTGCCACTCGGTCAAAAAAGGGCTATCTGTCGCTTCGTCGGATCGGTAACTTCCTAGAAACAAGATCCGTGGGGCATCTTCAGGACGAAGGATTTCAAACAAGGCTTTCGCGCTGTCTTCATCGCCCCACTGCAAATCGTCGATGAAGAGAATTAACTTGCTACGCTGCGAAATGCGTTGCAGGAGAATCCGCATCGCGTTGAAAGCGCGGGCCCTGACCTGCTGTTGATCGAACCCGTCGAGCGAATCTTGCGGAATTGAGGCAACAACGTCACTTCGGTTAAGTTCTGGAAAGACCTGTGCAAGGATGCCGATGTCATCAGGAAGCATGTTGGTGACCACGTCCGAAGTCATCGAAAGCAGATGTTGAACCAGTGCACCGACGAAGCTGTCCAACGCTTTGAAAGGGACAGATTCGCGATCGTAGCATCGGCCGCCCAGCACTACCGCCGAAGTCTGATCAAAGCTCGCTATAAAGCGTTCGGCAATGGTCGTTTTCCCTTCACCAGATTTGCCACTGATAAAGACTGTCAGCTGTTCACCGGTCTGTTCAAAACATTGCTTGGCGTCCGCAAATTGAGCCAGCTGATTTTCTCGTCCGATGAGTTGTTCCGATGTGTCGGCGCGTCGTGAATGATCTGAAAGGTCAGCTTCGACGAGTTTTGCGATGGAAAGCGGATCAGGTCTGTCCTGGGGCTCGCGCGAAAGCAGTTGTTGGCAGAGCGAAGCGAGATCATCGGGGATGTTGTGTTCGTCAGCAATCGGCGGAGCATCATGCTCGTTTTTTAATTGCAATGCGTTCCAGCGTTTTGCTGATCGGAACGGAAGCTTCCCTGTGAATCCTTCGAAGAGCATGACTCCGACGGCGTACCAGTCAACCGATGGGGCGACCGCAATTTCGAAACCTTCCTCCGGGAGCTTCTGCTCGGGGTATTTTTGCTCAGGGAGCTTCTGCTCGGGCGCCATATACTCTGGCGTGCCAGCGAGTTCCGCCAGTGACGAGTTTGTTCCGGCTAAGTCGACGACCAATCCAAAATCGAGAACGATCAGATGCCCATCGAGGGTTACCTTCACATTCGATGGTTTGAGGTCGCGGTGAACAATATCCCGGCCGTGCAACGCGACAATCGCTGAAACCAGTTGTGGCAACGCCTGCCGCATGCGACCTTCGTTGAAGTGACCGCCGGGGCGTACCCAAGAGAGAAAGTCGACACCGACGATTAAATCCATCGTGATGAAAAACTGCCCGCCATCACTCTCTAGGCTGTGAAGGCCGACGAGGTTGGGATGATTGACTTCCGATACGGAGCGGAATTCTCGTTTGAAACGGTGCAGTGCATCCGGGCTTACTTTCGGCAACGCCTTCAATGCAACGCGGTAGCCTTTTGTGGCGTGGACCGCTTCATAGACAACCCCCATCCCGCCGCGACCAATTTCTTTGATTAATCGAAATTCGCCGAGTCTCGACGCAGGGACGAAGTTGTGCCTTAGCTCTTTCGTCGTCGACAATGTTTTATGCTCGCGCGAAGCATCCCATTCTTGGAAAACTTGCATCACGATTTCGGAATGTCCGGGCAACAGCCGAAGGTAGTTTTCGACTTTGGGTGACTCACCAAGTTCTCGTCGTTTGCTGATTTCGTAATCTAAAAGATTCCGCAACAGCGTCGGTTGATCATCCTTGGCAACCTTTAGAACATACGAGGGGAGGTCCGGTTGATCGCCTGTTTCCCATTCAAGACTGAATTCTTTGCATGTGTCCTGCAAAACGTCGAATGGGACAAGTGTTTTACATTGCGATTCGCTGTCTCGCTGCATAGATTTTCGCATTTGGAGCAATCACAGGAACAGCATCCGCTTGCACTAGAATTGTGCCAAACAAACGGATATTGATGCACCAGTGAACCTTTGCGCGATCCGCCGATGATAGGCAAACACATCGTGCAAATAATTTTCTCGGGACATGGTATGCCCGAGAAGCCTTCTGACAAGCCATACTTATTGAAGGTCAGGTAATGTGCTCAGCAAGAATTTGATTTCAGAACTAAGTTTGGCCAAGTGAGTAGCAAGCCTCGGTTTCCACGGTCAGCAGTTTTGGCCGATATCGCAAGGCTATTGCGGATCTCGAGCAGATTTGAGTGCTTTGACAAATTCCTCTACCGATCGGAAACGCTTCGTTTTGTCAGGGTGAATTGATCGATGGATCAGCTGTTTCAGCGGACTAGGAAGCGGCGACTCATGAAGGATTTCGAGAGTTTCGTCTGGGCGGAACACCATATTGGGAAGGCTGGACGTCAATAATCGAAAGAGTGTTGCGCCGCAGGAGAATAGGTCCTCTTCAGGGCCGGCATCAACCGAGCGATGGAAGTGTTCTGGCGACATGTAGGCGAGTGTGCCGCGTAGCGACTTTTCGCTTGTTAATCCGCTTAAACCTGAATCGAGAAACAGCTTTGCGAGCCCAAAGTCAGCGAGTTTAACTTGCAGGCGATGGGCTTCTTTGTAAGCAAGGATATTGCCAGGTTTGATGTCTCGGTGGACGACGCCTTTGGAATGCAGATAGTGCAAGGCTTCGAGAACACGTCCGATGACCCAAATTGCTGTTCGACGTTTTTGCTTTTCGGATTGAGAATCGATCAACGCAAGAAGATCTTGATTCTCAATGAATTCCATCACCAGATAAGGACTGCGTCCATGAATGCCCAATTCGAACGCTTCGACGATTCTTGGGTGACGCATCTGGGTCAACATCGTCGCTTCGCGGACGAATAGCTGCATGCGTTTGTCGGTCTCGTCTAGGTCGCTGCGAATAAGTTTGATAGCGAACTGCTCGCCGCTTCTTCGGTGTGATGCGCGGAACACGCTTGCCATTCCGCCGCTGCCAATGATTTCGTCAAGACTGTAGGTTCCGATGACCTGTCCGACGGCAAAGCGATCCGCCAACGATGTTTCGGTCAGATCGCCATGGCCTTCAGAAAAATCAAAGTCCGAAGGTGACGCCGCGTCCGAATCGATTGTCTCGGCAAGATTGACCACCACATTTTCCTTTGCAGTGTTATTCGGAGTTGTTTGTCGTGGCCCCGTATTCCTTGTCTCGGCGAAGGTGCCAGCAATCGAAGCGGGTTCTTCGCGTTCTGTTTTTGGTAAGGTTAGTGGCGTCGGCTGTGAAGCGGCGTCAAGAATCAAAGTGCCATCGTCGGGGGCGTCATCAATCACTTCAACCGCAAGTGCAGTTTCGCCAACACCAAAACGATCGCCATCGGCCAGTGTCGCTTGCGCGAGCCGGATCCCGTTGACGTAAGTACCGTTGCGAGAATCGAGGTCAAAGATTTCGATCGAGGGCGGATCGACAACGATCTTGGCATGTTCACGCGAGAACGCCCGTTCTTGGTTGAGCACCAAATTTGATGGAGTTTCGCGACCGATCACGATTTCTACAGGATGAGCGAACACCCACGTGCGGCCACGATGCGGACCGTCGGTCACCGTCAAGCGGACTCGGTGACGCGGCTTTCCGTTTAAACGCTCCAGTTCGATCGTCTGTTCAGGCATAAGGTCAATGCGATTCGTGTGAGCTACCCGCAGAAATAGACGATCGTAAACAAACTCACTGCCGTCTGGTTGATTATATAGCAGTGGGTTCGGATCGCGGAGGCACGGAATAGGTTGGGCCACTTTTGAAAAATCGGCGGCAGTCAACTGCTAGGTGAAACGCTGACTTGCCCAGAGATTGATTCCATGACTAGTTTGAATGGAATAATCGCTTGAAGAGTGGCCTGTGCCGTAATTGTCGCCACAGGGCAGCGTATGAGAGCTAGTTTTCAGTGGACGGCCTGCCGAACAACAGCATTGCGATGACGCCGGACTCTGTAATTACTGACCTCAATCTCATACGGACGAGGCTCAATTCCTGCGACGTTTTCGATGCAGGCTGAAGCAGAGAGCAAGGATTCCGGCGCAACTGGCTGTCGAGGGTTCGGGAACGGAAGCGAAAGACAGCGCCGTCACTGCGGAAAATCCGAGTGGCCCAATGCTGGTTGCCGCACCGGTCATGGTGTCGATCGTAAAGAGGCTGTCGCTGATGGGGTCGGCGGAGTACAGAACCCCGTTTGCATCGAACGAGAGCGTTTGGAACTGCGCACCGCTGATACCGAATGCTCCGACTGTTGACAACGCTCCAGACAATGGGTCAATCGTTAACAGGTTTCCGTCGATGAAGTCGCCGGCGAAGAGTGTTCCGTTTTGTGCGAAGGCGAGCGATCCAATATTGGTGTTGGCAACCGTCGTGACCGCCGTCCCTGCGCCTGTTGCAGTATCGATGGTGATGAGGCTGTCGGTACCGTCATCGATTCCATAGAGCGTCCCGGCGCTATCGAAAGCCAAACCAATGACATTGGTGAAGCCGCCGAAGCTACCAACGATCGACGCTGTTCCCGTTGATCGATTGATCCTGACCAGTTCATCAGTGTCGTACTTCGCCCCATAAATCGTGCCGTTTGACGAAACCGCAATGTCACCGATCCTGCCAAAGCCAAGCCAGCCGATCGCCGTACTCACGCCGGTGTTCGGATCAATTTCGATCAACTGATCGGAAGCCTCATCAAACCCGTACAAAATGGTGCCAGCGTTTGCGGTGCACGCGGAAATCGATGTGACAAGCAACGCGATCAAGGCAAAACGCATTTTAACGCTCCAGTTGGCTTTTAAATTCCAGTTGTCAATGAGCAGTGGTGACTGCCACATGTTGCACTTCAGTTTGTGTACATTTACATCCTGAAATTAAAGTGGTTTGATTGGTCGATTCCTATCGCGACGATCCTGAGAGGAGTGATTTTCTCTCAAAATGCCGATTGCGTGCCGATCATCAGTTCCTCGTCTGAGATGCGATCGTGGGCGGCTTCGCATTGACGACTCCCGAACGAAAGTCCGTGGCAGATGACTGTGTCGAAAGATCAATGCATGCGGCTACGATTTTCGTTCGTTAATCTCAGCTTGATGATCAACTTTTGAAGCTCATGAATGATTCCGATATCGTTATTCCAAATGGAAGTCATCTTTCGAGCCTGCGGAAATCGTGCGGCCTAACGCAGGCGGACCTCGCAAAAGAAACGGGCTACTCCGTTCGATTGATCGGGAAAACCGAACAGGGGCAAGGTGTCAGATATTCGAGCTTGATCGCCATCGCGACGACACTTAGCCGAAAAGGGGCAACCGTTTCTGCGTCAGAGCTTTGCAGCGATCCCGAAGCGATCGTTCGCCAGTTTGTGGAAGCGTATCGGCTGCACGAAGAAAATATGGTGGAAAAGATTCGTCACCTCCTAAGCCCTGACTTGGAGGTTTTTATTGCCGGTGACGAAGCTCGCATACCGTTCGCTGGGACCTACTCTGGGCCTGACGGACTTCAGGAGTTCTGGAACAGATTCTTTGGGTTGTTGGAGCGTCCCGATAAGAACGCATTGAATCTGACGTATTACACCAACGCCAACGAAGTCGTCGCGTATGGAACCGAACGTGGGCGTATTCGAGGAACCATTGCTGACGACCCGACGTGGCTATCGCTGCTGTTTCGTATCGAAGACGGGCTGATTGTGCGATTCGAAGACTACTTCGATACGGCGACAGCCCAGTTCCACGTCGACCAATTCCGAAAAGGCATCCAGCAGTGGCGGGAAGGTGATGACGAAAGTCTACGGTGACGTCGCATAGAGGACGTCAACAAAACGTTCTTGCCCCAGGTTTCGCAGCGCGGTTTCTAAAGTCCAACCGGTGAACGATGCGTAGTTGAAGTCTTTATAAACGCGTTGGCCTCCGGGAGGCGATCGGTTCGTGTTGATCACTTGCTTCATCGTCGGGATCAATGGCTTTGCACGTTCGCCCAATAGCGTGGCAGCTCGGCAGGCCTCGAGTGCTACCCATGGTCTTGCGTCGGCCATCAATTCGCTGAGACGAGATTCGCAGCGTTTGGCTTGAGCGTCTTCCAGTTGCGGCATTAACAAAAGGGCCTGGGCTGCTGCGATGCAGACACAGGGCGAAGGGTCATCCAGCAGTTTCATCAAATCGTCGGTCAATGGAGACAAGTCTTTCGAGTGCATTTCGATCGCTGCTAAGACTCCCGTCGCTGCCCAATAGCGAACGGCGGACTCGGGGTTCTGCATCCCTTCATGCCAGTCTTCCGATGCGTCGCTGCGGCCCACTTTGGATGCCATTTGCAACGCACTCGACAGGTCGAAATGCTTTGGATTCTGTACAAGCTCAAAGGGTGTGATCCCCAAATGTCGGCTACGGATTTGGTATTCGGACTCCGGCATAAAGCCACTATCGCGATGCTTCAGAATCCATTGCCATAGCTGGTCTCGCATGTTGGATTTGATTGTTTCATGCTCTGCCGAGTCCGCGAGGTTTTCAAGCTCGTGTGGGTCTGTTTTCAAGTCGTATAGTTCTTCGATCGGCTTATGTCGGGTCCAAAGCTTTTCAGCATGTTCATTTAACTTTCCCGCAAGGTGCAGTCGTCGGAGTTCTTTGAACGAGCGTTTGCTGTCGTCGAAGATCGTTGACGGCTGGATGTAAGGTAGGTGCGGCATGAAGTGACGAACGTAGATGTACCGTCCGTCTGAAATACTACGCGAGACTTCGAACATGTCATCGGCACGACTTCGGGCACCAAAAACGTACTTTTGCGGTTCCGAGGTTTGCGAACCAAGAAACGCTTTCCCTTGCAGCAATTCTGGAATCGGGATGCTTGCCAAGCTAAGTGCAGTCGCAGGGAAGTCCACAAAGCTGACAAGCCGATCGGTTTGCAGTGTTCCATTGGGCAACTCACGCATCTCTTGGCTTGGGATGGCTGACGTGCGATGTTGCGGCGGAATGTAAATCACCAACGGTACCCTCAACCCCGAATCGGTGAGCCAACGCTTGTAGCGAGGAAGTCCGTTCCCGTGGTCTCCAAAAACGAACACGATTGTGTTGTCGAAATCACTGTCTTCCTTAAGGATTCGAATCAGCTCCGCAACTTTCAGGTCGAACACACTTGCCAAGTCATGCATACCAGCGAAGATGCGGCGGGTCTCAGGTGAGTCGGGGTAGAACGGAGGCAAGCTGATTTTGCTCGGGTCATGTCGTCGTTCACTTGGAAGGTCACGGATCGCCGCTTCGTAGCGGTCCTCTTTGTTAATCGGGCCTTCGTGAGTCTCGCCTACGGTGATAAAAGCAAAGAACGGTTGCTTGGGATTATCGCGTCGCCGCCATGGTCCCAAGTCATTGGTTCGTTGATCCCAGATTCCAGTCGGGTCAAAGTTGTAGTCGGTCTTGCCTGATGTGGTGCAATAGTAGCCGTGCTTTTTTAATCGCGTTGCCAACGGAATAACTTGATCAGGGATCTCGATTTCGCATCGCAAATGTTGAGTCCCCAAGCTGGTCGCGTACAACCCGGTTGCTAAGCACGATCGCGAAGGTGAGCAAATCGGAGCTGTTGCGAATGCGTTGTGGTAAACGATACCCTCGCGCGCCAACGCGTCGATGTTCGGAGTCTTGGCATCTGGATGGCCATAGCATCCGAGGTGAGGACTCATGTCTTCGGCATTGATCCAAACCATGTTCGGCAACTCCGCGCGAACTGATATTGAAGAGACGATCGAAAGCAAGATCGTGACGATTGCATAGGTCGTGGATCTCATCAAATAATTCCGCGTCGGTGGCTTGGGAAGTTGCGTCGAGGGAATAGCAAGGATTGCCGCGAAAGAAATCGAACTGTGCATTGTAGCTTCTGTGCTTGATGCGAGTGTTGATTGCCTCCTGGGCCGCAATGGCGCTGACTGTGGTTGGGTGTTGTTATGGTGTGCTGTTCAGACAACCGTCGCTAGCGCGATTCGGCTCATGCGGTGGGATGACTGAGCCGCGACGGCGCTAGCCGCGGTTATGTGTTGTTAGTTGACAGCCGGAGGCTGCCCGGCAGTGCGTCGCAAGGCAGAGCCTGGCGACGAGGAAGTAACCGTCGCTAGCGCGATTCGGCTCAAGGGACGGCAACTACTGAGCCGCGACGGCGCTAGCCGCGGTTATGTGTGGTTGTTGGCAGCCGGAGGTTGCCCGCCAGTACGTCGCAAGGCAGAGCCTCGCGACGAGGAAGTAACCGTCGCTAGCGCGATTCGGCTCAAGGGACGGCAACTACTGAGCCGCGACGGCGCTAGCCGCGGTTGGGTGTGTTAGTTGGCAGCCGGAGGCTGCCCGGCAGTACGTCGCAAGGCAGAGCCTCGCGACGAGGATGTAACCGTCGCTAGCGCGATTCGGCTCAGGGGACGGCAACTACTGAGCCGCGGTTGGGTGTTGTTAGTTGGCAGCACGTCGCACGGCAGAGCCTGGCGACTAGGAAGCAACGTCAACAAATTCCTTCTTCTTTTTCGGATCAACAGGTTGTCGCTTGGCCGTTTAGATACACTTGAAAACCCGCCGGGTGCCTTTCGTGTACTCCTTGTGTTTCAGCGTCACTCTTTCCCCGAAGAGATTTAGTCCGATGAAGCTCTGTTTGACCATGGTTTTAAGTGCGGTGATCGCCACCGTATTGCCTTCACAATTGCAGGCCGCCATCTACACAATTGACAGCTCCAGCAGCTCGAACACGTTCGGATTCGACTTCGGCGCGAGCACGCTGACGGAAACTTCGGCGGGATCAAGCGTGACAACGCTGTCGGGAATCCTTGATGCGACCGTGACCCTCGGTGGTGGTGCGATCGTCTTCAGCGAATCAGGCGGCAGCGGAACAAGCAACATCATCTTTGACGCGGGAACCGCATCGCAGTACTTTCCAAACCCCGGCGGATCACTCGCTCAAGGTTTCGACGATATCCTTTCCAACGGCGATTATGATCCGAATGGAAATGGTGATGGACAGTTCACGGCAGGAACAACCAATGCCAGTTTGACTTTTAATAATTTGGCATATTTGTCGATCAGCAATCATGTGATGACGTTTGCCGGATCGGGTGTGACTGGCGGGTTGAATTCCGGAATCACCGCGGATGTCGTTGGCTACACCTCAATAGACTCTGCGGCAATCGGAATTGACAACGCGGAACGTCGGATCATTGATGATGGCTTAGCCATGACCAACTTCGGCAATATTGGTTACAGCCTCGTTGGTGATGTCGAAACTCTGACGATTCCGTATGACATTACGATCGATGGTGGTGGCGGAAACTTCTTTTACCACACTGGCACCGTGGTGGCATCGCGAACGATTACCGCCATTCCCGAACCTGCCAGTGGTGCATTCTTGGCATGCCTTGTTGCAGGCACCTGCGTCAGCGTTCGTCGCCGCCGCAAGTAAGTTTCCGAGGACGATCGACTGCCGCAGTTTTCGTTGAGGATGGTTGCGGCAGTTAGCACGGCAACGTTCTGATGACTTATTGCTTCTGATCGTCCGGCATGCAGAGCACGCCGTTACACCCGCCGGTGTTTACTTCTTGTAGTCTTGCTGGCGATTGTCGCCTTGGCGTTTGATCTCGTCCATGATCTCTTTCTTGGCTTTCGTCAGGCGTTCCGGCCAACGGAATTGCGGTGACTGCGTCGGATCATAACCTGCCAAATGGTCTGTCAAGCGTGTTCCCGGTTTGGTGTAGACCAACGCGGTCTTTCCGAAGACCTCTTCGCAAACCGCCGCCAGACCCGAATCGTAGGCTTGTAGTTCAATTCTGGTGTCCACATGGTTGTGGTCATGGTCAGGCGGCCGATTGTTGTTGAACCAAGACTGGACGCCTTCGGCAAAATACTCGGCATGGTTGACCGAAGCATATTTGCCTGCCCAAAGGCCGGCTGCCATGGCACGATCATAGGTCGCTTTTAAACGATCATCGAACGTGTCATCGATGTTGACGAGGCCGCGATAGTGAATGTTGTGCGCGAACTCGTGAATCAGAATGTTTTCGGTTCGGTAAGGGTCACCACGATAGGCAAGCAAGTTTTCTTCGCCGCATGAGCATACAGCTTGCCGTCGAGATCCACCCAGTCCGCGTGCCCGAGCGTCCCAGTAATCCTTTGGCGAAAGGTTTGCGTATTCAGGAATGTCGGTGGTCATTTCTGAATACCCCATCACGATCAACCTTGACCCGCTCTCGATCATTGCTTGCCGAAGGTCGGGGCGTTCGGCAAGCATCATATCAATCAAGTACGCCGCCTCTTTTAAAGCGAAGTCACTGACGACGCTCGAGCTGACGATCGGGTATCCGCCCGCGCTAAGATACTTGGTGTAGAAGGCGGGAAGTTCCAGTTTAGCCGGCGGAGCGGTGACTTCATACGTTGGCGGTTCGTCAGCGATCGATCGTTCTGGCGATATCAAGGTGACCAAGATCGCAGCGCAAAAGACAGTCAAGATTCGCCATCGCGGCGTGATGACGAATTCAGTCGAAGCCTTCTCGGACAAGCATGGTGAGGAACTGGCGTTGGCGGACATCTCGCTGCTGTTTTTCGAAGTATCCCGACACGCCGAGTAGACGCGGCAGGTTGGGGCGATTGAACGCAATGGCACGAAGGTCCAAAGGTGATTCGGCCAAACGTGAGCATCTTACTTCGGCAATTCTAACTGCTTTTCGTCGCAGTACGTCGGCGTCGGATCAGATCATCGATCGAGAGTGGTCCCGGACCAGTTAGGAAGAGTGTGATGTAGACGGCTAGGTAGCATGCGGCAAGCTCTTTCTTTTGCCACGGATCCGCCCCATGGACGACGAACAACGCGATAATCATCGTGAAGCCCAAGGGGATCACCGCCAGGCGTGTTCCAAGCCCGACCAGCAACAAAAGAGAACACCCGAACTCGGCACCGATGGCCATGACCAAGCTCAGCTGATTTCCCACACCAAGTGGATCAGGAAAGCCACCGGACATTTCGCTGAAGCCGGAAAGCTTTTGCCATCCATGGACGAGCATAAAGCAACCGAAGGCAAGGCGAAGTACGAGGAGTCCGATCGAGCTGAATTTATCGCGATTCATTAACCGTCGTGATGTGTTGAGGGGCTGAGTAAGGATGAAGAGACGCAAAGGCATCTACCGGAATGTTCATGGGTTCTTACAGACCGCCATCATTCCCTGACAAGAAAGTTTTGCTGGGATCGGCAATGCGACGTCAAATATCGACGCTCGCGTCTGCTATGTCGGTTGATCTCTCTGAAAGTCGCCTTGGAGGACCACAATACCAGCGAAAAAGAAAGCTGCCTTCAGAGGCAGTGAAGGGCGCCAATGGAGAATTGACAGGCTGTTAGGGCATCAAAGATGCGAAAAATGACTGGAATTTGCGATCGGCGGGGCTGCCGTTTCGGCCTTTCATGAATGTCCATCTGGGGTCCATACATACCTGGCAGCTAGCGGGGTGCTGTAAACTTGATGATCCCTCCCCCACCACCATGCTTTGGAGAAAAACTATGAGAGGCGTATGCTTTGCTTCGCTGCTTTGCCTCATGGCGTCGGCATCCCTCGATGCTGCGGAGATTACGAAACAGATTCCTGGCGATGCCTACGGATACATTGCCGTGTCTGATGCACAGGCTTTGGATTCAAAAATTCAAACTTTGGGACAGCGTATGCAGCTGCCGATCCCAAGTTTCCTAGGCATGATGGCAACACAACCCGATGTCGCGAAAACGTTGGATACGACGGGAACCACTGTGGTGGCATTCTTGCCAGCGGAGAACCCGGATGAACGACATGTCTCAATCGTTGTAGTTGTTCCAGTAAATGACTACGACGGACTGAAAGGGCAGCTCGAAAATGCTTCCAACGAATCAGGGATCACGGAAGGGCTCTTCAATGGCAAAAAGCTATGCCTAGCCAAGAAGGGAACGCATGCGATTGTCGCTCAGACCGAAGACCGGTTCGCATTAGAGAAGGTACTGAAGTACGAAGTTTCCTCCGGTAGCGAAATCGCACAACCTGAAAATGAGTATGACATCGCGCTGTTGATGACAACGCACGGTTTAGAGGAAGTCACGGTTGCCGCGCAGCAAGGTCTGCGTGAAATGATGCGAGTCTTTGCGGAGCAAGCTGGTGAAGACAATCCTGCGTTGGCCGGGTTGCGCATGTATGACAACATGTTTACCTACATGCGTGAAGAACTCGATGCCTTCTCGGTTACGCTTCGCATTGATGAGTCGAGTTCACTTCGTGTGACGAAGAATCTTTGGGTGAAGCCTACCAGTCAATTTGCATCGTTGCTGAAAGACATTCCGGACAGTCGAAAAGATCTGTTGCCAGGGATTCCAGATGGTCCATTCGTCGTTGCCGTTGGGGCGACGATTCCCGAAGGCGGGTTCAAGAAAATGCTGGATCTGTCAGCTGTGATGATGCGTTCGATGCCGCAGGTCTACAACATGACGCCCACGCAGATCGACCAAATGATCGAGCTGTCCAAAAAGTATTTCAAGAGTTTTGACGGGATGGCGTTTGTGTTGGGTGTTGGTGAACCAGGAACGCCCGTCTACGGAAAAGCGGCGGTCACAATGGTTGTGCCTGATGCGAATCAGTATCTCGATGACTACGTGAGCTACTGGAACGAATTGGAAGCCAAGATGGAGGGTGCGGACATTCCATTTCTGGATGGAATCAATGTCGAAGAGGTAACACTACAAGGCCATCGTGCTCTGAAAATCACAATGCCATTCGATCAGATGACACAAGTTCCGCCTGAGCAAAAAGCGATGGTGAACGCGATGATGGTCAAGATGTTCGGCGCGAATGAACTGGTGATGTATGCCGGGGCGGTGGATGCCAAAACAGTTTTGATTGGCTACACAAGTCCCGACATGCTGGTTGCTGCATGGGAATCGGATGGGAAGAGTGCATCGCTATCCGAAAGTGAATACATCAAAACGACCTCCGCAATGTTGCCTTCAAGCCCACAATTTGTTGGCTACTGGAGTCCGTCTGGCACGGCAACCTTCGCCAGCCAACTTATCAGCGAAATCTCACCCCAGGGATTTCAGTTGCCAGAGTTTCCTGCGACTCCACCGGTGGGTTGGACCGTTGAAATCAAGTCTGGGCAAGTCGAAGCGAACGCTGTTATTCCTGTGGAAGTCTTTGAAGCGGCCGGAAAGTTCGCATCCGGCTTTATTAAGATGCGAAACTGATCGTCTGCAAACAAGTCGATCGCAAAATAGATGCAAGGCGGATCTTGGCGTAGTGGATTTTGTTAAAGATCCTGGAATGATGGATTAGCTTCTGCAGGATCTTTAACAAGATCCACTACACTGGTTAATGTCGATTGCGATTTCTTCGATTCGCAGTCAGCTTCGGATGATCTGCCCCATGCATTCGGCCAGCTTCTCTGGCGTGCACGAGAGGATGTCCATCCCTGCCTTGCGGCATTTGCGTGCCGTTGAACGGTTGTATTCCGGTCGCGCGTTATAGCCCAATGCTCCCAGACCGATCATACGGATACCCGAATCGGCCATCGCCCGGGTTTGTCGGACAAGGTCATTCTCTGCGCGACCTTCGTAAAAATCTGTAATCAGAACGACAATTGATTTTGCCGGTTCACGAACCAGTTGGTGCGAATACTGCAAGGCTTGTGTGATGTCAGTACCGCCGCCAAGTTGAATCGAAAGTAAAACGTCAACGGGCTGACCGACTTGGTCAGACAGATCCACAATGTCGGTGTCAAATAGCACCAACGAGGTTTTCACGGCGGGTAATTCGGCAAAGATAGAAGCCATCACGGCAGAGAAAATTGCGGAGTCCAACATCGATCCCGACTGGTCGACGGTCACGATAATGTGCCATGGGCGTTTGTTGCGTTCCGCAGCAAAGAAAAAGAGTTGGTCGACAAGTAGTCGTCCGCTTTTCGAATCGTAGTTCTTTAGGTTTCGCCGCAGCGTCATTGGCAAATCGAGGTTGCGAAAAACACGACGTGGCGAATGCTTGTCGCGACGTATCGCTCCGGTAATCGCCGCCTCGACTTGAACCTTCATCTTCTCTTTAAGCTCTTGGACAACCTTGTCGATAATCTTCCTAGCTAGGATCCGAGTTTTGGGGTTTAGTAGATCTTTGTGAGTGAGCAGCGTTTTAACCAGTTCCATATTCGGTTCGATCTTTTCCAATAGTTTTGGTTGATCGAGTAGTTCTGAGATCCCACGTCGTTGTACCAACTCTTTTTCAAGGATCTCTTTTGCACTGTGGGGAAACAGTTCGGCGACGTGGTCGACCCATTCGGGAACGGTCAAAGCACGGCCTTTGCCGAGTCCTCCCTGCCGAGTCTTTGAACGACCGCGGGATTGAGCAGGATCTGAAGGCTCGTCAAATAGAAAACCGACAAGCTGCTCAATCCTCGCGCACTGATCGTCTCCCTCGCACGTGATCGAATGAGACTCGGCGGCGCGTCCGAGTACGAGCCGCCAACGTGCCAGCGTATGGTGATCGTCTGGGTTGATACTCATTGAAATTTCAGTGCTCCAATTCCGATGCTTAGAAGTTCCAACGGGTCATGATCTTTGCTACCTCGGAATCGATGCTTGCGATCAACGCCGCCGCTTCGAGCGAAGTGTTCAGTTCCGTCAACGAAGATGCTTCTTCGGCGAGTCCGTAGGAGGTGGCGACGCGAAGCGCCAATGTGTCGGTCTGTGCCGGATGCAGTCTTTCGAATGCGGCACGCATTTTTGGAATCATGATCAAGAACGTGTCCCAGTCAGCGGCTTTTAGCAAGTCGTCTATCGAAGAAACCAACGAGTCCGCGCCGAGCATGATCGAAGTCCGAGAAACACTCATCACTCCGTCAAGGAAGTCGCCTGCGTGTATCATCTGCTCAGGGGCCGCTGAGGCGTACGCAGAAATCTCATTGGCGAGTTCTTGGGCGGGTAGCGAACGGATCTCCGTCAGCATCCCCAGAAAGGCACCTCTTAAGAATGGGACCGTCGATTCTTCTGCGGCACTGCGGACGTTTTCTGCGAAAAGATCACGACTGAATTGATCTCCTTCGCTCTTCAGCATGATGTCGGCTAACGAGAGCAACGCATCAATGACTGGTGGTTGTTGATCTTCCGGAACGTTGCAGACGTCCGTGATTGAGAAGCAAGCACGGTCAAATGCCAGGACTATCAGTTCCTGCAGTTCATCACGTCGGAGGTTTCGATAGGTTGCAAAGCGATCAATGACAAGCAGGTGGCCGAGCGCCGTTGTCAACGAAACAAAGCGAGAATCCGAATCGATTGCGTCACCGCAAGCGACCTGCACTTCAGCGACCAAGTTGGGTAAATCCATCTCGATCGATCGACGGAGATGGCCACAAGTTCGCCCCGCATGGCCTTCATCGCGTGCGACTTCTTCATGCAATTTCGCCAATACGGCCGCTTCGATCGAATCTCCATAAAGGTTTTGTTCGACCAACGTCGGTTCGACCTTTGGATTCCATTTCAGCGACCACCTTTCTTTAAAAAGTGTGCCTGTCGCAAATTCCGTATTCGGGGCATCGATCTGTTTGACAAGTGGGATCTCTAGAAAACACAGTCGATGCAGCAATACACTTCGTCGTTCGTCTTGCTTGTCACGTTTATCCAGCGAAACGGTGAGCTGTTTCTCTTTTCCCATCACTTCGTCGAGCTGCAGGTCATCGATCTGACTGTAAAAGTCATTGACGATCGGCAATCGACCTAGCTTTGCCGTGACCCGCCCAACCTTGGTTCCGATGTTGACGAAGTCGATCGCCTTTAAAAGCTGCGTCCCTTCATCTTGCGGATTGCCTTTGCAACAACACGTCACCAATGCGTCTTGGATGTCATCGAGAATGGGAACTGGACGGCCGCGAAGCTGTGCCAGCATCCGCGCATGCTGGCTTACCGAAATTGCGTCGGCCGAAGAAACGCTTTCGCCACTGCGGCGAGCCCGGTTGAGGACCGCGACGACATACTGTGCAAGCAGGTCATCGAGTTGTTCCGACTTCGTCAGTTCCCACATCGACTGATAAAACTGGGGTGCTCGGTTGCCTGCGGCGTATCCGGACAATTCGGATACACGAAAAAACGAATATGGAACGACTGTGCTGTAAAGAGTGCCTTCGGGTTGGACCGGTGGTGGTTGATCATCATTTTGGTCGAGGAAAAGGTGGAATCCACCACAGACCACCATCGCGTCGCGAGGTTTCAGCTTTTGGCTTTTTAAGGTTTCACGAATCGTTTGCATCATGAATCGTTCGCGTGGCAAGGTTCCGTCCGTGGCGATGCGATCGGGACTCGTCGTCGATCGCACGGCTGCACAAAACGTCGCCATCTCAAGTCGGAACGCTTCGACGTCATCTTTCCAATCACGCGATTCGAATAGCGTATCCCAGGCTTCGGCCCATGTTTTGTAGCCCGCCGCTTTTGCGAGTTGCTGATAGAAGCTGCTTTCGACAAAGAGGCTTTCGTCTTCCCGTTGGATCACCTGCTTTGGAATCACTGGCTTTGATTCGTCAGCTTCTTGTTCGACAGGTTCCTGCGGATGTTCAATGAATTGATCCGCTGGAGTCAACAATGCATGGTGTGGCAGGTCCATGAAGCGGACTTCAGCACCGACCTTTTTCGCGGCCAACATCGCGACGTACTCGGGCGAATAGCTGAGCAGCGGGTACCAGCACGAAAACCGAGGCGGGATGTCCTCGGCCGGGCTAGCGACTCCGGCCAAACCGAGCACGTTATCGTCATCGCGATAGGACGAATAAATCGCGATCGGCGGTTTTGATTGGCTATCGACTATGAAAGGAATCAGCGAGTTGGCTTCGGCAGGACCTTCGATGAAGATCAACTTTGGCTTTCGCGCATGGATCGCCATCTCCAGGTGCTTCGCGACCGATGGCGAATGGTGACGAACCGGAAACCAATAGAGATCTGCGGAAAGTACCGAATCGACAAGCCTTGCTACGGCCTGGACATCGACTTCGATCTGATCGGCAGCAGATTCAAATTCGCTGATCGACATAAGAAACCTTTGTTTCGGTTGTCTCGTGAGCAAACAGGCAACTGATCGAGACAAATTGCGTTGCGAATTAGTTCAGCTGCGAAACGATCGCGTCATGAAATTCTTGCCAAGCCTTGTCACTACGCGCACGTTTTTTAGCAACGATCGTGACGTACTCCTTCAGAACGGCTAAGTCGGCGGTGTCTTCTTTGACAATCGACCCGATCATGTTTCGGGCGATGTCGCCGGGGTTCACTTTGCCTGAGCCAAAGAACCTGGCGTGCAATGCGGCGTCAAGTGCGCATCCGATCGCTTCGGCCGTCGAAAGGGTGGTGGTGGGCTGTTTGACGCTGACACCTTCGGATGATTTTCCGTTGCGGATTTCACGGAAGACCGTCGCCAGCATTTTGATAATGGGTGGACTGATTTGGACGGGCAGTTCGTACTGCTGAATCAATTCTGCCGAACGCTGTTGGACGATCTCGACTTCGGTTTTCTGATCGGCGACGATCGGAATGTGGATGTAATTGAAACGACGCTTTAGCGCCGCAGACAATTCGTTCACACCTTGGTCACGTGAGTTGGCCGTTGCGATGACGTTAAAGCCGGGTTTGGCCCAAACCATATTCGCATCCGGCAATTCCGGTACCGCGATCGCTTTGTCCGAAAGGATCGAAACGAGGGAATCCTGCACATCCGGTACACAACGGGTGACTTCTTCGAAACGGAGCAAACCGCCGGAGTGCATCGCCACCATGGTCGGTGATGGGATCAAGTTATTGGGCGTAGGGCCTTCGGCAATCACACGTGCGATGTTCCAGGAGTACTTGATATGCTCCTCGGTGGTTCCGGCGGTCCCTTGTATGGTCAGTGTCGAATTGCCACTGATCGCGGCAGCCAAGTGTTCCGAAAGCCAGCTTTTTCCGGTTCCTGGCTCGCCGACTAAAAGCAGCGCCCTTTCCGAAGCCAGTGTGACGATCGCCCGTTCAACGATCGAATCGTCGCCGAAGAACTTCCGCGTGATTTCGACCTGCTGCGACTTGCCATTGATGGTCGCTTTTAGCGTTTTACCACCAACGATGTAATCGAGGACAGCACGCGGTGATAGTCGCCAGGCCCTTGGCGGTGTCGTCTGATCATTTTGAATGAGGGATTCGATCTGATCCGCATAGCGAACTTCGGCAGGTTCACGAACTTGTTCGGTTGACTTCGCAGGCTGTGTTGTACCGCTTCGTGATGCGGCCTTCTTCTTTACAGTCTTTTTCTTTGCCATGGCTCTAGCGTCAAGTGAACTTCAGTGTTTGTAGCAATGCGGCGCGATCGATTTTATCTTCAGAAATCATCAGATGGACCGGGCCGTCCGGTTCGAACACGGTGAGTGGTTGAAAGATCAGTCGGCACATTTCATAGTGCATTAGCCCAAAGATCGTTGGTCTGGTTTTCTTTTTTCGGTAGCCATCGAGTTTCTTTCGAAGGGCTTTGCCTTCGTTCGCTTGCGAGACGACAGCGTCGAGGTGCAAGCCGTTGGCGGACAGTGGGTAGACGTTTTGTCCCTCACGACCTTGATCGATTTTCGCTTCCATCGTCCATTGATCGAACATGACTTCTTCTTGCATTTCGATGTCTAGATCGAATGGGCTGGTCTCATGTTGTTCAATGCGTTTGATGGCTGATTCCAGATCCCAATGGAAAAGCGACTCCCAATCGGTAAATGCTTCGCCAGTTTCGACGGTGCTCTTTTCGTTCAGGCTGATCCGTCCACCTCCGAAATCGTCAACGGCGACTGCACAGTTTTGAATCGTGATCTTGTTGCCTTCCATGAGGTCGCTTGCTTTGAACTTTTGCCGCTGGGGCAAATGCAAGAAGCCTTCGGCAGGGATCTCGGTTCCGGGCTTGATTGGGAAAATGCAGGACCAAACTAAGCGATAATGCTTGGGGATCCGCTTGCCGGATTTGGAGAGCGTTCGAAAACGAAACTCGAAGGCACAGTAGGCGTTTTGGACTTCTTTCTTCGAGACACCCACCGTGACCAGTTCCAGCTTCTTTACCGGTTCGGTCGCAGGTACCCAGAGTAAACGGTCAAACTCGTCTTCGTCGTTTTCAGCAAGAGCATGCGAAAGACCGCGGCACAACATCCAGGCACGATTCAAGAAAAACGTCAGACGTTTGGCTGAAAAACGAGGGTCTTTATCGGTGAATCGGCCAAGTTCTTCGTTGGAAGCACGCAGCGTCGATCCCAGTCGCAGCAATCGCATCCGTGACGCTTCGCGGAACGAGACATCAAGCGTTTGACGCGTTGACTTCGATGCCGTTGTCAGTCCGGTCAACAGCAATTCTTCGATCGAACTAGCTACGTCATCGAGGAGTCGTAGCAGTTTTTGGCGATCATCTTGGGGCAGCTTCATGATTCCGTCGGTCGCTACAACGAATAGTAATCTTCGGGAATCGTTTCGGTCGGTCGCCAATCGACTTCACCGGCGACGACACCTTTGTATTGCAGCAAAATTTTTGTCGTGAACTCGAGATCGCGTTTGGGACTGCGTCTCCCGGCATCGCGAATCCATGTCCAAGCCAACTTTGAATCGAATTCACCCGCTTGAACCAAGCCGATCATCAGTACAAGAAGATGTTTGCAGGGACTTCCCTGTAGTCCCATGCAGTCTGACAGATCGGTCGTCGTACATCCGTACCGCCCATTGTTTTCCAAGTACGGAACATAGACGATGTCGTCCCTCGTCTGACTTTTGACGACTCCGATTAGATGATGATCGTCAAGGATCGAGTACAGCTGAAAGCTCTCCGACTGCAACATCTTCATTGCACGTTGGATCTTCTTTTCGTTGACAACACTGTAGAGATTGCCAACGAACGTCGGGAAGGACATCTCGTCCGATTCTTTGGGCATCTCTTGTCGCACCAGTTCCAAGAATCCTTCTTCATCGATAATGGCAATCGATGCTCCTGCGTCTTTAAGTTCTGTCGCCGCACGCTGTGCGGCGGATTTCCCTTTGGCGCGACGGTTGCCAACGACAAGATAGTCAAGCGATTCATCGATTTCTGGCTGGACGATCGCACCAACCGCTTCGACCATCTGGGAAAGCAGCTTTGCGTCGAAGTCTTGTGGACAGCAATCGAAACCGCCACAAAATGCAAAACGTTTTTCGGCCATGTCCAAGCGGACGAGATCGCGAAACGCAGGCTCATCAAGGATTTCGATACTGCCTTCGTCCTTGGAATTTAGTTTGATCGCTTTGCGAATCGCCGTTGCTCGACCTTTTTGACGTCCGTCGCCGATGACAAGAAAGTCCAATGAGCTGTCGACGTCCGTGCAGACGGATGCACCGAGGCGTTTGACAACTTCGCAAGGGCTGCCACCATGGTATCTGGGCCAGTCAGAAAACTGTCCAAAGAAGGCAACAGTCTTGCCGGACAAGAGGTGCTTTTTGCCTTTCTTCTTTTTGCTCATGACTCGACTTGCTCTCCGCTACTGATTAGCAGTGCTGATTTGAAACAGTGCTGCTGACGAGTAACTGCTGAGCAACTTGTAGTGTAAGGACTCGCTCGAACGTACGAAGGGTCGATTGGGCACGCAATAGCTTTGACGCAGCGGCACGATCGTCGTTTTCGATCGATCGAATCAATTCATCGATACTGTTGCCCAGGTACTTCGCGCCGATCCCGTTTAGCTCATCGCATAGATTTCGAAGAACTGTTAAGTGTTCGGCACCACAAGTCCGCAACCCGCGAATGGCCAAATCTTCGAACAGCCGCTGGAGGTGGCTGATCGTTTGCACGATTTCGTCGACTTCTGACATCAATTAGAACGCATAGTAATCTTCGGGGATCGTTTCCATCGGACGCCAGTCGACTTCTCCCGCCTCGGCACCTTTGTACTTTAGCAAGACCTCCGACATTTGGTCTTTGTCTAGCTCGGGTTTTTTACCCAAGCTGGTATGCGCCCATGTTGCCGCTTTATTTGCATCAAGCATTCCACCTTTGGTCAAGCCAACGATTAGAACCAACAGGTGTTTGCACAACGCACCACGCAGCCCGCCGCAAGGGTTTAGGTTTTGTGTGCAACAGGTGAATTCGCCTGCCGACGTCAGTTGGCATGAATAGACGAGCGAGGCATCGGTTTGGCTTTTGACGACACCACGAAATGCTTCATCGGAGACTTCAGAAAACAATTCAAAGCGATCCGCCTTGAGCATTTTCATGGATTTGGACAAACGGGATTTGTCAACCGTCAGCTTCAACCGATCCATGAAACTATCAAAGTCGATGACTTCTTCATCGATTGACGGCAACGCTTCGGCAATGCGCGGGTCAATGCCGATACCGGCAAACTTCAATGTCTCAGGGATTTCAAAACCATTGGGGAAGGCTGTCTTTTCGTCAAAGACATTGTCTTCCCAAGTCACATCTTTAAGTTTGGCATTGGCAAACTGAGTGCCCTTCAAGCTAGCGTCCGCCAAGTTTGCTCCGGTGAGATCGGCGCCTTCAAAGTTAGCTTTGTCGAGCGTGCACCACTCGAGATTTGCTTTCTGCAGTTTTGCAAGACTGAAGGTCGCTTCGGTTGCGACGGCACCTTTCAAGTTTGCATCTCGCAGGTCAGCAGCACTGAAATCGGTTTTCTTCAGCTTCGCCCACTGCAGATCTGCTTTGCGTAGGGCTGCTGAATTGAATTTGCTTCCTTGAAAATCAAAGCTTTCGGCCGATAATCCGGCTAGCTTTGCCGATGAGAAGTCTTCATTCCGAAGCTGGTTTTGTTTCTTGTCGACAAGAACTTGATTGTCGCGGGCGTTGAATGCTGCGACACCGGCTTTGCCGCCACGGATTTCATCGAGCAAGTCCTGCTTGATCTGATCTGACTTGGCCTGCGACTTTTTCTTTGCTGCTTTGAGGTCGTCATCGGAAGGGATATCGGTATCAAACACTTCGGCGAGTGCTGCGATGACAGCTTCCTGCAATGCTTTGCCTTTCACAGCACTTTTGGAAGACTTGACTTTGATGGTTTCGAACCTCAGTTCGCCATGTCCCCAGTTCTCACCCGCGTGCTTCAAAGCATTCGTAAAGGTTTTGAGATAGGTGGTATCGCTAATCGTCGAACCGTCGATCTCGATAGAGAATTTGGAAACGAAGTCCGACCGATAGTAATTGCCTTTGTCGATTTCAATTTGAACGACGCCGCTTTTCAATTGAACCGCACCGGTGATCGAAATCGCATCCGCTTTATTGACGATCGCCGAGAGGTCACGACATGCCTTGCCGGTTTTGACTGCGGTTATCGTTGGCAGTTGCAGTCCCTTGGCTTTCGAAATGTCGGTGGTGCCTTCGAACTTGGTGCCAAATAACAATGTGTCGCCAAACTTTGCACCGGTCAGATCCACGTCTTTGAAGACGGTTCCGTTCAGGCTGGCACCCGTAAAATCGGCATTGCGGCAATTGACATTGGTAAGCGTCGAATGTGAGAGCTTTACCTGGCACAGCTTTGCGCGGGTAAAAGCTGAATCTTTGATTGTGACATTCGTAAGTTCGGATTGGCTGAGGTCAGCCGAGGTGAAGTCGACTTCGGTAAGGCTGGCGCTTGGGAAGTCTGCTTCCGTCAGGATGGCCCTTTTGAAGGTCGTGCGGATGACTTTAACGTAGCCAAAGTAGGAGTCGTCCAGATTCGCGCCTGTGAAATCACAGTCACTGAGATCTTGTTTGTTGCCGTAGGTTTGGTATCCGACGAACATATGTGGCAGATTCGCGGCTTTGCAGGAGCAGTTCGTCATCCCGGATGGTCGAAAGTGCTCGCCATGTGCTTTGTCCATGCGAACACTGCGAAGAATACCCGTTTCGAGCGTTTTGAGATGCGACTCACGCAAGTCGGCCCCATCAAGCTTGACTGGGCGAAGGTTTAAGTCGACAAGGTCTGCACCACGAAGATTGGTCGATGTCAGGTCGATCGATTCGCCTTTCCCATAATAATAGCTATGGCTGCGTTGAAACAATTCCTGCAATCGCTGGCGACCTAGGTCACCGGCGGCGACGAGTGCAACGATTTCGTCTTCGTCAGGAACGAACGCTTCGCGAAAGTCAGATTCGCTGATGGTGACGATCGCCGCGCCCTTGTTATTCAGGGCAGCCGCTTTTTTGACGGTCCCGGCGGTCGCGCCTTTTTCTAGCACGACTAGCTGGTCAACTTTATCGTTGATGGTCTTTTCGATCTCGGCGCCTTCATCACGAGCCCATGATTCGAAATCCGCTCGAGAGTCGCCGTAGCCGCCAGGCTTGCCAGTAAAGCAGAGCCGTTGACCTGTGAACCGAGGTTTGAACCAAGCTTTTGACGCCGCCGCTTTTTTCTTCTTCGCCATCGTTGTCCTCTCCAAAGCCTAAGTTGTACAGCACAACCAGGTGCCGCGCGGCTCGGGTGAGGATTTCAGGTCAGGATTTTTTACGAAGTGACCTACTGAATTTGTGGCCTAATACTCCGCCTGAAACTGTGTCCGGAATAACGTTCCATCGTCACCGACCAAAATATCACTCGGTGTGCTTTGCAATGGGCTGCTGTCTAACTCTGTAATATCGAACGTCACTTTGACTTGGGGGACAGACAGCGGATACCAATTGAAGCCAACTGCATATTCGAGTCCGTTTCCAAACATCCCACTAACCTGCGAATATCGAAGGTTCGCATCGAGTCGTTTGGGTATCAGGAACCGACCGCCTTCGACGTAGAAGCCATGCTGTTCCAGGCTGCTTTGCGGCAAAGGTTGATCAGCGGTCAAGCTTTCGATCCATCGCATATATATCTCAGAATCGAAGCTCCAGCCCATGTACTTGATCGCAGCATCAATTCCATACATGTAGATGTCGTAATTCGATACCGTCGCCCCGGGGCCGATCGCACCGGTTTGCGTCAAACGCGTTCCGTCAGAAAGCCGGACGAAATCAGCTTCACTCAGTGGCACACCTCTTTGGTCAGACGTTTGTTTTGAATAGACGAATGAATGTCCAATTCGGACCAGTGGGGTGCAGGAATGATCAAAATCGACGAGTTGCCCGCCAAAGTCTCCCCAAGGATCGATGTAGCTACTGGCGGCAAATGCGAAGCGATCGTCACTGCGTGAGTTAGGTACATTTGCATTTCGATAGCCATCTCCGGCCATCAGTTGGTATTGGCAGCGCTCGCCAATCGTTCCGATTCCGAAGATTCCGACGGTTCGATCAGGTCGAAAGAAATCGTTTGCCATCGGGCGGTCGGCAAAGCGAGTGCGTCGTGCCGACATGATCCACTGGCGGCTTCCGGGGACTTTGCGTTTGCCCATCTGAATTCGAAAGTTTTCGGTCAGTTGCCATCCCCACCAATAATCCATGAAGTCAACCGTGTGTGAACCATCTGTGTCGCCATCGAGCTGCAGGAAATAGGTCAAACGCTCGTCGACGGCATATCCTTTAAACACAAGACGGGCACGCTCGATGTCAAATACGTTGCGGTGTCGAACCGAACGAGTTGTGCCCGATTGATCGGTCCACGAGGTGATGTCTTGTTCGAAGTCATGATGTCGAAACTGAATCCAGCTGCAGATTTTTAGCTGAAAGGGATGAGCTTGTTTGTCAAAGGGAACGATCGTGAACCCTTTATTGAAGTCCGAATAGAAATCAATCGTCTGATGCGATGGTCCGGATTCGAGTAAGCCATCGCAATCGACTTCGACCGGCTGTTGGATGACCAAGGGGATGCGGGCGATGCTTCCTGGTGTGCAGTCGGTGTCACTGTCGTCAGGGAAGATTCCAAAGGGAAGTGATGTTGCGGTCTGCTGTTCATTCAGCAATTGCTTCAGCTGATCGATTTCAAACGCTTGCGCATCGACTTGTTGCTGCAGGCGAATCAGTGAGGGCGATTGGAATGTTTCTTGGCCTCGGGCATCGCTAGCTTGGGTAAACCCTAAGGCAGCCAAAGTGAAAAGTACTCGCAACGTTTTCACATTCATTGTCGGTCACCAGACACGTCAAAAAGGTATCGCTTTATCCGATTGGTAGGTCTGCTTATCGGGCTGGCAACCGTCATCATCCAACCGATCATTTCGATCCGCCTGAGCGACATGATGAAACGGGATAAACGTCAACTTCGAAGGGGCGTTTTCATTGCCAAATGTCGGCGAAGCGGTGCCGTTAGTCCGTCTGCTTGAATTGAGGACGAACCCCAAGCCTGGTGTCACTCACAAGATATCGTCTAAGAAAGACCGTCAACGGGCCGCTTGATTTCGTCTGTTTGTCGAATCGCAGGTGCACAAGACCTGCGTCTGAAAAGTCTTGATCTGCGGAAGTTCCTGTGCACCTGTCGGGATGGTTCATTGCTGAGGAGAGTCAGTTGCCTTCATGGTTCGAAGCTTGCTCTCGTTGCTCCAACGTTTGCATGCCTTGTTCTATTAGCCACTGAGCGACCGCCTTTCGATTGTTCAAAAGCTCTTCGAACGCTTCGTCGACAGGGAGCTTTTTCATTCCGAACGTAATTGGACTGATTTTTCGGTATGAGACCATGCGGTAGCCGCTCCCCGTTGGTGGGCGTGTGGCATAGTCCAACGCATTTAAGCCAGCGGTCCCACCCGTGTAATCTGTCAGCACGTCCGCAACAAAGCCGCCGCGAGAGGTGGCGAATACCGGTCCATAAACCCCAATGCCGCGTTTGCCATCGCTAGAAACTTTGACAGGCTGATCCCAAAGAATGCTGACCAGTTTGTAGCGACCAGCTTTCGTGAGCGAGGTTTTTTCGCAGCCAAGATCCGAACAGGCTTCGATATCTGCGCCCATTTCGACCAGTCGCTTAACCAAATCCAGTTCACCTGCTGCGGCGGCAAAGTGCAGCAATGTCTTTCCGCTTGCTTTGGCGTGGACGCTTAGCTTTCCGTTCTCGATCAAGTCACGCAGTGGTTCGGGGTTACCAAGAATTAGCTGTTCAAGCTCCTTTGGGTAGCGAAGCGTTGTGCTGCGGAAGTGGTGGTAGGTTGGCTGGATGAGAGCCAGTTCGTTTAATCCAAGTCCTGATGACTGCTGCCACTGGGAAAGGCCATCGGTTTTGATATTCGCAAGGAAGTCTAGCTGGTGTTCTGCGTTGATCTGTTCTGCCAGCTCAGCATTGCCTGAGGCGGCAATGAGGTAACCGACGGCGCAGTGGGTTCCTTTTGCATCGATAAAGACCGGGCATCGGCCAGCGATATAGATGTTTTTGGGGAACCTACCTGCGGCGGTATAAGCCTTCAGGGTTTCAATGTGCTTTGCTCGGTTTGATTTCTGCTCTGGCGTCAGATGAGAAACGTCTGCGGCGAGAAGTTCAAGCGTTACCAAGCGAAGGTGTATTTGGATCAGCGAGTGCTCGCTATTCATCTTCACCGGCTGTGTTAGCTGGTCGAAGCGGGGCGTAAGGTCTAGCCATCCTCGATTGAGCTCACATAGCCGTTGGTAGAGCGGCTGGTTCGAGCTGGTGATATTGTTAGAGGCTGCTGTTTCACTAGCGATCGTTTCTGATCGTGGAAGTTCGACATTCGATGAAGCTTGGGCAAATGCTTGTACCCCTGCTGTGATCACGGCAAATGCGGCAAGTGCCGAAGCGAACTTGAGTCGCAGGCTTTTCAGGGACATTGTTATTCTCGTGAATTTGTTGGTTTCAATTCGCACCAGAGTTGGTTGTGGGTACCTGCGAAGAACTCTGCACAACCGCTTAAACACTTTTCGTGAATTCCTGTTGCGATACAGAAAGCACGCCTGGGGCCGTCTATCGCGGCAGCCGCGTCTCAGGCTGGGCCGTCAAAAGCTGGCAAAAGTCGTATGAGCGACAGATGAAGAATTGCCGTTGGATTGGGGGCCAATGTCGCTTCGTAGCCGGTCGGGGGGCGGTGCCGGGCAACCGATGGATGAATACTTTGGTGCCGTGTCGCACCAAAGAGCTTTGTAACGCGCCGCGTTGGTGCAAATTGAACAAGGCTTGACAATTGCAGTTGGCATTTAGGTGCCATGGTTGTAGGCTTAGGTGAATTGGTGTGTCCTATGAGCACCCAAATGCATGAATCGATCGGATGAATGAGAGAGGCGACGTTCAATAGTCGCGTCGTCCGATCAAGAGAAGCCCACCTGAGGTAGGAAGAAACTTCTCTAACGGCAAACCGGTGTTTGCCATTTGCCGCTAAACAACGGTCGTGTTGACCCATTGGAGAAGCGGTTTGCGTCATTAGACGCAATTCACTCGTTCGCATTCTTGTTGGCAGCGAGTTCAGTTCACGCGGTATTGTCGCTGATGGATCAGCAGCCTTGGGAATGTACGCCCTCGGTTCATGCCAGCACTTTTCGCCGCCAGACGAATTCGTCTCCGCTTCGTTATTCTTGATCCCGTGCGAAGCAAAATCGCCAATAGGCAGCACCGACCACATCGCAGCGACGATGGATGCGTGTGTCGAGTGGAGTTATTTAGATGCAAAGTTTTGAAACATTGAAATTGTTCAGCCCGCTTGAAAAAGCACTACGCGAGTTGAACTACACAACACCCACCCCGATTCAATCAAAAGCGATTCCGCCAGCGATCGAAGGGCTTGATATTCTTGGTTGTGCCAGCACCGGCACCGGAAAGACAGCGGCTTTCGCGATTCCGATTCTTGATTACTTGGGCTGTGAAAAGCCGAAGACTCGGCCCTATCACCCGACCGTTTTGATTTTGGCCCCGACGCGTGAATTGGTGATTCAAATCGCGGACAGTTTTGCTGACTATGGCAAGCACATGCGGTTCCGCCAAACGCTTGTTTACGGTGGCATTAAACAAAACGCACAGGTCCGCTCGCTCAGCAAAGGCACTGACGTGCTGATCGCGACACCCGGTCGCTTGATTGACCTGATGGACCAAGGCAAAGTCAACTTCGCTGACATCCAAATTTTTGTCTTGGACGAAGCCGATCGGATGCTTGATATGGGCTTCCTCCCGGCACTTCGCAAAATTGTCGCGAAGCTTCCCGAGGATCGGCAGTCGATGTTCTTTTCGGCGACGCTGTCACCAAAAATTCGCGAGCTAGCCGCGACATTCTTGTTCAATCCCGTCAGCGTGACTGTACCCAGCAAAGCACTGACCGCCGATGGCGTGAAGCAGTCTTTGCGCTTTGTTGAAACGAGTGGCAAGGTCAAGGCGCTTCATTCGTTCTTGTCCAACGACCAAGTCGACCGCACCATTGTGTTCACCCGCACAAAACATGGAGCGAACAACCTCGTTAAAAAGCTTGCCCGCGAAGGCATCGAGGCGTTGGCGATCCACGGCAACAAGTCGCAATCAGCGCGTCAGCGTGCGTTGGAGGCTTTTCGAAAGAATCGCGTGACGACCTTGATCGCAACCGATGTTGCGGCTCGTGGTATCGATATCGACGGCGTATCGCACGTTGTCAATTTTGATATGCCTGTCGAACCGGAAAGCTATGTCCACCGCGTTGGCCGAACCGGGCGTGCGGGTGCCGAGGGTGTGGCGGTTTCGTTTTGTACCTCCGGTGAGATGCAAGAGCTGAAAGCGATCGAAAATTTGATCGGTTTCAAGCTGCGGATTGAGAATCCCGAATTTCAACATTCGGCTTCATCAGGATCTCCGGCAAAAAAACGATCGCACGGTGGCCGTCGTCGCGGTTCGTCGCCTCGACCGCAAGGCAATTCCACAAAGTCGCAAAATTCAAAATCGCTGAATTCAAAGGCTCGCAAGTCCAAGGGGCAGCACTCGAGTCATCAACAGGCGACCGGGCAGGCAAAGCGTCGTCACAAACGGCGTCCCAATGTGACATCGGCTTAGAACGTTTGAAGGGTATCGCCTCCTGTGTGGGAGGCGATATTTTTTTTGGCATGCCTAGCTGGACGATACGTTGCCGATCAGCTTTGCTATTGCGATCACGAAAAGAGGCGACGCGAAAGCCAGATGAAGCGGATGGGCTTTTGTGTTGATAGGCGTTCCCGGGATCGCATCGATGCGGCGCTCCAAAGTTGGTGAAGTACCAAGCGTGATACAGGCAGTTTCGCGAGGCGGATTCCATCGAGTTTTCTTAGTGGTACCCTTATGTCGGTCTTGTTGACGGTTCAATCGTGGATGCTGGGATTCGTCATGCTCGCCCTGCGGGTGACATGTCGTGTGACAGCACACAATGATCCTCGCGAGCGTTTGCGTGATGCGGGACGGCCTTACGCGTTTTCGATCCTTCATGCCCATTCGGTCGCCGCAGCGATCAATCGCGAGCCGAACACTGCGGCAATGGTTTCAGCTTCTGAAGATGGCCAATTATTGATTCCGGCCTATCGATTGCTTCGAATCAAGGCTGTCCGTGGATCAAGTCGGCGGACCAATCGCGAGAAAGGCGGACGTCAAGCTCTTGATCAAATGATCGAACACGTTGCGATCGACGCATCGGTGGTGCTTGCTGTCGACGGACCGCGTGGGCCTCGAAATCATGTTCGTAAGGGGATCGCGGTTCTTTCGCGATCTTCTGGTGCCGCAGTCCTTAACGTGGTCACGATCCCAAGAAAGCGTTTCATCCTGTCGAAAACGTGGGACCGGATGCAGATTCCGGTGCCTTTCACGAAGATCGACGCCTATTTTGCCGAACCGATCCTTCCCGATGAATCAGAATCGGTCGAGGAATATCGCATTCGCATTCAAGATTCGCTGAATCAGCTGGAGTCAGTGCATGATCCAGAAGAATGCGAAATCAATCAGGCTCGTCGTAAAAAGCCTGTACGGTAAAAGCCTGTACGGTGACTTGTAGGGTGGATCGCAAAGTCGACACGGTTGGTTGTTGCTCACCAGCGAACTTAAGTCGCATCGATATTAGTCATCTTCGAAGGTGATGATGTCACCGGGTTGGCATTTCAACGCTCGGCAGATCGCATCAAGTGTGGAAAAGCGAACGGCTTTTGCTTTGCCTGTCTTAAGGATGGAAAGGTTGGCCAGCGTGATTCCGACTTCATCCGCCAGCTCAGTTAGTGACGCATCTTTTTCTTGCATCACTTCGGAAAGCTTTATTCGAATCATTTAAGGGGTCAGGCCTCTTTTCGGATAGGCTCTAAATGGTCAGCGACTGTTCTTCGCGAATTCTAGTGCCGTGACGAAAGACTTCCGACAGCACCAAGACGACGATCGCGACGGTGAACAATCCGGCGGGAAATTCCAGGCGACCGTTTAGATTAAAGCCGGTCGGTGTGACCATCGTGTCGGCATAGCCGGAAATCAAGAATTGTCCCAGGCCTTTGGCAAATGCGAAAAGCATGATCAGCATTCCGATCGTCCGCAGTCGAGACGCATTCTCGGGGACAAACGGATCGTCTTGGTCGATGGTCCGAACGATATCGCGAAGCTGTTTGACAAAACAGAGCGAGACGGAAAACGCTGCGCCCAGAAACACTAACGCAAGGGCTTTGTATTTGAATCCTGGCGGTTCGGTCTCGATGGCATCGGCGTAGGTAAGTTTGACTTTCGCAGGGCCGTCGAATTCGACGTTGACTTCATGACCGCTTCGGTCGATCGCCTGCAGTGGCGACGTGTCGATATGACTAGCGTATCCAGTGAACGACCGATGGTCGATGGCCGACGGTGCGAGTGTGATCCAAAGCGATGCGATAGCTGCTGTCGCGATCAGTCCCCACCACCAGACATTGACAAAAAGCTTTAGCAAGCTCAGTGAGATTGGTTTTGTGTTCATTTGCGATGCTCCTGTGTTTATTGTTTATCAATAAACACCAGGAGCGATCACAAGTCAATGTTGTTTTATCGTTTTTCGATAAAACGGTCGGTAGAGACAGGGAACCGATCATGCGCGGCTTCGGCCGTGGCGAAGCCGCATTTGTCCCAGTTTTCAATTCCCGTTTAGAGCATCGGGGTCGTAAGTTTCGGCGCCGTCGATCGTTAGCAGTTTGAAGAACAGATCCGTATCAAAGTCAGCCGATAGACGCCGAACGGAACCGTCCCACATGGTGGCGATAAAGCTTTGTTCCCCGTCCGAAACGAGATGCTTTTTCCAGTTCTGTTGATCGACAGGTAGGTCATCCGGTTTGGACCAAATCACTGCGGCTTCCTGCGTTGCGTTGACGACGCCGATCGTATTGGAAAGTCCATCAGTGATGTTCTTGAATTTCGTGGAATCACCTGGCCGTCCCATCGCGGTATCCTTCGTCATTGGTGCGACCATGGTTGTTTTCCCTTCTTTAATTGGAAGCGGCCCTGCGTAGACCTGAGGCATCTGTTCAATCAACGGCTTGTTGTTGGGACTGTCCCACGGTTCATCGAGATGGAATTTGCTCCAAAGTTCGTTTTCACCGATGAATGGAAGCAGGGCGACTCTCCAGCTAAGCAGACGCTTTCCCTTGGCATCGACAATCGCTTGAGGAGGAAGGCGGTTGTAGCTTGCGTGGAAGTTGTGGAATCCGAGCATGACATCGCGAAAGTCATTCAATCGCTCAGTCCGCCGCGCGTTGGTTGTCGCTTTCGTATGAAGTTCGGTGATCAAACCGACAAGCTGGTCTCGATTCGTGAAAACGAGTTCCGCCGTATTGCCGGTTGCGGTGGGAGCGACCGGTAATTGGGTTCCGAGTTGTTCAGAGATGATATTGACTAGCCATTCGGTCGCTGCCTTCGCCGCATCCGGGCTGTTCATGGTGGCTGACACTTTGGCACTAAACGTATCTGTATCTAAACCAATTGATAGGACACGAAGATTATCAACCTGGTTGAACGAGTCTAGCGAAGTCATGTCGGAAGGTGGAGTGTTTGCACTCCAGACCGGAAGCATATGGCGGAGGGCCCTGCTGGGGGCGATGGTCAATGCAACGGCATAGGTATTGTTGGTGATCGCATTGACAATGGCTTCGGGAAGAGCGGCTTCAGAGTCGGAAGCTACCTGAGCATTGGGTGACGCCAGTACCACACAATTCTCTTTGACGTCGACTCGTTGATGCGGTGCGATAGCAGTTAGTACCTGTTTCAGCGTTTCAGGCTTGCCGCTTGGCAGGACTAGTTTTGGCTGACCGCCGAATAAATCTGAAAAGTCGGCCACAACGTAGACCTTGGAGCAATCGTATTGGGTCAACGTCGCTTGGAGTGATTTTATGGTCGGTTGCAGGTTTGCAAGATTGGGATCATTCGTGGCTTTCGCTAGAACCGCACAGGTTTCGACTGGATCGGCTCTTTCCAGGTCGATCCATCCAATTATCATGGTCTGGTCGTTGACGAAAGGCCGAACCGCTTTGTGTTCTTCAGGGAATGGTTCTTGAGAACTGCATGGGATGCAAAGCATCAGCAGAGGGAAGGCTAAAGACAGAGGGTTTAGCGATCTCATGGCCGAAGTTCCTGTCATAGACGAAAGAGGTTGGTTCAAAAGGAACGCGATGCCGAAAGTTGCGTAAGCACTGCGTCGATGGTTAATTGCGGGCGATTACCCAGTGCCTACTGCTTGCGAAGTCTGACATGCAAGTCACTAAAGGATTTGGTGTCATCCGTTGTTTCGGCCGACAGGTTGAACGAAAGCGATTCGTTGTCGACCGAGTAGTCGAAACTCGCTCCGGTGTAGGGATCATTGGGGACCGGAAGGTCTGCTACCGCTTGCAGCGATTCTGGCAGTTGCCCTTCGATTGCCGCATGGTTGCGAATCGATTCAACCGCCATCAGTCGTCGGAGACGCAACTGTGTGCGAACGCCGGATTGGTTGACTGCAGTTACCGCTGGCAGAAGCAGGCCGGTAAGGATGCTCGCGATGTTCTGTGGATTTTTGTTTCTCCACTCCGCGAAATCTGCTTCTGAAACTTTAAGGACGCTTTGACGTTCTGGTTCTGAAAGTAAAAAGCCTTTTTGAAGGGCGTCCGTTTGTTCGGTGATCTCGTAATTCGCGTTTAGTAACACGGCTCGGATCTTCGACATTTGATTGACAACATCAGCGTTCATGCCTCGGTCGATAAGGGACTGTCGTGCCGACGGTGTTGAGTTATCCGCCAATAGCTGGAGCATGTAGACCATCGAAAAGTCAGATCGGCCGAGCTCTTTCAGATCAACAACCATCTTGGTCGCTTGCGCCATCCAGACCTCGTCTGAAAAATCGTTGTCCTCTGCCATTTCCAGAATTGGCATGTGTCGCTGCATCAAATTCAGTTCCAAAATCGCTTGCTCTGCTGGATCGCCAAGGTCTTTAGGAAGGCTTGCGAGCGCCCAGTAGAGGTTGGGGCAATCGGGCTGTTGAATCATGAATTCGATTTCATCGCACATGATGCTTGCGATCGCGTTACCGACCAACCGTTCGATTACGGTTTCGCCGTCACCGACGTATTCGGACAACCGGAATCCGATTCGCAGTTGCTCGATCGCTTCGTCGTACTTTCGTTGCAACGCGAGGGTTCGAATTCGAAATCTCAATGCCTTTGCCAACGATCGCGAGGCTTGGATTTCTGGTAGCAAGGTCATGTAAATTGCGCTACCGCGTTCATCGCGGATACGCAAATCTCGCGTCTGGTCTTCGCAGTAAGCAAGATGGCCAAGTTCTGTGCAGATTTGTTCAACGGCGTCCGAATAGGGCTGGATGGTTTCAAGCTTTGGCCCCTCTTGGAAATCCAGTTGGAAAGGGTGTTCGCTACCGTTTTGTTCGGCTTCACGCGACCATGCGAACTCGACATGTTGCAGCGAAACCATGGCACGGGCGGCATAAAGGTTGGCCGATCCAGGTTTCAGTTCGATTCGGCTGGGCCACAGTTGATACCGCAATGCGGGGTTGGGTTCGGAAGCTGGGGAGACCTCCAGTGCACTCTTTTTGGGAGGCTCTGGTGGTTTGGCTTCCGTGGGACGTGCCGATCCAAAGAGTTCCTCCGCAGTCATCGTGCTGCCGAGTTCACTCGCCGGTGGGTTTTCTTGTCCACGACAATGATCGGAGTGCCAAAGCATTCCGATCATTAATACGGCACAAAACGAAACGCGTGTCATTGTGCTTGACCTTAAAGCTGGTGGTTTAAGATTGAAACGACGGTTGATTTCCGAAGGGACGAAGGGCAGGCAACTCAATTGAGTGGTGACTGGAGCTTTTCGATGGCTGCCAATCAAAACGTATCGGCCCCAATGTGCCCGAAGGAGACGTGATCGAAGGGGAGCCGGTTTCGTCAAAGGACACCGTGTGATTGGATCGACTGTCGCCAGCCTGGATAACACTGCGATGGGTGATCGGTGTCGACACGAGGGGACGCGTTGACGATGGCGGTTGGGTTAGTGATTGCCAAAGTGTCAGCAATGGTCCCGATTGATCGGACAGTGTTGTCGCGACGGCCGGCGAATTCGAGTTGCGGACCGCAAGCGATTGGTTCTGTTCCAGTTCGAATGATGGGACAGGATTTACGGTTGTCTGCGTTGTGTGCGATGCCTTATCGTTCTGGGCTGAGTTGTTGGCTTGTGCGATTGATGGATCGAATTCTGGTGTAAAGCATGCGATCCAAATCAGAAAGCCAGCTGCCGTTGCCAATCCGCCACTGAGTAGTCCGCCGATGAAACCACGGATTCGATGATTCTGCTCCAACGCAATCTGTTGTTTCGCGGCATGCCAACCCGCCTGGTACAGCATCTCTTCCATTCCTGAAGGAACTTCGGCAAGCGGTGCGGTTGCCAATTGCCTTTCGAACGCATTCGGCTTTTGATCGTCTGGTGGGCTTTGGTGATTCATTTTCGATCAGATATCGGCGGTAAATAAATCGTTGAAGGCACTACTTTGTTCTGCGAGCAGGCATCGCAGTTTTTGCAATGCCGCGTGATAGTCACGATGGACTTGGGATCTGGAACGCCCGGTCAAGTCTGCGATTTCCCGGAAGGCCAATCCATTCCAGATGCGAGCGATGATCAACTCTCTTTCGTCAGTCGCCAGCGAAGTCATCGCGGTGCTGAGCTCATCGATCTGCGACCGCGTCCAAGGCCCGACGAAGCCGGCTTGATCCGAAAACACGAACTGTCTTGACCGTTCGCTCGCTGCCAAGCTTTCCTGTTCACGTCGCCGGGTACGATTGCGAACTTTGGAGATCGCTTCGTTGCGGACAACGGTTGCTAGCCATGCCTGGACGTCGTCAGGTGCTGGGCGGGCGAGCGACAGTTTGATGAACGCCGCTTGCACGCAATCGCTGGCATCATCGGAACCGCATCGAGCACTAGCTAGCAGCGTTAAACCACCTGCATGGCGTCGCCAGAGATCGGCAAGTTGCGACGCGGTGATCACAGGCAATCTGGCTCATGCTCTAGTAGGAAGTAAATCGCGTCGCGATAGGTTCCTGGCAATCGGCGGAACTGCCCAAGAATTGCCTATCGCGAAAGGGGAACGCCCCAGGCTACTAGATTGACGCTGGCGGACCGAATTGTCCCGCCGCGAAGAAAGATATTTTCGAACCTTTGTAGAGAACCAAGGCCAACAAAGCCGCCCGCACCCCAAAAGTCTCCATCACGCTCCGCGTGATGCACACGCAATTTCCAAACTTATACGACACCTCAAGGTACCCATCACGCTCCGCGTGATGACTGAGGTAGCCTGGTTTGGGTAGTCAGTGCAGGAAGGCCAGCTTCGATTCTGGATCGGCATCCACACGCAACTTTCATATTTCTAACGACGGCTTCTGTACCCATCACGCTCCGCGTGATGACTCCCCAGTTCCGCATCGCGATAACACTTAACGTGCAAGTGCGCTCGTAAGAGACGACCAATGAGTTCGCAAAGAACAGTTTGGGATTCTCGCGTGGGTGCGTGAAGAAATGATTACCCAAGTCAGTTGTTGCGAGATTCCAAGTCGTTAGCCAGCTCAGTCAATGAGACTGAATCTTTCTCGGCAAGCGACTCATCGGTCAGTGATGAGTCGCCAAGGATACGCTGCAACACATGAATTTGGTCAATTTGGCACGGGCCTTCAATTCCAGGATCTCGGGAAACTGATCCTTAGCTTCCATAGTTCGGTTGTCGTGGATCATGCGTGATTCGGATCTTTTAACGGTAACCGACTGATGGGAGTGCCATTAAAAAATTAGAAAGCAGGGCTTCGCTCATGCGTTCGCCGCAAAAGAGGCCTGCCCGCTTTAATTTCTTCATGCGAGTCATCGTCTACGACGTTTGCAAGCGACAACTGAGACGAGGCCCATCAGCAAGACTGCCGACGTCGGTTCTGGCACGGCCGAAATGTCCAAGGTCAGCGTAGGGGGCCCACCTGGGTCAAAAACATTCACCACACCCTGGATTGTCGTGTCTGCTTGGTCCTCGGCGCCCTGCAATCTAAAGCCAATAAAATCTCCTCCCTTGATAAAGCCGTCGACCGTAGCGGCGTCCAAGGAGATCGAGATCGTCCCACTACCTTCAGAAATAGGGTCGTAGGTCGCCACCAATGTTGATGGTCGGGCTCCATCGTCTGGAAACGTCAGCACGCCATCTGCCTGGTAAGCGAGAATTTCGATGTCGCCTGGATCGTTAGGTGTGCCAAAGACACCAAGAGACAAGGTCGCACTCGATACCATTTCGCTATCGCCAACAACGGAGACATCGAATTCAAAAAACAGAACTTCGTTGACAACACCATCTATGCGTCGGATGGTGTTGAAAAAATTTCCGTTACCGCCGGAATTGAACGTTCCATCAAACCCATCGTCGCGAAGTGTCGCGTCGAAGTTTGGCGTCAAGTTGACGATCGCACCGCGACCTGTTTCAGCCATACAGGAAGCCAAGATTGCAAATGCTGCGCAGCAATGAAGTACACGTACCATTGATTACCCTGCTATTTGACGAGAGAGATTAACGCTGAGTATCGCCGGTGGTCTATGCATCGGTTGCATTGATAAACCTCCGCTACAGCCCCACGGGCTATAGGTTAGCCAATACCGCGCAGCATGGGGGCGCAGAATAACCAATTGGGATTTTCTGTATCGCACTCGGCGCACTGACGCCAGGGTAAAAAGGGTGTTAGGTAGGTAGTTGGTTGACTGGGTGGTTTCCAAGTCGTGCCTTCCGCAGTCCATGACTGGACCTCTCCTCTTTTCCCCAGGTCCAAATTGGGACGAGCACCGCGAGTTGATATAGCGGGGCATCTATACACGTTCTCAATCGTGCCAACCGCAGGGTAATAATCTTTCACAAGGAAGCGGATTTTGAAGCGTTTGAGCAAGCAGCAAAGGGGTCAGGTCTCTTTTTGTCTGCGTGACTGTGGTAAGATGCGTTTTTGATGCTGACGCGATTTTGCAGGGCCTGAAACAATGCCTCGAGCTCCCCGTGCCGATGAAGCTGGTGGTCTTTACCATGTTCTCAACCGTGGCAATTTACGAGCCGAGATCTTCCACAAAGATGAAGACTACGCCGCATTTGAGCGAATCCTCGGCGAGGCCCTGGAGATCCATCAAGTTGAATTGTTTGCCTATCAACTGATGCCCAATCACTATCACTTGGTGATCCGACCGTTGGTCGACGGTGAGATGAGCCGCTTCATGAGCTGGGTCGGCGGTACGCATACGATGCGGTACCACTCACACTATCACACCGGAGGAACGGGCCACGTTTACCAACAACGCTACAAGAGTTTTCCGATTCAGGATGATGTTCACTTTCACGTGGTGTGCCGCTACGTCGAACGCAATGCGCTACGTGCAGGACTTGTCGACAGTGCCGAGCTATGGCGCCGGGGATCGCTTTGGAGATGGCATAACAAACAGGACTCGGAGCCCAAACTGCTGTCACCATGGCCACTTGCACGCCCGCCAAAATGGGTTACCCGAGTGAATCAGGCCTTGTCGGAAAAGGAATTGGAAGCGGTGCGCCGGTGTGCTCAGCGAGGTGCCCCGCTGGGTGACGAAGGCTGGGTTGAATCGATCGCACGACGGCTGAATCTAGAGTCGACGATGCGTCCCAGGGGCCGTCCTAGAATCCGCAAACCACCCCAGAACGCAAACAAAGAGGCCTGACCCCTTTTGGATCATGGATAACCGCATGCTGGCGCTTTGCGGCTGATGAGAACTGGAAATGCCGCACACTTGAGCCGTGATCGCGCAAGCGACGGGTCTCAGGAACAAACGCTAATCCACAGTGCTCACACTGGCGCACGCTGGCGCGTTGAGGTGGCCTGAGTTTTGGGGGCCACGCGTCCTTTCCGAGATCCTCGATTTTGGTAGCTTCTGTGACTCGCCCCTCACCCCCGGCCCCTCTCCCCGCAAGCGTGGAGAGGGGAGCCTGTGAAGGAAGGCGAGCTTCGCTTCTGGATCGGCGTGCACTCGCAGTTTCGATATTTCTGACGACGATTTAAGTACCCATCACGCTCCGCGTGATGACTCCACGGTTCTGCATCGCGGCAGCAACTGAAGTGCATTGAGGTGGCCTGTTTTTTGGGGGCCACGCGTCCTCTCCGAGGTCGTCGCTTTTGGAGGCTTCTGTGACTCGCCCTTCACCCTTGGCCACCTCACCCCGCAAGTGTGGAGAGGGGAGCCTGTGTAGGAAGCCCGGCAGCGCCATGCAACATTCAAGCGCCAACGACTACTCGTCCGCAAAACGCCATGTAGGTCGTGTGTCGGGGGTTAGCGGTTGATCGGTCATGTAGTTGCGGAGGACTTCCATGGGGATGCAGTGTTCTTTCAGCACCGCGTCGTGAAATTGTCGGTTCGTCATCTTCCCACCGACAACCAGTGTTTCGTGTAGCTTTCGCAACTGCAGTCCACCGAGCATGTAGGCAGCTTGATACAAGGGACTGTAGCCGCCCATGATCGAACGCCGTACTTCGGCGGTCGCGGCGGAACGTTCGTGTCCGACGCGATCAACCAAGTAGTCCACGCACTGTCCGGGCGTCATGGTGCCCAGGTGGTAGCTGAGGGAAAAGATGATCCGGGCACAGCGGTGTTTCCGCCAGAACAGCATGCCAACACGGTCTTCGGCGCTTTGTGCGAAATCAAGATCCCACAAAAGCATTTCCCAGTACAAAGCCCAGCCTTCGATCCAGAACGGCGTTCGGAACATCGAACGGTAGGCTTTGTACCTTGGCAACATATAGTGCTGGAGGTGGTGTCCCGGGATCAGCTCGTGATGAACCGTCGCACGCGCAAAGTGTTTGTTGTTGCTACGCATGCTCATCAGTTTCTCGTCATGCGTCATTTCATTGGTCGGGAATGAAACGATGATCATTGGGCCGCCCAGAAAGTAGGGATTCACCCGTTGCCGTTCAGGCGACATCATCGTGACTCGCCAACCGTTTGCAGCTAGCGGTGGGACGGTGACAAGGTCATGCGAATCGAGGAATCGAATCGCTTCCCATGCCAGGTCGCGAATCATTTTCGGCTGGTCACCAGGTTGAACATGTTTCGACTTGGTATGCGCCAACGCCGCTCGCCAGTCATCGCCGAACCCAAGTTCTTCTGAAGCGATCGCCATCTGCTGATCGCACCACTCCATTTCGCGATTGGCCAGTTCAATCAGTTCAGCGGGAGTGTGGGCGATCCATTCGTGTTGAAGTTCCAGTTCCAGTCCTTCGGCACCGATTGGCAAGCCGATAATGGTTTCTTGATCGGACTCGGGCACACCGACCAGCTTCTCGCGGATGGCGGTTCGGTGCGCTGACAGTGCGGCCCGCAAGCGTTTCACCGGTTGTTCGGCCCACCAGCTATAGCTCGGGTCGTAGCCATCGTAGAACCGGTGTGCTTCGGAAACACAGTTTTCAAACTGCGAGATCAGTTCTGCTGCTCGTAGGCCATCGAGACGTTTTTGGACCGCTTCATCGGACGTGTCCGCCAAGTCAGTTTTTTCGATTTGTTTTGCCGCGTTCTCAGCTTCCGATGCGATGCGGTCTAGATTGCCCGCGACGGTCATCGCATCGATGGGAGTGACCTCTTCACGGTCGGCGCAAAACTTTAGCAGTGATTCCCAGTAGGGGATCAACTCCGCTGCGGCATCATCGCGTTTCCATTGCAGCTGGTTGTTGGCGAGCTGGTATTCCAGCTCCGATCGGAACAGCAAAAAGTCGGTTTGGCCGACTCGATCGAGCTTGTCGAAATCAACTTCCTCAAGCCGCTTTAGCCAGTCCTTTGTCGTTTGCTCGGTAAGAGTTCTCGCCTTGGTATCGAGCGGCAAACGATAGCGACGTCGAAGAGTGTCTTTATCGGAATCGTAGCGAATGATCCAAGTTCGGATCTCTTCGGCATTGACGTCAGTCGGCGGTAGCGACACCAGTGACAACGCAGTCAGCGCGGAGAGCAAGAACGAACGATTAAAGCAATTGAGTATCATCAAAGCGACCGAAATCTGGTAAGCGGACCGTCAACAGATCGTCAAACGGCAACGTTTCGTATCGCCGAGTGACGGCCTATAAGATGGTCCAAAACAGACGACAGAACCAGTAAAAGCTACAGAAGTCGACGGTATTTCGGACGATTGCTCGGGTCGGTTTGTAACCGCTCGTTCGGTGGTTTCATCGCGAGTATTTAAGCCGTATTGATCGCTCGTGACCGCGGCCCACCCAAGCGTCGTTGATGGTGAGCGAGGGCGGGAGGTTCAATGAGCTTTTCAGATTGAATACTTAGGTGATCGTCGGACGGTTGCAGGGCCCCTCTGGCGAAGTCCGCTGTGATTCAACCGCATGCTCGATTACGGAGCATCAAGACTAACTCGACACAGGTGTTTCGGCAGGCTGATTGGAAGCCTTGTCCGATGCGAATCGCCGGAGGACGACGTAGAACACCGGGGTGAAGAACAGTCCGAAAATCGTAACGCCGAGCATTCCACTGAAGACGGCCGTTCCGAGTGCTTGACGCATTTCGGCTCCGGCACCGGTCGCGATCACCAATGGGATCACACCCAAGATGAACGAGAACGCGGTCATCAAGATGGGACGCAGCCGCAATCGGCACGCTTCGACGGCAGCGGCAAAACGGTCAAGTCCCTTGTCTTCTTCTGCCTTTGCAAATTCAACGATTAAGATCGCATTCTTACAGGCCAATCCGACCAAGACGACAAATCCGATCTGCGTCAAAATGTTGTTGTCCATCCCTCTAAACCAGACGCCATAGATCGCACACAGTAGGCACATCGGAACGATCAAGATGACAGCCAGCGGCAATAGCCAGCTTTCATATTGGGCGGCCAGAGCGAGAAAGACAAACAAGACGCAAATTGGAAAGATGTAAGCGGCGGTATTGCCCGCCTCTTTCTGTTGGAACGCGATGTCAGTCCATTCGTATCCAAATCCTGGTGGAAGCGTTTCGTCGGCCAACTGTTCCATCCGGGCAATGGCTTGACCGCTACTGAATCCAGGAGTGGTATCGCCGCTGATATCGGCAGCTGGAAATAAGTTGTATCGGACAACTCGATCCGGTGCAGTTGTGCTGCGCATTGTCACGACCGAACCCAAAGGAACGATCGAACCGTTGCTGCTGCGCGTTCGCAGTTTGACAATATCGCTTTCTTCATCGCGGAATTGGTGATCTGCCTGCGCGGTGACTCGGTAAGTTCGTCCGAGATAGTTAAAGTCGTTGATGTAAGCGGATCCCAGATAGATCTGCATTGCTTGGAATACGTTGTTCATCGGAACATCCATCATGCGAACCTTGGTGCGATCGATATCCGCGTACAGTTGTGGCGTTCCCGAGCTATAGTTCGTAAACACCTGCACCAAGCCCGGTTCTTTTTGCGCCGCGGCGACCAACTGATTCGTCGCATCTTGAAGTGCTGCCAGTCCTGCACCGGATTTATCCTGTACCTGCAGCTTAAAACCGCCACCGGTGCCGATTCCGCGAACCGGCGGTGGTTGGATCGCGAACACCAGGGCTTCTTTGATCGAGCCGACTTTGGCACGAAGATCTGCTAGGACGACATCCATCGTCCGGCCGCGTTTGGCTCTTTCTTTGGCGTCTTCCAATACAGGGAAAATTGCCGAGGCATTGGATGCGTTCGCCCGCGTCGCACCGGAGAACCCAACAAATGAGACCGCGTCCGCGATACCGTCGACTTCGAGTGCAAGTTCCGTGACCCGCTTGGTGACTTCATCGGTGCGATCCAGGTTCGCTCCCGGAGGTGCCTGTATCGCGATAATCAGATAGCCCTGATCTTGAGCGGGAATAAACCCGGTGGGCACTTGCCGAAAACCAACGTAAGTCAGGCCCAGCAAACCTGCGTACACCAGCAGCATCACCGCGCCAACGCGAATGATCCGTGAGACGGTGCCGGCGTAGGCATTACCGGCGATATCAAAGACACGATTGAAAACTCGAAATGGCCAACCCAAGATCGTTTCGATCAAGCGGCCAAACTTGTTTTTTGTTGACGATTGGGGTCGCAGAAGCAACGCACACATCGCGGGCGTCAGCGTCAGCGAAACGAAAGTCGAGATCGCGGTCGATACTGCAATCGTGATCGCGAACTGGCGATAAAACTGGCCGCTAATGCCTGGCAGGAAAGCGGTCGGAACAAATACCGCGATCAAAACCAATGTGGTTGCGATCAATGCCGAGCCGACTTCATCCATCGCTTTGCGTGTCGCATCACGTGGCGACAGTCCTTCAGCGATCAGGCGTTCAACGTTTTCAACAACAACGATCGCATCGTCCACCACCACACCGATAGCCAAGACCAAGCCGAACAACGAAAGGTTGTTTAGGCTGAAGCCGATGGCGTGCATTAGTGCGAAGGTGCCGACCAAGGAGATCGGGATCGCGATAACGGGGATGATCGTCGAACGCCAGTTTTGCAGGAAGATAAATACCGTCAGTACGACCAGCAGGCCGGCCTGCCAAAGCGTTGTGAAAACTTCCGAGATCGATTGTTCAACGAAGTCGGTCGGGTTGTAGATCACTTGGTGTTTCAGCCCCGGTGGAAAGCTCTTGCTGAGCGATTCCATGGTGCTCAAGATTCGATCGGCGGTTTCGATCGCGTTGGATCCGGGACGCTGGAACATTGCCAACGCGACTGCGTTCTTTTCTTTTAGGTAGCTTCGTACCGAGTAATCCACCGCACCGAGTTCGACGCGGGCGACATCGTTCAAGCGGACTAAACGCCCGTCTTCGCCAGACTTTAGGATGATGTTTCCAAACTCTTCTGCGGTTTGCAATCGGCCTTGCGTGTTGACGTTGACTTGAAACGAACCGACCGGATCGATTGGCTGTTGCCCGACGATCCCCGCGGCGACTTGAATGTTCTGGCCTCGCATGGCTTCGACGGCATCACCGGCGGTCATATCCAAAGCTGCCAAGCGATCGACATCCAACCAGACTCGCATGCTGTATTCGGTCGCACCAAAGACACTGATGTCGCCAACACCATCAAGTCGCGCCAATTCATCGCGGATTTGCAGATAGGCATAGTTGCCGATGTAAAGTTGGTCACGTGAATCGTCTGGCGAAAACAGGTGAATGACCAACATCAAGTCGGGTGAGCTTTTTCGCGTCGTGACGCCGATCTGTCGCACTTCCTGTGGCAACCGCGGTTCCGCAATCGACACACGGTTTTGCACCAAAACCTGAGCTTCATCGATGTCGGTTCCCAATCCAAACGTGACGGTGATCTGCAGCGTGCCGTCCGCTGTCGCTTGCGACTCCATGTAGAGCATGTTGTCGACACCGTTGATTTCCTGTTCCAGCGGTGTTGCCACTGTTTTTGAAATCGTTTCGGCGGTTGCGCCGGGATAGCTTGCCCGAACGGTCACGGTAGGCAAAGCGACTTCGGGATACTGTCCGACGGGCAGTTGGAAATACGCGATCCCACCGACCAACACGATCAGTGTCGAAAGGACGGTTGCAAAAATCGGACGATCAATAAAGAAGTGAGGAAACTTCATCAGGCTCACTCCTTTTCGAATTGCAGGGACGGTTTATCCATCGCGAGCGGTTCGCCATAGACCGAAGATCGTCGTTTGATACCGATAGGTGCGGGTTCGGGAGCACGCGTCAGCCATTGATCTTCTGGGACTGGCTTGTAGTCGTCTGGCAACACACTCGACTTTGGCTTTAGAGGCTGTTCGGTCACAGCGACTTGGGCACCTTCGAAGATCCGTTGCAGTCCGCTGGTCACGATCGTTTCCGACCCTGTTAAACCTTCGCGGACGATGCGCATGCCGTGTGACATTGATCCGAGCTGCACGGTTTGGCGATGAAGCTTGCTTTCACTGTCGACAACGTAGACGTATTTTTCAGATTGGTCGCTGATGACAGCTTCGTCAGGGATCATGACCGCGTCGTAGCGTCCGCTACCAGGTAGGCGAACCTTGGCAAAAAGCCCAGGGGTTAAAAGCCCTTCGTCGTTACGCAGGATCGCGCGGCCTCGCATCGTTCCGGTGTTCGGATCGATGCGGTTATCGACAAAGTCCATGTGTCCTTGGTGAGGATAACCCTCTTCGTCGATCAACGAGACGTACACGGGGTTTTTGACATTGCGGGAACTTTCCCGCTTACCAGCCTTTGCGAGCCGAACGTACTTAAGAAATTCTTGTTCGTTGGCATCGAAGTAGATGTGGATCGGTGAAACCGATACGATGCTGGTGAGCAAGGTTGATGTTTCGCTACCGCCGCTGATCAGGTTGCCTTCAGTGACATTTCGGCTGCTGATCAGACCATTGATTGGTGCTCGAATTTCGGTGTACTGAAGATTCAGTTCTGCCGATTGCAGGTTGGCCTTTGCCGTTTCGATCGCGGCGGCCGACGTCGCTATTGCCGCTTTAGAAGATTCGATTCTGGCGTTGGCGGCTTCAAATGAGGCAGTTGCCTGCAGAGTTTCACTGCGACGGACTTCGACCTCTTCATCGGAAATTGCACGTTGCTGCGAAAGCTGTCTCGCTCGTTCGAACCGTGACGTTGCCAAAGATAGTTGCGCTTCGGCGTCTGCTTTTTCTGCTTCCGTTTGCCGTAGTATGGACTGGGCCTCTTTCAAACCGGCGTTGGCTTCTTCGAGGCGAGCTTTGGCGGCATTGACTTCCGCCCGAAACGGTCGCGGATCGATGATCGCAAGCAGATCACCTGCCTGCACCATCTGTCCCTCTTCGAAGTGAGTCGATTGCAGGTAACCGCCCACTCGCGAGCGAATTTCGACAGAGTTGATCGCATCAAACCGGCCGGTGTATTCATCCCACTCGACGATTGGCATCACGATCGGTTTGGAAGCAACAACGGGTGTCGCTTGAGGGGCGGGGGTGGTTGGGGGGGCCTTGCTGCCACATCCGGCAATCATTCCGGCCATCGCAAGAGGAAGCGCTAATCCAAATTTCATATTCAAATTCACAAATTGCAGTTCTAGTAACACCTGGGGTTACCAAGCCTTTGGGGCGCGCTTACATGCCACAGTGAAAGAAAAACGGGACGCGAAACCGACTTCGCATTTGCGATAGAGACGCAGCTAGGCAACGATAGGAGCAATCGTCTGGGAAGCGACCTTGGTGACTTGCTAGGCGGCAATCGCCCCCGCAGGATCGGTTCAGGCCAAGCGGCAGGACCTGAATGTGGCAGTCGACGCAAAGCATCCCGCCGGAAATAATTTCACAACTTTGTAACGTCTTCGGTGTTGGGTTCTTTGACGGACGAGAGGTCTCACGGGGGAGTTAGGTTCGCAGTGAGATCAATGCGGCAGAAATTATCGACGGCGCTAGCAACATGTCGGTGTTTCTAGCGAATCGAATTCGAAGGTTCCGAAATGGCTTTCGCATTCACCATTGAATTTAAAAACTCGGTCAAATTGATTGCTGGAGGTTGTGTGATGTTTCAATTGGGTTCGACAAGTTCTGGATGCTGGGCATTGACGGGTCTGCTACTGGCCTTTTGTTCTAATCCGGCAGTGGCTGCCGAAGCGTCGCCTGCTGGAACGTCAACTGCTCATTACGATCCGATGCAACTTGACGCCAATCGTGCTTCCGAGGTCATCGACACTTCCGTTCACGATCGGACTCGTGATCGAGAGATTCCGCTGCGACTGTACTTACCGTCTGGCAAATCACCTGCGCCAGTGATCTTGCTTAGTCACGGACTTGGCGGTTCGCGTCGAGCATGCGGCTATGCTGGAGAGCACTGGTCGGCTCGTGGTTACGTAGTCGTTGCGATGCAGCACCACGGAAGCGACGAATCAGTTTGGAAGGATCAACCGATTCGCGAACGAATGAACGCCCTAAAACGAGCTGCATCTGTTCGTCCGGCTTTGGATCGATACGCCGACGTGAAATTCGTCTTGGACGAACTCGCGAGCTTCAATGAAACAGATGAACGACTTAAAGGTCGGCTGAATTTAGAGAAGGTAGGAATGAGTGGGCATTCGTTTGGTGCTGCTACAACACAAGGTGTCAGCGGTCAAAGTGCCCCTGGCATCGGCCAGCGATTCACGGACAAACGAATCGATGCAGCGGTGATGTTTAGCCCGAATCGTCCTAGGCGATTCGATCCGAAAGCAGCTTTTGAAAAGGTGTCGATCCCATGGATGTTGATGACCGGAACCAAAGACACATCACCGGTCAACGATACGACTCCGGAAGATCGACGCCAGGTCTATCCGGCGCTTCCCAACACGATTGATAAGTACGAGTTGGTACTGCACGACGCCGAGCATTCTGCTTTTGGTGACGGGCGGGGAAAGTCTGACAGTCGTCACCCCAATCATCATCGTGCTATTCTTGCCCTCACGACAGCGTTTTGGGATTCGTACCTCAATGAAGACCTTGAGGCGAAGGCTTGGCTTGGGAGCGATTCGGCACGAGATGTTCTCGAATCCAAGGACTTGTGGCAAAAGAATCTCAAGGCGGAGTCAGTTGGCAAGTCGCTTAGATGATTTCCAAACTGGCTACTGGCGTTTGCGGATAAAATTGACAACTTCTTGCGGACGTGGAATGTCGTTGATGATGATTTCCATGTCATCCTGTCCGGCACTACTGATGGCAATGTCTCCGAATGCGAAAATTCGCTCAACGATGTTTTGATCGACTTTGACATTGCGAACATCGTCGTGTCGGATCTCACTCGTCTGCCGACTGATGATTCCCTGCTGATAGATCATTCGCTCGTTCGTCAAAGACAACGACTGAAAGCGACTTTGAACGTACCATTTCAGCAGGAATGCACCGCAAACAGCGAGTAGGACACCGCTGGTTACCAACGTGATTGTTGGCTCGACTCCTAAGATCAACTGTCCTGAGAGTCCAAACGCGATTCCGGCCAGGCCGGCGATCACACCCAAGATCGATACCGTTGTACCAGCAAGATGGCGTCGGAAAACGACAGGGTGAATGACTCGCTCAACCGATTCCATTCCGGCGACATCGTCGGGAGAAACGCGGGGTGTGTCGCTGCGACGTTGCGAATCGACATCGTCAGGCGAAATTGGCCACGCCTGGGGCGGGGTGACTTCGAATGGACGTTTGCACGATGGGCAGTCGATCGTCTCGCCAACGTAGTGTTCATCGATCTCCACCGGCGTTTTGCACATTGGGCACCGGTAAAGCATGGATGTTTCTGAAACGGTGTCGGTTTGCATCTGACGTCTCCACTGTAGGAATAATTGATCAAACAGAGACCGCCACGCCTAAGACGCAAACCGTCTGAGGCGTGAAGTTCTCTGAGCCTGAAAATCTGAGTATGTAGATTGGTGAGCCGAGTCCGAACCAGCAAAGTCCGCTATCGAAACTCGTAGCGGACTTTGGAGGTTGGTTGACTTGAATTAGTCGTCGAGTTCTTCAAGGTTGTCAGCCTTTTGCTCGCCTTGTTCTTCGATCATGTCGGCTTTCTGCTCGCCTTGCTCTTCCAAAGCATCGGCCTTGTTCTCGGCACGATCACGGATTGCTTCCGCACGCTCATCTGCGTTGTCTTCTAGCGCTGGCTTTGCTGAGCTGTATCGGTCTTCCAAGTTGTCAGCACGTTGTTCGGCAGTTTCGCGGGTGCTTTCGGCCATCTGCTGTGACGAATCTCGCACGTCTTCAGCAAGTGCTTGGCTATTGTCGCGAACAGCGTCGGCTTGGCGGTCTGTAACGCTGTCGTTGCATCCGACGAACGAAGCAACTGCCATCAACACAGTGAATAGTCCTAGAAAAGATCGCATGACTGGATTCCTAAATTGGGAAGTTTCGGAGTTGGAGAAACCACGTTCTGAAATTCGGTGCCGTGGTTCCGTTTCGAAACATCCAACTAGGCAAACGGTGTGCCGAGACGTTTGGCAAATGACTAAACAATGCAGTGCATGCTGACGAAATCGCATGTTTTGCCAATCAGAATTGCCAAGGCCAGTTGGCTGACGATTCAGTCAGGTACCTCTTGGGGATTGCCGATTGTTGATTCACGAAAGAACGAAATCAGACTGCTTTGATCGATAATGATCCAAGTTCTTTGCTAGCCGAATTGCGATTGAGTGATTTTCTTTCTTGTCTTCGATTCTTTGCTGAGGGAGGCCCGGAATGACAAAAACAACCGAAAGTCCGAGGCGTTGTTGGCTTTGAAAAAATGTTTCTTCGCGAGGCCAAGCGGCTAGCTATTAAACGCGCTATCGACGAATCGTCTAATATCTAGGGCCCCAGCCCGAAGGCGAATGGATTCAGGAGGTGTGAATGCAAGCACCACTTTGGATTTTAGACGCCTCCTTCCTCCCACCGAATTGGTCCCTCCTTAGACGATGATCCGATACTCGCTTTCCAGATCTTTCCTGATTTTGGCTGTTTGCTCCAGCCTTGTGGCCGGTTCATTCGGTCCGATCACGTCTTCTGAGCTTATTGCCCAGTCCGTCACCCAGCAGCAGATCGATCCACACGCGATTGATGAAGCGGTGCAGGTTTTCGTCGACCGCGAAGAACTGGCAGGAGCAGTGATGCTTGTGGCGAGTCCACAAGCCGTTATCTATCACTCTGCCGTCGGATATTCCGACATCGACAATGGACGTTTGATGTCACCCGGTTCAATGTTTTGGATCGCGTCACAATCAAAACCGATGACAGCCAGTGCATTGATGATGTTGGTCGACGAGGGAAAGATTAATGTCAACGACCCCGTGGAGAAGTACCTGCCGGAATTCAAAAGCCAGATGGTGGTCGCGGAGCAAGATGATCAGCATGTACTTCTAAAGAAGCCGACTCATCCCATTACGATTGCGAACGTGCTTTCGCATACAAGTGGTCTTCCGTTTCAGTCGGCCATCGAAGTGCCCACATTGGATCGACTTCCGTTAGCAGATCGTGTGCGCAGTTATGCGATGACGCCGTTGCAATTTCAGCCGGATACCAAATACCAATACAGCAACGCCGGCATCAATACGGCGGCTCGGATCATCGAAGTCGTGTCCGGGCAGCCGTTTGAAGTCTTCCTTCAGGAACGACTTTTAGAACCGCTGGGGATGACGGAAACGACGTTCTGGCCCTCGGAAACGCAGAACGCCAAAATCGCGACTTCGTACAAACCGGGAAAAGATAAAACAGGTCTAGAAGCGACAACGATTTCTCAGTTGCGCTATCCGCTGACCGACCAGCATGAACGCTATCCGATGCCAGCCGGTGGACTGTTTTCGACAGCACGCGACATCGCATGCTTCTATCAGATGTTGGCCAACGAGGGTGAGTTTGAAGGGAAGCGATTGCTTTCCAAGGAATCTGTCCAGCAGTTGACTTCTAAGCAAACGCAGGAAACGCTTCCCAATCAATACGGATTTGGGTTTTCAACTGGTGGCAATCGATTTGGTCATGGAGGTGCGTATTCGACCAATTCGTATTTCGACAAACAGCAGGGTTTGATCTTCATCTGGCTTGTACAACACGCCGGGTTTCCTGGTGACGGGGCTAAAAGTCAAGAAGCGTTTCGTGCTGCGGTGCTTCAACAAGTAGCGTCGCCTTGAGTTGGCTTCGTAACGCCAATGTGATCAGCGAAGCAGATGACATCGAATACGCACTTGCTTGGCGAGTCCAGTGAGTACGCGTATAAAAATCCTACCCCACACCAACATTCACCTTTAGTGCGAATCCATGGCTCGATTCAATCAAAGTTCGATCACTTCGATCGTAAGCAAAACGTGTTTCTCGATAGCCTGTTTATTGATATCGGCAATAGACGTCGTAGCGGTCGAGCCGTGGGCTGATCCCAACTTGCCAGTGGAAAAAGGGTTGGCGATATGGTTGGACGCATCGCACTTGAATGATGGGCTGTCGGCAGCGGGAAAGAGCCCGTTGCAAAATGATCAACAGGTTTCGTTATGGCCCGATGGTTCGGGCAACCGGCGTGATTTGATTCAAACGGAACACGACAGCTGTCCCGGCTACAAATCATCGGAAGAATTTCGCGCGGTTAGCTTTGGGGGAGTGCAGCACTATTTGCAGCATCGCGAACAAGATTGGAATTCTAAAGAGCTGACAGCATTCGTTGTGGCGGCCACATATTCCAATCCCGACTCATTCACAGCTTGGTTCTCGTTCAGCTCTGACGACACAAACGACTACCAGTCTGGATTTAATGTTGATCAGTTGATCGGCAATCCGGGAAAGCTGCAAGTTGTCAGTGTAGAAGGCGCGGGCCAATCCGGCGCAGACAATCTGTTGCGGTCGCCTCATGAGTATGGAGCGGTGACGCGGCTTTGCATTAGCTCCATGCCAGGACCGAATGGGACCGCCCTATGGGTGAACGGTTCGCCTCAAGGAAAACGCGACCGTACCGAAAGCTCGATGATGTCGCTAACGAATTTTGTGCTCGGTGCGCGTCGGTATACACATGGAGGCCCACCGCAGCAGCGTGGGTTCCTGCATGCCGATATCGCGGAGGTATTGATCTATGACCGCAAGCTAGACACCGCCGAACGAGAGGCGATCGAGTCATACTTGGAACAAAAGTACGGTGATGTTCCGCGTCAACCGATCCCCAGTATTGATACCGGGGGAAAGGCGTTGGTCCGTGTTGAACCGTCAATCCCGGTCCAGGTATTACGTCCTGGATTCACTGTCAGACGACTGCCAGTCGATTTGCCGAATATCAATAACGTTCGATATCGTGCCGATGGCCAATTGATCGCGCTCGGCTATGACGGAAATGTTTGGAAGCTGAATGACAGCGATGGCGACGGGCTGGAGGAAACAGCTGATTTGTTCTGGAAGAATCAAGGCCAGCTACGGGCGCCGATCGGGATGGCGTTGACTCCACAGGGTTATTCAAAAGGGCAAGGTCTGTTTGTCGCTGCCAAGGGTAAATGTACTTTGTTGGTCGATACCGACGAAGATGATGTTGCCGATAGCGAAATCATTGTGGCGGACGGATGGGAAGAGATTGCCAATCACGTCGATGCGCTGGGCGTTGCGATCGATCCTGCCGACGGGAGTGTCTTTTTTGGGTTGGGGACGACGGATTATGCAAACGCATATCTATTAGACAAAAAAGGTAAGCCTGAATACACGATCGAGAACGATCATGGGACGATAGTAAAAGTCTCGCCGGATTTTAAGTCTCGCGAAACCTATTCGACAGGGATCCGGTTTCCTGTCGGCCTGCATTTCAATCGCGAAGGAGACTTGTTCTGCACCGATCAAGAAGGCGCGACATGGTTGCCAAACGGCAATCCGTTTGACGAGTTCTTGCATATTCAAAAAGGTCGCCACTACGGATTTCCACCGAGGCACCCAAGCTATCTTCCGGATGTCATTGATGAACCGAGCACGTTTGATTACAAGCCACAACATCAATCGACGTGTGGGTTCTGTTTCAATGATCCGGTCAATCAGAACGGCCCGGTGTTCGGTCCTGACCAATGGTCTGGCGATGCTTTTGTGACTGGATATTCCCGCGGGAAGCTTTATCGAACCCAGTTGGTGAAGTCTGCGACAGGCTACGTCGCACGCAATGAGTTGTTCGCTTGCCTGAATATGTTGACCGCTGATTGTTGCGTCACGCCTGATGGTGGGCTTTTGGTTGCCTGTCATAGCGGCGGACCAGACTGGGGCAGCGGCCCCGCAGGACGCGGGACTCTTTTCAAAATCGAATATAACGCCGATGCGGTTGCCAAGGCCCCAGCGGTAGCCCAGTTGGTAGCTCAGCCGGTTGCGATCTGGCCGACCAGTCCGCGTGAAGTGCGTATCGAATTTGACCGTCCGGTCGACCCGGAATTGTTTCGCAATGCGGCTGAATTGATCGATATGAGTGCCGGTGAATTCGTCAGCGCTGGCGATCAGTTTGAATCGTTCTGGCCTGGGTATTCTGTCGTTCAAATGCAGCAGCGGACAAAACGCAAAGACGTTCGTGTTTATTCCGCCCAATTGACCAGCGATCGACGAGCACTTTTGCTCGCCACCGATCCATTGCAAACTGCGATGACTTATGCCGTCACGATTCCAATCTCTGCAACGGATTCAAACGGACCGATTGATGGTGACAACAGACTCGCCCAGCTTCCACAGTTCGACCTTTCGTTTGAGATGACTGGATGTGAGGCGACTTGGCAACGGGATGAGCAGGTGCTTTGGCGGGGATGGCTTCCGACAATCGATTTGCAAGCCAGTCGGAAATGGACCGTGGGATCAGCATTCCATGATCAACTTTGGGATTTGATGTCCCAGGAAGACGAGGGGCATCGGGGACAGCTGACGATTCGGTTGAAAGCTGATCTAGACCAGATGCTGCGCCCCGAAATCCAACCGGGTTCTAAAATTGATTTTCAGTGGCATCCGGAAATCGTCACGTTGGTGACGTCCGATGATGTCAGCTTGGCGGGCGCGCAGATGGCTTCGGGCAATGGGCGTTTGTTGGAAAAGGGGCAGTATCGTTTTGACGCGCCAAGTTCGCTTGTGTCGTTGGAATTGGACTGCCGTATTCGTGATGGGGAACAGATTCCCAATTCCGAGATCTCTTATTTCACCAATGACGACGCCACCCTGCGTCCATTCCCACCGAGTCGAAGTTTTGTTCCATGGACGATCGAGCCGTCCGAAGATGCCTCAACGAAAGAAATGGTACTGTCGGAAATTGAGGGGGGCAGTTGGGCGGCAGGCTTTCGATTGTTTCATGACACGAAATCAGGCTGCGCCAAGTGTCACACGATTCATGGTCGAGGAGGCGTGATCGGACCCGACCTTTCGAATTTATCTCACCGAGACTACGCCAGCGTTTTCCGCGATATCACACAGCCGAGCTTTGCGATCAATCCTGACTTTTTAGTGTCGACGATCCTTCTTGATGATGGACGTGTCCTGACCGGATCGATCCGTACGGTCGACGGAATGTTGCATGTTGGGGATAGCGGCGGCAAAACGACGGTGATCGATCCTGAACAGGTCGAGCGGCTTCAGCCATCAACAAAGTCGGTGATGCCGGAAGGTTTGCTTAAAGACTATTCCAGTGATCAGGTTCGAGACTTGATGACATTCTTGTTGACACGCGGGCCTTCGATGCCTGTTTTATCAACGTCAGAGCCAGCACCGCCGGCGAGATCAATTACCGATGTCCGGCGCGTGCTTGATGGGGCACCTGAAAATGTGGATGTCGCTAAGCCATTGAAGATCGTGCTGGTCGGTGGCGCAAAGGATCACGGGCCAGGAGAGCATGATTACCCTGCGTGGTTAACCGTTTGGAAAGAACTGTTCAGCGTGGCTGAAAACGTGGTCTTGAGTACCGCGATGCAGTGGCCGAGCGAACAACAACTGTCTGATGCTGACGTGCTGGTGTTTTATCAGCGTGGCGACTGGAACGCCGAACGGGCAAAAGCGATCGATTCCCACCTGAAACGTGGAGGAGGACTGGTCTATATCCACTGGGCTGTCGATGGCCAAGCAAACTCGAATGATTTGGCCAAGCGAATCGGATTGTCCTGGGGCCAAGGCTCGCTATATCGACATGGTCCTCTTGAACTAAATTTCTCCCGTGACAATTCCAACCCGATCACTCGTGGTTTCAATGTCTTGAGGTTAGTCGACGAAAGCTATTGGAACCTGACTGGGGATCTGGCGAATCCATACATCATCGCCACGGGTATTGAACAAGACAGCCCGCAGCCGTTGTTCTGGGCCAAGCCACATGAAAACGGTCGTGTCTTTGTTTCTATTCCCGGGCACTACAGTTGGACGTTTGACGATCCTTTGTACCGGGTGTTGTTGCTTCGCGGGATCGCCTGGTCGGCTGGTGAGTCCGTTGATCGCTTCAATTCGCTTGTCTTGCCTGGTGCCAACGTCACGCACTAGTCGCAGTCGAATTAGCCAACGTAGCACTGTCTGATCGCAAAGCTTAATCAGCAGTGTTCAATCGGCAGGGTTTAACCAGCAGGGTTCAAGCAGCGATGATTGGGCAACAGCCATTTAACCACGGACGTTAATCCATTTCACTTTGCGGCTCAATTGCCTTTTCATGAGCGTCGGAGCGGCTTGGGTTGGTGCATCGCTATGCGCAATCGAACCGTCGTTTTAAGTGACTGAATGTGTCACCGAGTTGGCGTCCTGAAGTCTTCGATGGCAGATCGCCATCAGCAATTTAATCGTTGAAAACTGATTCGCGACAAACAATTTTGGCAAAGTGGTAGACGAACCTACTCCTTGTTCGCGTCTCTTGTTAACTGGCCGCTATTATGGATTTGATCGCCGGTGGCGGTGTCGAATGTTTTGGCCAAGCAGACTCCTCAATGAATTAGATGGCATGACGCAATTCGATAAGGACTCCTCATCTCCTAATCTGGCAACACTCGAGCGAGATCTTTCAGAGGTTCGAAAGGAGCTTCGCCGCTTATCAGATTTAGGTCTGTATCTCGATGCCTATGAATTTGCGAAAGGCAAGTTAGGCGATGACCTGTTGCAGTGGTCAGGGTGCGACGGCGGTTTGATCGCATTGAAAATGGCTGATCGGCTTGGCGGGACTCAGCTGTCCAACGTGCTGACCTATCGGATGGGACGCCGTTATCCCGATGATCCCGAAGTGAGATTTTTGCGAACGATGCAGAAGCTGTCTCACCGACCGCTCGCGCAAGTGTGGTTGCAAATTCGCGGTCAAGAGTTGGATACCGATGATGATGAGCTGAAGTCTCAGTGGGCGATCGTTAAAGGTTTGATCCTCTGCGGGATGCGAGATTTTGATCGTGGTTTCGATTGGCTGGAGATCGGCCGAAAACTTTCGCCCGATGATCCAAGGCCGGTGTTGCGCATCGCGACGGCGTATCTTTCTTGTGACAAGATGGATCAAGCGATTCAAACTTGTCGTGACGCTATCACAATGTTGCCAAGTTACCCGCCTTCGATTCAGACGCTGTCGCATCTATTGCTACAGGACAATCAGGTTGACGAAGCGTTCGCCATTTTGCAGCAGTCTGTCGACACCACTCAGTCTGGCGGATGTCGATTGCAGCTCGCCAGTATGGAAATGCAAAGGCACGAATACGAAAAGGCGGCGACGCTTGTAGACGGAATCGGACAGTATTTTCCGCTCGCCGATCCGGCGCGTCGTGATCGTGCAAAACGGGACAGCGTGCTTTCTTCCATCGCCAAGATTCGGTCAGAACTCGCTTGCCACCGAGGCGACTATGAAACGGCCATTGCGTTGGCAAAGATCGCGAACAACCCATTTCACGATACCCTTGCGGAAAACCTCGAACGCAACAGCACTAGCGGAAAGCGTGTTCGTCTGAAAGTGCCATTCGTACGGCAGAACCATGTCACGTGCGCGCCTGCAACACTGACGATGTTGTCCAGCTATTGGGGCATCGAAGTGGATCACGATGCGGTGGTCAATGAGATCTGCTACGACGGGACTGCCCCTGTCAAGCAACGGGTCTGGGCGGAAGAAAACGGATTGATTGCCCGGGAGTTTCGATTGACTGAGATGGTCGCGCATCAACTGATCGATGCTGAAATCCCGTTTGCAATTTCAACCGTTGACCCAGGAAGCGGTCACATCAATGTGGTCTGTGGGTATGACTCGCGGCGTGGTGTCTTGTTGATGCAGGACCCAGGGACTTGGCACGCGATCGAGGCACTGCTGCGGGAGTTCATCGAACAGTATGAGGCATTCGGACCTCGTGGCTTGATCTTGATCCCGCCACGCGAAATCCATCGCTTAGAATCAATCGAGCTCCCCGATTCGGACAAGTTTGATCAGCAGCATGCGATCGCCGCTGCTTTGCAAAATCATGATCGGGACAGCGCGGCAAACATCTTTGAAAAAATGAAGGCTGATGCCCCAGAGCATTCGATCACGCTGTGGGCTGAAACCGAGGTTGCTCGCTACGACGTCAATCTTCCGGTCCGATTGGATGCGATGCAGCGACTGCGTGATCGTTTTCCAAAAACAGAGTTATTAACGCTAGCCGAATGTGACCTGTTAGCTTTGTTCGATCGGCAAGACAAGGTCGTCGAGCGTTTGCGTGAGTGTGTCAAAGGTGAAACGCCGAGTACCGAAAGTCGACTTCGCTTGATGCGGCTATTGGAAAGCGAAGAAGACAGCCAAGAACGCTTGGAGCAACTGCGAACAGTACTGCGTACCGCCCCAACAAACCCAGAGGGTCTTTCCAACGAGGCGATCCGTCTATGGGATCGGATGGAACGCGATGATGCGTTGGAACTGCTGCGTCTTGCCGCAATGTCAGGCGAACGGGACGAAGAACACGCGCGGCGATACCTTGCGGCCGCGATCCGGATGAGTCGACGGGAAGAAGCACTCGACGTCTTGCGTGAACGTTTCGAAAAACATGGGCATGCCAGTGGGCAGCCGGCGATCACGTATGCCTATGCTCTCGCACGTACCACTCATGCCGATCGTGCCGCAGACGTGATCCGCCGAGCCCTTCAAATGCGAAGCCACGATGGTGAACTGCTGTGTGAAGCCGCGTCCGCACTGGGGCAGTTCGAGAAACCTGCGATCGGATTGGAATTGATCGAAAACGCAACGATTCCGTTGCCCGCCGACCAAGTCTTATTCACCAAGGCGAATTTGGCGATGACCGATGGGCGTCCCTACGATGCACTCGATTGTCTGACCGAACTGTATCGTCTTCAGCCGATGAACTTCGATATCGCGGCAAGGATCGCGGATCTGAAAGCTAGTTTGGAAGGGATGAATTCGACACTGGACTTCCTGCATGCGATTGTCCAGTCGTATCCGCATTGCCGGAGCATGCTTTCGATCACCGCAGAATACCTACATAAGGCAGCTCGCTATGAAGAAGCTGTGCGATACCTGGATCAGATTTTGGAGACCTGTGATTTTGACGCTTGGGCATGGCGTGAACGTTCGCTGGTCTGTTCGGCAGCGGGTTGGTATGACGAGGCACATCGCAGTGCGTTGAAAGGGCTTGATTGTGAAAAGTCCGCGATGTCGTACAACATCCTGGCGGAGGCGCAGGTCGGCCGTGGCGAAATAGAAGCGGCACTTGAAAACTGCCGTCAAGCGATTCAGATGGATTGCGATCACATGCCTGCGGTTCTCACATGGATCAAGCTTTGTGAAAACGAATCACAAGCCAAAGAGGTTCTCGCGGAACATTTTCGGGAACTGATTCGGCAGCGTAGCAACGGATCTGGTGTTGTCGCCTACAAGCGTTTTGCGACCGGGATGCTAGACGATCAGCAGATCTGTCAGCAGCTCAATGAACTTTGTGAAGTGCGTCCCGACGTGTTGACCATCCACAAAGTCGCAGCAGATCACCATTGCGACTATCGCCGCTTTGATGAAGCCGAAAAGGTGCTTTTGGATGGCGAAAAACGTTTTAGCCACCAGCCGGAGTACTGGCAGGACCTAGGCGAAATTTACATTGGTAAAAACGATTTGCCTGCGGCGGTATCTGCATTCGAAAAGGCTTTGGAGCTGGACCCGTTCAATAGCGAACTGGCGATTCGAACTTCGCAAGTCTATCAGTCCGTTGATCGACCTCAGGATGCCGAGCAAACCTTACGGCAAGCCTTGGGGGCGGCACCATCAGACGCCAGCCTAATGGTGGAATTAGGACGGTCGACCGAAGACGAAGATGAACGCCGTCGTTTGATTCATGACGCCGCAATGTTGTCTCCAAACTGTGGTGACACGTGGGGATTGTTTCTGTCTCTTTGTCAGTATGAAAATCGAGAGCCGGATGCGGTGGCGGCGGCTCGAGATCTGGTTACACAGCGACCGAATGATTCGAACGCCAACATTCGATTGGCCGAGATGCTTCATCGCGAGGATCAGTGGGAGGAGTCCGTCGGTGTCTTAAAGGCGGCGATTCAAAGAGATCGACGCAACGTGGATCTGCACGGACTGTTGGCCCAACGCTACTACGAACGAGACATGGTCGAAGAAGCGATCGAAGCTTGTTCGCCCGAAGGCATCGATCCGTACGACTTAAGTCAGCTGAATCTGTTCGCGGCCAATCTGTTGAACCTAACCGAACAGACCGAAAAGGCGTGTGAGAGAATTCAACTGGCGCTTGAGCGTGACCCATCGAATCTTGAGGCATGGAGCCGTCTTGCTGATTGGGCCATGAATTTGGAAAACGATGAGCTGTATGACATGGCTGCGACCGCATTATTGGATCGGGGACCCAACGTCGCACTCAGCCATGGATACTACTCCGTCACCGCACTTCGCAACGGAGATAGAGACGCAGCAAAGTTTCATCTTCGCCAAGCATTCGAGCTGGATCCGAGCTACACGTATGCGTTGACCGAGCTGCTAGGCTTGTACATCGAAGATAACGAAATCGCGGCCGCAGACGCGTTTGTGAAGTCGATCAAAGACAAGGCGGAATCGATACCGCTAGCGATTGCGCATGCGACGTTGGCACTGGCACACCAGGATTACAACGGTTTCGTGACTGTATTTCAGAAGCTGCCCGATGCGTCCAGCGCGACAGACGTGGCTCGCAATACCCTGCGGCACTTCGATGAGCAGCCCGACGGGATTTTGGCCAGTACGCTTACAAAGGCGATGAAACGTAAAAACGCTACCGAAGCGCTCGGCCATGTCTGGTCGTGCGTGAACGTTTCGTCGGACGATCCATCAACCGGAATCAAGAAGTTGATGAAGCTGCCACGACATCCCGAGCCATTTTTGGCTGCAGTGATGGATGTCCTTGGCAAGCTATACAGCAAGTGTGAGTATTCCGATTCGGTCGATGCCGCCACACGGAAGAAATACAATCGGCTAGCTGAAAAGTTCATCAAGCGAATCGGTGCGTTGGTCTATACGGTTCCAGATGTGTGGAGGCAAGCTTTGTGGGTGCTAATGATCGGCGATCAGGAGCCCAAAATGAAAACGCTCGCTCGTAACTTCCGTCGGGTAGAGAATCGTGATGCCAATACCGTCCTGCCCGCGGTGCTTTACGGGGTGCATATGCGAGATGCCCGATTCGCGGGAGAGGTGATCAACGATGTCTTCTCCCGTGATCCGGAGAATATGGCGAACGACATGATGACTGCGGTCGCGATGTATGGCGTCTTCGCGATGGATGTTGACGATCTCGAAGTTGCGATTTTGCAAGCTGATAAGAACGAGCTGTACAAAGCTTTTAAGTCGATCTCGAAACTGATGACCGTGGGCGTTCAGTGCCTCAAAGCTGCTGACGGGAACGAAGAGCCGTTGATCGATACTTGGATGGAAGTGTTTGTCAAACCAGGAAAAGACGAAGAGGTAATCGACCGAAACATCCTGGCAGAATTGCGAGCCCGTATTGCCGAGAGCGTTGGCAATCGACGGTTGGCTCGCAAGCACCGCAAGTCAAAGTACGTTCAGCCCCGCGAGCTCTCCGAATCGGAAACCTCTGCTGATTCAAGCCGCGTCGCGTGAGTCGAGATTCTCAATCGAGCCACGTTCCCGACGTAACGCACGAATCGTTGTATTCTGGCGATGGATTTCGTTCTGAAGTTCACGGACCTGAGCGTGAGCTTGTTCGTTGGCCTGCAAGCTGGATTCGTGTTCGTCGCTGACTCGCTTGAGGTGGGCGGTTAGATCCGAAGACTTGGCGACCAACGTTTGGTTGGTCTTTTTCAACGTTTCGAGGTCAGCCGAGACCGCTTTGAGACGTTCTCCAGTCGCTTGCTGCTGATTAGTCCGTTCTGCCAATTGTTTGCGAAGATCGGAAAGCACTGAGTTACTCAGGTCCAATTTTTCCGATTGGTCGTTGGCGTGTTTCTGGAGAGTTTTGTTGGTCGCCAGTAAGGTTTCGTATTTGTCGGTTAGCTCCCCAATGCGAACTCGAGCCGTTTCGTATTGTTGGCGAGTCGCTTCAAGGTCTGCCACATCGTCACGCAGTCGCAGAAGCTCTTCTCGTTGTTCTGCAAACGCTCGTGTTTGCAAATCGCTTTGCTGTTTCAGTTGGTGAATGTCTCGATCTCGCAGGTGCAGCTGTTTTTCGAGGTCGATCACATTCCCCATACGAGTTTTCATATCGGAGATATCTTGATCGCGTTCACGCAACTTCGATCCGAGTGACTCGATGGTCGAAATCGCTGAAATGAGTCGTGATTGTTGAACATCCAGCTCATTTCGCAGCTCTGAGTTCAATGACTGCTGTTCGCCGATTTGCGATGTCAGTTCCGCCAGTTGTTCGTTGGCAAGTGATAGCTGCTCGTCGACTTTTTGACGTGCGGAGTTCGCCGATTGGATCTCCGTTTGGCTCAATTCCATCTGTTCCTGCAGATCGAACAATTGCTGCTCTTTGTCTCTGAGCAATTCGATTTCGGATTCTTGGTCACTGAGTGAAGCATTCAGTCCCGCGATTTGACGGTTTGCTTCTTTAAGTTGTTTCGAGATCGCTTCATTGGCCTCTGTAAGAGGGCTGACCAGGTCAGCTTGTTCTTGAAGGCAAGTGATCGCGACTTCACGGGCGCCCAGAGTATCTTCCAATGATTCGATCGCCTCGACTTTGGAATCGAGGTCTTCTTGAAGCGTTTTGAGGCGAGCGGCCAAGTCTTCGGCGTTTTCGACTTGGGCTTTCAGTTCGGTGATTTCGACATCGCGATCGCGAAGGCCTGTCGTCAGCGAATCCATTTTGTCGACATGATCCCGCAGTTTGTCTGTCAGGGTTTGATTGTCGTTTTCAAGCGATTCGATCACTTGTAATTGTTCGCGAAGCGTTTCTTCGCTTTGTCGCGACGAGCTGAGATTGTTTTCGGTTTGCTCCAATTGCTCGCTCAGTTGCGTTATCGTTTCGAGCTGCGCCGTGACGGTATCGCCGAGTCGTTGGTTTTCGAGCTGAAGTGGTGCGATCGATTCGCAACGTTGCGATAGGTTCGCGATCGTTGTCGTTTTATCGCTAAGGCTGGACTCCAGTCCTGTTCGGATTTCTCGCTCGTACTCGGCGTCGTTGATCCAAGACTGCATTTCAGTCTTTTGCTGCTCGATTTGAGATTTCAGCCCAGTAATTTCCGATTCAAGCCCAGCGATCTCGGATTTTAGCACTGCGATTTGCTGAAGTTCTTCTGTGCGGGCATCGACTTCCTGTTGAAGTCGTTCGTTAGCCGATTCTGTGCGCTGTAGCTTGTCGACAAGCACTTGGATTTCTTCGGAACCGGTGCCGAGTTGTTCAAGAACGTTTTCGTGTTCTTGTCGAGCGGTTTCGAGCTGAACGCAAACTGATTCGTGTGTCACTAACAGTTGATCATGTTGATTTCGCACCTGGCCGAGTGTGTCCAGTTCGGATTGGAGTGTCGAAATCTCAGATCGCAAGTTTTCGATCAATCGCTCGCGGTCATCTAGATCAGAAATCCGGCCATCGTTTTCGACTTGCAGTGCCAGCAGTTCGTCTCGAAATCCTTCGGCGTCTGACAGTTTCGTTTCCAGTTCGACGATGCGGTTTTGTTTGTCTTCGACCAGATCCGCAAGACGTTCGTTTTGATCCGCAGTGCGTTCGGCCTGATCCAGTGCCGTCGCGAGTTGCTGCTGCATCAGTTCGACGCTGCTGACGATCGAGCCGTATTTCGCGGTCGCGTCATCCTTTTGTTGGGTTAGCGACTCGATATCGCGATGCAATGATTCGACAGTTGATTCATGTTCAGTAAAGCGGGATCGAAGCGATTCGATTTCAGCTCGTGATGAATCGATGAGATCCTCTTTTTTATCGGAAGCGGCTTTCAGTTCGTCGATTTGTTGCAACAGCTTTTCCGTTGACAGTTCCAGTTCTTCATCGGATTGCTGACGCAGAAGCAATGACTGTTGCAGTTTTTCGAGTTGATCTTCCAGTTCGGCCACTCGCTGACTTTTCTGATCAAGCTCTTGCTGGATGGCCGTATTCGCAGTGGCTAGGTCGGTCTGCTCCGACTGAGCTTGCGAAAGCGTTTCGATCGTTTGGTTGAGTCGATCGACATCTGCGTTTAGAGACTCGTTGGTTTCACGTAGTGCTGCAAGTTCCTGATCGGAATCGTCTTTTTCAGAAAGCTTTGACGTGAGCGATTCAATAGTTTCGGTCAGGGAATGAATCTCATTGATCTGTTCTTGTTTGATGTCTTTGAGCGAATCGATGATTTCAGTTTGCCGCTGAATTTCTTCGTTGGCTGCAATCGTCGCTGCTTGATCAGCTTGGCGAGCGGAACGGATTTCTTCTTCAGCGGCGATCGCAACTTTCTTCGCTTCGATCGCTTCGTTTTGAGCGGTCAACGCATCTGCTTTGTCGATTTTCAATTGATCAACATCAAGTTGAAGCGAATCTTTTTCCGCTAGCAGGCTTTCAACTTGGTCGAGCAAATCTTGATTTTTGGCTGTATGTTCATCGACCGCGATTTTTGCTTCGGTGAGCGATGATTCGAGTTCGACATTGTCCGAACGCAACGCGGCGATTTCGTCGTACAGCCGATCGGCGTCGGTTTGGGCAATTTCCAAGGATCGATTCAGTTCGTCGACATCGTTATCCGAAGGCGGCCTGGAGTCCCGGAGTTGATTGAGCTCTTTGGTCAAGTTGGAGATGATTTCGTCTTTCTCGATCCCGACTTGGTACCAGTAAAGATAGCCAAGCCCCATCCCCGCGCAGATGAAGACAAAAATTGGGAATATCGGCAATCCAAAGATCTCGCCCATGGTTCGATTCCATTCTTCGTTTCACTGCCCGATGGGGAGTACCTGCCAAATTCGTTTTGGCGTCGGTCAGTGGTTCTGTGTGTCGTTTTCTTGGCCGCTTTGGTCGACGGGGGACGGCCGTCGATCCGGGGTAATGCTATCAGTGAGACCCCAAGATCCGCTCCTTGTCGGCTATAGCAAACCTCCGGGGAAGACGTCAACGCAGATCATGTTTCGGGCCGACGATCTGTCGATCGGACTTTGATTCACGGGGGTGACCGTGTCGGAAAAAGGCTAAATAGATGCCCCCCCCTCGCAATGGTGGCCTGTGCGGTCAGGGCATCCATTTCATATAGGGCATGGCACGGGCAACTGTTCAACGCGGGCTGTTTTTCTATGCGGAATGGCGATTCTAGGAGCCGCCGCGTTTTTGCCGTTTACCGGTTTCGGACATCGTTGCCGGTTCGAACATTGCCACAAATCCAGTGTCATTTTAGAGTGTTACGGAATCACTGCTGTGTGAAGAAAAAACTGCCCAACGAACGAAGATCCATGTCGCGTCCATTTCCTCCTCCGGCTTTCAAGATTGGCGATCTTGTCATTGACCCGCCTATTCTGCAGGCGCCAATGGCGGGTTTTACCAATGCCGCGTTTCGGCAGATGGTTCGCGACTACGGTGGCACAGGATTGATTGCTACCGAAATGGTCAACGCTCGGGGGTTCGCTTGGATGGACGAGCATGCCGAGGAGCACCCCGACCGATTGTGGGGCGTTGCCGAAGAAGCACGTCCACTTGCGGTTCAAATTTGGGATAATGATCCCGAAACGATGGCAAAGGTTGGGCGCCGATTGGTGGAGGAGTATCGGGTCAGCGTTGTCGATATCAATTTCGGCTGCCCTGTTCGCCAAGTCACCGAGAAAGCGCATAGCGGAAGTTATCTACTGCGGACGCCGATGCGAATGTTCGAGATCATTTCGAAGCTCGTCGAGGCTTGTGCACCGACACCAGTGACCGCGAAGATCCGTCTGGGCTGCAGCCCCGAACAGATCAATTGCAACGAAGTTGCGAAAGTTGTCGAAGAAGCTGGTGCTGCCGCGCTAACGGTTCATGGGCGAACCGCCAAAGACATGTTTCGCGGGCATGCGGATTGGGACCGGATCAGTGAGATCAAAGGTCATTTGCGAAACATCCCTTTGATCGGAAACGGCGATTTGGATTCCGCCGAAAAGGTCGTTCACGCATTCAAGACCTACGACGTCGACGGTGTCATGATCGCGCGAGCCTGTCTAGGGCGTCCCTGGTTATTTGCCCAGGCGGCTGCGGCGCTTCGTGGCGATCCGATCCCCCCAGATCCGACATTGCCCGAACAACGCGATTGTATGTTGCGGCACTACAACCTCGTTGTTGATCGCTTCGGTGAAGAGAAAGGCACCGTGCTGATGCGAAAGTTTGCTTGTTGCTATGCACAAGGGAAACACGGAGCAAGGCATTTTCGGACACACGTGGCCCATGTGAATACGGCCGAAGAGTTTCATCGCGTCGTCGATGAATACTTTCCGACGATGTCCAATGAAGAAGTCAAAGCGATGTCTTAAGTCGCTGTCTTAGACTGATGCCCTACACCGAATCGACTGTGATAGGCGATCTCGTTCGAAAGGGACAATCATGGTTGCCAGTGGGCAAGACGCAGGGACGTTGGATGTCTTTGCCGGAATGTCTTTCCACTGAAATTCCTTCAGCGCCGGGGCAACTGTTTGCGGCGCCAGTCTGCCCGATTGATCGAAGTCACTTGGTGAAATTCGACACGCTGACTTTGTAAACACGATCCGTTTCAGATATGAACGAAGTGCCACCGGTCGGGGCCGGCGGAACCAATGTTCTGGCGGTTCGAATACTGAGACATCTATTCCGGTTGCTGCGGTCCAGGAGCGTTCAATCAGCTCCATTGATGCGCTATAGCGTGGGTTGATCTCCAGCAGAGTGATTGATCGCCCAGCGCGATCGCAAACAAAGTCGATATTTAGCGGACCGGACATTGGGTATCGCTTCAGCCATTGTTCAGCGACAGCGGCCAGTTGCGACTGGACCGATGCCGAGATGGGAACGGGGCCGATCGCACCGGCGAATACGAATGGCCGGTCGGGAAACCGTTTGCGCAGCAACCGGCAAGCACCCAGGAGTTTTGCATCGTTGCCATTAGCAATCAGTGTCGCACCGCAAACTTTTCCGCTGATCCGTTCCTGAGCAAAGCACCCCTTGGGGACAGGTTCGTTGGCAATCGCAGTCCGGACGCCCAAACCACCCGAGGAAATGCTCGATTTGATCAGCCAGCCGTTTGGCCCAGCGTAGTCATGGCGAACCGATGGGAAATCCACCGAGGCGGCTTGCGCCAATTCGGCCAGGACGAATGGAGAAGTGGAGTCGCGAAACGCTTGCAGCGGCGGACCTTCGATACGATTAGCGACGGGGGCCAACCAGTCATATCCGCCAGCCAATCCCCCCACAATGCGAAGGCGCGATGTCCCGGTCAATTCGGCGGCGTGTCCTGCCATCATCTGACTGCGAAGCTGATCCAGAGGGAACCAGGAAATGCAAGCGGTTTGGGTGTCCTGGTCGCCAAAATCGTCGATTCCGATCGGCAAAAAACCTGCCAAACGGGCAGATTCAGCCGCGGCGCGAACGGACGGCCCGATCAAGACCAGTCGCCTTCGGGGATCACCGTAATTAGGGTCGCGCAAGTTGTCCTGGGGTGTTTGCATGGGCGTGTCGGTTTGTTAGCTTTTCTCCCGTCCAGACCCACCCCAAGCGCCGAAAACGGTCCACCCAAGATCCTCCCCGGGCCGCTTGCGGGGTAACGGATTCGTGCATCCCCACCGGTCTTCCGAATCAGATTCTTAATTGGATTAGGTCGTTGAAATGAAGTTTTACATTGGTGAAGCCCTGGTGGGCGATGGCAACGAAGTCGCACACATCGACTTGATGTTGGGCAGCAAAGATGGTCCTGTTGGTGTTGCGTTTGCAAACGCGTTGAGCACCCAAAGCGAAGGTCACACCAACCTGTTGGCCGTTTTGGAGCCCAACGTTGCTGTGAAGCCTTCGACTGTGATGATCACGAAAGTCACTTTGAAGGGCATGAAGCAAGTCGTTCAAATGTTCGGCCCTGCACAAGCGGCTGTTGCGAAAGCGATCGCTGACTCGGTTGCTGAGGGTGTCATCCCTGCTGACCAAGCGGAAGACATGGTCTGCGTTTGCGGCGTCTTCATCCACCCTGAAGCTGACGACGACGAAAAGATCTACAACTACAACTACGAAGCTGTCAAGCAATCGGTTGCCAACGCCATGGGCGGCAAGCCAACCGCAGAAGAAATGATCGCCAAGAAAGACTCGGCGGCTCACCCATTCAAGGGTAACTTCTAAGTTAACGTCGGATGGTCAGTGTCAGTCGCCATTTTGTGGCTGACACTGAATCCACGTTCTGCTTCATCGTTGACGTTACGTATGCCAACGTGTTTCCCTTCACTGTGGCGAATCACTGGCGGTCGCTGTTTCGATTAAAGCAGCGTTAACCGTTTCGCAGCTGTCCAGAAGCAGCGCGACAACTGAAGTCAGCCTGCCGGGTCGGCACGGGAATCAGATGGACATGATGATCTGTCTGCAATTTGAATCTCTCGACGACGCATTCTTTCGCGCCACGCGTCTTCGCGATTGTCCATCTACTGGCGTCCTCCCTTTGGTTCGCGGTTCAAAGCATTTTCATGACCAAACGCATCCTGTTTCAGTTCGATAGCGATCCGCATTTCAGTTCATTCGATTCGGTCGTGGCAATCGATTCAGATATTGATCATCTTGTGCCCGTGGCGAACGTTCAGGCGACCAGTATCGAACCTTTGGTCCATGGGACAATGTTCACTCGCGGACCCGACGAGCTGAAGAACACGGCTATCTTCATCGGCGGATCAGATGTTTCCGTTGCCGAAACGCTTTTGCGCTGCGTGACAGATACGTTCTTTGGGCCTGTGCGGGTTTCTGTGATGATGGACGCGAACGGATGCAACACAACTGCTGCAGCGGCGGTCGTTTGTGCAAGTCGTCATATCGAACTGAAGTCAGCCCAGGCGGTCGTTCTTGGAGGCACAGGGCCTGTTGGACAGCGGGTTGCAAGGCTGTTGGCCGGTGACGGGGCAAATGTCACCGTCACGAGCCGTTCGCTGGATCGCGCCGCATCGGTCTGCCAGCAGATCGCGAAACAGCTCGAAGACGACAACATCGATGCACCGGGAAACTTGGTTCCCGCTTCAGTGGCGACGCCGGAGCAGACCAGTCGCGTGATTCGAGATGCAGAAATCGTGATTGCCTGCGGAGCGGCCGGCGTGCAGTTGGCTTCCAAGGCCGATCTTGCCGCGGCGGACAAGCTGCGGGTCGCGATCGATTTGAATGCCGTCCCACCGGCTGGCTTGGAAGGCATCGAGGCGTTCGACAAGGCAAAGTCCATCGAAGGTGGCGACGCGGTGGCTTATGGTGCGATCGGCGTGGGCGGGTTGAAAATGAAAACACACAAAGCCGCCATCCGATCACTGTTCGAATCCAATGATCGGGTTCTCAATGCGACGGAGATCTACGCGCTGGCAAAGAACGTTGACGCGTCATAGTCCGGTCTGATGTGTCAGAGGACGATATCCCAACAGTCACAGGCCTTCTCTTTCAGGACATCAAATGTTTGATTTAGTGCTCGGTACCAACAACCAGAAGAAATTGGTGGAGCTGAAATTGATGCTTCCCCCGGAGCACTATTCGTTGCATTCCCTTGCTGAAATCCCCGAATCAATCGACGTTGATGAAACGGGGACGACGTTCAAGGAAAACGCCGCTCTAAAGGCAGTGGAACAAGCAAAGCACTTGGGTCGATGGGTGCTTGCTGAAGACAGCGGTTTGGCTGTTGACGCGTTGGGAGGCGAGCCAGGCGTTTATTCGGCACGCTATGCGGGAACTCATGGTGACGATGAAGCGAATAATCGAAAGCTTCTAGCGGAACTGGACGGTGTGCCTGAGGAAAGACGGACGGCACGGTACCACTGTGAGATCTGTCTTTCGGACCCCGAAGGAAATGTGAAGATCACCGCCGGAGGAACCTGTGGCGGACGGATCAGGACCGAAGCCTCGGGATCAGGTGGCTTTGGTTACGACCCGCTATTTGAGATTGTCGAGTACCACAAGACATTCGCCGAGCTTGACTTGACCGTCAAGCGAGCGCTAAGCCATCGCAGTCGTGCGTTGCGAATGTTTCTGCCACAGCTTCGTCGTCTGGTCGCCGGGATGTGATCGGAGCGTCGGCTGACCGCGTCGGTTATCGATCTAAGGCGTCAGCAACATGATCGTGAGATCGTCGAACTTGCCCGGCAGGCGGTCATCGTCACCATGCATACGATCGGTTGCCAGTTCGACCAGCGATTTCATGCGATCGACAGGGCGGCCGATTCGACAACGATCAACGATTTCACTGACGTGCAGGTTATCGAACAACCCATCGCTACCAACGACGATCGTGTCACGAGCGGACAGGGCGATCGCGGGACCGATTTCGATGTGCATCTCACGGGAACCGACAAGGTTCGAGACCAAGTGGCGTTCGTCATGGTACATCGCATCCTCTTCGTCGATCAGGCCCGATTGGATGGCGTAGCCGACAGGCGAGTGTGAATTGGATTTCCATTTGATCGCCCCGCGTCCACCAACGACCAGCGTCATGGAGTCGCCGACCTGATAGCCACGGGCAACACGGTCGGAGACTTCGACGACCGATAAAGTGGTGGCCGATCCGGTGCCCAGATCCAGTATCTCGGCATTGGCGTTTTCGATCGCGTCCAGAATGGCCGGACGAAGGTCAGCACTATCGCCGCAGGCGGTCAGTGATTCGGCAAGGCATTCCATCGCGATCGCGGAAGCTTTGTAGCCGAGAGGTGCTCCACCGACGCCGTCAGCGACAGCCATGACGAAACGATTGGCCGACAGGGTTAGCATCAACGCACTGTCGTCGTTGGGTTCTGTTTTTCCCGGGCAAGTTTTTGAAAAAGCAACGACATGACCGTTAGCCACATCGATCAGATCGGGCTGATCCATGTGACTTTCGCGGTAGAACTTCGCATTTTCAACTAGCGTGGACATCCCGCCATTTTACGTCTTGGCACGCTGGCGGTTGATATACCGAAACGCTTTCAGACGGGATTTCTCCCAAGCCTCGGCCATTTTCCCGGCATCAGCGTACCTATCGCGCGGTGCGACATTGAGAGATTTTCGGATAATATCGATTACATCGCGATGGACACGCCTGCGGAGGGTGGCGGCGTTTGGCAGCGGCCAGGTGAACGGATACTCCGGCCACTTCCCTGAAAACATCCTGTAAACAATCAATCCGATCGAGAAGACGTCACTTCGCCGCGACGGTTTTCCCATTGCCTGTTCTGGTGCCATGTAGCCCAGCGTACCGGTGCCTGAACCGTTGATCGTCTTTTGCGCAACCTTGGCGATACCGAAGTCACCAAGTCGGAGCGTGTCATCGGCGAACAGAAAGATGTTTTCCGGTTTGATATCACAGTGGATCACACCTTCGTGATGGGCGAAGGCGACCGCGTCGAGAAGCTGCGAGGTGTATTCGAACGCTGTTTCGAATCGCAGTCGTTTCTTGAGGCGGTCGTCCAGCGTGCGTTCTGCGAGCGGCGTTACGACGACAAGGTAGCCATCGATAAAGCTTGCATCGCGAATGGGCAGGATCGATGGGTGTTCCAGCCGCAGTGACAGGCGGACTTCGCGGCGAAACTCATCTACCAGGTCATCAGTCACCCATTGGGCGCTAGGGATCTTCAGAGCAACCTTTACACCCAGTAGCGTGTCCATTGCAGAGTAAACGTCAGCGAACCCGCCTTGGCCGATTCGCTTTTCCAACCGGTATTTACCGAGTCGGCTACCGGCGCGAAGTGCGCGTCGGCTAGCGGTTGGAACAGGAAATTTACTCATTCATGATCGCTCAGTAGCGTTTGCAAAGCCAGCTTCCCACCGACGTTGTGCCGGTGCCTGCCGCATCAGTTTTCGGCCGAACCGTTTTTGTCCGGCGGCGATGAAAAACCGTTGGATGTGGCGAGGTTTACCGAATCGCCTTCCAGGATAGCGTCGTCACGGACTGGCGATTTCTTTCCGCCGGTCAGGTAGGTGTAGCCGCGCAATGCTGATTCAAACAGTTCAACTATTTCGCCAGCTTGTTCGTGATCAATCCTATTGGCGATGATGCTTTCTTCGACAGCATCCTGGATGTTCTCGACCAATTCGCGAACTTCGTATTGAACATAGCTCAAAACTTCGCTCACGGTGTCGCCTTTGACAATCGATCGAACCTTGGCAACGCCATTGTTGCATTCGACATGCACCGCGTGCGTATCGCCGAACAAGTTGTGAAGGTCACCGAGGATTTCTTGGTAGGCTCCGACCGCAAAGACACCAAGACGATACGGTTTATCTTGGCCTTCGAAGGGATGCAGCATCAGCGTTTTAGTACGTCCTTTGCCGCATACGAACGAGTCAACTTTGCCGTCGCTATCGCAAGTGATGTCACCAAGGACGGCATGCCGGGACGGCCGTTCTTCCAAACGATGGATCGGCATGATTGGAAATTGCTGACCGATCGCCCAGGAGTCAGGCATCGATTGGAAGAGCGAAAAGTTGACGAAATAAATGTCGGACAACATTCGGTCGAGGTTGGACAGTTCGCCGGGGCATTCGCTTCCGTCTTGAATCAGTTCACGAATGCGATGGCAAAGCGCGAAGTACATCGTTTCCGCTGCGACCCGCTGTTCCAGTGGCAGGTACCCACCGCTGAAGAGGTTCATGCACAAGTCGAGCGCGACCTGCGAGTCATGGAACATCTCCCGCATGTTGACGGCAGTCAGGTTGTTGTACGCGTCCCACAAATCGTGAACCGGTTGTTCGAACTCTTCCGGTGGTCCGGCTGGGGATTGCGAATCGTCGTTAGTCGTAGCCCATGCAGGCAGGTCTGTGTTGCCTTGACGTGTGACGCCCAGCGTTTCCATCACCAGGACGCTGTGTTGTGCCGTGATCGCACGACCGCTTTCGCTGATCAGTTGCGGGTGTTCGATGTTGGCTTCGTCACAGACGGTTTGGATGTGATAGACGACGTCGTTGGCGTATTCCTGAACCGTGTAGTTCATACTCGATTCGGAATCGCTGCGGCTGCCGTCGTAGTCGACCCCCAGACCGCCGCCGACGTCCAGGTAGCCCATCGCGGCACCGCGTCGCTTTAGGTCGACGTAAATCCGTGCGGCTTCCAGGATTGCCGATTTGAGCTGACGAATGTTGCCAATCTGGCTGCCGACATGGAAGTGCAGCAGTTGCAAGCAGTCCGCCTTGTCCTCTTTGATCAGCCGGTCCAGTTGAGCCAGGATCTCTGCAACGGTGAGGCCAAATTTACTTCGGTAGCCGCCACTCGCTTGCCAACGACCGGAGCCACGGGTCGCAAGTTTGACTCGCATTCCCAATGTCGGGCGGACGCCGATTTCTTCGCCGATTCGTAGTGCCAATTCGACTTCGGTGGCCTTTTCGATAACGGGGAAGACCTTTCGTCCCAGTTTTTGAGCGCTGAGCGCCAACCGCATGTATTCTTCGTCTTTGAATCCGTTGCAGACCAGCGGCACGTTGATGTCGCTCATCGCGATCGCGGCGACCAGTTCAGGCTTACTGCCCGCTTCGATACCGAAGCCCAGTTTGGAGCCCTCGGCGATGATCTGCTGCACAACTTCGCGTTGCTGGTTGACTTTGATCGGGAACACGCAGCGATAACGGTTCTGATAGCCGTTTTCCTCGATCGCTTTTTTGAAACAGTCATCGAGATGATGAAGCCGATCACGGAGGATTCCGTTGAAACGAATCAAAATCGGCAATTGCAGACCACGTTGGCAGAGCCGGTCGACAATCGTTTCTAGATCAATCGCGTTGTTGGGATTTCGATCGGGGGTCACGCTGACCGTGCCACGTGACGAAATCGAAAAGTACCCATCGCCCCATCGGTCGATCCCGTATTCTTCGGCGGCATCTTCAAGGGACCAAGTCGGTTGAGCAATTGTCTTCAATGCGCTATTGCCTCAAAACGTTGTGCAAAAAGAAAACAGTCGGTACAGCGTACCGCGCAGGAGTATGTGTATTAACACACGATTTGCAAGAGAGATCCGACGATCAAATTGCCGGACTGGCGGCACCATCAACATACACTTCTTTGATGCGGCCGAGGCCTTGGATGAAGTGTTCGATGGTTGGGGTGCGGTCATCAACTTTGGGTTCAATCATCTGCATGATCGAACGAGCCAAGCTGGGGTTCACGTTAGGACAGGCCTTTGCCAGCGGAATCGGAGGCGAGGTGTCGTGATGCAAGGCCGCCCGGCCGGTCACTTCGTCACCCTGCCAGGGATGGCAAAATGCGATCAAGCAGTAATAGGTGACCCCGAGTGAAAACAGGTCAACTCGTTTGTCGGTCGCCCGGCGGCGCACGATTTCCGGTGACATGTACAAAGGCGTGCCGGTACGGTTTCCTGGTGCCATGTAGGGCGGCAGTGCTGGCACGGTTAGCCCAAAGTCGATCAATTTGACGTCGTCACGATCGGGCGTCAGGATGAAGTTTCGTGGGCAGATGTCACGATGAATGAACTCCATCGCGTGAACATAGCGGAGTGCTTCTGCCATCGACTTGATCAGCGCGAGGCGTCGTCCTTCGACGTGCTCTTCCTGCTTCTTGACGATGATGTTCTGCATGCTGGGGCCAGCGATGTACTCCATGATCAACACAGGGTTACCGGTCGTGGAGACGCCGACTTCGTAGGTTTCGACGATATTGCGATGGTGCATCTTCATCGCAATTTCACCCTCGGATGGCTTCTTTAGGTGCCTGAACCGAGATTCGAAAGCTTCGACCTTTTCCGGGTCGAGTACTTTGACGCCGACAACCTTACCGCCATTGTGAAGGTCCTTTGCGGCAAAGAATTTTGCCATCGTGCCCGTCACCGCGGTGCGTTCGAGCGCGAAGCGTTCCTTCAAGTCGATTTTGCCGCCAGTGGACTTGCCGCTGCCGCCGAGCATTGATTTGACGGAATCAAAAATTCCCATCAGGTGGACCTATTTTCCGCAGTAGTCGATCGCTCGTGCGATTTCGGTTTTTAAATGTTTGCGGGTCACGATGCGGTCAATATACCCATGTTCCAAAAGGAATTCGCTGGTCTGAAAGCCTTCGGGTAGCTCGATTCCGATGGTCGCTTTGATCGTCCGAGGACCGGCAAATCCGATCAATGCTTTCGGTTCGGCAAAGACGAGGTCACCCAAGGAGGCGAAACTGGCAGCGACGCCACCCATCGTTGGGTTAGTCAAAACGCTGATAAACAATCCACCAGCTTTGTCGTATTTTGCCAACGCGGCGCTGACCTTGGCCATCTGCATCAACGACAGAATGCCTTCGTGCATCCGAGCACCACCACCGCTTGCACTGATGATGATCAGCGGAAGGTCTTGTTTAGTCGCGTGTTCGATCAATCGGGCTAGCCGCTCGCCGACGACGGAGCCCATGCTACCCATGATGAACGCACTGTCGGTGACTGCTAATGCAACGCGTCGGGCGCGGATCATACCGGTGCCCGTCAGAGCTGCATCGGTCAGGCCGGTCCTTTTCTGTTCGCCGACCAAACGCTCGGCGTACCGCTTGCGATCGGAGAACTCTAGCGGATCGGTTGGCCGCAAGTGTTCGTTCATCGGCTCGAACGTGCCTTCGTCGATCACTTGGTTAATGCGATCGGTCGCCGAAACGTAAAAGTGATGTTCGCACTTGGGGCAAACGTTCAGTCGTTGTTCGACTTCTTTTTTATAGACGCTGGTGCCGCATCCGGGGCACTTCAGCCACAAACCCTCTGGGACGCCACGTTTCTTGGCTGGCCCTGTGGTTCCTTCTGTCGATTCGGGCATCTTGCGGCTGGACGGTTGCTGGCTAGAAGAGGATCGGCTGGACGAGTTTTGACTTGATTGAGATTCGAGAGTCGCCATACGCATTTGGGAGCCGGGAAGACTCGAACACGGTGGGCACATCTATCAAAAAGACACTGCCACGCCGCCGGGAAAACAGAGATACATGCTAAGTGGTGAATCAGTTTAGCTGAACCCGTCGTTTTTCTCAGCCCCAAAACGATCCGGACCACCAATCGGGGAGGACCGTAGCAAAACACGGGGACTTTCGCCATCAGGCATTAATCCGGGGGCGTTTCGGCGAGCAGATTCGTCCCGCCAAAACGATCCTGAAACGCAAAACTGTGTATCCTAAAGGCCCCCGTTGTGGGCGTGAGCTCAACCTAAACTCCGTTTGGATTGAGTTGGCCGAATTGTAGTATCGTGACTAGAGCTTCGTTCCAACTCGATTTTAGGATTCGCCGTATGGCGCCGGCCACGGTTTCATTCGCAATAACCGCGGCCAACGCCCGTCGGCTGATGAACCGAACCCGTGTTTTCATATGGAACGAAGCACCAGTTGCCCACGATTCGATACCCCGCTAACTATGGCGAATCGGGTTGACGCACGCCCAGGCCCCCTGCCTCGATCTCTTCCCTGAATAATCCCACCATGAATTCCTTTCGATCCTTCCCATGCGCCCTCGCTAAAGTTGCTTGTTGGAGAGCCTTTGTGCTGCTGGCAAGCGTTTCGGCTTCAGTGCTCTTTATATCTTTTGGCGGGGCAGCTACTGCAGCAGAAGCTGGCGCCCGACCTGCCGAAGTTTTCGTGGAATGCGAGAGTTTCGACGATCTGGGTGGCTGGAAATTGGACACCCAGTTCATCCAGCAAATGGGGTCGCCCTATCTGCTTGCTCATGGCCTAGGCAAGCCAGTTGATGACGCGACCAAAGAGGTCAAAATCAAACAATCGGGCACCTACCGCGTGTGGGTACGGACCTTTGATTGGGTGGCACGCTGGGATGCAGCGGGAAGCCCGGGAAAGTTTGAGCTTTCGATCGGAGGCAACAAGCTGGCGCGAACCTTCGGGACCGAAGGCAAGCAATGGTCATGGCACGATGGCGGATCGGTTGAACTTCCCGAAGGCAACGTCGAGCTTCGTCTTCATGACCTAACCGGCTTTGATGGACGCTGCGATTGTGTCTATCTGACATCGGATCTGGAGGCGACGCCCCCGCCAACCGGCGGTGTCCTGTCGCAGTGGCGACGTGATCAATTGGGCCTGCCGGAAACACCAGCCGAACGTGGACCCTATGATCTGGTGGTGGTCGGCGGTGGCTATGCCGGGATGGCTTCGGCGATTAGCGCTGCACGGATGGGATGCCGAGTCGCCTTGGTGCAAGATCGAGGTGTTCTAGGTGGCAATGGCTCGAGCGAAGTTCGGGTCTGGGCGATGGGCAATATCCGCCGCGGCAAGTTTCCTCGTATCGGCGAAATCGTCGAAGAGTTCTCCGACAAAGCGACGAAGTCGCCCGGTCGCTACGAAGAGTTTGGTGACCAGCAGAAGGAAGCGATCGTTCGAGCCGAGCCGCAGATCGATTTGTGGCTGAATCACCATGTTTTTGATGCCGCCGTTGACGACCGAAAAATTCAGTCCGTTGATGCCCTTAATACCAAGACCGGCGAAGTTGTCCGCATGATCGGTGCTCGATTTGCCGACTGCACCGGGCATGGTTGGCTTGGCCAGTTTGTCGGCGCTGACAGTGACATGGCACCGGACGGCCGCATGGGGATGAGCAACATGTGGCGTTGGGATGAGACGGAATCCAAGACTGAGTTCCCGGAAACGCCGTGGGCGCTCGATCTGAAGATGGAAGACTTTCCTTATCCGCGCGATCACCACGGACAATGGTTCTGGGAAAGCGGGTTCAATAAAGACGCGATTGGGGACGCCGAAGGAATTCGGGACTGGAACTTGCGAGCGGTTTACGGGGCTTTCAACGCGATGAAGAACCGCGATGGGGCCACTGACCATGCCAACGCGGTTTTGACTTGGGTTGCCTACGTCGGAGGGCCTCGCGAAAGCAATCGCCTTCTCGGTGACGTCATTTTGGAGCAGGACGATATCGTTGCTAAACGAGAGTTCCCTGATGGCTGTGTTCCCAGTACATGGTCAATTGACTTGCACTACCCCAAAGAAGAGTTCGCTGATAAGTATCCGGACAATCCTTTCATCAGTAAGGCCGTTCACGATCGACGCGTCGATCGAATGTATGGCTATCCCGTCCCTTATCGATGCTTTTACAGCCGAAATATCGATAACTTGTTCATGGCAGGTCGCAACGTCAGCGTGACTCACCAAGCCTTGGGGACCGTTCGCGTGATGAAGACTTGCGGGATGATGGGTGAAGTGGTTGGCAAGGCCGCGTCGATCTGTGCCGCAAACGATTGCAGTCCGAGGGATGTTTACGAACAACACCTCACCGAGCTGTTGGGAATGCTGGAGCTACCCGGCAAAGCCCGTCGCAGTACACCTTCGGCTCCGATCACGATCGATCCGGGGGCATTGCCGCGTGCCTCGAAGTTTGGCCCACCGACCGGACTGGATCCCGAAACGCTTGACGGCATCATCCTTGATGACCGTGATGCCAAGATGGAAGGAAAATGGAATGCAGGGTCGACCGGTCGTCGCTATGTCGGATACGGATACCAGTACGCCGGAAATGGAAGTCAGGCCAAAGCGACGTACACCTTCACGGCGAAGGAAGATGGGACTTATCAATTCGGATTGCGGAGTGCACCGTTTGATAATCGCTCGACATCAGCACCGGTGGAACTGCGTCACGATGGAGCAGTCGTGGAAAGCTTCGTGAACTATCAGGGCAGCGAAGACGGCGAGTTCGTTTCCGTCGGTTCGCTGCAATTGAAGAAAGGCGACACCGTTGAGGTGGTCCAGCTAACCGATGGCGTGAAGGGGCTGGTGCACCTCGACGCCTTGCAGGTGCTGAAGAAAGATTGATCCGGAGCCATTTTGAGAGGCGGTTCGTTGCGGCGATCGGCCTGTTGATTGCCGCCTTCCACTCCGTGGGATTAGCGTGCTTCTCCGCTGGCTTTGCTGTGTAGAAGGCGACTTCGTCAAAGACCCAGCCTGTGGTCCACAGGCTGTTCAGTGCGATGACTCCCCCACTGATTTAGCCCAGCTGATTTATCTCAGCTGATTTATCTCAGCTGGGTTTTGCAGATCTAACTATTGCTCTGTCCCGATGCAGTAAAGGTATTCCTGCTTCGTGCCGTCTTGGTCTTTTGCCAGTCGGATATAAATCTTGCCGTCGCAGATCACTGGCGTTGCGAATGTGGTTCCGTCCAACTTGTTCTCGGCTAGCTTTTCAAAGTCTTCTGGGTCGGCTTTGAAAACGAATGTTGTGCCATCCTCGTTGGTGGCGTAGATCAAGTTGCCTGCCAGCACTGGTGAGGCGGTGAATTCGCCGCCGAGGCGACTTTTCCACATCGTTTCACCGTCTTCGGCATTCACGCATGTTGCAACGCCAGCATCCAGTGACATGTAAAGGTAACCATCTTTTTCCAGCATTGATGGAACATAGTTCCGCGTGTTGACTTCCCAATCGATGGTGCCTGATCCGTCCGCCAAGACTGCAGCAACGTGATTCTTTGGATAGCCGCCGCTGGTGAAAATATGCTTGCCATCGGTCACCGTCGAAGTCACGCATTCTGTCGTCGCGCCTTCGATTTCCCAGTTCGTTTTTCCGGTTGTTGGATCGAGGCTGGTGACGAGGTCGCAGCCGGTAAGCAGCAATTGGTCTTTACCGCTGACGTTCAAGATGATCGGTGACGCATAGTTCGGCTTCGCGGGGCGATCACGTCGCCAAGCGACTTCGCCTGTCTGGCGATCCATGGCGACGATGCTGCCGCCGGCCTTGTTGTCCGCTGACGCGATGACAAGGTTTTCGTAGATCGCAGGTGAGGAACCATATCCTTGGTGGATTTGGTAGTCACAAAGACGAGTTTGCCAATCCAGCTCTCCGTCAAGGTTGATGGCGCTGGTGTAGACCGCTTGGTCGTTGTAGAAGTTGACAAAGATTCGCTCACCGTCGGTTGCCGGTGTGGATGAGGCCCAGGAAGCCTTCTGGTTGGCTTCGCGTCCACTGGTTTTGAAGAATTCGCCTTGGTGTACGACCGTTTCCCAAATCTGCTTGCCAGTTTTCCGGTCCAGGCATAGCAGCAGCTCCGCACGGCGTTCCTGATCGGCAGTGATCAAATAGATGCGATCGTTCAGCAGAATTGGGGAGCCGTGGCCGCGTCCTGGGATAGGTGTCTTCCAGGCAACGTTTTCCGTTTCGCTCCATGTCATCGGCGGCGTTTGGTCGGCCGAGGCAACACCCTGGCGGGTCTGTCCTCGCCACCAAGGCCAATCCGACGAAGGAAAGCTAGGAGTATCGGCAGCGGCAAACGAGGATAGGCCGAGGAGGGTTATCAATAGCGAAGTGAAACGCTTGTGCATCGTGGTCATCGTGGCGAGTAAGGGTAGGTAACTGGCACGATTATAGCGATGAACCGATTCGGTTTTTATCTCAATCTTGGAGGCGGGCGTTGCGTGGCGGTGAGAACCTTCGGAGGGAAGAAAACACTGAGGCACCGAGATCACCGAGTCGTTCTTGGTGGTGTTTGATTCCCCGTGTTTAGGCTCAAAACCCAGCATGGCTACTGGATGACTTCACATCCCATCCAAGGCTGCAGTGCCTTGGGGACGGCGATGCTGCCATCGGCGCGTTGGTGGTTTTCCAAGATCGCGATCATCGCACGACCGGTTGCGATCGCGGTGCCGTTTAGTGTGTGCACGTATTTTGTGCCTTTCTCACTGGCGACTTTGTATCGCACGTTCAACCGTCGCGATTGGTAGTCGGTGCAGTTGCTTGTGCTGGTGACTTCGCCCCATTCGCCGGATTCACCGCGTCCTGGCATCCACGCTTCCAAGTCGTACTTGCGATAGGCGGGGCCACCTAGGTCGCCGCTGGCCGTGTCGATGACTCGATAAGGGACTTCTAGTGCATCAAAGATTTCGCACTCCAGTCCACGCATTTCTTCATGGATCGCGTCACTTTGTTCGGGCAGGGTGAACGCGAACATTTCGACTTTGGTGAATTGGTGAACTCGGTAAAGTCCTTTCGATGCGCGACCCGCCGCACCGGCTTCGGTTCGGAAGCAGTGGCTCAGACCACAAAGTTTAATCGGCAATTCGCTATCGAGCACCGTTTGGCCGCTCATCATCCCGCCCAAGGTGATTTCGGCGGTTGCGACCAAGTTCAGTTCGGTATTTTCGATGCTGTAGATTTGGGTTTCGGGGCCGCGTGGATTGAACCCGGTACCTTGCAAAACTTCCGTTAGTGCCAAGTCAGGAGTCGAGACCGGCGTGAAGCCTTTGTCGCCCAAGTAAGAGACCGCAAATTGCTGCAGCGCCAAATCGAGACGAACGGCTGCGTTACGTAGGAAGTAAAAGCCGGCTCCGGCGACGCGTGCTCCGCCTTCGAAGTCAAACAGGTCGTGTTTTTCGCCGAGCTCCAAATGGTCCAAGGCTTTGAAATCGAAGTTGGGTTTGGCGGTCTTGCCAAACGATAGTTCTTTCGCGTCATCTTCACCGCCTTCTGGAACGTCGGGGTGAGTCAGGTTTGGGATGAACTTTTGGATCTCCAGGATCGCCGCTTCCAGTTCATCGCATTTGGATTGGGCATCGTCTTTCTGTTGCCGGAGTTCACGTCCTCGTTCAATGATCTGGGGGCGTTCTTCGTTGCTGGCACTTTTGATGGACTTGCTAACTTCGTTGGCTTGGCGATTGAGTTCCTGAGCCAATTGAAGTTGTTCCATCCGCTGTGATTCCAACGAGACAATTTGATCGATGTCGCAGGGAACGCCACGCTTTTGGCAGTTGTCACGAACCAAATCGGGGTTTTGAAGAATGAACTTGCGATCGAGCATTTCTAGTTAGCTATCAGGCGAGGAGTTGAAAGTGGAGAAGCGAGAGTCTACTTGCGATTGAAAAGTTATTGTGCCCGTTTTGCGATCTCGTGCCAGAGCCTGGCAGAGGCTTCGATCCCACGATGGAAATCAGCAACACGGAACTTTTCGTTCGGGCTGTGGGCGTTGTCATCGGACAAGCCCCAGCCGAGCAGTAGGCAATCGCACTCGAGGGTTTCTTGAAAGCGGGTCACGATTGGGATCGAACCGCCTTCGCGGATCATGACTGGTTTAGCACCGAAGGCAGCTTCGATGGCGACATTGGCGGCTTCAACAAATGGCGTGTCTGTGCTCGCGAGCATTCCAGGGGCGCCATGGTCGGACACCAGTTTCCAGGTGATTCCTGGAGGTGTGTTTGCAGCTAGGTGTGCGTTCAACTGCTCGGTCAGTTCCTTTGGGTCTTGGTTGGGAACCAGGCGAAAGCTGATCTTTGCGGAAGCTTCGGCGGGGATGATCGTTTTGACGCCTTCGCCTTGATGTCCGCTTGTCAGTCCATTGATGTCAAATGTTGGCCTTGCCCAGCGTCGTTCGTCGGTTGTGAAGCCTTTTTCACCGTACAGTTCTTTCACGCCGATTCCGGCCGCAAATTTCTCGTCCGTTTGCGGCAGTTGCTTCCACTGTTCGCGTTCGGAGTCGGACAGTGGCTGCACTTTGTCGTAGTAACCCGGGATCTGGATGACGCCGTCTGCATCGACAATCGATGACAGCATTTTGCACAGCGCGATCGCGGGGTTCATTACGGCGCCGCCAAAAGATCCACTGTGCAGGTCTTGGCTGGGGCCTTTGATGTGCAATTCATAAGTGGCGATCCCGCGTAATCCGTAGGTAATTGCGGGTTGTCCGTCGGCGTATTGTCCGCTATCGCTGATCACGACGCAGTCACATGCCAGTTCGTCGGACATATCGGGCAGCAGTCGTTCGAGGTTTTCGCTGCCGACTTCCTCTTCGCCTTCGATCAAGAACTTGATTTGCAACGGTAGTGCTTTACCGCTGGCAAGCCAATCGCAAACGCTTTGGACGTGTGTGAGTGCCTGACCTTTGTCGTCCGTCGCACCGCGGGCGTACAGGTTTCCGTCGCGGATCGTCGGTTCGAATGGGCCGCTGATCCAATCGTTGACGGGCTCGACGGGTTGGACGTCGTAATGCCCGTAGACCAGAACAACGGGGGCTCCAGCAACTTCGGGGGTTTGCGCGAACACAAACGGGTGCCCGTCGGTTTCGATGATACGAGTTTCCAGTCCGGCGGCTTTGAACTTTTCCAGAACCCATTGGCCAGCCCTTCGAACTTCGCCAACCTTCCCACTGTCACTGCTGATACTGGGAATCCGCAGCCACTCGATCAGATCATCCAGGTGTCGTTGCGAGCTAGACTGGATTGCGGTCAAAATTTCGCGGAATGATTCTTCGGAGGGCATCGGACCTGCACGGTTGGAGGTTGTCGTTGATGAGGTGAAGTTGGGACCAAGATCGGGCAAAAAACGGATGCTTGCACCGAAAAAAGGGTCTGCCGTCGCTCACCCTGGGCGCTACAATAGGGCCGGCCTCGCGTTAGTAACAGAGGGCCAAAACTGAGGTTCAGCGAGGAGCTCAGCAGGGAGCATTGAGTCGAGTATGTCAGAAAACGATGTCGTGGTGGCAGAACCAACCACCAAGAAAACCAATAAGACAAAGCCGAAACGACAGCCAATGTACAACGTCATCCTTTGGGATGATTCGGATCACAGCTACAACTATGTGGTCATGATGATGCGGAAACTGTTTCGGCATCCGGTCGAAAAAGGTTTCGAGATTGCAACCGAAGTCGACTTTAAAGGCAAAGCGATTTGCTTGACCACAACGCTTGAACATGCCGAACTAAAACGAGATCAGATACACGGCTTTGGCAAAGACGACCTTATTCCTCGTTGCAAGGGCAGCATGTCCGCAACCATCGAGCCGGTCGAAGGATAGTAACAACAGAATTTCATGAGCGCGAAACTGCGTGTGACAACGCTCGGTTGCAAAGTCAACCAGTACGAAACCGAACTCGTTCGACAGGGACTTCAGAAAGTCGGATTCTCCGATTGTGCCGATGGCGATCAAGCCGACGTGTGCATCGTTAATACCTGCACGGTGACGAATCAAGGCGATGCTAAAAGCCGTCAAGTGATCCGTCGTATGTCGCGAGACAACCCCAACGCACGAATCGTCGTGATGGGATGCTATGCGACTCGCGCACCTGAAGAGGTCGCCGCCCTTCCCGGCGTGGTGGATGTGGTGACGGACAAGCGAGAATTGCCGGACTTGATGTCTCGCTTTGGCGTCGTCGATGTGCCTACCGGGCTAGACGGATTCTCGGGCCGGCATCGCGCTTATGTCAAAGTTCAAGACGGTTGCTTGCTGCGGTGCAGTTACTGCATCATTCCACATGTGCGGCCAGATCTGACCTCGCGTCCCTTGGATCACATCACCGAAGAGGTCCAGCGCTTAACCGAAGCCGGCCACCGTGAAGTCGTACTTACAGGAATTCACCTGGGGCACTACGGCGTCGATTGGAATCGCAACAAGCCACGCGAGGACTGGACGCGGCTTTCTGATTTGATGCGCAGCCTTTGCGAGTTGCCCGGTGACTTCCGAATTCGCTTGTCCAGCATCGAAGCGACCGAGGTGACTCGCAGTTTGATTGCGGTCATGAACGAGTATTCCGATCGCGTTGTTCCGCACCTGCACTTGTGTTTGCAAGCGGGTAGCGATTCGGTGCTTCGCCGGATGCGACGTCGTTGGGGAACAAAGATGTTTCTCGATCGTTGTCGCTTGCTCCGTCAATCGCTCGTCAAGCCTGCGATCACCACCGACATCATTGCCGGTTTTCCTGGTGAGACAGACGAAGAGTTTCAGCAAACGCTGCAGACTTGTCGCGAAGCTGGGTTTTCAAAGATTCACGCGTTTCCCTTCAGCGCCCGCCGTGGAACACCTGCGGCCGAAATGCCCGATCAGATTCCCGGCGACGTGAAAACCGAACGTGTTCGACAACTCGGGGAACTCGAAACCGAACTACGCCGTGATTACTATCACAGCCTTGTTGGTGAAGAGGTTCAGCTGTTGGTCGAATCGATTCGTAAGCTAGCGTCAATTGGTCAGGCTGGAAACCAATCGGTTGTTCGCGGAACGACCTGCCGCTATGCCGCAGCCGAATTCTTGACTGAGCAAAATGGAATCGAAGCCGGTCAGCTGATTCGTGCCAAAGTCATCAGCGCCGATGACGACCGTGTGAATGTCGTTCCCGTTTAGTCGGCTTACTGGCAAGCTTCACCGCAGGTGTGCTGATCCAGCTCACGCTCTGACAGTCGCATTTCACATCAACTATGATTCGGGCCAGTTTCAATTGCTCGAATCGGTGTGATAAAGATGACTTCTCGGAACGTCGTAGCCGTTGTTTTGTTGGCTAACCTGCTTCTAAATCCGTCTTATGGGACGGCCTGCGCCGGCGGACAACTTTCGATTGATTGGCACAAGCTGGCGCCACGCAACAATCAAGTTGAGCTTCATTCGGGCGATTCCGAGATTGGGTTGACTACTCGCGGGACGGACCCATTCGTTTGGTTTGAATTGCCATCGTTGTCAAAGCAGCAACTCGACTGGGTGTTTGAGCTGAGCTACTTCTGTGCAGACGGGGTCGAGAATCTGGAATGGCGGATAGGCGATAATGCCAGCCTGTCACCGGTGTGGACGCTTCCAAATATTCCCAAGGCTGAAGGTTGGACGAACTACACGGTCAACCTTTCTGAATTACTTGCCGATCGCCTTCCGGTCCAAATGCCGGTGTCAGTGCGTGTGGATCTGGGCACCAAAGCTGACGTGCGAATCACCGTGCGGCATGCGATTGTCCGTCCAATGACCGAAGCCGAGCAGCAGCAACAAAAGGAAGAACGCGGCAAGCGTGAAGCCAAGCAACGGTTGGCCGAGCGAATCGCGAATCATCAAACCAGAACTTGGTCTGCCGACATAAAGCAAGTCGTCGCGATGCAAGGCGACATACGGGTTGCCGGAGAGTTAACGAAAGTGGATGACGGTCTTTCGTTGACCGTGCGTCTGCCTTCGGAGATTGCTTCAGAGTCATTTGGTGTGCAGGAACGTGAAACCTGGAAGTTGAATCCCAGCAGTGACGGGCGTTTTGAAGTTCGGCTGTCAAAAGCTGAATCGAGAAAGTTGCTTCCTGGTTCAAGATTCCAGATCGTCTCGCTTTCTGAGGATGGCAGGCAATGGCGACCCGAATCGGCCGAAGATTATATCCCTGTCAGTGTGGACCAGAGTGACCGCGAGCCACCAGCTGTATTGCATGCTGCGAAAGGTCTGACCTGTATCGATACACGATTCGATTCGGAGACACTTGTTGAGCTTGGGCTGGGGCATGCGTCGGTCAATCTGCTGATTGATGGCTTGGTTAGCCCCGAAGAAATCATTGGATGGGTTCCAACGGAAATCAATGGTCGTCAGTGGTGGGTCAACGAGGCAAGGCTATCAGGGTACGACCGCAACATCCGGGTCGCTCGGCAGGCCGAATGCGTTGTCGCGGGGATCCTGTTGATCCAATCAGGAAACCACCACACTGGTACTTCGCTTGCGCATCCAGAGGCAACCCAAGCAGGGCCTTATGCGATGCCGGATTTGACATCAGAACCTTCGGTGCACCGGTACCTCGCTGCGCTGGATGTGCTGGGGCGTCGTTATGGTGGATCTGAATCGATGTTGCGTGTTGACCATTGGATTGTTCACAACGAAGTCGACTATGGGTGGCAGTGGACCAATATGGGCGAGCAGCCTTTCGAGGTGTTTATGGAGCACTACCTGCGTTCGATGAGATTGGTCGACCATGTCATGCGGCAATACAACCGTCACTCACAAGTCTTCATTTCGCTAACCCACCGATGGAACGCGTCGGACTGCATCGCATGGAAGACCTATGCGCCAAGAGAGATGATTCGATGGCTAGCGAGCGATAGTCGACTGCACGGCGACTTTGCTTGGGGAGTGGCTTACCATCCCTATCCTGAGAGTCTTTGGAACGCAGATTTTTGGAACGATACCAAAGTCGACGATACTGATCAGACCGAGTTGATCACGATGAAGAATTTGTCCGTGCTTGATCGATTGATGCATCAGCCCGAGATGCGTCAAAAAGGCGGGGCACTACGGCCGGTGATCTGTAGCGAGCAGGGATATCATGCGGCTGTAGACCATCCCGAGCAGTTGAAAATCCAGGCACAGGCACTTTTAAAAACTTGGCAAACGCTTCGGAATTGCCCATCGGTTATCGCGTTTGATTATCACCGACCTGTTGATCACCCAAACGAAGGCGGCCTGCGTTTGGGGCTTCGCGGCTTGCCGAGTTCTTCCAACCCGATCGGAAGCCCCAAGCCCGCATGGGAGGTTTTCAAAGCGATCGGCACCAGCGACGAAGCGAGCGTGGCATCGCAATTGGGAATCGACTGATTCGTGATGATGTTCTATTTTTGATTCTCTGATTCGCCTGCTGGTCGTCCATTTAGGCGAATGACTTCGACGTATCCGGTCGGGTCGGCAATCAGCAGTTTGTCGCTGTTGGGGCTGAATTGGATCGACATGATACGGGTCTTTCTGGGGCCGATCGAAACCAGCTCGAGTCCACTGTTGGTGTCCCAGATTCGAATCATGCGGTCTTCACTGGCGGTCGCCAACCGGCTCCCATCAGTGTTTGCGGTGACACAATTGACCGGTGCCGCACTGACCATCAACTTGGTTTGAATTGCAGTACTCTCGGGGGCGAACTTTTGTTGGCGAAGTTCTGTGAGATTCCAGAGGTAGCACATTCCGTCACGTCCGACGGTCGCTAGCTGATCGTCATCAACAGATTCAATGTCAAGGATGCCACCACGGTGCCCTTCGTGTGTCCGGATAGTCTGGTTCGGCCAATGCTGACGCAATGTTGATTGCTGCTCGGGTTTATCTGCGGTCATTACGGGGAAACGCATTGGCAGCGATAGAAAACTTCCGTTAGCGGTCCCGATGAGCAGCAAATTCGCTTGTGGTGCAAAGTGCGCGGTCGTGATGACAGACTTACTTTCCAGGGCACGTTCCGATGGTTGATCGGGATGCTGTAGGTCATACAAGAGAACGCTGATTTGACGATTCTTTGCAAGCTCGGCCGGCGTTTGCGGCGACAGGCTTTTAACCGGCTTTTCAAGCCGCGTCACGCCAGCGACCACATATCGTTCATCGATGACGCATGCGGTTGTGAAATGGGAACGGCGGCTATCTGGAATATTTAATTGCTGAAGCGGTTCGCCGGATCCAGGACGCATGATGTGGATTCGATCCGCGCAAGCGATAGCGATTAAGTTGGCGGCCGACTGCTGTGGGTTGGCGATCGGCAGCGACAGTTGCCTCACTTGTTTGACCGATCGATGTTCGATCGTTGCTGATGGCAGTTTGTGAGTTTGGAATCCCGGTTGGAAGCTTTTTCGATGGTTCAGGCTGACCGCGATGATGTTGTCATTGGATAGCCATTTTGCGTCCAGAAGCCCGTGGCTTGGCAGTTCGATCGCATCGATGGACTGATGGTTTTCATGTCCCCACTGAAATATGTTGCCGTTGTCGCTGCACGAAACGAGATACGCGGTTCCAAAGTACTGCCGCAGTTCACGCGGTTTTAGGATCGGCGGGAACAGATAAGCCGCATCACGTACAGGCGATTCATGTCCGAAGTAGTCTTTGACGTGTCGAACACCCAATGTCGGCCGAATTTCAGTGGAAGCGGTCGGTGCAGAGGGCTCTTGATCATTCGCAAGACGCTGGGTGTCTGAGCTTGTTGCTGCTAAGGATGATTCGGAAGAGCTTTCTTGATTGGCAGCCAGTTGAGATGATTGATTGTCCGTCTTCGAAGAGGCGGCTTTTTCGTCCGAGGTGCCTTCCAGGTTTTGGGATGCTGAGTGTGGTTCGGACGATTCGGGTAAACCGATATTCCAGCGTGAGACGTTTCCATTTAGCGATGTGACCGCAAGTTCTCGCCCACTTGGTGCGAATCTCACCTGCGTCAGAGCTTGTTCTCCGACTCGAAATTGGCACAACGACTTGTTGGAATCATGATCAAGACAGCGGACATAAACCATGCCGCTTTCGTCGCACCATGCAACCCGTCGAGTCAGCGGATGGTAGTCCATGCCCATCATCGCGGTGCCTCGCCAGATCATTTTGTCCGACCGTAGTTGACCATTTTCCAAACGCCATCGCTGAACCATTCCGATATCACGTTGTTCCAACAGTTCACCCGGGATGGTCAGGCTTCCACGCGTGCAGTAGATCTCGTCTTCGCCAGTGAAGACGAGTGATGTGAATGCGGCTCGGTCCCAATGATACGATTCGGCTAGTTCGAAAGCACCCGATTTTGACAGCTGATAGCGAGTGATCCAGCTTGACCAATCTGGTCGAACGTTTTCGCCAAGTTCGTTTCCACCGGCGACGACCAGTTGATTGGACTTTGGAGAAAAGGCCAGCGTATTCGCATTTGTTTGATCTGCTTGTTCGAGATGCTGTGCCAGTTGGTTCTCTTCAAGGTTCCAAATAAAAACGTCGCCATCGATATTAGACCAGGCGAGCCATTTCCCATTGGGGCTGGTCGCTAGGTCAGTCACTTCGGAAACGCCCGCGTAGAGAACCTCGGGTTTAGGAAATCGAGGACGCTTGTTTGGGTCTTTTAGAAAGAGCGGTTTGTGAGCGGGTAATTTCCATCGGATGACTTTGCCATCCGCGGATGCGGCAAAAAGGAATCTTCGTTGGTGGCTGACTTCGAGCGAGTTGATCGGTGCGTCAAAATCTTTGTTGGCTTTTCCGTTTAGGATCGATTGGGCTGGCGAGTGGGAAACCATATCGAGCAGTTGCCATTCCCAGTTCCTTGCGGCAACGGGAATTTCACGCAACATAGCCAAGCCACGATGGCGGTCGCCACTTTTGATTTCCTGGGATGCTCGAGCCAACTGTACCATGTGGTGTTCGGTAACCAGCTCGCGGTTTTCAACAGTCTCTTCGATCAACTTGTCGACCAGCCGATGCTGACGGAATTGAGAGACCGCCAGGAAGATAGTCAGGAGAACAATCAACGGCACCATCGTTCCGAGCAACGTCGCGATCGGGTGTAGCCGCATCCAAACCCGAACATTCTCGATCGCGGAAACCTTCCTTGCCTTAATCGGTTCGCGTTTTCGAAAACGAATCAGGTCATCGCGCAGATCGTTGGCGGTTCGGTATCGACCGGTGGGGCTTTTGGCCAAGCATCGGAGCGTTATTGTTTCCAAATCGCGTGGGATGCCTGCGCGGCGTGAGCGGGGCGGGACCGGAATGTTCGTTTTGTTCGCCTGAATGACTTCGCGTGCTTTGCCAACAAACGGCGGTGCACCGGTCAGCATCTCGTAAAGAATCACACCGAGCGCATAGATGTCCGTCGGTGGTTTATTTCCATCGTCACCGCCTTCGGCTTGTTCGGGGCTCATATAAGCAGGTGTACCAAGGACAGTGCCCTCGCTTGTTAAGCCATTGGATAGCTGTGGGTAGCTCGCCAATCCGAAGTCCAGCACCATCGGACGATTCTTGTCCAGCATGACATTAGCTGGTTTTAGATCTCGGTGAACGATGCCGCATTCGTGCGCGGTGGCGACCGCATCGGCAATCTGTGCCATCCAGTCGGCGGCCAAGTCAAAGTCCAGGGGACCGTGTTCCTTCATGTACTTGGCAAGAGATGGTCCATCGATCCATTGCTGAATCAAAATCGGCAAGCCGTCTTCGATTAGCACCTCATGAACTTGGACGACATTGGGGTGGCTAATTGCTGCGGCGGCGCGTGCTTCGGTTTGAAACCTTGCCGCATTCGTTTCGCTCATCACTCGTGTCGCATGGGGAACCTTCAGAGCGACCCAGCGTGCAAGACGTGCGTCGCGAGCGCACCAGACGCTTCCCGTTGCACCTGTGCCCAAGCGTTTACGAATTTCAAATCGGCCCAGCCAGACTTTATTCGAGTCGAGGGTGGCTAATTCGGCGAGTCGACTTTGTTTGGGTAGACGCCGACTTCCGATTTCCCCTGGCGACGCCGTTACGGTTTGCTCGCGAGTTTCTTTCGCATCGCGATAGGCCGCATCGATCGCATCGAGTTCATGCATCAATTGATCGCGCCAACCCGATGGCACACCGGCCAGGAACGGTGCGCGTTCGGTGTGTCCTTCTTGAAGCGACGCTTCGTAGGCATCGCATAGGCGGTCGATCGTGATCCACTTTTCTCGTGAATCGTCCATCGGATTGTTCGACGGTTCAGGCTGGCCGCTGTTCATCGGCGTTCTCCAAAATCGGTATCCACAATCGCCGAATCAAGTTCAGCTTGCGCTCAACCGTCCGTGTGGCACAACCGAGTTGGGACGCGATTTCTTCGTTCGTGAATCCTTGCAACTTTAGCGAGACGATCCCGCGTAGCGTTGCTTCGGAAAGCTCTTCCAAGAATCGTTCCACGACTTCGTTGGACGCAACCTGCTCGTCACCACTTTGCTGTTTACGATCACTGACAGCATCCATCGGATATTCTTCGCGACGACCGACACCGCCACGATCATCGATGCGTCGCCGGATCGCGGTGTCGCCTGCACCACCTCGATCGCCCGTCACACTCAGGCCAAGACGGTCGTTGGTGGTGCGATCCGCTGTGGCTTGCGAGCCATTGGGTTTTGCGTTTGCTGGAGGGTCAGGCTGCGCGTTGTTGCCACCACGGCGTGAGCCTTCACCTCCTCGACAAAGGGCATTGTCATATCGCACCGAGTCGATCGCCTTATTGCGAGTCAGTCTGGCCAAAATCGCCCAGGCCTGACCTCCGGTGACCAATGCATCGAGTTGACCGGTTTCGATGCGATCAAAGAAACTGCGGAAAGCGCTTTGTGCGACGTCTTCTTCATCAGCAAGCCCGCCACCGGGGCTGAGTCGACCGCGTGCGATCTTTTCCACCGGCGCACGATAACACCGGTACAGTTCTGCAGCCGCTGCTTGGCGCTCGTCTTCTGTGATCGCCTTGCGGAGGCGATTCAGAATCAATGTGATGGATCTATCAGACATCGATTTCAAGGCGGAAGAGAAGGATTAGCCGTTGCCCTCGGAGCCGAGCCGCCAGCCCTCGACCCAAACTCGACCATAAGATTCTGACATAGATACCCACTTAATGTCAAAGAAATCAACGTTCGAACAGGCCGATTCTCAATGTCGACCTAAAAACCCGTGCGCATTGTCGAATTGAGATTCGCACCGGTGCAGCTATCTGTACGCAATGTCACCACTCGTTTTGGTCGAAAGCTCTCCAGTTCACCGATACGTTCGATTGACCGCTCGAGACGTGTGTGTGATCGATTTGAGTTGCCACAGCAGCAGTGGCGATGAAACCGTCTCGAGGTTGATGACAGATGAAGTGCCACGAGCGACCGTCAGCGAGTTTCGGATTCAAGAATCGGATCTGAGGCTGCGCGGTTTCGATGCCTTCGAAGGCGAAGTCAGCGAGCGGTGTGAACAGCCCTGTTCCGATCGCTTTGATGAATGATTCTTTGAGCGTCCAGATCTTCAGAAAGTAAAACTTCTGCTCTGTCGCTTTTTGGGAACGAAGGAAATCAACCTCAGGTTCTGAAAAGTATCGGTCAGCAACTTCAGTCGTGGTGCGGCGATGAAGTGATTCGACATCGACGCCAATGGACTGTACAGAGTCGTCATCGGTGATCCCGCAGACAACTAAACCATCGGTGTGGGCGATGTTAAACGGGACTTTGGCCGATGGCGGTGCATCAACTTCGGGTTTGCCATGTGTGCCGGCACAGAAACGAATGTCATGCGGTCCAACTTGGTCTTTCGCAAGCAACCTGCGAGCCATCGCGCGGCCGATGACATGCTGGTTTCGGGTTCGAACCAGGCGATATCGATCAGCGTTCTGGAGCTCTTCAGCGGGTAGCCATTGTTCGCAGTGTTGTTCGAACGCGCCTCGTCGCTGGCTGTCTGCGGCAGAGTGCCAAACGTCAAGTTGGATCGTTTGCATGTTCGGTGCGAGCGAAAGGCTTAATTGCGAACGGTGGGTGGTTGAAAATGATAGGGCATCGGTGAGTCGTTGCAGCTCAACCGTTGGGGCTGAAATCGCGATTGGTGTACGTACCGAGTTTGATTTGGTCGCACGGTTTGCGACTGCGCCGGACGATCTGATCGCGTAATTCGCCTGCAAGATAAAACGAGCCACAGACAATCACGGTACCACGTTCTGTTGCCAGAAGATTGCTGTTTGGGCGAGCGTGGTTTTCGTCGGTCGCCCTGACCGCTGCGATTGCCAACGCGTGGTTCGGATTGGGCTCGACCTCGATGCTGATTTGCCTTTCAGTTGTAAGGTTCTGTTTGGCTTGATCAAATGCGTCGTGCACCGTCTGCGATGGCATTGCGCGGGGATTGGTTTGGTACTGCGTGCAAATCACGTGGTCGACCACATCGACTAATTGTGCGGCCATCACGTGGACGTCTTTATCACGGCTGGTGCCGAAGACCAGCACGATGGGCCGGTGCATCGCTGCATCCGCTGTGGAGTTCGTCACCCGTGATTTGATTGCACTGCACAACGCTGCGATCGAGTCCGGGTTGTGCGCGGTATCCAAAATCAGCTTGGTCGGATTTGGCAGCGTTGTCCCAAAGTCGTCCATGAATGCGTCTTCGGGCAACACAAATTTCTCTAACCGCCCGGCACACCGAACGGCATCCAGACCTCGCTGCATCGCTTGGGAAGACAGCAAAGTTCCGTGCATTGCGAAGCGTTCATGGAGCATTGCGAAACGTTCCTGGAACGTTTGGGTTTGTTGCAAGGTCCGGCAAATGGTGATAGCCACACTCGCGTTGTCGGCTTGATGTCTTCCGATCAAAGGAAGATCAACGTCGAACGATTCCGTCGCCGCGTTGATTTTTTGTGATCGCACACTTTTGCTTTTGGGATTTGGCGTACCCGCATCGCGTTCGAGATAGGTAAACCGGGTGCCACATTGCGTTTCAGCAATTTGGTCGGCCGCAAAGTCATCTTCGATGTGTAAGACCGAGCACCGATGCTGCTCTGCAATTTCTTGGATGACTCGAAACGGTCCTGCGTCTCTGACTCCGCAAACCACCGGGACGGAAGGTTTGATGATGCCAGCTTTCTCTCGCGCGATCTCCTCTAGCGTATTTCCGAGCACATGTTGGTGGTCCAATCCGATCGAAGTGATCGCTGTGACGGTGCTGTGGCAAACATTGGTACTGTCCAGTCGTCCGCCCAAGCCGACTTCAAGAACGATCGCATCGCAGCCACTGAGGTCGAAATGCAAAACGGCAAGAGCGGTTGTCAGTTCAAAAAATGAAAGCCCTTGGCCCAGGCGATCAAATTCTTCGACCACCGGTTTGACGCGTTCAACGAGTCGGACAAGGTCTTCGTCGCTACAGGGATTCCCGTTGATTCGGAATCGCTCGTTAAGGCGAGTCAGGTGAGGCGAGGTGTAGAGTCCGGCCTTAATCCCTGCGGCAGCCAAGATTGAACTGACCATCGTGGTTGTCGAGCCTTTGCCTTTTGTTCCGGCTACGTGCACGATCGGTACCGTGGTCTGGTTCTCGCGGTCCGCGTTTTCCGCATCGGTGCGATACGAAGGGTGAAGATATCTGGTCAGCCCGAGTGAACGGAACAGTTCAGCGGTGCGATCCAAGCGGAATTCGTGTTCCGACGAATTCGAAGCGATCCTTTCGTAGTCGATCCGCCCGTAGAGGTATCCGACGGCTTCTTCGTACCCGACGCAATTGTCAGCGGGTGGCATGTCGGATTCAGATGCAGGCACGTCGTTCAATCTAGGCACGTCGACTGGCCAAAGGCGATGAAGAAAAAGGTACGTGAATCGGAATAATCGGATCGATCCGCGCGGTCAATTTGGTTCCGCAAGTTCCCACCATTCGCGCCGCAGGCACCCCCAATGCGAACCGGCGGGCGATTTAGCAGGCGATTCGCCATGACAAGCTCGGCAGTTTGCGAAAGGAATGCCCCAGCGGATTGAAGCGCATTGTGGCAAGGCAAACCGGATTTTGGCAACGACCGGTGTTGCCCGTTTGCCGGCGGTTGGGTGACTGGAAAGCTGGAATCGCCGTAATGGTTCCCAGAGGCCCCCTCGATAGAAATTGACACCGAAAATGACCGAACCGGTTTCGGGTCACTCGCGTAGCGTAACCATCCTCGATTATCCACTCGAATTCTTACCCTCCTCTGATACGGAACGCTGTTCGTGGACACCGATTCAACAGCAGTCGCAAGCTCAACCGAGGCTGGCGCCGAAAATGCAACCGCTACTGCGTCAAGCCAGCCCGCAAGCAGTGACGTGGTCATCGAAACCCGCAACCTGAACAAGATTTACAAGGACTTTTGGGGCCGAAAGAAGGTCCACGCGGTGAAGTCGCTTGATATCGAAGTCCGCAAAGGCGAAATCTTTGGCCTGTTGGGCCCCAACGGTAGCGGTAAGTCGACGACGATCAAGCTGATCCTGGGGTTGTTGTTCCCCACCAGCGGCCGAGTGCTGGTTTTTGACAAAGACGCGACCGAAACCAAAAAGAACGAACGGATCGGCTACCTTCCCGAAGAGTCGTACCTGTATCAGTTTCTAAATGCCGAAGAGACACTCGATTTCTACGGCCGCCTCTTCGACATGTCCGGCACCCAGCGCCGCCAACGCGTCAACGAATTGTTGTCGCTGGTCGGGTTGCAAGCCGCACGTCACCGACAATTGCGTGAATACAGTAAAGGGATGCGTCGCCGCGTCGGTTTGGCTCAGGCCCTGATCAATGACCCGGATTTGGTCCTATTGGACGAACCGACCACCGGTCTGGACCCGATCGGTATCCGCGAAATGAAGGACCTGATCTTGGCCCTTCGTGATCAAGGCAAAACCGTTCTGCTATGCAGCCACCAACTGGGCGACGTTCAAGACGTCTGTGACCGGGTGGCAATTCTGCACCAAGGCGAGCTAAAAGAACTCGGACGCGTCAGCGATCTGCTGAAAGTTCGCGACATCACCGAAGTCCACGCGACCGGATTGTCCGACGACGCCAAGCAAGAGATTCGCGAAGTCATCAGCCGTCACGGTGGTGACCTGAAATCGATGGACAATCCGACCGCGACGATGGAAGACCTGTTCCTGGATATCGTTCGTGAAAGCGAAGCTCGTCCAGGTGCTCGACGCGTTTCGGCTTCAATGGCTGACAAACCTGAATCGAATGAAGAAGGTGACCAGTCATGAAGTTGCAACCCGATGATTTCTGGACATTCTCGGAATGGCTGATGCGTCCGGGGGCGTTCTTGGAAAGCGCCCTTTTGAAAGGCGGTGTGCTGATCGTCCTGGCGATCGTGCTGGGGCTCCTGGTCGGTTACATCATTTCGTCCGCTCGCTATGGCCCGGGTGAAGGCTTTTACGCGGTCGCACGCGCCGTTCGCGATTTCTTTCGAACCGATTTGCCTGGCACGAGTCCACGCCGAATTTTCGCGCTCGCCCGCTTGGCATTTAAAGAAGCGATTCGACGCCGCGTCTTGTTTGTTTTCGGTTTGTTCGTCGTCGTGCTGCTACTGGCAGGATGGTTTTTGAACCCTGAAAGCGACGATCCCGCCCGTCTTTACATCAGCTTCGTCCTCACAGCGACAAACTATCTGGTGTTGGCGTTGGCACTTTTCATCAGTGCTTTTTCGCTACCACAAGACATCGAAACTCGGACGATTTACACGATCGTCACCAAGCCGGTTCGATCCAGCGAGATCGTGCTGGGCCGGATGCTGGGTTTCATCGGTGTCGGCACCATGATGTTGGTCCCGATGGGATTGCTTAGCTACCTATTTGTGCGCCGTGGACTGGACCACACGCACGTCGAAGTGGTAGACGCGACGCGTGACGAAAGCGGAACGATTACCGGTAAGACCGACTACGTTCGTAAGCACCAGCACAATTTTACGATTGAGTCCGACGAAGAAATCGGCGTCACCGATTTTGTTCGTGGTCACCGTCACGTCGTTCGCAAGATCGATGACCAAACATTCGAAATCGGCCCACCGACTCAGCAATTGCGAGCACGGATTCCGGTTTATGGTGACATTCAGTTCTATGACCGATCTGGTGCACCAAAAGATGCGGGGATCGACGTCGGTGCAGAACAAATGGACGGCGGCTACGGTTCGGCAGGTATCTCGCGTTTCATCGGAATCGCCCGTGGACCACGTAAGTTGGAACACAGCTATGTCGAAGGCGGCACGCTGGGCATGGCCGAATTCACCTTTGATAACGTTGTTCCGTCGCTTTATCCCGATGGCATTCCGGTTGATTTGTCCGTTCGAGCCTATCGGTCTTACAAGGGCGATATCGAATCGGGCATCCGTGGTTCATTGACGATGAAGAACCCCGACACCGGGGCGGAGTCTAATCCGATTCCTTTTGTCGTCGAAGAATATCAAATTGACGAGCGGACGCTTCCATTGCAGATCGAAGGTACCGATTCCGAAGGTGCCACACGTGAACTGAGCGTTTACGACGACTTGGTCACCGAAGACGGTCGCATGCAGTTGATTCTGCGTTGTTTGGATCGTAGCCAGTACCTAGGCGTGACCAAGAGTGGGGTCTACCTACGTCCCGCCGAGTCTTCTTTCGGTTGGAATTTGACTAAAGCGTATATCTCGATCTGGTTCCAAATGACCATGATCATCGCTTTTGGTGTGATGTTCAGTACGTTTCTAAGCGGTCCCGTCGCGATGGTCGCCACAGCGGTCTGTGTCTTGATGGGCTTTTCCGCCGAAACGATCTACGACACTCGTTATTACATCGATTCACCGATCGAACACGGTGGTGGTCCGATTGAGTCACTTGTGCGATTGGTCAAACAAGATGCGATGACGACCCAGTTGGACGTCGAAGGCGTCGCGAATACGTTGATCAAATCTGCCGATGCCGGAATCGTGTATGCACTCGATGCCGTCGCTACTGCTCTACCTAACTTGCCGCGCATGGTCGGAACAGCCGAGTATGCTGCCAGTGGTGTGAACATCTTTGGTGCGGTGCTTGCCCGTCATGGTGTTGCGACACTGGGATATTGTTTGTTGGCCTTTCTAATCAGTTACTTCTTTTTGAAATCTCGCGAGATCGCGGCATGAACCAGTCGACTGCTTTCCGTCGCAAGATCATTTATCTCGTCATCCTTGTTGCAACATTGGTTCCGTTGTATCTGCTGGGTCGGCCGTCCGATGGGACGCCCGACTCTGGTGGGCAACTGGCGCTGATGCGGCAAAAGTATGGGATCGCCGAAAGTGATCTTGGCGAAATCAGCCCCGCTAGTGAAACAATGAAACTCGCTTCATTGGGGCTTCGTGGTGTCGCCGCGACTCTGTTGTGGGACAAGGCTCACAAGTATCGCGTTGCACACGAATGGGATCGCTTGAAAGCTTCCCTCAATAACATCGCGTTGCTACAGCCTCACTACGACAAAGTTTGGGAACACCAAGCGCACAACTTGGCGTACAACGTGTCGATTGAGTTCGACGATTACCGTCAACGTTACGAAATGGTCCGCGAAGGTACCGAGTTTTTGACTCGTGGGGTTCGGCAAAACCGAAAGGCGCCGCGTCTGATTTGGTACACCGGCTGGTTCTACGGACAAAAGCTCGGGATGTCGGATGAGAAGAAGCAGTTTCGACGTTTGTTCTCTGAAGACAAGATCCTGCATGCTTCGCTTGCAAACGAAGGGATCGCCGTCGACAGCAACGAGGCAAAAGGTCCTGACCAAAAGCCGGATAACTGGTTGGTCGGGCGCCTGTGGCTGAACCATGGCTACGACCTGGTTGATGCAGGTGTGAAAATCCGTCGCCAGTCGCCGATCAACTTTTTCGAAACCGGTCCGAAGTGGCTATTTAAGCATGCCGAAGCGATCGAAAAAGAAGGCGTGTTGGATGAACGTGCCGTCCGTGCCTACACCAAATCAGCCGAAGGCTGGGAGCAGTTCGGACGACGAAGCGTTCCTACGAACGATGGTTTCTCGATCAAGCTGGGACGTATCAACGACCTGAACGCTCAAAAGTCGGAGAAGCTGGACGAGTTCCGTAAGGTTGCAGGCGACGTCTACGAGCAAATGCGTGAAGAGAAAGTCGCCGCGTTGCCCATCGATGTTCGAAAGGTTTATGACAAAGCCCCTGAAGAACGTACTGAAGCTGGCAAGCAGGCGATGCCCGCGATTCTCGCTTCGATCGAACCTGATCGTGAAGCGGTTCTCAAACAACTGCCGCAAGCCGAGCAGCTGACCGCGATTCAGTTGATCGACGAGATCAAAGACTTGGACGCGCAGATCCAAAAGACCGATAGCTATCGTCGCCAAATCAACTACATCTACTGGGAAAGCTTGGCGATGGCTGAGCAAGAAGAGCGGACGGTTGAGGCACGCCGGTTGATTTATGAAGCCGAGAAGGCAAATGCCGACGCAGAAATCTACGTCGCAATTGAAAAGTACAAGAAGGCGTTTGAAATCTGGGCCGAGATCTTCGACGACTATCCGATTTTGACAATCGATGATTCGGCAGAAGACCTCTACATGTCGATTCGCCGATACATGATCGCGATTGATTCGGAAGATCTTCCTGACGACTTCCCGTTGGCAACGTTCGCCCGAATGATGAACAGTGAAAACGGTATCCAGAATGCCGATGCGTATAAAACTGTTCGTGAACAACAGGGCGAGTTGGCTGCCAACCGTAAGAAAGAACTCGAAGAAGAAGAGCGTGCTCGTGAGTTGGAAGCGATGAAGGCTGCTGAAGAAGAAGCCAAAGCTGACTCTGATGCTGAGCCTGCGCTCGAGTCGGCCGAAGAACCTGCTGATGCTGAGATGGCAGCAGAAGACAATGAGACCGTGTCCGAGCCGGAGCAATCGTCTGAGTCAAAAGCAGAGAGCGAAGCTGAAGCGAGTGACTCCGAAGTAAGTGACTCCGCAGAGGGCGGTGATCAATCGGGCGGTGCGGAATCTACGACTGAAGAGATGGCCGAAGACGCCGCTGAATCTGAAGATACTGCCGCGGAAGAACAACCAGCGACCGAATCTGATCCAGGGGCCGATGAGGAGTCCGAAGAGGTCGAATCGAACTGATCGACTGAAGCGACTTCGCTAAATTGGAAATCATGAAAGGCACGGGGATAAAACCTCGTGCCTTTCTCTATGTCTTGAACGCATTTCCAGGGGACAGTATTAATCCCATTGGCCACCACCGAGTTCGGCCGATAGGGAATCGATTGAATCGTTCAGTTGGCACATGAAATCGCGTTTGGAAAGTCCAGACGGGAGTGGGCTGCCAAAAACGATGTCACAGAGAAACGGCACCAAGATCGCCTCTCCTTTCGGTAGGGCTTTGCCCAGTCCACGCATGAAAACCGGAATGATGGGGACCTCGGGGTGACGTCGCGCCAAGTGTGCGACGCCGGTCTGTAGCTCTTTTAGCAGTTCAGGTTCACCTCGGGTGCCTTCGGGAAACAGTAAGACGATCTCGTCATTGGCCAGTGAATCCGAGATGTCTTGTAGAGGATGCCGACCGTCGGGGCTTCGCCCGACTTGGTTGCGGTCAATGGGGATGATTCCGACGATCTTCCTGGCGAACCAACTGCGTAGCGGTCGGCTTAAAAAGTAGTCCGCTGCGGCCACCGGTCGGACCTTCTTGAGACGCGACAAGCCGAGCACGTGCATTAGAGCAAAGACGTCCAAATGGCTATTGTGGTTGGCAACGATGATTGCCGGACCATCACCAGGAATTCGCTCGGGATGCTTTAGGTTTGTTCCGAGAATGACGATCATCAACGGCCGAATGACGATCGCGAAAAATAGCCATCGCAATTTGTGGTTCATTCGGTACAGGCTCAGCCGTAGAAGTAATAGACGAAGTGGAAGAACAGTGGCGCGGTGAATATCAGCGAGTCAACTCGGTCTAAAACGCCACCATGGCCAGGAAGAGTCGCGCCGAAGTCTTTGATTTTCAGATCGCGTTTTAGAGACGACATGCAAAGGTCACCAAAGAAGCCCGCAAACGCAATGATGACTCCTGCGATGCCAGAGCATTTCCAATCCATCAGCGTCAACTTGGGGCCAAGGATGATGGAGACGAGGATCGTTGTTGCAGCGCCACCGATCAGTCCGGCATAGGTTTTTCCTGGACTGACCGTGGGGGCGACTTTTCGGCCGCCGCAGGATTTACCCCAACAGAACTGAAAGATGTCGTTCAGTTCTGTCATCAACACCAGCAGCAATAGAAGCCCTGGCCCGGGATGGCGTTTGCCGACTTCGGAAGGGTAGCTACCAATAAGCCGAACCGAATCGGATAGCGTCGGATCAAAGGTCAGCAGGATCGCAGCGTGCGACAGGCTGAAAACTGTCAACATCAAACCCCAATGTAGGGTGCCCGCAGCTTTCAGAAATCCTTCGGTACGGCCGATCGTGATCATTCGGGCTGGCAAAGCGATGAACATGATGACCGGAATGAACACGATGAACATGCCGTACCAGTTCACTGCCGCAAAGTAGTACTGAAGCGGAATCGTGGCATAGGCGTAGAACAATACCCGCCGATCTGCCCGACGTGTCGGCGTCATCGACAAGAACTCTTTCAACGCCAAAAAGCTGACAAATGCGAAGAGCCAAACTGCTGAGTTTGCTGCGGGGACGATCGCTGCAACGAACAAGCCGACGATGACCCACCACGTTTTGATACGGCTAGTTAGCTCGCCATCTTGATCCTTGTTGAACAACCATCTTGCGACCAAGACCAACACGGTTGCAGCGCCGAGGGCGACGGCAATGCCCAAAAGGGTGTAACGGACTTCGATTGCTAGGTGTTCCATAGACCTACCAAGATAGTTGATTCTGGTGGGGGCGTGCCGCCGGATGGTGGACGCCTCAGCGATAGATACCCAAGAGCCCGCCGCTGCGCTATCGATACGCCATGCTGCGCACAAATCCTGACAAGCAGGCTCTTGTGTGGAAACACACACGCGCACTCGGGACATCGCATGAACCCCATCTCGCCAATTCGCGACAAAGACGCAAGCCGGTCACCAAATGCCAAGCCGACATGGCCGGAATCCGTCATGGTGGCTGCCGTCACATCGGCTTTGTTTCTGATGTTCTATGGTGGGGCCGCGTTTTTGACTTCTTACCGACAAGACGTTGGAACCTGGTACTACGAATGGGAGAAAGCGATCCCATTTGTTCCCGCGATGATCATTCCATACATGTCCATCGATCTGTTTTTCGTGATCGCGCCCTTTGTATGTTCCACTCGTTCTGAACTACGTGTCTTGGGCCAGCGACTATCAGCGATTGTGATCGTCGCTGCCGTTTGCTTCTTGGTCTACCCGCTTGAACTGGCTGTCGAGCGGCCGCAGCCAAGCGGCTTCTTCGGTTCGATCTACACCTGGTTTACGGCGATGGATAAGCCGTTCAACCTTTGCCCATCGATGCACATTGCGCTGCGGACCGTTTTGGCGGTTCACTTCGGAAGGCACTGCCGTGGCCTTTCCAGGGTGTTGATGAATCTTTGGTTCTGTTTAATCGGCCTATCAACTTTGCTGCTGTACCAGCATCACTTTATTGACGTCGTTGGTGGTTTCGTTCTGGCGGTGGTGGTGATGTATGTCTTCGATGGATTGGGATGGAAGCGAAAAGCCACACCGGACTTCGGGATCGCTTCGATCTATGGAGCTGCCAGTTTGCTACTGATCGCACCTATGGCTTGGATTCCGAGCTGTGGTTGGCTGACGCTTTGGCCAGGCGTGGCTTGTGGCATCACTGCACTCGGCTATCTCAAGTTGGGCGATTCGATCTACCGCCGCAAGAATGGCAGGATTTCATGGCCAGCCAGGATATTGATGGGACCGGTGCTCGCAGGACAATGGCTTTCTTGGAAGTACTACGCAAGACGATCAAATGTCGCTGATCATGTCGTCGACAACGTGTGGATTGGTCGCTTGCCAACAGCATGTGAAGAACGCCAAATCGAACAGAACGCAATTGGTGCGGTGGTCGATGTTTGTGTCGCGTTCAACGAAAATTCTCAGTTGCTGGAACTTGAGCGTCTTGAATTGCCAATTCTTGATCTGACCGCGCCAACAGAGAGCCAAATCGAAATTGCGGTAAGGTTTATCGAAGCCAATCGGCATCGTGGGGTTCTGATCCATTGCAAGGCCGGTTATTCGCGTAGCGCCGCGATCGTCGCTGCTTGGCTTGTCAAAACCGGGCGATGTCGGTCAGCCGAAGCGGCTTTCGATCGGATCCGGCTATCTCGTCCGGATATTGTTGTTCGACCTGAAATACGTTGCTTGCAGTTCGGAACCGTCGCGACGGCTTAGTTGCCGTCCGGTCGCCGTCAAACAGTTCACCCGAGATTAAATCATGCCCAGCGTTTACGACTTAAAGCCAAAGTTTCAATCGGTCCTTCGACCTGTCGTGAGGTTCCTCGCCAGCCAAGGCGTGACGGCGAATCAGGTCACTCTTTTTGCCGTCTTGATCTCGGTTTGCCAAGGGCTTTTGGTCGTACTGTTCCCGATGTCCTGGTGGGCCTTGGCGATGATGCCGGTGGTCTTGCTAATTCGCATGGGGCTTAACGCGATCGACGGTATGTTGGCAAGGGAGTTCAACCAGAAGAGCAACTTGGGAGCCATCCTGAATGAACTCGGGGACATTGTGAGCGACGTTTGTTTGTACTTGCCACTCGCATTGGTTTCACAGCTTTCGGTTTGGTTGCTGGTGCTGTTTGTGGTCCTAGCGGTCATTGTTGAATTTGCAGGAATGACCGCGATTCAAGTTGGTGGAGAACGTCGCTATGACGGCCCGATGGGAAAGAGTGACCGCGCCTTTTGGGTTGGCCTACTTTCAACCCTATTGGCAGCCGGATGGATCAATGCATCGGTTGCAAGCGGCTATCTGGTTTGTCTGATCTTTTTGTCAGTAATCTCCGTTTGGAATCGCTGCCGGAAGGCTCTTCAATTGCAGACCGCGATTTAAACTCAAACCAAAGCCTTCGCCGTGACGACAATCACCCTTCGCCAAAATGTTTCCGAGCAACAGCCCGAAGAACGGTGCGAGTCAGCACCGATCGCGGCAAGTGCCCTGCACCGTAGCCGCTCAATCGCTGAAGCTCCAAAGTCCAGTTGCAAGGAACGAAGATCAGTCGAGGATTCATTTGTTGCAAGTGACGGGCAAATCATCTTTTATCGCTATTGGCGACCTGCCAGCGAAAGCCAACGATCGGTTTTGTTGTTTCACCGTGGGCACGAGCATTCCGAAAGATGGCAGGAGTTTGTCGAAACAAGTGAGCTCGATGACTGTTGGTTTTTCGCCTGGGATGCTCGCGGTCATGGACGGACACAGGGGGCACGTGGTGCTGCCGAAAGCTTCGCGCGGATGGTTCAAGATGCCGACGAATTCGCTTGCCATCTTTCGACAAAGTTTGGTTTGCCAATTTCGGAAATGGGTGTCGTCGGTCAAAGCGTTGGTGCGGTTTTGGCGGCGGCTTGGATTCACGACTATGCCCGACCGGTGCGAGCAATGGTGCTGGCGACTCCTGCCTTGCGCATCAAGCTTTATGTGCCGCTAGCGATTCCGGGGTTGCGATTGCTTCACAAGGTTCGGCCCCAAAGCTTTATCAGCAGCTACGTTAAGCCCAAAATGTTGACTCACGACCATGATCAAGCCAGGCGTTACGCAAGCGATCCGTTGATCTCACCTCAAATCGCTGTCAACGTATTGTTGGACTTGTACGATAGCTCAACCAGATTGATGGATGATGCTTCAGCGATCACAACACCAACATTGATGTTCGTTTCGGACAAAGACTATGTTGTGCGAAACGATGCGCAGAAACAATTCTTTGCGGGGTTGTCGTCTTCTGACAAACAACTTGTTGAGCTGAAGGGGTTTTATCACAGCACATTCTGGGAACGCGATCGTGCCCAAGTTATCAAGCAAACGTCCGCATTTCTTAAGCGACAATTCGTGGGGCCAAAGATCCCCGCGAGCAGTCAGCAATTGGCTATCCCGTCCGAAAGAAAGTATCGCAAGCTGAAAGAGTCGCAGTCGATAGCGTCGTCGGCTTGGTATTCGCTGCAGCGCTTAATGTTGAATACGGCCGGTCGACTTAGCCGTGGTGTTCGCATCGGTTGGAAAAGTGGATTCGACAGCGGTCAGTCGCTCGACCATGTTTATCGCGACAAGGCCGAAGGGATTTCGTCCGTTGGTCGAATGATCGATCGCGGTTATCTGGATGCCGTTGGTTGGAAAGGCATCCGACAACGAAAAGTTCATCTAGAGCAACTGCTGGATCAAACTATCGCCCAAGCAACTCAAGAATTCGGTGAAGTTCGTATCCTGGATATCGCGGCCGGACCTGGACGATACGTTCAGGAAACGATCAAGCGAAACTCTGATACCCAAATCACCGCAACGCTCTGTGATCGCGATGCTGGTGGGTTGGAAGAGGGAATGCAAATTTCCAAGTCGCTAGGCATCGGTGATCGCGTCGAATTCAAACAGAGTGACGCTTTCGATGCCGACTCAATTAGGAAGGCGGCCGGCGATAAACCGGTTCAGATCGTGATCGTCTCTGGGCTTTATGAATTGTTCCCGGACAACCAACCAATCGAAAAGTCTTTGGCAGGAATCGCGAGTGTGCTTTGCGATGGTGGGTGGCTGATCTATACCGACCAGCCTTGGCACCCACAACAAGAAATGATTGCGAAGGTGTTACCCAATCGCGATGGAGACCCTTGGGTGATGCGTTGCCGCAGCCAGGGAGAGATGGACTCACTTGTTCGCGAGGCCGGAATGCACCGCGAAAGATTGCTGATCGATCGCTGGGGAATCTTTAGCGTTGCCAAAGCACGTAAGGTTTGATCGAACAGGCACTGATTAGGCAGCATTGCTGATCGGAACCAATCTTGGACATTGAGTCCAATTAAATCTCAGTTTCGATCAGTGTCCAATTCGCCGAATCGGTTTCGTGTTTCCAAAGGCTTTTCAGTTCTTCGCCGTTGAGGATATTTTCGGCGACCGACGCGAGCGGTTCTGGAATAATCAGTCCGATCACACCGTCACGAGCCTTTTTGGTGCATTTGCGAATCGCCTTGCTGATGCGAGTTCGTGCATCGCCCAATGGTTCGCCGCCGGGGGCGCAGAACACCTCGGGATGTTCGATACCCAAGCGATATACGCGAGGATGATTTCGTCGAACTTCGTCGATCAGTTTGCCATGCCACAGCCCATGATCCAGGTTGCGAAATGCTTCGACCATTTTGACTTTCGTGTCACAGCCTTGGCGAACCAAACGCTTGGAAAGTCGTCGAGCGGTCTCCGATGCACTTTCGCAAGGCGCGTAATAGATCGTCCGCAGATCAAAGTGGGCAAGCTGTTCGGTGAGCGCATTGACCTGCTCGTCGCCACGAGAGCTCAATGGCATGTCGAGGCAGCCCTTCATGCGACCCTGTTCATCAAAATCTGTCGCGCCTGGCCGAATCAGCAAGACACGAGTCATCGTTGCGGTTCGGCTCATGAGACGGCTCCGTCGATCGCAGCGTCTAAAAGCGAGATCGCAGACTTGTAGTCGTCTTTCTTGAATATTGCAGACCCAACCACAAACAGATCGCAGCCAGCTGCGCGAGCCGGGCCGATTGTCTCGCCATCGATGCCACCGTCAATTTCCAGTAGCAGATCGGGATGAGACGATTTCAGTGAACGAAGCTTCTCAAGTGCAATCGGATTGAACTTTTGACCGCCAAAGCCTGCTTTGACGCTCATCACTAGAACCATGTCCACGATATCGAGGCAGGACTCGATCGCACTCAATGGGGTGTCAGGGTTTAATGCGACACCGACGCCAACATCGAGATCTTTGATGCTTGCTGCGACAGCGGCAGCATCCTCGACGGCTTCGACATGAAACGTCAGTAGGTCCGCGCCCGCATCCACCATTGGTTTGGCGTATGACAACGGATCCGTGATCATCAAATGGACATCCATTGGCAAGTCACTATGCCGACGGATTCCTTCGACAATCGGCATCCCATAGGTCAGGTTGCCAACGAAGTTTCCGTCCATGACGTCCAGGTGCAGAACTTCTGAACCGGCGTCTTCCAAGCGTGCGATTTCACCTTTCAGATCGCCGAAATCACACAGCAATAAGCTTGGCAGAACACTTGGGGCAGACTTGCGAATAATATCCAGCTTGTCTCGCGACATGCAGTTCAATCTCGTTTCTTGGACAAGCGGATCGGCATCGGTGCCAAATGGTTGGACTCGGCCCTATCCTTGGACACCGACAGCAATCCCAAGTGAAGGCTCTGCGGGAGCCGTGTTCGGGCGAAAGTACGCCGAACGGGGATGCTGGAGTCAATCCGCTGAAAATCGATCAGCAGACAGGTTGGTCAACGGGTGGGTACCTTGTCAATTCACCTCGTCCGGTTCACATGGTAGCCAAGGTGGAATCCTGCTACGTTTCCAAACGGATTTCCTCGATCTTGGCTAATTGGATGCCCTGGCAAGGGAATTTAAATCAACATTAAAAAAGAATCGAAAGCTAGCCCGCGAGTCGGCTTTCGTCCTCGAATATTGAGATCGATATGCGGATCCTCGTCACCGGTGCGACGGGCCTCCTCGGTAACACCATCATTCGCGAACTTGCTCGACAGGGCTATCACTCGATCGCGTTCGTCCGCAAACGACCCGATCCAGAGGTTTTTCAGGGGATAGAGCTGAACCCGAAGCAGCCGATCGCCCAAGCTGATCAAACCGATGGGCTGGAGGTTTTAGAGGTCATCGAAGGCGAATTTGCAGACGATCCGACAAGCAATGCGGACGGGCAAAAGAACGATGGGCAGCCATCGGGCGATGCTGTTCCGATCGAATCGGCAATCGAATCCTGCGATGCCGTTATCCATTGTGCAGCCATGATTCATCTTGGCTGGAAGCAGCAAGCGGAATCGATGCGCGTCAACCGAGATGGCACGAAGCGGATCGCACAGGCATGTTTGCAGCAAAGGAAGCGTTTGATCTATATCGGAACCGTTAACGCGATCGCGCTGGGGTCTCGAGAAATGATCGCTGACGAAGATACACCGCTTGCGCACGCGGGTGGCCAAGTTCCATGCGCATACGTTGAAAGTAAGCGAGCAGGAACCGAAGAGGTTCATCGTGCGGTCGCATCAGGGCTGGACGCCGTGATCGTGCATCCAGGGTTCATGCTAGGCCCATGGGATTGGAAACCAAGCAGCGGAAGGATGCTGATCGAGGTCGGTAAAAGTTGGAAACCGGTGGCACCGCGTGGAGGTTGTAGCCTCTGCGATTCACGTGATGTCGCCAAAGGCGTGGTTTCCGCGATTGACTACGATGGTGAATCAGGGCGTCAGTTCATCATGGCTGGACACAATCTGACTTACCGCGAGCTTTGGACGGAAATGGCCAATCGCATGGACAGCCGTCCCCCGGTTCAAACATTGGGACCCGGTGTCGAATACTTGGCGGGGCTCGTTGGAGACTTATGGACCAAGGTCAGTGGCAATGAAACGGACGTCAATAGTGCCCAGGTCAGGATGAGTGGGCAATACCATTGGTACGACAGTTCACGTGCAATTCGCGAATTGGATTACGAAATCCGTAGTGCGGACAAAACGCTTGATGATGCGGCTGAATGGATTCGCAATCGATTCGTCTTGCCTTCGTAGCCGCTCGGCGGCTAAGGTCAGGTTCCTGCGCTGATTGCAGGTTGATTTTGGGGCAATTTATTCGACACGAGAGAGCGGATCTCTGTCGTTGCACTCAAGTGATGCCTGGAGGGCGTGATTGACTTTGCGGTCTGACTGGGCGATCGATTCCCAACGCAGCCATAAACTGACTATCCCATCCAACCACTGAACGATGTTGATGCAAGGACAAGGAAGTCCGAGCGAACGCAGCAATGTGTTCCGAGATCGGCCGACAGGCGTGTTGTTGATGCGCGTGATGCCAACTGAGTTGTTGCTGCATGTTTTGGTTGTCATCTCGCTGATCATTGCCATTGCCGATAGTAAGCGGCAAGCTTGTGCTGCCAACCCCGTGGCAAATGTTCATCAGCGTTCCGCCAAATTTCAGTCGCTCTACGATGGAACAACCAAGCCATTCCGACTGAGGTGTTCGAGGGCTTCCTGGCCGATTACGAACGTATCCGATTCATCAGCACTGTCTGTTTCCATTGACTCGCTCGCCAGCCATGCCGGCGCCAGATTGCGACTCCAATACGAATTGGTTCAAGTCCAAAGCGGGAATGTCGTCGCACGCGAACAAACGCAAGTCACGTTGGACTCCGAAGGCAATTCGGAACCCATCTCAATCGCATCAGATTCCCCAGACCAAGCCGGAGTCTATGAGATTCGTTTGCGGTTGTTAGAACCCAAAGACAAGATCTGGGACCGCTTTTCGCTACGCGATAGTGAGACGGTTGCTCAAATACAAACGCCGTGGGTGACGGTCGAAGCGGCATCAAGCGAATTAAACGTTGCTTCAGAGCTTGAACTCGGGGCGTCGACAACGATACCACTTCGCTGGATTTCGGTCGGCGCTGCGACGCGTTTTGATGCAAACCATTGGATCGGTACACGCTGGATTCCTGACGCGACTCGGTTTGTTCCTGGTGCAAAACGTGTTGGTGAATCCCTTCCGATCCCTAGTTGGAGAGATGAGAGTCCTCTGAAAGATCAGCTTCTGAAGGCGAAGGCAAATGTGATCGCGGTAATGCCAGCGATAGCGTCAGGTGAACTTGGTCAAATCAGGCTTTCGCTTCAATCGGCCTCGAATCTGAAAGAGCCCACGAAGTTACTGATTGAAGTTTCACCGACACCGGAGTTCGATGGTCCGGTTCAGGAGCAATTCCTCTCAATCGCTCCACAAATCGATGCCGCCTTGCCGCAGCCAATCAAGCTTGGCGATGTCAACGTGCTGCATCGTGGGAGCGGTGAGCCTCAGTTCGTCCGTCTGACAAATCAGAATGAGGTTGGCGATTTTTCAATTCTTTCGTTTGAGCTTTTCCGTCGATCCCTTCCAAGCGAACAAAGTGCGGAAGAACAAGCACAAGCGTCAGGAGACGGCGGAGGCCAAACTCGCGAACTTATCTGGTCGACCAACTCATGGCGGTGGGCTGGGCAATTGGTTGATGCTCCGACGAGAGCGTCGATATCGGGGCGGTTTGCCGCGAGCACCAGTTTGTTGCATGTGATCGAAATGGCAACGCGTCGTATCGATGACCATGCAAGTTGGCTTCAGTACGATAAAATTCTCGTTCGTTTGGGCGGGGCGGAGCCACACAATCATCTGATCGACCGACGCGTACTTGAACAGTTGGTGCAATTCGAATCCAACATCGAGTTAGAACTGAGCAGCCAAATCGCGTTCGAAGCGTTTGAGAACTGGAGCCAATCTATCGGAACAACCGTTGATGTGATTCGTCACCCGGGTTCCCAGACCATTGATGCGGCCGTAGTCGATATCAGCCCGGTTGATGATGTAGAGGGACATGCCCTGGTTGAGCCGCTGCGTAACACGGATTTGATTGAGCGTATTGTTCGTGACAGTCCAGCGAGAATCGTGATCAAGTCCGATTCGATTCCAGTGGCGATTGACGCTCAGCTTCAAAACACAATCGCTCAGATTCGCATGATCCCACTATCGATGCGAACGATTCCCAGCAGCGATGCGTCATCATCACAATTGGGCGTGCACGTTTTTTCAACAACCGGGCCACAACAGTCCACTCGATTGACAATCATCAACGAGGCTCCGTGGACGAATGAGGTGCGACTGGCAACACCGTCCGCGGTCAGACTTGTCGATTTGGTGAGCAGTACGGTCTATTCCTCGGACGACAAGATCGTCTTGGGGCCGTCGTCCATGATGAATCTGATCGCGGAAGAGTCCAACCTATCGATCCGTAGTTGGCAGGCAAATTTTCAGTCACAGGACCTCGCTGTAGAAAACGTCAAGTCACTCGTTTCAACCGTCGTCAACCAAATTGGCACATTGGGCTCACCCGGCGAGTATGGGGGGCTGCGCAACGGAGACTTTGAGACTCCCGGAAAAGTCGGGATCGTCGGTTGGATGCATACACAGTATCCGGCAGACGCGATCCAGCTCGATGCACAAGAAGCCAGCCAAGGCGATCATTCGATTCGTATGTTCTCGAACGCTCAGATCAATGGCGGCGTGTGGATTGTCAGCGAACCGATCAAAGTTCCTGTGTCCGGACGGCTTGCCGTTTCGATGGCTATTCGGGCCGAAGCCAAACCAGTGGTGAATCCCATCAGGCAAACTGCTGCTGAGATGATGCTGAATTTGGATGCAGGCACGATCGCAAATGCGTCAGGGACTGCGGCAAGCAATCTCTCGGGCAATCCTTCAGAAGGTGCCGCCGGTGCAGAAATTGCTAAGAACGATGCCAAACCGAGACCACCGAGTCACGACATTCGTGTTTCATTGGAAGGCATCCGGGGGGGCGAGCCGGTCCGATTCATTTCACAATTGTCAGTGCCGTCGGATGGCCAATGGCAGACGAAAAAGAACGTTTTGGAAATCGACGGTCTCGATCCGGCAGATCTAGAGACAATTCGATTGACAATCGACAGTTTGTCACCCGGTAAACTGTGGATAGATGAAATCCGACTACACCATGAATTTGCAACAAAGGCGGAACGATCACATTTACAAGGTAAAGTGTTTCTAGCGATCCAGGGTTTGCAGCGTGGCCAATATGCTCCCGCTGCGGAGTTGCTGCGTAACCGATGGGCGCGACATTTGCTTACCCAGTCAGACTCACATGTCCGAGTACCATCATCTGGTGCCGGAGGAAGGAATTCCGAAAAGGAACTGCAACCCACTGCCGAACTAAATTCGACAGAAGACAGTCCAAACAAAGAAAATCGTGAAAGCGTTGCGGAAAGAATCCGCGACTGGCTACCACGTCCGATTCGATTCTAATTTTCTTGCGAGGCACCATGTTTAAACGTCTGATCAAGCGAGTCTTGCTGGTCTGCGTAGGATTGGTTGCTGCAGCGTCGATCAGCGCATGGTGGGGATACCGCCAGACAAAGAAAGTCCCCGAGTTCTATCAACGGGCGATTTCGACATCAAAAACGTCGACCGCAGAAGTCGTTCAGTCGAGCGAGAAGATGCAGGCTCGTGTCGAGCAATTGCAAGCGGATGTTGAACAGGCTGGCCTTTGGGAAGCCGTCTTCGCTGAAAATCAAATCAACGCGTGGTTGATCGATCAGATGCCACGTTACTTTAAAAAGTTGCAAGCCAAGGGACTGCAGGACCCGCAAATCAAAATCGACGAAGGCAACATCATTGCCGCCGCCCAAATCAAAAGCCGTCGCTTTGAAGGTGTCGTTTCCTGTGATCTGGGAATTCAGATGACGGATCAACCCAACTGCTTGGCAATCAAAATTAACTCGATTTATGCCGGTGCGCTGCCACTGCCCTTGGTCAGCATTCAAGACAGCATTTCGAAGATCTTTGCCAAATCGAGTCTGAATCTTCGTTGGGATACGCATGACGGAGAGACCGTCGCGTTGATCGACATCCCGCAGAAGTACGAAGGGATGGATGCTTCGCCAGTGATTGTCGAATTCATCGAACTTGCCGAAGGGCAAATCAGTTTTGCAGGACGGTCAGGCGAAGGCACTCTCGCGGAGTTCGAACCACGTGGAGCGGTCTATCGAATCGCATCGGCGGAAGATCGACGTGATTCTCAGCTGACTTTTCCAATCCACAGCGTCCACGGCGAAGGCGTCGCGATCGATTGACGGTCCGGCCTTGCGTTGTCTGTTTTGAAAGCGACTTCGATGTCCGTCGCTCCCCAGTCGAACGTCGACGTTTGGATTTTTACCCGGAATGTGAACTGCTCTTCGTTGCGACTGGTTGAACGAATGATGCCGGACGTAATTCGTTCAACCGTACCGCGATCGCCACCGATGTCTCCTTGGAAATCCAGGTAAATCTGTCGGTGATCGGCAAGCCGGATCGCTTGGTGGTTTCCCCAAACGCTGAATGGCTCTGTCGCGTGTTGTTGGGTGATCAATGGGTCTGTCGCCCAGGTCCAGAGCTTTTCCGAATGGCTATGTTGAAAAAGCCAGTCCCAGTGGCATTCACCAGCAGCGATTTCAGTTTGGCGAACCAAGCTCGCCTGATCCAATGAATTAGGTTTCGCACCTTCGGTTCGCTTGAAGGCGTTCCCGATTCGGTGACACAGCAACGTAAATCGCCAAGTGTCGTGTTGAGCATCCGGTGGATGGATGCCGTCGTGGGATTCGGAATCCGGGATGTCGTTTGGGGATGAATTACTCGGCATCGGAGCGGATTCCGTAAATTCGTTCAACCTCTTTTTCCAATAGTTTTGCGTTGCGGTTATTGGACTTCCAGAATACGTCGAACACGTCCCCCGCGATCGGGATGGTTCCTAACGTCGAATCGACGAACAGGTTGATAAACATCTTCAACAGAGTTCGAAAGGAAACTCCCATTCGGGCGGCTTCGACAATCAGCCACAGGCTAACGACTGCTGTCGCCACGTCACCAGCCCCTGGCAACAAACCCACAAGGCTATCGAGCCCCAGACGAATACCTGTTCCGGGGATAACGAAGCGACTGTCCAGCCAAGACGCAATCCGGCGGACCCTTGCGACTCTGCGTCGAATGTTTTCGTACTCTGACATTGGATTGCTATTGCCCCTGGAGCGGTTTGTTCTCTATAGCGGCACGTAACCTGCGTTCCGTAGGCGCACTGACCGGTTTTGGGGAAAAGTCCTCAAGGCTGGGTGGTTCGGAACGTTTGGTGTCATTTAGGCAGCAGGTTACATCAACTCGCAAAATTCATTCCTTTGGCAACTTCGTTCCATTAGGTTGCACGACACAGCGGATTCGGCAAGGAGGCCGGAGTGGGACTTTTTTCGAAACGTCGTAAGAAGAGCTCATTCAAAAGCAGCCTACCGTTCCTCCGTTGGTTTGGCCCCGGAGCCACGTCTGCGGGGGTGTTGTACGCTATCTATCTGTTGCTGACCGGTGGATTGAGCTTCTCGTCACTGGACGACTTTCTTTCCGAAGACGCCGACACAAGCTTTCGCGGCGAAACGGTTTCTTTAGAGCAGTTGGAAGCATCGCCAGAAGACAAGATTTTGTTGGCGACATTCAATATCGAAAACTTTGGCACGAAGAAATCTGATACGCGGCTGAATGAACATGGTGTCGATGTGATGGGCACGCTGGCTCAGATCATCAGCCGATTCGATCTCGTGGCAGTACAGGAGATTCGAGGGAAGGACGGCGCGGCGCTGCAAAAACTGATCGATTTGCTCAATCAATCTGGTGGAGCTTTTTCGGCAGTCATCAGCGAACCGATTGGCAATGAAGCTCGGCAAGAGTGCTACGCGTTTGTCTACAACCGAACGCGCATTCGATTTGTCCCTGGCAGTGCCTATGTGGTTCTCGATAGTGGCGATCGGATGTACCGGGAACCAATGGTCGCGTCATTCCAAACGGTGCTACCAGCAGGGAGCGATCAGATCCCGTTTCAATTCACCGCGATCAATGTTCATACTGACCCCGATAAAGTGGACCCGGACGATCAGGACAGCGAGATCAACATTCTGGCAAGCGTTTTTCATCGCGTGCGCGACTTTGAATTCAAACTCCGAATGGAAGAAGACTTCATCCTGATGGGAGACTTGAACGTCGATCCGGACCACCTGGGGCAGCTCTCGCAGATCAACGGGATGATCTCACTTGCTGGTGATATCAAAACCAATGTCAGTCGCAGCAAAACCAATGATCATATTCTGATCGATCGCAATGTAACCGCGGAATACGCCGGGCGAACCGGTGTTGTCAGCTTTACTGAAGATCTTTCGCTTTCGCCGGAGCAAGCGGACTCCATCAGCGATCACCTGCCTCTGTTTGCTGAATTCTCGCGATTCGAAAGCCCTGCTGCGACGGCATCAGTATCCGCTGGGGTGGCAAGCAGCCGCACGCGAGAGCTGCGCTAATCAGTATCAAGGTTGGGCTAAACCGTCAGGCCTCGCGAGTTGCCAAAACCTCTGTAATCGCGGTTCATCCTTAGGCTTAGATTTCGCGGTGGCCTGTGCCTTTGGGTCACCTTGGCAAAATCGCCTTCAATTTGGCGCACAATCGCCTTGCCTTCTGCATACTTTTTAGGTTTGTCCAATCCGGTAGAGGGGAGTCCCGCAAAAGCTAATGGGAGCCCCCCGGGTAATCGTTACAACTAGAAAATCGTTTACCCAAACTGGTGTCAAGAAATGCTTCTAGGGCGACCTACCGTGCGGAATTGATATAGGGTTGCCTACACCAAGCCATCCATCTGGTTCCCCGATTCGAACCCTCGAAACGGCAAACCACATGCAAGTGTGGGACGCAAAGTTATGGGTCCATTCGCGACTGTTGCGAACGGATCGCCAGACTACCGAAAGGGAACAAGTTTGGCTTGGTTCATCCTTGTCATTTCAAACATTTGGGGAACCATCATGTCACAAGCTGCAAGAGTTTGCGGTGCTGCACGCACATTTTGTTATGGGGGCTTGTGTTTCTTGTTTGCTCTAGGTTCGATCGCCCAGGCGGAGGAGCCGAAAGTTTTCTTGGTTGAAGAAGATTGGGAACTGGTCATCAATGAGCCAGAACCGGCGATCAATTCGCCGCAGATCGCGTTCTTTATGTATCCAAAGGGTGGACGCGAAGATCTGTACTTCCAATTGCAGATGAACTATGCCGCTGAGCAAGGCTATTCCAGCGGTGGATTTCGCGTCGGTGCATTCACTGGCGATCAGCCACAAGACGAAGAGCGTAGCCGAGTAAGCCAAACGCTTGCTTGGGACAATGACCGCGTCAGTTGGACCAGCGCAATGGCTGTGTTCAACAACAAATTGATGTTCGCGGTCAAAGACGGATACGGATACCAATGGGGAGTATTCGGTGGCCCAGACTACTTGGTCGAAATGGATGACGAAGGCATCGACAGTTTGAAGGACTACACACCTGCTGAGAGCTTGGCTGCGGTCGATATCGGGTTCGGTTCTAACCGAGTCGCATCGATTCGCTTGAAGACCGTTCGCTTGATTCGCACCGATGGCAGTCAGCAAACGATCGTTGTGAACCAGTTCGTGCAGTAATCCTGCACCGGTTTCATAAGCCTTCAATCTAAACCAAGTAACCCAAGATAGATCCGTGAGTCATTCATCCATTCAATACGCGTTTAAAGTTCCACTATCACCTTCTGCACGACGTCGCCTACCCAAGCGTCATCGCAAAGGGGCAGCCGTCGTGTTCGGCGTTTTCTTGCTCGCAGGTTTGCTGATCATGAGCGCCGTTGCGGTTGATTTCGGTCGCATTAGCGTTTCACGATCCGAGATCAAACGGACCGCAGACGCGGCGGCGATGTCAGGTGCATGGGAATTGTTCGATTCTGCTGTTAGCGGCCAAGCCGGTTCCTCAGCACAAACCAATGTTGCAAACTCTGCATCGCAGTTCGCATCAAAAAACAAAGTCGCGTCGAATATCCCCGTTATTGACGATCAAACCGACGTCGAAATGGGATACTACGATCTAGACACCGGCGTTTTGGACACATCCAACACTGACTACAACGCTGTCCGTGTCAATGTGCGTCAAACCGAACAGGCCGGTTCGGCGATCTCGCTGTTCTTTGGTGCGGTCACTGGGCGTCACAAGCAATCTTTGGAAGCTCGTTCCACCGCAGCATTGTTCAAAAAGATCGGTGGCTTCCACCGTCCTCGCAAGTCCGGCGAAACACTTAACATCCTGCCGATCGCTCTCGACCTGGAGACATGGGAGAAGGTCGTTGCCAAGCAAACCGAAGACAATCTGACTTGGTCCAACGGTTCGGTCAGCAATGGCTCAGACGGCTACTTCGAGTGCTCGCTCTACCCAACCGGAACGGGCTCGCCTGGCAACCGTGGGACTGTGGACATCGGAGGTGCGAACAACAGCACCAGCGACCTGCGTCGACAGATTCTTCATGGGATTTCGCCCCAGGACATGGTCGATCTAGGGAAGCCACTGGAGTTCGATTCCAATCACGAACTAGAGCTCAACGGCGATACCGGTATCAGTGCGGGTATCAAAGCCGAACTGGCACAGATCATCGGCGAGCCCCGGATCATTCCAATTTTCACGACGGTCCACGGGAACGGTAACAACGCGACCTACACGATCGTTCGCTTCGAAGGCATTCGCATTCTGGGTGTGAAGTTGACTGGTCCGATGAACAAGAAGCATGTCACCATCCAGCCGGCACCAACGGTCGCCCATTATTCGATCGTCGAAGAATCCATTACTGAGAGTGAGTTTCTATTCACCCCAGTCATGTTGGTTGACTGATCGCGATTGGATTGTTGCTGAGTAGTCGTCACGGTCGTCGAAACGTATGTTTCTATCGACATCATGGCGGCTACTTGGCGAGCCATCAATCAAAAGGCAGTTGGCCAAGACCATTCGTTCCTGGCTTTGAATCGATAATAACCTTTCGAAATACCTCGTCATTATGAATATTCGTCGAAGAAAAAAAGCACGCCATGGAGCGGCGGCGGTCGAGTTTGCCTTGATCGTTCCTTTGATGTTGATCTTCACTTTCGGACTGATCGAAATGAGTCGTATCAGCATCATCAAAGAATCCATTATCCAAGCATCACGTGAAGGCGCGCGTGTGGGGATTCGACCAACCGCGTCCAGTTCTGACGTTCAAACTCGCATTGGAGAAGAACTGCAGATCATGAATATCACCGGTGCAAGCATCACGGTGACACCTTCGCAGTTGGATACGGCGCAACCGGGTGATGAGGTTTCTGTCAAAATCGAGATCCCGATCTCGGCTGTTAGCCTTGTGCCTGGGTTCTTCAATTTTGATGGAGTCGACATTGTCGCCGAAACCGTCATGCGCCGAGAAAGCACAGGGACGTAACGCTCAGACTGAAGCTATGCAAAGCAGTCGTTGGGCGGACTGTAGTTTGGGCCGATAATCCTCGGCTCGGTAGAACGCACGTGGTGAGATCGATTCGGCGGGATCGATTTCCTTCAGTGCAAAGAAAAGCCGGGGCTAGAAAATGCTTCGCGGGGTCAGTCGTTGTATTTTTCGCGAAGCCGAGGCGACAGCCGTAGCATCCACTGGATTCGCTCGAATTCACGTAACCAGTCGGCAGTGACATCGTCTAAGAGTGGCTGATTGACATCACCGAAACCGGTGGGGCAACTGGGGCCCAGTTGCGTCTCGGCCAAGTGTCGGTAGGTCGCTATCGTTCGGTCTCCATAGCGACCGCAGATCTGATCGTCTTCACTTACAAACAAAAGCGAAGGGACGCGTCGTCCTCCGCAGGTGCGGATCGCGTCGGCCAATTCGGTGTGATCATCACGGTCGAAATAGCGAACTTCGATGCATTCGCTGATCAGGGCAATGTGATCAAAGATCGGACATTGATTGATGCAGTCGCCGCACCAAGCACCTGCAGATACCAGCACCTTCATCTTTCGGACAAAGCTGGAAAGCAGTTGGCGTTGCGCATCGGTGATCTGCACCGCGTTGTGGACTTTGTCCCAGCGTGAACGCTGTGACTCGTTAGCGTATTTGTCCAGAAAAGCGCTGTAGCCAAGTCCCTGGTCAAACAGCGTCGCAAGATCGAGCTCTGTCATAGGATCGCAATAAGAAGGTATTTGGAGCAAGTCATCACGCGTCAGACCGGCGACTCACTCTAACAACGCGGAAAGAGTGGTCGTCTATTTCAAACACCTTCAGAAGTGCAAAGCTGGTCTATCGTTGCTCGATAGGAACCACTTTACGTTCGGTATCGCCGGTATAGATTTGGCGTGGGCGATAGATTCGCTTGCCTGGGTTCGCGTGCAGTTCACGCCAGTGGGCGATCCAGCCAGGGAGTCGACCGATCGCGAACAAGACCGTAAACATCTGAACCGGGATGCCGATCGCGCGGTAGATCACCCCAGAGTAGAAGTCGACGTTCGGGTACAATTTTCGCTCGACGAAGTAGTCATCTCTAAGCGCGACGTCTTGCAGTTCTTGAGCGACTTCGAATAGCGGATCATCGATGTTTAGCTTGGCTAGCAGCTTGTCGCAGCAAGCGCGGATGATTTTGGCACGCGGATCGAAGTTCTTGTAAACGCGGTGACCAAAGCCCATCAAGCGGAAGCTGCTGTTTTTGTCCTTGGCCATGTCGACGTACTTTTTCACATTGCCGCCGTCTTTGGCAATCTTGTCGAGCATGTTCACGCACGCTTCGTTGGCTCCACCGTGTAGTGGTCCCCAGAGGGCTCCGATACCGGCGGAGATCGACGCGAAAAGATTCGCGTTGCTACTGCCAACCATCCGGACGGTTGAGGTGCTGCAGTTCTGTTCGTGATCAGCGTGGACGATCAGCAGAAGGTTCAATGCTTCGGCAAAGTCTGGGTCGACCAAGTGTTCGTGAGCCGGTGTCGCGAACATCATGTGCAGAAAGTTTTCGCAGTAATCCAAATCGTTGTTCGGATACATGAACGGCTGCCCGATCGACTTTTTATAGCTGTAGGCAGCGATGGTCGGCAGTTTGGCAAGTAGACGATAAATCGAAATCTCGACTTGTTGCGGATCATCGACCTGCATCGAGTCTTGGTAGAACGTCGAGAGAGCACCGACAACGCTGGATAGAATTGCCATTGGGTGGGCGTCGCGAGGGAAGCCGTTGTAGAACGACCGCATATCCTCGTGAATCATCGTATGGTGGCGGATCCCTTTGCGGAACGTTGCCGCTTCTTCCGCGTTTGGCAATTCGCCATGGATCAGCAAGTAAGCGACTTCGATAAAGTCACAGTGGGCGGCCAGTTCTTCGATCGGATAGCCGCGATAGCGGAGCACACCTTTTTCGCCGTCCAAAAATGTGATCGCGCTGCGGGTGCTGCCCGTGTTCACAAATCCTTCATCTAAGGTGACCAAGCCAGTCAATCGACGAAGTGCCGAAATATCGATCGCTCGCTCGCCTTCATTTCCCTCCAGCAACGGCAACTCGATTTCCTGATCACCATAAGTCAATCGAGCGGTTCCGACGTCTTGGGTTTGGAATTTGTCGCTGGAGGTCATAGAGGTCGTCCGAAATGGATTGAACTGGCAAAGGTGGGTAAGGACGTTAGCCCGGCCAAAGTGTCTGGTCTTTAGAATCTAGGACAAAATCCAAACACTAACAAAGCCGGCATTGAGGAAGTGTTCTTCACCGAAAAGTCCCGAAAGCCAAACGCCATCGGATCGATTAGATGTTGAAACACTTGGCGAGGCATCAATTCCGCGAGATTGTCGGGATCACGAGGAGACACCGCCTAGCCGATCCGGCCGCCCTAAAGTACTCGGATCCCTGCCGCATGCGAGTTTAACGCGGTCGGACAAACCGAGCAATTAGTCGTCAATTAACTCTGCCGCAATTGAGGCACGTCCCCAGCCAATGTTTGATCAAAAGAAATTCGGCGTGGATGATTGTCGCAGTGCCCAGTCGACGGCTTAGTCACAGCGATCACCACATCGTGTCCCACGCCACAGGACTGATCGTCGCATTCATCGGTGGCGCCGCTTCGATGATTTCAGAACGACGATGGTCGCTTTGCAAACGCTGTTGAGCAGCCGATCGAGCTGATCCATAGCCCGCGGGGGGAAGTGGTTCGCTGATTACCGGGACGTGTTTCCCTAACATCCAAAACGGTAACGCGTCGGAATCACCATGTTGGTCTACATCGGTCGCGGCCGGCAGACGCTTCACACCCGTTTGTTTTCTCTCATCAGTTTTTGTCCGCGACAACTGTGTTTCGAAAGCAGCGACGCGATCTAAATTCAATTGTTGTCCAGCCACGCCGTCATTTTCAAAAAATGGATTGACCTGAAAAGTCTGCGACAATCCGTTATCGCAAAAGTGATTCAATCGTTTGGGGCCCGTCTCGGTGCCCGACGCGGCCTGAAAAAAGTTGGTTCCCTTAGGCGGATCTCCTGTGATAAACCAGTTGGACTGAATTTTGCCCGATTGGCCATTCGCCTTCGAGACCGTGCGAAAAGACGATGTGCAATTCTGGCTAACTGAAGAAGTCGGAACCGAGGTGGCCGCGGAAGGGATGCCGGGGGCTTCGTCTTCAAATTCTGTAGCCGACGCAATTAAGGAAACGATCTTTCCTCCTGTGTCTGCACCAGTGGTGGAAGGCGGATTGGGATTCCAACTTGCCAGCACTACATCGGAGTCTCGCTTTTGACCCGTCCGAAGCCGCCGCTCATTAGCATCGATCGCCGCGTCAAAGGCAGCTCGCATCCGCGACATTGCTTCCATCCGTGCAAAGTTTCCGATGCCACTGCATTGAAGCGCAACCTTCGTTTGAAAACGGTCCATGTCAGTCGCGAACGTCTCGAAGCACCCAGGATTGCTGGCTTCCAAGTGGATGCCTGTAGAGGTGTTGTGGTGATACGGGCCGCAAAAATTCGACCTTGGGACACGATTCTGTTGCCGTTCATCTGCAGTCGCTTTCGATTCCATCTGGCTCAGCAGAGACGCAAACACTGCCAGAATTACTAGCAATTTGCAGCTCGAAGAGCAGGCAATGACAGTGGTCCAATCGCATGACCAAAACAGTTTTTTCGACAGCGTTTTTGGTAGCAATTGAGCCGTGAAGACCTGTCGCAGGAGATGGGGTTTGCCAAAGCCATTCCGAGCAAAATTGCATTGTTGAGCTGATTTTGTAGCCATCCTCAGACCAAATCCTTCTGGAATACGGCGTTAGCTTGACGGCAGAGACGTGTCTATTCGGGAGGCACATTTCCGCCATGTCTGTTCGCCAAGAGCTGTCGGCTTGGCGTAAACCTTCCATCGGCCGGTGCTTGATTGAGGGTTCACCGTCAGGGTGGCGGACTCCCGAAAGGGTGGGGGCTTAGCTGGAACTTTCGTCAAGACCAGCAAACTTGGTCGTCGCTAGCAGGCTTGCCCAAGCGGTAGAGTTGGTTGTTGTGGATAAGCAACCGTGATGCGGCTGACGGAATTGTTTATGTCAGTTCCAATTTGGGTTTTTCATTCGAACACATCACCGGCACGATGCAGAAAGCCTTTATCTGGTGGGCCCAAAGTATCGCGCCCATGTCGGCTACGAATTCATGCCCAGTGATTCCCCCAGCGTTTGCAAACGCACCAAAACGACCTTCAGGTTTGATGAACGCTTTTGGACCAGGATTCGAGCGACACCGTTAGGAGATGCATCGACGAGGTGGTGTAGCGACACGGTTTGTCCGCCAACCCAGCCGACTTGTTGACCATCGACTGCGATGATTCGATCCCCGGATTCCAGTCCGGCGTTCTCGGCCGCACTCATCGGAACGACTGAAGTGACGACCGCACCGAGCGACGTGTCGTTAATGCGCACGCCCAAAATCCACTTTCGCGGATGAGACACCACGAATTCGATATTCGTTGGTGTCGAGGCGATGAAATCTTGCTCGGAAGGCTGCGAATGTTTGACCTGCGGAGTCGAGACACTCTCGGTCAGCTGTGTTGTGGCTGATTCAGGTGGCAAATCTTTGGGCGGTTGGCCAAAAACTGATGCCGAGACCATGCCGACGACCAACGCGACGGTAATGACCAAGTATCCGTAAATTGGTTTTTCAAGTTGTGAATTAGGCACGGTTGCACTCTCGCTTTCAGAGTCAGATGGCGTTTGTCTGCTGACTAAGCGAAGGAATGAAGGTGATGTTACGGCGAATACTTGGGTTCATTGACCCGATTTATATCGAAGCAAATTGCTCAATTCGATCGTTCGAGGACATTCCGGCAAGCAATTTGCAATGGCGGCCGATGGGGCAGAATCCAGCATCAATTCAAATACGGCTGCCGCGGTGAAAGGCAGATGTCGGAAATTGCCGATACTAGCTGTATGAATCCGAGGCTTTGTTCAGTAATCCAATAAGCAAGAATTGCTTCGCACAGCCGTTTTTTCAGGGAAATGATACTGGGCTCACGCTATCCGGTTTCAATCGGTACCATGCCAAGCCTGTACGGCATCGTATGTCACATTGGGACATATTCCCTTCCTACCAGCCCGCCATACACCGAGATTTATCACGTCCATGTCTGGGCACAATCAACCGAAAGGCCTGTTCCGTTTCTTTGTCGACAATTCACTGTTCTTGATCACCGGGGCAGTCATTGCGCTCATTTGGGCCAACTGGGCCGCTCAGAACAATAGCCACAGCTACCACGATTTCATCCATTTCGATGTTCGGACTTTGGTCGGCGCGGGTGAATCGCATGTTGATGGTCACGGTGAAGTCGGTGGCGAAGAGCACAGCCTTCCTGTTGTCGCCGAAAGCGAAGCTGCCGCAGGCGTTGATGAATCGGTAGGTGCTGACGAGCACACAGCGCCGGTCGAAGTTGCCGAAGATTCACATGCCAATCATGACGAGACGGTGAGCGATGATTCGACATCTGGCGAATCCGATTCTCATGATTCACCGGCAGACACCGGGCATCATTGGTATTCATTGCTGTTCATCATCAACGACGTGTTGATGGCTTTGTTTTTCGCGATCGCGGCGAAAGAGGTTTGGGAATCGTTACTTCCCGGCGGTGCGTTATCGAATCCGCGAAAAGCGGCTACTCCGTTGCTCGCGACCTTTGGCGGCATTGCCGGTCCGGCACTTTTCTTCCTCGGTGGCGCGATGCTCACCGGAACGACTGCGGAATTTGGAAAGGGCTGGGCGGTACCTTGTGCAACAGACATCGCATTTAGCTATCTGGTTGCACGACTGATATTCGGAGTCGGTCACCCGGCGATCGCGTTCTTGTTGCTCTTGGCGATTGCAGATGATGCGGCTGGACTTGTGATCCTAGCGATCTTTTATCCATCCGCACCGATCGAACCGATTTGGCTGTTGCTAACCGCTGCCGCGATGTTTGTCGCATGGCTGCTATCGAAGATGAAGGTTCAATCGCACTGGTTCTATATCCTCGGTCCCGGGATCGCATCTTGGTTTTCGTTTTACGAAGCCAACCTTCACCCCGCGCTGGGATTGGTTCCGATCATCCCGCTGCTGCCATCCGCTTCATCCGACCTCGGTATCTTTGCTCGAGAGGAACTTAATCGTCAGGACACTCTCAACGAGTTCGAGCACTTTTGGAAAGTCCCCGTCGAAATCATCCTTGGGTTGTTCGGTTTGGTGAACGCGGGTGTGGTACTTAGCAGTGTCGGTACCGGGACATGGCTGGTGCTGGTCGGATTGCTGGTTGGCAAACCAGTGGGCATCACCTTCATGACGTTCTTGTCAGAAAAGGTGCTGCGATTAGAAAAGCCCGCGGGCATGGACTATCGACATGTCGTGACGCTTGGGATGGTTGCAGGGATCGGCTTTACGGTCGCATTGTTCGTTTCGGTGGCCGCTTTCAAGGTACCCGGTGCAATCCAAGACTCGGTCAAGATGGGGGCGTTGCTCAGTTTCGCTGCCGCACCCTTGTCAATTGTTATTGCGAAAGCTCTAGGAGTTCGCGTTGGCGACCACCTGGGCTCGACAAATGACGTACCATCTGAAGGAACGACTTAAGCAAGAAATGTGGGCGATGAGATTGAAGATACGATTGCTTCTCGTCTCGGCCCCGATACGCAAGACCTTACGACAACCCTGTAGTCGACATGGATGCAAAAGATTTTGATCCCCAGCAACTTCCACCAGAAGCGATTGGGGAGAGCGAACCGGAACGACCGCAGCCGGCTGACGATCCGATTGTCGATTCGGCTCCTCCGGAAAAGACATCGCTTTTCGATGAGATGAGAGCGACGATTGATCGGCTGGAACGCGATCAGACTTCGCGTGGTGATCTGAAGGTTCTGTCGCGAACGTTGCTTGAACTGCGATACGCATTCAAAGTCTTTCGCCCGTATCGCCGTCGCCGCAAAGTCACGATCTTTGGTTCGGCCAGAACCAAACCCGATCATCCGGATTATCAATCCGCTGTCCAGCTTGGACGGCAGATGGCAGGACACGGTTGGATGGTGATCACAGGTGCCGGCGGTGGCATCATGGAAGCCGGGCACGTTGGCGCTGGTAAAGAAGCGTCGATGGGATTGAACATCATGTTGCCCTTCGAGCAAGGCGCTAACCATGTGATCGAAGGCGATCCCAAGCTTGTCACGATGAAGTACTTCTTCACTCGAAAGCTGATGTTTGTCAAAGAGTGCAGCGCGGTGGTTTGCTGCCCCGGAGGCTTCGGAACTCTTGATGAAGCTTTAGAAACGCTTACGTTGATGCAAACCGGCAAGCAAACCATGCTACCGCTGGTGCTGCTGGATCATCCCAATGGTCATTACTGGAGCGACTTTGGCAAGTTCGTCGATCGCAATTTAGGCGAAGGCGGGATGATCAGCGGTGACGACACGGCGCTATATAAGATCACCAACGATGTCGGTGTCGCTGTAAAAGAAATCTTGCAGTTCTATCGGCGTTACCACAGCATGCGATACGTGCATGACCGCTTGGTGTTCCGCCTAAAGGAACGTTTGTCCGACGAAAAACTCGATTCACTAAACGAGAACTTTGCCGATATCTTGGTTAAGGGGAAAATCACGCAGTCGAAATCGCTTCCCGAGGAAGCTGGCGAACCGGATCTAGCCGGCTTGCCGAGATTGGTGCTGCATTTCAATCGCCGATCCCTAGGCCGGTTGCGTTTGTTGATCAACGAAATCAACGCCGACTAAACGATTGTCGATTGCCAAGCTGAATCGACATTAGTCGATTTTCCAGGCAATCTTTCCAGGCAAGGTCGCAGAACAGTGCCGCTGGACCATCGCTTTCGAATTCTGATCTGACACGTCCCGGGAGTCCAACTTTCTGGGGTGTGTTGGGGCAGTTTGGTTCTGGATTTTTAGGGCAGGCGCGCTCGGGAAGGCATCGCCGGTTCCCAAGCGGCTTCATTGCCTTAAAAAAACCGCGTCATAGCCGGGCGTTCGTTCTGATCGTCAGGGCTGCGGTTTCCGCTCGCGGGATTTCGGTGTAAACGGCCGACGCACGCCGTTATCATCTTTACGTCGGTTACTATCGACGAGGCGCAAACACCTTTACTAGGTATGATAAAGGCGTCTATTTCTTCTTTCCCTCCATAGCCCCACCTATCAATGACCAGAATATCTCGCCGTCAATTTACCGGTGCGACCGCCACAGCCGCTGCCGCGTTCGCCGTTACCTCATCACTTCCCGCTCGCCAATCCTGGGCCGCCAACGCGAACGATGAGATCAATGTCGGCTTTATTAGCTGCGGCGGGCGTTCCCAAGGCTTGATGTCACAGTTTTCGAAAGTGGCCGGTGTGAACATCGCAGGCCTGTGCGACGTCGATGAGTCACGATTGGGTTCAGCGAAGAAACGTTTCCCCAAGGCGCAAGGTTGGACCGATCTTCGCGACTTGATCGCTTCGGACAGCATCGACGCTGTGGTCATTTCAACGTGCAACCACTGGCACTGCTTGGCCGCCATCTGGGCGATGGAAGCTGGCAAAGACGTTTATGTCGAAAAGCCATTGTCGCACAGCCAATGGGAAGGCAAGCAAACGGTTGCAGCCGCTCGCAAGTACAACCGAATCTGCCAACTCGGAACACAGCAGCGTTCAGACCCGATGCAAGCGGAGATCAAAAAGTTCTTGCACGAAGAGAAAGCTCTTGGCGAGATCAAAGCTGCACGCGTCAATCGCTACGGCGTTCGTGGTGCGATCGGAAAACGAAGCACACCATTGCCGATCGATAAAAACGTCGCGTACGACTTGTGGTTGGGCCCCGCAGCTGACGAGCCAATCTATCGCGAGAAGCTGCACTATGACTGGCACTGGGATTGGAACACCGGTTCGGGCGAAATGGGTAACTGGGGCGTGCACGTCCTAGACGATTGTCGCAACAACATTTTCCAAGATAGCGTCGCGCTGCCGAAACGAATTCTCGGTGGCGGCGGACGGGTTGTTTACAACGATGCGGGTGAAACCCCGAACGTTCACTTCACCTATTTCGATACCGGGTCGATTCCTGTTGTGATCGGGCTAAGCAACCTACCTGCCAAACCTGGTGCGAAAGGTAGCCCTAGCAATCCCGGACCTTCAAGCGGTTATTTGGCCTACTGCGAAGGCGGCCGATTCGAAGGTCAGCGTGGACGCGCGGTCGCTTATGACAACGAAGGCAAAAAGATTCGTGAGTTCAAAGGTAACGGCGATGTCCTTCACCAACAGAACTTTATCGATGCCGTTCGCGCTGGCGACCGAAGCCTGCTCAACGCCGAGGTTGAAGTCGGCAACGACAGCACCGGTTGGTGCAACTTGGCCAACATCGCAGTTCAAGCCGGCCAAGCGTTCTCGCAACAGAACGCCGAGCAAGTTGAACTTGAACAGTGGCAAGGTCTGTTGGGTGAAATGGAGTCGCATCTTGACGCTCACGGCCTGAAGATGACTGATAGCCAGATCAAGCTTAGCCCGATGTTGGAACTTGATCCCGAAACAGAAACGTTCGTCGGTGAAAATGCCGAGCTCGCCAATCCGTTGTTGAAACGCGAGTACCGAAAGGGCTACGAAGTTCCCGAGATCGTCTAAAGCAGCGTTCTCGTTCCGTGGGCCCGCTCGTGCATCGGTATCGAAGCGGGCACCAGCGACGTAATTCTCCGGAGGCGAAATTTCGCCTCCGGTGGCCGCGTATGAAGATTCTGGAGCCTAGATTTCTTTTGCGGGATGGGCTCGCCCGCAGCGGCGCTATCTATCTGCCCCGTCGACTGTGACCGAGGGTTAACCTCGATGAGGTGCCCCCAAATCAATAACGGAGTAAAATCAATACTCCATGGGGATACTCTGAAAATCAGACGGACACTTTGAAGTTTTCGGCGTCAATATTCGCGATGCCGGTAACTGGAAACCATTCAACAGTCCACGACTTTGCCGACTCACGGTCTAGCAGGCTCAAAAATCAAATTTGAAGGATCCGGAACGATGCATGAAAAGTACGCGGCGATGTTGCACAAGCGTCGTCCGTCGTCTCGTTTCGTTTCAATTCGATCGGCTCGGCAAGGACGTCTAAGCCGATGGGGTATCCTGGCCGCGTTAGTTGTTGCGGTTTGGTGTCAGGCGGCGTCTGCGCACGATCCTCCTCGCGGCAAAGCGTTGACACCGCCAGCCACTCAGGAAGTTGTTCAATTGGCCGAGGCCGGCGAACTTGTCATCAGCGACCTCGGTCAAGCCAGTCGTTTGTACGGGCATCCGACGATTGAATCCGTTCCGATCGATATCCATGCGACCGTTAATTATTGGGACATCCGTGACGGCGATATCTTTGTCGAAGATCAATTCGACGCGCTCTATGTCGAGGTTCCACCTGCTTTCTTTCGGCAGTACCAGCGGCTGAAGCCCGGCACCAAAGTTCGCGTGCGTGGCTACCTCGAGATCGATCACTTCTATATCTATGCCGAAGAGGTTGAAGTGCTTGATGAGCCGATTGAGATTGTTCCGCGAGCAGTCCATATCAGCGAAATCGAACTCGGCGAGCTATGGTCACACTACGTCCGTTCGCATGGCAAAGTCCGAGAGATTATTCGAGTCGGAAGCATCTGGAAGGCGCTGTGTACATCGCATCAAAGTGAATTCGTTGTCAACCGTCGTGACGAAGTGAACTACTTCGATTGGGACAAGCTGCTAAATCGAAAAGTCGAAGTGACGGGAACGCTTAGCTGTGAGATGGATACCGATTGGAATCCGACTCGCTATTACTTCCGTACCAATGAAGATGATCCGAGGCTTCAAGTCATCGGAGATTCCAAACGCCTCGATTCGGTTGAACTTCCATCGGATCCGATTTCGTTTGACGAAATTCGGGAACGATATTCCGGGACGGCGATCTACGCCTTGCAGGGCCAAATTGCCGAAGTGCTACCCAATCAGCACTACCTGCTTGAACAAGATGGCGAAAGCCTTGTCATCGGATCATCGATCATCGACTCCGCTTTGGTCGGCAGCACAGTCGATGCCTTCGTCTACAAGGTTGGGAACGATGAATACCGTAGCGTTTATGTCGTGACACGTGGTCGACGAGCACTGCTGCCGCCTCCGCAAACGGACATTCGATCGATCAATCTGGCCGAACTTCCGATGCGTGCGAGCTTGAGCGGGACCTACATCAGTTCGCATCAATTGAACGGATTCACCTACATTACGCTGCGAGATCGAGGCGTTGACTTTGTCGCGAAGCTCAATTCTGCACAGAACAATTTGCGTCCGCTCGATCTGACGACCGCCCGTCGAATCTCGGTTTCTGGGTTGGCGGTGCCCGTCAACAACGATGCGGTTGCACCTGATGACGCCGATGTCCAGCCAATCCTTGCGGTCGAGGTGCCGTCGATCGAAGAGGTCCATGTCACCGCAAGGTGGTGGCAGTTTTCACCGGCGATTGCGATCGCCTCGCTGGGTGTTTTGGCCGCAGTTTGTACTTTAGGCATGGTCTGTTTCGCGACGCTTTGGCTGCGTCTGCAGCGAACCAGCAATGACAACCGTCAACTACAATTTCAGCTGGTGCAAAGTCAAAAGCTGGATGCGCTGGGGCGTTTGACAGGCGGTGTCGCGCACGATTTCAACAATTTGCTCACCGGGATCGCTTCGAATCTCGAATTGATTGAACGTACGCAGCACACGAGCAGCGAAACCTCATTGGATTGTTTGCGATCAGCACGCCGCTGCACATTGCAAGCGACCAAACTGGTGCGTTCGTTGCTTGGCTTCTCACGTCATACGAGCGTCGAACTGTTGCCCGGTGACATCAATGAAACGGTTGAAGAAACTGCCCTACTGGCGCGATCGACGTTTTCACCAGACATTCGCGTGGTGACGGATCTTGCGCCGAATCTTCCCGCCTGTCGCTTCGATCAAACACAGCTCGGGCAGGTTCTGTTGAACCTTTGCTTCAACGCCAAAGATGCGTACGAAGGCAAGGCTGGCACAATCGTTTTGAAAACTCAGTTCGAATCATCTGCCAACTCTGCCGGATCGGTAATCATCCGATGTGCTGATGCTGGCGTGGGCATCGATGATTTAACCCTCTCGCAAATTTTTGAACCCTTTTTCACGACGAAGAAAGTAGGCGAAGGGACCGGACTTGGGCTTTCACTCGCATACGGGATCGTCAAGCAACACGGTGGGACGATTGATTGTGACAGCCAGCTCGGTCAGGGCACAACGTTCACCATTCGATTGCCGGTAGAAAAGTATCAACCGCAACCAACGATTGAACATGCCGGTTCCAATGGGTTGCGATCGGTGCCACGTCTGGAGCCACCTGAGCCCAAGGTGATGACCGGACACCGAATTTCGCCGGCTTCCCTTCAAACAGAAATCAATCGACCAGACGACATCGGCGATCTGCCGACGTACCACATCTTATTGGTCGATGATGATGATGAGGTTCGCCGAATAGCCAAGCTAAGTTTTGAGGAACTAGGCCACCGGGTAACAGCCGTCGACAACGGTTCTGATGCCCTCGATCAGCTTGCCAAAGGTTTGTGTCCTGATGTTGTCATCTTGGATTTGATCATGCCAATGGTATCAGGAGTCGACACGCTCGAACTGATCAAGCAACACGACAGTGAGATCCCCGTCATCATCTGTAGTGGTGTGGTGAACGAGATCCAAGAACGCTTTCTTGATCGAATGTTCCAGCCCGATGCCTGTATCGGAAAGCCGTTTCGTTTGGCCGAGTTGGATGCGACGCTGAATCGAGTCTGCCGTGGTTGCAATGCGGTGGCACGGCCTTCGGCGACCTAGAAGCACGGGACCTGGCGATGCGCCGAAGCGGCTCATGTTTTGTTAGGGTCGATGAGCCGAAACGCGTTAGCGTCGGTTATCCGCGTGCTGGATTTAGGCAAATGAATTCAACCGCGGCTAGCGCCGAAGCGGCTCATGGGCATACCAACTGAGCCGTTATCGCGCTAGCGACGGTTGAGTGGGTGCAAACAAGACAGGCAACAACCGCGGCTAACGCCGAAGCGGCTCATGGGAAAACCAACTGAGCCGTTATCGCGCTAGCGACGGTTGACTGGGTGCAAACAAGACAGGCAACAACCGCGGCTAACGCCAAAGCGGCTCATGGGAATACCAACTGAGCCGTTATCGCGCTAGCGACGGTTGAGTGGGTGCAAACAAGGCAGGCAACAACCGCGGCTAACGCCAAAGCGGCTCATGGGAATACCAACTGAGCCGTTATCGCGCAAGCGACGGTTGAGTGAGTGCGGACAAGATCTTCGACTAGCGAATTGAGCCCCAGAAACGTCGGTTTGAGCCGTGAAATAATGGGTTGGAATTCAAAACGAGGAATATCTGAAACATCTGGTCGGTTCTTTCGCTAGGCATTGAAGAATCAACGCTTTTTCAATCGCACAGGCGAATAGAGGTGCACAGATGTCATTCAGAATTCCACGAACAATCCTTTGCATCGCGATCGTCTTGACCGCAACCGTCGTCAATTTGCGTTCGGTCCGTGCCGATTCAGGCCAGTATCAGCAGGTCCTTCAAAGTGTCGCTTGGGTGATCACCAGCAATGCAGAAAACGAAACCAGCACGGGTACCGGTGTCTACGTCGACGCGGAAAAACGGTTGTTGTTAACCAACTCGCACGTCGTCGGCGACAGTCGAAAAGCGGTTGTTTTCTTTCCCGACTCGCCTGGCGGAAAGCTTGCCGTTCGGCGAAAGCACTACCTGCAGAACATTCTAAAATTGGGGCTGCAGGGAGACGTCATTGCTGTCGACCGTCGTCGTGACTTGGCATTGATTCAGCTACCACGCGTCCCTGAATCGGTTTCACCGATCACGCTGGCAGAGCAGAGTACGACGCCCGGCACGAAAGTCGACTTGGTCGGAAACCCTGGTGACAGCGATATCCTGTGGGTCTACACCTCCGGAACTGTTCGCTCGGTTTATCAAAAGAAATTCAAGTCGACTCATGGTGAGCATGACTTTATGGCTGTCGAAACACAAAGCCCGATCAAGCCGGGTGACAGTGGAGGGCCGATCGTTAACGAGAAGGGTGAATTGGTCGCACTGGCACAATCGTTTTCGCCACAAAGTGCTCTGGTCAGCTTTTGCGTCGATGTTAGCGAGATCCGCCAGATACTTCGAAGCCCATGGAAGAGTGCTCCATTGGCAACGCGATTGTTGCTCGATGAGGCAGGTATCGAATACACAAAACATGCCAGCGGTCACTACCAAATTGATCGTTCGATCGGCAGCGAGACGACCCAAGCGGTTTTTGTTGCCAAGCATACCGAGTATCACGGTCGAGCGGATGTGCGGCGGATCTGGTCGACGGTTCAGACCAGTCAAACCACACCTGCCGAAGACTTGATGATGCGTCTGATGCGACAGAACTCTGCAACGAAGATCGGATCCTGGGCGATCGAGAAGAATGACAGTGGCTATATCGTCTTCTATGTCGCTAAGCTAGACGCAACCGCAAGCGACGAAACACTCGAAAGCACGATTGACTATGTTGCTCGTCTAGCAGGAGCAATGCAAAAAGATCTCCAGCCCAAAGCCACCGAGGAATCTGCCGAAGCAACCCTCGCTGCTTGGCTCGCAGACTGAGGGGGGCACGTGTTAGCGGTGGGCGAGTCGGAATTGGCGTGGGGTCATACCCATGCGTTTTCGGAAGTGTTGTGTGAACGTGCTTTGATCGCAAAAGCCGTGGTCAACAGCAATGCGGCAGATCTCTTCATCAGAACGGAGCAATGACTCGGCGGCCGATTGGATTCGCATTCGCAACATTAATTCATAGGGAGGGATGCCAAAGGTTTCGTTGATCTTACGATTCAAAGTCCGCACCGATGTGCCGATCCCTTTGGCCAGTTCCTCCGCCGAAACGATTCGATCAAGACGAGTGCGTAGATAGTCCACCGCTTGAGTCGCTTCATTGACCGGTCGTAGAACCTCTCGATCGAGGTCGCGGCGTGAGATTCCCATCAACCCGACCACGGGGGCTGGCTGCTGATCCGAAAGTGGCTTTCCAAATAAAGGCAGCTTCGTCGTCACGCACCAATCCGGGCGACGGTCTTCGTCCAGCCAGACTTCCAATCGATTGACTAAAGGCTTGGCTGATTGGAAGACCCATTCATCGTCCGCCCGATACGCCGCCGCCAATTGTTTTGGGTAAACCTCTTCGTCAATCTTTCCGATGAAGTCGGCTTCGTTGTCCATCCCCAAGCGTTCAAGGATCATCGCACTGGCGGTAACGAGGCGCCGCTGACGATCCTTCACAAAAAAGTAGATGCCGGGAAGGTAGTCGAAAATGCTGCGAATCCCCGATGGATCAGCCAAACTCTCGAAAAAACGCTGCTGAAATTGCTTGGGGTTCATGGCCGGATCATAATAAGAATGGCAGCAACCCAAAAGACGTTTCCTGGGGCAGTTGTCAAGCTAGGATGCAATGATCCTCCGGTTCCTTCCCCATCGCTTGTCATTCAATATGATTCCTTTCGCCACCGAAATTCGATGCAATTCGGATTCAAATTCTTTGTTGCGACGCAGCTTGGCGGTCTTGGCATTGATCGTTCCGGCTTGCTGCGATTCCGCTGTCGCTTCGGCAGCTGATGACTTGACCGTCGCCGACTTCGAATCGAAAACCTATTCGCCATGGTCTGTCACGGGCAACGCTTTTGGTGCAGGCCCTGCCCGCGGAACGCTGCCAGGGCAAATGAGTGTCGACGGGTACCAAGGTGAAGGCTTGGTCAATAGTTTTTTTGAAGGTGATAAGACCACCGGTACTTTGGTGTCACCGCCTTTTAGAATCGAGCGTGATTACATCGGATTCTTAATCGGTGGTGGAAAAGACCCCGAGCGATTGGCGTTGCAGTTGATGATCGATGGCGAGATCGTACGAACGGCGACAGGGTTGAATGATCAAGCAGGAGGAAGTGAATCGCTTGAACAAGACTCTTGGGACGTGAAAGAGTTTAAAGGGAGTCAAGCATCAATCCGCATTGTTGATCAAGCCACCGGAGGTTGGGGGCACATCAACGTCGATTATATTGTGCAAACTGATGAGCGACCTGCGGGACCGATTCGCAATGCCGAGCGTAGCCTGATTGCCGATGCACAATTCTTGAATTTTCCAATCAAGAATGGCGCACCGAAGCGAACCGTCACACTTTTAGTCGACGGTAAGGTCGCCGTGGTCAACACCATGGAACTTGCAGACGGGCAGGTCGATTGGTGGGCACCGATGGATGTTCGTCAGTGGGCTGACAAAGAGTTGACGGTTCGTGTTGATCAGTTGCCTGAGTCATCGCATGCACTTTCACATCTTGACGTTTTGGATGAACGCAAACGGAGCGATAACCTCTATCAAGAACCCAAACGTGGTCAGTTCCACTTTTCACCCGCACGCGGTTGGAACAATGATCCCAACGGGATGGTTTACTATAACGGTGAATACCATCTGTTCTTCCAACACAATCCGTATGGCTGGGGTTGGGGGAATATGCACTGGGGGCATGCGGTCAGCCGTGACATGGTCCACTGGACTGAACTTCGGGACGAATTGCTACCCGATCAGATGGGGCCGATGTTCAGCGGCAGCGCTGTTGTTGATTGGAACAATACCAGCGGCTTCGGAAAAAATGGCAAGCCACCACTCGTGTTGTTCTATACCGCAGCAGGCAGTCCAACCATTCAAGGGCTTGCGTACAGCAATGACGGTCGCAACTTCACTAAATACGATGGCAACCCGATCATCGACGAGGTGACCGCAGGCAATCGTGATCCAAAAGTCATCTGGCATGAACCAAGCCAACACTGGGTGATGGTGCTGTACGTTGAGTTGGAAGGCAAACATACCGTCCACTTTTATACATCCAAGAACCTGCGTGATTGGGAATTGGCCAGTATCAGTGAAGGAGACTCCCCCGGTGGTCGCTATCTATTTGAGTGTCCTGATTTCTTTGAACTAGCGATCGATGGTGATCCTGCGAATAAGAAATGGGTTCTAACCGCCGCTGACAGCGTCTACGCGATCGGTACGTTCGATGGAAAACGCTTCACCCCAGAACATGAACGTTTGCCCGGTCATCGAGGCCGTGGCTTCTACGCGGCACAGACGTTTAGCGATATCCCGGAGAAAGATGGCCGGCGGATTCAAATCGGATGGTGGCAAACCGAAACGCGAGGGATGCCATTCAACCAAAGCATGACCATTCCGTTGGAACTGCGTCTGGTTTCGACAGACGATGGCCCACGAATGACGTTCACGCCGGTACAGGAATTGGACCAACTAAGGCAGGAGACACATGATCTGGGATCATTCACGATTTCTGAAGGCGATGCCAATCCGATCGACGATATTCGAAGTGACCTGATTGAGCTGCAGGTTGAGTTTGATCCCGGAGATGCCAGCGAAGTGATTTTCAATATTCGCGATGTGATGGTCGTTTACGATCCGAAGAATCAAGAATTGCGAGTGGACGATCGCACCGTCCCCGCCCCGATGCGTGGCGGGAAACAAAAGCTGACGATCTATTGTGATCGTACTGGTGTGGAGGTCTTTGCGAGTGATGGTCTGTGCTATGTGCCACTGCCTTTCAACATGGACGCAACCAACAATCGATTGCACTTTGAAGTTCGTGGTGGCCAAGTTGACGTGCAGTCACTACGCGTACATGAACTGCGTTCGGCCTGGCCAGCAAAGTGACGTGTGTCCCTAGGGCTACTGGAACAATAGAGTTCCGAACTTGTTGATTTCGTGGAAACTTTTGCCAACTCGCGACCAATCCCAAGCGGTAGACGGTTGGGAATCGTAGTCAACACGGTAAAAGTTGGCTCGCCACTTTGTTCCTGATTTCGGCGGCAAGTTTTGAAGCGGTTTCAAGACCGCATAGGGAATGAAGACTTCCGCAGTCCAACCAGAGACGTTAGCCATCGATTCATTGGGGCCGCCAATTGCAGAGACCTGTTTTTGGATTCGACGTTCGCCTTCGTAGTGCCAAGGTCGCCAGCCAAGGAAGTCGCCATCAATGTTCGGAACCAAGATAGGAAGCTCGTAGCCGAGAGGCGAAATCTCGTATTCGAAATAAATCGGATGAGCTTCATCTGTCCAGAAGAAGCATTCATAGACGTCTTCGTTCCAAAGGTCTGCAAAATCCTTGGTCATCGTCGACGTCAGCTTTTTGTCGCTGCCACTAAATAAGACGTACACGCCCGTTTCTGAATAAAGCATTTTGATCTGTGCGTCGTAGGTTAGGTCTCCGCCGTCCCGGCGGTTTAGCTTGACCCAATCGGCTTTCTGCCATGCGGCGGAGTCGCCTTTGCCGGTGACTTTGAAGTCGTCACATCGGTTCACGGAGATCTGAGGAGTCACCTCGTTCGCAACCGCTTGGCTGGTGAACCCCATGAGTAAACAGGTCAGAACGAAGGGCAAACGGGTCAACGATGTTCGGTATCGCATTAAATCTGTCATGCTGAGCGTAGGTTTTTCGAAAGTGGAATTGCGACAGACATGATACCGCCTTCCCTACGCAGGCGTTAAATTTCACCAGCCAAAACGTGAATGGTTCGCAGCAGTGGAATTTTGTTTCAGCGGCATGAAATATTGCTGAACTACATTCGGCCGCTTGGTCATTGCACAAAAAAACGCAGGCGTCATGCCTGCGTTACGAAATGTTTACACGCTGTTGCGATCGCCACTGATCCGCGGAGACTCCGATCGATTGGTCAATCGCGTCGAGGACGATGAGTGATCGGCGAGGAATGCTTATCGCAGATCGAAACGATCCAGGTTCATCACTTTGTCCCAAGCGGCAACGAAGTCTTTGACGAACTTGTCTTCACCATCATCACTTGCGTAAACTTCGGAGATCGCACGCAGTTGTGAATTGGATCCGAATACAAGGTCGACGGCGCTAGCTGTCCATTTGACGTCTCCTGTTTGGCGATCCTTCCCTTGGAAAAAGTGATCACAGACGGGTGACTTCTTCCACTGGGTATCGATGTCCAACAGGTTCACAAAGAAATCGTTCGTCAACGTCCCTGGCGAATCGGTAAAGACGCCCAAGCTTGGATAGCCAACATTGGTTCCCAACACTCGCATTCCGCCTACCAAGGCAGTCATCTCTGGCGCTGTCAGCGTCAACAGTTGAGCCTTGTCGACCAGTAATTCCTCGGCAGGTCGATCTTGGTGGTGACCCAAGTAGTTTCGGAATCCGTCTGCTTTGGGTTCCAAAACCGAAAACGATTCGACATCTGTCATTTCGTCGGTGGCATCGGTTCGTCCCGGTGTAAACGGAACTGTGACACGATGTCCGGCATTTTCAGCGGCCTTTTCGATTGCCGCACAGCCGCCAAGAACGATCAGGTCCGCAATTGAGACTTGCTTTCCACCTTGATGGGCATTGTTGAATTCTTTCTGGATTCCTTCGTAGACGGTTAGCGCTTTCGCGAGCTTTTCAGGTTGGTTGACGTCCCAGTCTTTTTGCGGTGCCAAGCGTATGCGAGCACCGTTTGCACCGCCGCGTTTATCGCTGCCACGGAAAGTCGCTGCCGAGGCCCAAGCAGTCGTGACAAGTTGTGGCACGGTCAATCCTGAGCTGAGCAACTGCTTCTTAAGCTTCGCAATGTCGTTGTCGTCGATCAATTCGAAGTCGACCTCTGGAACCGGATCCTGCCAGATCTGTGCTTCGGCAACCCAAGGACCAAGGCAACGTGAGACTGGCCCCATGTCCCGGTGAGTCAGCTTGTACCACGCTTTCGCGAATGCTTTTTCGAACTCTTCGGGATGTTCGTGAAAGCGTTTTGAAATCTTGTTGAACCCAGGATCCATCTTCAATGCCATGTCCGTCGTGAACATCATTGGTGCATGAGTCTTTGACGCGACATGTGCATCGGGAACAAGGTTGGCGGCCGCTGGGTCTTTAGGTTTCCATTGGTGGGCACCGGCAGGGCTTTTGGTCAGTTCCCATTCAAAGCCAAACAGGTTTTCAAAGTAGTCGTGCGAGAACTGTGCTGGCGTCGATGTCCAAGCACCTTCCAATCCGCTTGTGATTGTGTCTTCGGCGTTGCCTTTGCCGTGTTTGTTGATCCAGCCCAGCCCTTGTTCTTCGAGACCAGCGGCTTCTGGTTCGGGGCCGACGTTACCCTGGGGACTGGCCGCACCGTGAGCTTTACCAAAGGTATGGCCGCCCGCGATCAGTGCAACGGTTTCTTCATCGTTCATTGCCATTCGGCCGAATGTTCGACGAATCGCCTCTGCTGCTGCCAACGGATCCGGCTCACCTTTGGGGCCTTCTGGGTTGACGTAGATCAAACCCATCTGGGTTGCCGCGAGCGGGTTCTCGAGATCGTTGTCAGCTTTGTCGTAGCGTTTGCCGCCAAGCCATTCGCTTTCCGGGCCCCAGTAGATGTCCTCTTGCGGTTCCCAAACGTCGGCACGCCCGCCGGCGAAACCCATCGTCTCGAATCCCATCGATTCGAGTGCACAATTGCCGGCAAAGACCATTAGGTCGGCCCAAGAGATCTTGTTCCCATATTTCTGTTTGATCGGCCACAACAGTCGTCGTGCCTTGTCCAAGTTCGCGTTATCGGGCCAACTGTTCAGCGGCGCAAATCGTTGTGTTCCGTATCCTGCTCCCCCGCGTCCATCGGTCTCTCGATAGGTACCGGCACTGTGCCACGCCATTCGGATAAAAAGTGGACCGTAGTGACCGTAATCTGCCGGCCACCAGTCTTGCGACGTGGTCATCAATTCATCGACGTCTTTTTTCAGTTCTTCCAAGTCGAGCTTGGCGAACTCTTCGGCGTAGTCAAAGTCTGCCCCCATGGGGTTTCCCTTGACGGAATTCTGGTGGAGGACTTTTAGATTGAGCTGGTTGGGCCACCAACCGGCGTTGCCCATTGAGCCAGCGGCGGTGTGCCGCAAATGTGCCGGTGCATAGTCATGCATCCCGCCAACAACGGGGCATTTCGCTGCCGAAGCATCCGCTTCTTGTGAGACGGTTTCTTGGGCAGAAAGGCTTGTCGCCGCAGTGCCAGCAATACAGCTCGCCGCGAACACGAACGTTCGAATGGGCCTGGTGGAAGTTGCCATGGCCGTGACAAAACGATTCATAGTGATCTCCGGGGAATGGTCGTCACGTCAACACTTTCAGGCGACAGAGCCCAAAAGTTCATTACTTTCGAACAACTGTAGGCCCCTGGGAACTAGATTTCCAATGCATAGACCGGATGGTTGCAATGCACCGGGTGCATGAAAGGGTCGTCCGTCTTTATTCCCCTGATCAAGCATTCAGAGCCGCAGATCTGCGATTTAGTGATGTGATCGGCGTGAAAAAGGTGGGGTTAAGGCGTTTGGATATTTAGCTTACGCATTCGCGATGCCAATGTGGTCGGCTTGATCCCCAGACGTGCAGCCGCCCCATCGTCGCCGTAAACCTTTCCACTGCTTTCACGTAAGGCTCGGCGGATGTTTTCGGACTGAAGTTCGATCATTTCTTCTTCAGTCAAAATCCTGTCCGATGTAGATACCCGCTGTTCACCGGCGGAGGTTTCCGTGTCAAGATCTGCTGCAACTTGCGGCAAATCGAAACGCAGTTTTCCATCGGTCGAAATAATTGCCGCCCGTTCCAACACGTGCTGCAGCTCACGAATATTGCCCGGCCAAGGATATCGTTGTAATTGTTGGACGTTGGCAAGTGTCAGCCGAAACTGTTTGCGTCCGAGCTTGCGACTGATCGAATTGAGGAAGTGCTTGGCCAGCAACGGGACATCTTCTATTCGCATCCTTAACGGTGCCAGTTCGATCGGGAAAACGCTTAAGCGATAGTACAAATCCTGACGGAACTTGCCCTTCGCGGCTTCGTCACGAAGATTCCGATTGGTTGCCGCAATGAGGCGAACATCGACACGTCTTGTTCTTTCTTCGCCGACCCTTTCAAGTTCGCCTTCCTGGAGTACGCGAAGCAATTTGGATTGCAGGTCGAGCGGGATTTCCCCGACTTCGTCCAGGAAGAGTGTTCCGCCATCGGCAAGTTCAAAACGTCCGGCCCGATCACGCAGTGCTCCCGTAAAGGAGCCTTTGCTGTGGCCGAAGAATTCGCTCTCGTAAAGTTCTCGAGGAATCGCGGCGCAGTTGACTTTGATCAACGGTCGATCACGACGAGTGCTTCGGCGATGAACTTCTCGTGCGATCAGTTCTTTGCCAGTCCCGCTTTCGCCAAGAACTAAAACGCTCGAGTCCGTCGGTGCGACCAGATCGATCTGTCGTACGCTGGTCTGCAGTGCGGCGCTGCTGCCGACGAGTTCTCCAAAGGAGACATCACCGACTTCTTCCCGTAGATATTCGTTTTCTTGTTCGAGCCGGTTCCGGAGCTGTTCGATCTCATCCAATGACTGTGCATTGGCAATCGCCGCGGCCAACTGATCGCTGATCATGGCCAACCATTGATCGCAGGAAGGACCGATCGGTACACGGGAAAAGATACCAAGTACACCAAGTGTTTCGTCGCGGTATCGCAGCGGCATTCCTTGGAACGCGACGATCCCTTCATCTTTGACCCATCCGGGGTTCACGATCCAGTCTGATTGGTCGGCCAGGTTGATGCGTATGAACTCGCCACTGGCCGCGATGTGGCCAACCTTGCGAACGCCCAACGGCATCCGGCGAAAGCTGCCATCGGTTTCGACCCAGTGCTCGTCTGGCTTTAGCCGACTGTTTCCAAAGCTAGCCGCCAAGTGCAGGCAAACTTTTCGATGACGACATTCTTCGGAAAGGGCACAGCGAGCGCAGTCATCAGACGCCGGCGGCTTCATAAGCCAGATCCTGACCAACGCGATTTGAGCGTCGTGACCAAGCTGCCGAACTGCCAGTGGAAGCAGCTCTGGAAGATGATGCTTGCCAGAGATCGCAAGCAAAATCTCTTTCGGGTCGCCGAAAACGGCGTAGGTATCCAATCCCATTATCGAACCCAATCTGCGTTGGTGGATCGCTCGCGGCTGGCGCGAAGAGTCTTTCCGGAAAGGCATCTGCTCATCGTGGCGCGGTATTCTGCGGCGCTGTTCTTTGCAGCACTGTTTTCAGCAGCGATGCTCTCAGCGGCACGATGACGAAACTGGAGCACGGACCATCTACCCCGAAGTCTCAAACGCCTTTCTGGATCGACTTGAAGGACAACGAAATATCGTGATCGTCAACGAAATGCTATGGTAGCACGAAATGTCGTTGCTGTCTTTGACGGGTGTGGTTTTTTGTAAGTCCTTTGTGGGAAATGTCTTAGGGGTTTGTCTTAGTGATTGGCACGGCGTGTGTGTAAGAGGCATGATCACTGGCGATTAGGTGTCGCCAGAATTCAATCAAAGTTGTGTTCCAAATTAAACACGGAGAACCGTCATGTCTCGCATCGCACAAGTTAGCCCTGAACAAGCCACCGACAGCGTCCGTCCCCTTTACGATGCCGTGAATAAGAAGTTGGGCCTGATCCCGAATATGGTGAAGGTCATGGGCAATTCATCTGCCACGCTTTCGTCCTACCTGCAGTTCAGTGGTCAGTTGGCAGCGGGTGTTTTGACAGCGAAGCAGCGAGAATTGATCGCGCTTGCGGTCGGACAGGCCAACGAGTGCAGCTATTGCTTGGCTGCCCATTCGGCACTTGGCAAGCATGCCGGACTATCGAGTGAGCAAATCGCTGACGCACGTCGTGGTTCGGCAGTCGACTCCAAGGACGACGCGCTAGTTCGATTTGCAAAAGCGATCGTGCAGGTGAAAGGCTTTGTCAGTGACGCCGATATCGAAGACATTCGTTCGCACGGATTCGGTGATGATGCTATCACAGAGATCGTCGCCAACGTGGCGTTGAACCTCTTCACGAACTATTTCAACCATGTTGCTGATACGGTCGTCGACTTCCCAGCGGCACCCGAATTGGCTGTCGCTACCTAGCGAAGAGATCGGCAATTTTACCTGCCGATGATTTTTAAAGTGCTCCGCAAAAGTCGCTAACCGGTGGCGGCTTTCGTGGAGCAAACTTCCAACCAGTTTTGACGGCTTGCCGTTGCCGATTCTTGACCAGTCGCCACTAGCAACGCGAGGCCGAAAACCCTTGTGCGGTTTCTTCGACACAGTGGCGAACGACGGCGGACAAATCGTCTGATTGTCCCGACCATTGTCGCTGTAGAGTCGCCCCGGTACCCCGGTTTGCCAGTCGTTGGAAGAACGAGGCAACTGCGTCATAGTCGCCCGATTGTTCCAGTGCTGGTGTGCACCACTGCAGTAGTCGTTGAAGGACCTCTGATGCTGGCAACGTTTCTTTTTTTAGCGGGTCGATCAATGTATCGTCGACGCCGTAGCGTGCCGCATGCCACATCGCATAGCGCAACAGTTGTGATGTGATCGGGATCTGAGTCCGATCATCTTGGATGTCCTTCTGAGCTTGCATCACGATGCCGCGAATCAGGCCGACATACGCGACGACGTCTTCCAAGTCGAGCATCACATCGGCAACACGGAATTCGATTGTGGGGATTTTCTCGGGCAGTCGAATGTCCCAATAGATGAAGCTTTCGTCGGCGATCGCACCGACTTCGATCAGATCGGCGACTTTGGATTGATAGTCTTCGATGCTGGCGAAATGGGGTGGCGGTCCAGCCATCGGCCACTGAGCCCACAGTTCCCGGCGGTAGCTTGCGTAACCGGTGTCATGTCCATCCCAATATGGACTGTTTGCCGTGATAGCCAGCAATGCTGGAAGCCACCGGCGAGACTGGTTCATCACTTGTAATCCCAGCTCTTTGTCGGGCATCGACACATGCACATGGCAACCGAAAATGAACAAGTCGCGCGCCAGTTGCTGATAGCGCTGCGTCATGCGGCTGTAGCGTTCTTTCGGCGTGATATCATCGGCATGAGGCAGCGGCATTGGATTGGTTCCGGCGGCCGATAACGCAGTGCCCGCCTTGCTAGCCGCTTCGGAGATCGCAAGTCGTGTTTCGACCAGAGAGTGACGCACGTCTTCAAGGGTGTGGCAAACCGGGGAGGCCATCTCGATTTGCGTTAAATGCAATTCGTGCTGGACCTCGGCTCGCAGTTGGTCGTTGATCTTGCTCATCACCCGTTGGCAATCGGCGCGCATCGCACCGTGCTCGGGGTCAACCAGTTGGTATTCTTCTTCAACGCCGACTGCTGGGATATCCATCGTGATTGCTTTTGGAGTCAGGGAATTGGCGTGATCGAGACGCCGCTATGTCCCCTCGGTGGTTGCACATTGTGTGCCAACGGGTTGCAAGCTACAGGTGACGGGCCAATCCCCAAGTGGCAATCCCTGCGAGCGACGACCAACAATTCGACGAAAGGGCCGGTCTTTGCCCTGCGTATCGCGTGATGTCGCGAAGACGAACGGCGACGGAGCTACGGAATTTAGAAGCGTGCGGCGAAGTCGCTTTTAAGAGCGAGCACCAGCGACTTCCGCAGCTTTGTAGACGATCCGAGATTTTTTGAATCCCATTCGCTCATACAGTCGAACCGCACCGGTGTTTTCGGTGGTCACTTCGAGATGCATTTTTTCCAAGCCGACACTGGCGAAACCTGCAGCCGCTTTGGCAAGCAAGATCGTGCCGAGTCCTTTTCCGCGGTGCAGCGGCGAAACGCCAAGGTTTTGGATCGCGCCCCAGCCGTCACTGGATAAGCCTTGGATCGTTCCGACAGGCAGCTTGCAAATCGATCCAGTTGTCGGATCTTGTTCCAGGTGGCGGATCAACCAAGTTGCCGCCGGGACGAAGTCTTGTCGGGCGGTGATGTCTCGCATCAATTTCAAGCACCCGTCCCGCCGAGCCAGACAGGGAAAGACATCCGCATCAAGTTCAAAGCGAAAGCTGTTGAACTTCGCGACCGCATGTTCACGGATTTGATCACCTGCGTACGGTATCAACTCGTAGTCAGGCGGAATCACGGGTTCATCCATTCGCAGATTGCGAAGGTCGAACTCCATCCGGTATCGCTTGAAATATGTCATCCCCATGGCGATCAAGTTTACCACGCGTTTACCGTTTGCGCCTCTTTCGCGTAAACTTTACCGGATCGGAATAATGCGACAAACTGTTCCGATCGCGCTTTTGACTTAAACTTGTTCAGTATGACCGTTTCGATTGATTCCACGTTTCCGCCGCTGATTGATAAAGCCATCGTTCTGACCGGGGCAACAGCGTCTGGAAAAAGCCATTTGGGGATGAAGCTTGCCGAGCGAATCGGTGGCGAAATCCTGTCACTCGATTCGATCGCCGTCTACCGCAATATGGATATCGGTACGGCAAAGCCGACGCCTGCGGACCGAGAGCAGGTCCCGCACCACCTATTGGATTTGGCTGAGCCGAACGAGGATTTTAGCGTCGCGTGTTATCTGGACATTGCGCATCGCTGTGTTGGTGAAATTCTGGAGCGAGAGTCAGTTCCGATTTTCGTCGGTGGGACACCGATGTTTTTGAAAGCGATCTTGCGCGGATTCGATCCCGGGCCACCGCCAGACTGGGAGTTTCGACAAGCCGTCGAGGCTGACGTCGAACGCTACGGGGTCGAACCGCTACGGAAACGCTTGCAGCAGGTTGACCCGATTTCCGCGACCAAGATTGCACCCAATGACGTCCGACGAATGATCCGGGCCTTGGAGGTTTCCAAAGCGACGGGGTTTCCGCTGAGCCATCGCCAGGTTCAGTTTGATCGTCAAACCGATGCGAAGGACTGTCATGTCTTTGCCGTTGGGCATCCGCGTGAACGCTTGCATGAACGAATCAATCAGCGTGTCGATCAGATGTTCGAATTGGGCTTGGTAGACGAAGTCCGTGGTTTGATCGAACAGTATGGCGAGCTATCACGAACAGCATCACAAGCTGTCGGTTATCGCGAAGTGATCCAGTGGCTTCAGCAACCTGAACAAGAGACGCTGTCGCCGCTTATCGAAGAAGTCGCTGCCCACACTCGGCAGCTTGCCCGTCGCCAGGAAACATGGTTTCGCTCCTTTTCCGAAATCACGCCGCTTGATGTGACCAAGTTCGACAACGTTGACATGATGGCCGACATGATCGTCGAACGTGTGAATTCGAGAATCGGATAAACCGCGCGGTATCCCTTCGTTGGTCGATACATTCGCTCGCAATTCGACTTCGCATTGATTCGATGTTGCGGTCGCAGCCACAGCGGAACCGGGGACGTCGCGCTAGATCGAACGAAATAAGGACGCGACTAGCTTTCAGGTTGCGCTAGGATTTGCGATTCATACTCGCGAGACGTCTCGATCGATTTCCCCGATAAGTGCGATACGATTTTGTCGACGTGGTCGTGGCAGTTCTCCAAGAACGTTTTGTATTTACTGGTTTGCGATCCCGCGACAGCTGTACCGGCAACATAAATCCCTGGCACGTTTGTCTGCATCGTCGCCGGGTCATGTTCAGGGCGTTGAACGGAATCAAGCAAGTGAATTCCGGCGGATTGCAGAAGCGTCTTCTCCTGCGAGTAGCCAATGAGGCTGAGTACATCGTCTGCGGGGACTTCCACAATCTTCCCATCCGACTTTCGTCGCAGGCTGACCGAGTGACTGGTGATCTGAGTCGCTTCGGTACCGATGAGGTTCTCAATCCGACCGGCCTTAAGCAGGCCATTGATTTCAGGGCGAAGCCAGTACTTAATCCCGTCTTCGGGAAGGGCTTCGCCGCGATAGCTCAGTGAGACTTTCGCACCGGCATGATGCAGACGCAGCGCCGCTTCGATCGCACTGTTGCGTCCGCCAATGATTAGAACACGTCGTCCGAAGTATCGATGTGTTTCGCGAAGGTAGCCATCGACATGTGGTAGGTCTTCGCCGGGGATACCAAGTTTACGTGGATGGTCCGTGCCGCCGATCGCAAGCACAACCGCACGTGCTGACCAAGCCTTGACGTTGCCGCCGGGCTTGGTGGTGACACAAAAGCCATGGGTCGCCGGTTGGACGTCAACGACTGGGCAATACGGATGAACGTTCAATTGGAACTGGGTGACAACGCTGCGCAAGTACATCAGGTACTCTTCGCGTGTTGCTTTTGACTGGTCAACAGTCAGCAGCGGCACACCAGCAATGGCGATCCGTTCGTTGCTGCTGAACCATCGTGTTTGTGGCGCCCACCAAGCGATCGTTTGGCCGATCGGACCGGCATCAAAAATTTCGGCCTCGATGCCGGCACGTTTTAATGCGACACCAAGTTCGATGCCGATCGGGCCCGCGCCGACAATCGCGACATGGGTATTCGCTTCACTTGATGAGGGATCCATTGCAGGCAAGGCCTATGGGGAACGCAGTCGATATTATGAGACGGATACGGCAAGGCTACGCCGATTCGGACGCTGTATCGTTACGAAGCAGCACTATTTAATGGCAAGCCCTCGGCAGCTGCGGCGTCAAGGACGACAATGGCGTTGGGGTGCTCGCGAAGGAAGCTCGCAGGCATTTGTGGCCCGATGTCGCCGTACAACATTGCCCGGACCGCATCGCTTTTGCCGCTGCCGGTTGCCAATAGGACAATCGTTTTCGCTTTTAAGATGGTCGCGATTCCCATCGTGATTGCCTGTCGCGGAACTTCCGAAGGCGAGTCAAAGAATCGCGAGTTCTGTTCAATCGTATTGGCAGCCAGGTCGACAAGCCGTGTCGCCGATTGAGAGTCCGATCCGGGTTCGTTGAACGCGATATGACCGTTGTGCCCGATGCCCAACAGTTGCAGGTCGATCCCACCATGGTCTGTGATCAGGGCTTCGTAATCACGGCAGTGCTGATCGATGTTCGATGTGCTGCCATCGGGAACGTAGGTTTGATCGATTGGGATATCGACATTCGAAAACAGGTGCTCGTTCATGAACGAGCGGTAGCTCTGCGGATGATCGCCCGTCAATCCGATGTATTCATCAAGGTTAAATGTCGTCGCATCGCGAAAGCTGACGCGGCCGCTTTGGTTGAATTCGATCAGGTATTGATAGGTTTTAAGCGGGGTCCCGCCGGTCGCAAGTCCGAGAACGCTGTTGGGTTTCTGGCCGAGCTGATTAGCGATCAGTTCGGCGGTGGTTTTTGACGCGTCGTCAGCGCTATCGCAAACGATGACAGAGATCCCATTGACAGCTTCGGTCACGTTGACGCCCATTGTTTTTCGGATTGTTGTGCTGTCTCGAGCAGCAGTTCCGCCCAGTGTTGCGGTGTGGCAAGGCGGTCTCGCAACTGTTCACGGAGATCGGGACGAACAAAAAGTCTGACACGCTTAACGTGATGATCAAACTGTCGTTCGGCGAGCACGGCGGCGACGGGGGAAACGTCGCCAAGTCGTGACAGGCCTCCGTCGTGATGCATGACAGCGGTGTTGATGTCGACTTCTAATTTTACCGGCGGTGCATCAATCAAAATGTCTGCCGGCGCGAGGGCGACACGGTATTGTCTGGAAAGTCGCTCGGCCAACGCTTCGGAAAGTGAAACAAGCCACCAATGCGGTCGGTGCGCAAGTGATTGATGAACCTGTTCGCCGTTTAGGACGCTAAACTCGGCAACGCGTTTGAACAGCTGTCTTCTTGAACCGAACAGGCCTTCAACCATCGGTTCGGCAAGACTTCCTGCCGCGGTACGTCGAAGCTGTGCGATCCATTCGGCGTCGACCAATTTTAGTGACGCGGAAAGGTCCAGGCGGTGGTGCAAAAGGAACACACTGCGCTGCAGCATTGCTGTCGCCGCGCGGACCGCGTGATGCCAATAGACTTCACTGAACATGATGTATCTGGCAAAGACCATCATTTCGGCAGCGGTGCGGCCTTTATCGCCAACGGCCAGACGGTGCGAATGTGGATCGATTACCAACGACGAAATCAATCGACCGGCGTCAAAGTTCCGTCCGTATTCGACACCGCAGTGCAAGCTATCACGTTGCAGGTAATCCAACTTGTCGATATCGATCGGACCGCTAAGGCAGCTTTTCAGGAATCGTTGACTTGGTGTCTCGTTTTCTTGGTCGACGAGCAAGCCGATCACATCGGCAGGACTGCAGCGCCAATCCTCTTGGATCAGCGAAGTGATTTCGCTTCGGCCAATGATCTCGGCAGAACGTTCTTCGTGTCGTGGCACCTCGTCCAGTTGCATGTCTTCGATGCAGTGACAAAACGGCCAGTGGCCGACATCGTGTAGAAGTGCCGCCAGGATAAATGCGTCGCAGTCGGGTTCGTTCAGTAACTCTGCACCGAGTTTATCTGCCGAAAACCGAGCCAAGAAACGCAAGGAGTTGTGGTAAACGCCAAGTGTGTGTTCCAGGCGGGAATGCATAGCGCCGGGATAAACCGTCGAGACCAGGCCGAGCTGGCTGATCCCGGCGAGGCGATGCAGCGTTGATGTATCGAGCAGTCGGCGAACTCGATCCGTCAGCGGTACTGAGTCCGAGGGAGGTATCCGAATCAAAGACCCCGAACCGGCACCCGCTTGGTGTAAGAGATCGATTTCGGGAAGGCGAATCACTGGCAAATTGTGGTTGGTGTGGGAATGGCGGACGACGTTATCGTCAGGTCGGCTGCTATGGCAATCGGTGCCATGGCGATCAGCGTGCTGCCGTATTGATGCGTTTGATCAGCGAACGGTGGACGCAGTTGATCGAGGTTCCAGACGAGTTCTTCATCTTCCAAGTCATCGAGATCCGCATCGGTTGGTGCCCCAGCCAATGTAACGCCACTGACAAATGCCAGTAAGACGATACAAATAAAGTACAGCCCCGCGTGGATGACTCCGCTGAAGTATTCCAGTTCAAATGTTGCGGCTGATGCGAGTGCCCCCAACGCGATCATGATGCAAAGCGTCACACCGAAGACTGCCCAAGACATCTGGTTGATGTGTTCGAGTTCCAGCACGTACGAAGGAACAAATGCGTAGACGCACCAGAGGACCGGAAAGATACCGGAGCAGATCAGAACGCGGTTACGAAGTTCAGGGCCGACGTAGGGCTCGCGATCTTGATCGTACAAGAAGCTATAGCCGGCCCAGATCAACGGGGGGGCGAGCAGTAGAAGGCCGAGCAATCGAGCGAATAGCGGAACGCCGTCTGTTGGTGAGCCGTCAGTGCCAACACCTTCAGGGTGTGTGAAGCGAAATACCAGCGCGAGTCCAAAGACAGCCACGATGGCACCGATGGTGATCAGCAACCCCATGCGAGTCACATCGGTTTCTTTACGTTGGATCGGCTTGAGGACGCTTTGACCCTTGCTGTCTTTGGGTGAGTCGTCCTGGGGGGCGTGGATGACGACCTGTTCATCCAGGCTCGGGATCTCGATCGGCTTTTTACAGCTCGGGCAAGGGCCGGTCTTGCCGGCAAACTTGTCGCTGACTTGGAACCGTTTCAGGCAATGTCGGCAAGTAACTTGGATCGGCATATTTTGGGCCGCGACCTAGGGGTGAAATCGGCGTTGGAAAAGGCGACAAGCGTTGGGGCGTCTGGATCGACCAAAGACACCCCGCTGAAATCCGCGTGGAATCTGTCATGATGTACGGACAGTTTGTCACGCGCAGCTAGCGCTTTGCAACCCATCGGGCACCATGCCCACGCAATGGCGAAACCTTCGTTTAGCGAAAAAGCCATTGCCGGAAACTTTCAATGACTGACGATTCCAAAGCAAATTCAACCGGCAGCAGTCTCCGCACGGATTCGACTGCCCCCCGCGAAGTACCGATGGTAACCGCCGATCCGGACAGCCCGGTCGCACATGTCGTCCTGTACCATCCCGAAATTCCACCCAACACCGGAAATATTGGTCGTTCGTGTGTGGCCGTTGGTGCCAAGCTCTGGATCGTCAAACCAGCCGGTTTTGACTACAGCGATTCGCGGGTACGACGGGCGGGCTTGGATTACTGGAAGCATCTCGATCTGGATGATGCCGAGAATTGGTCCGACCTGACGCAGAAATTGCCAGCGACCAACATGTATTTCTTTTCTCGATTCGCCGAACGCACCATCTGGGATGTCGAATTTCAGCACGGCGATTGTTTCGTCTTTGGGAGCGAGTCGAGCGGTCTGCCACGCGAAGTGATGCAGCCTGGTGATCCTCGGGCGCTGCGTTTACCGACCACGAAAGTCGTTCGCAGCCTGAATCTGGCAACGACCGCCGGAATTGTGTTGTTCGAACAGCAGCGGCAGCTAGCGATGAGACAATCGTCATAGTCGGCTTAATCCGAACGGTGCAGCGTATTACGCCAGCCTTGCAGCGGTGTTCCCATGTCGGTTTTCTCCGTAATGCTGGACGGAACTTCATCCCACTACTAATCTGGATTCCGTCGGTACGAAGCCATTTAGGAAGCCCGTATCCAATTGGACGCCACCAATTCCGTTTTGGACCGACCGCGCCAGGCTGCTTTGTAAAGTTCACTCGTTTGTCTTTGTCATGGACATCATCGTCATTTGGGCACGATCGTTTCGGCGACATCTGATCTCGACGATGGTCTTGGTCGGCCTGATTCTGGCCGCAGCGGTTGCAGTGATCGTGTTCTATCCAAGGACCTATCACTCCCGCACTCAGTTGTTGCTGCGGATGGGGCACGAAAACGCAACGATCGACCCGACCGCGGAAGCCGCCGGGCAGATGGTCAATCTACAGGTCACGCGGAAAAACGATATCGAAACGGCCATCCAAGTGATGCATAGCCGTGCCTTGCTGGCGGAAGTCGTTGACAAGTTAGGTACTGAGCTGATTCTAGAAGGCACTGAGCTGGCTACCGAAACTGAGTTAGCCACCGAAGCTGGCCGGTCTGGTGACAACGATACGGACACTGGCAAAGCCAAGGGGCAATCTGCTCACGCGACTGAACAAAACGCGGTCGCTCGAACCTTAGGTGTGGTGACATCGCTGAAATCCCAGTTGGGATCGACATTGGCTTCGATCGATCCCGTTTCCCCACGCGAGCGGGCGATTCGTGATTTGGGTGACAACCTAGAGGTCTTTGCGACAAGCGAAGCCAGTGTCGTGGATGCCGAATACCAGGCCAAGTCGCCTCGCGTTGCCCAGCAGGTCTTGGCCGCTTGGCTGGATTGTTATCTCAGCAAGCATGCCGAACTTCACCGCACAAGTGGGGCTCACGAGTTCTTTCTATCCGAAGAGGAGGAGATTCGTCAAAAGCTTGAACAGGCCTACGGGGAACTTCAGAAAGCGAAAACCGGCAGCGACTTGGTAACAGTCGAAGGCCATCAAAAGCTTCTTGAAAACCAACTCGCTCAAGTCCGGCAATCGCTATCGCAAACCGAAACGCTTTTGGCTGGTAGCAAGGCACGCGCAAAAAAGCTGACAGCGACTCTTGCAGAAACCGAAGACCGAACGGTGACTGATGAAGTCAAGGGAAAGGCGAATGAAGCTCGTGACGAAATGCGTGGGCGATTGTTTGACTTGGAAGTGTTGGAACGCGAATACGCCGCGAAGTACAAGTCCGATCACCCTCGGTTGATCACGATACGAAATCAGCTGGCCGAAGCACAGCGAATTGTTGACCAGCAGGAAGACGGACGCGCCGAAGTGACTCGCGGTATCAATCCTGTGTTCCAGCAATTGCAGCAGGAACTGTTGCTCGAAGAAGCTTCTCAAGCGGGGCACGAGCAAAAGAAGGAGTCTCTTGTCGCACAGGTTCAACAGTTGCAGACCGAGATGGCTGCACTGAACGAAACCGAGCAAAGGATCGCATTTTTGGAACGACGCGTTGATGTGCTGGAGCGACAGTATTCAGAGCACAGCAAGCGTCTCGACCAAGCTCGCATTGACGAAGCACTGAGACAACGGCGGATCACGAGTGTCAATGTGATCCAGCCAGCCAGTTTCGAAGAAAGGCCCGTGAGTCCACGCAAAGGTTTGGTCGCGGCACTTGGGATCCTGGCTTGCTTAGCCGTTTCGGTTGGCTATCCACTGTTTTGCGTGTTCATCGCTGAAAGCCGCAGTGCCGCAAACCGAACTTTAAAATCATCCACAAGTTCCGCGCATGCCGTCGTGCCGGCAAAGACATCGGATAAGGACGAAGTCAAATCGGCCGATAGCGAAGCGACTGCCAGCAGTGTTGCCGCGGCAGAGAAAATGTCACCAGCGGATGCCGAAGAGTCTCGCTTGCACTCGATGTATTTCGAGGATGATTCCGACGAATACGTCACCAAGCGATCGGCAAAGTAGTCGTGAATGTTGCTGCGCCAAAAGCATCTGCTCAGCCGACGCCGGCAACAGAGCTTCGATTGCTCGATCGTATGGCGGCTTGGGGGCGATTCTTGGCCGCTCAGGAAACTCGTTTCGCATTTTGCGTGTTCGTGATTTACCTGCTGCCGGTGCTGACATACACGATGCCCGGGATACCGCCAGAAAATGCGTCTTCGGATCGCTTGCTGGCATTGGGCAAGGCTGCGATCTTGGGTTCGGTGATCTTTGGCGGAACCGTGTTGGTGCTGCACTGCATTCTGGACGCTAGGTTTCGGCAGGCCGCGCGAGCATTCGTCTTTCTGATCGCTTTCTTCGCTTGGGCCGTTACCACCATTCTATGGTCGCCGCTAAAAGGCACGTCGGTGGGACAGGTGGGTGGTTTTTACGGATTGCTCGTCTACGCAATCGTCTTGGCGTCGATCGCCGACCATCGTGGTAATGTTTCACGGATCTTGTGGCACCTTTGTGCCAGCTTGGTTTGCTTGGCGACATTGATCGTCGGGGTTTATTTCGTCGATCCGGTCGCTTCGGGATTGGACCGTTCGATTCTGAATTTGCTGGGCGATGGGTTAGTGCATCCGACCGCGTCAGGAGCCGCCGCATCGCTAAGTTTGCTTCTCGCTTCGATCGCGTGCTTCGTGTTCCGATTTCACTGGGCCAAGGGCATGCTTATCGCGACGCTCATAACCAGCGGTCCGTTGTTACTGCTAAGCAACAGCCGAACCGCAACGATACTCGCCGCATTGACGATTCCGGCATGCGTCTGGATGTTCGGAACGCTTCGGTTTCGCGCCGTGTCGGTGCTGATGGCAGGAGCGTTTTGTTTGGCGTACTTGGTTCTTGATCCCGGTTTCGCGCTCACAGAAGACGCGTTGGGATCAAGCGCACAGTATCTGATGCGGGGGCAAGACGTGAGCCAGCTGAGGCAGGCGTCAGGACGTCAGGAAATGTGGTCGGCGGTGTGGTCGGAGTACGTGCATGCGCCGGTTTGTGGCCATGGGTATTACATGACGAGCCGGACGGGCAGTCTTTATGTCTGGAATCACTTCGCCAATCACACTGCTCACAATGTGTATCTGCAGGTTCTTGCAGGGACCGGTTTGATTGGGTTGAGTTTGCTGCTCGTGGGACTTGGCGTTATTGCGTTTAGGTCACTGCGTTTGTTCGGCGCCGACCGCTTTGCCAATCACTTAGGCTGGTCGCTTGTGTTTTGCGCAGCCTGGTACCTCGGTTGGAGCCTAGGCTGTTCGTCGTTCATGGGACCGCTTCGATACGAATCGGTCGTCTTCTTCACGCTGGTCGGAATAGCCGTTGGGCAGACCAATCGTATTATGCGACGCCCTGATGAGATCTCATCTTGAGAACCAAGTCATCAGCCTGATGGCGAAAATGACTGTTGATGTGGTCACCAAATTGATTGGGGTGTGTCAATTCTGTTAGTCGTCGATCAATGGTCCTGATTGATCTATTCGCTCAATGATGAAAGCGGTATGAAAACTCGTGTGCTGGATCGCATCGATTCACACAGGGCTGCGGGTAAGTCGTCTTATAGGTTTTGGCGGTGACGTGGTCGAGCTTCTTCCGCGTTGAGTAATTTTGTAGATGTTCTAACCGCAGCGGAATTGGAACGAATGTTGCTAACGTTCCTGATCCGATAAAAGGTTGTCTTTCTTCACATCCATCAATGAGGCCAACGATGGTTACCTTGACTCCGCAAACCGCAGCTGGCGGTGCCGCCAGTTCCCAAATCGTCATTCAAACAGTTCATGGAAACATGATGTCCATTTCCGTTTCACTGCTTCAGCAGATCGGGATTGGTCGTGGGACGAGCAGCCTGCAAAAAACAGGTGCACAGACTCTCGACAGTAAGTGAACAACGGGGTCTGGCAGGCGGACAACCCGTTCGTCATTCCAGCAGTTGACACCGGTCAGATGATTCATCCGACCGTTCGCGGAGGAACCTGCCGACCCCTGGGGCATGCCGGTTATCCGGTGATTTCACTTGTTCGCAAGACAAAGTCATGGTGACGCCAGACCGTGGGATGATCGAAGAGCAAGTGCTGGCGGCCGTCCTTCTAGCTTCGGCCGCTTTAAACTCTCTTTGGGCAGTGATGCAGGACCGGTAACACTGGTCCGAAAGCATTGATCTAGCACGCTTTCTGAACGTGTCATTGCTTCCGCTACCGGTCTATCGCCGAGTCGGACCTGACAAAGCCCCGGAACAGACGCGGTTCTGCTGCTTTAGTTTTTGGCGCAAAAGCCAACGCCCATCGAAGTGACGAGTTGAGGTATAACTTCGAATTCTTAGGCGAGAGCTCTCTCGGAATTGGTTTCTATGGCGACGCGTGGAGGATGTGGGCGGCAGGATGGCAGCACGTTTTCAGTTGTCTGGCAGTTCGTGGAAGGCGGTTCAGGAGCTTTTCGAAGCGGGGGATCCTGCGTTTGTTGATGAACTGTGTCGGTGTGACAACGCGGACGCGCTTGGTTCATTTGCGAACACTTGGTTTTCAGATCGACGACCTGAGGCACGTGCGTTTCTGTCGCGATACCTCGATCAGCCGCTCAGCCATTTTCGGCATGAAGCTCTAGTCAAACGCTTATTCAAGTTGGCCGAAAAAGCGGGTGACGATGAAGTCATGGCTTGGATGATGGTGGCCTTTGATCGCTCCATTCGTCGCAAGCTGGTGAAAAGCTATCGATACGATTGGACAACACGCGAAAGCTGGGAAGAAGAAACTGCTGCGGTACCGGCGGGCACGGAAATGCCGCGTGACCCACGCATTTTGAAGTGGAAGAGATCACCGCGCGGTAGGCTTCCCGTGTTGCGACTGTTTTCGCTGAAGACACGGCGTTATTTGCAGCGGCGGAGCTGGCGATATTTTCGACAGCTCGGGCTGTCTGACCCGGTTCGGTACCTGAAGGGTGTGTCCTACGCACTGTGCCGTTACACGGATTCCGATGTGGCGGACGGTTTGGCGTTGATCGACAACTGGGGGTTGGTTCATGTTTTATTCCATGACACCGACGTTTTAGAATCGTCAACGGCCGGTTGGATGCTTTCTAGAGGCCGGTCGCTAGGCGATTTGGCGGCGGCGCCTGCGTTTGCGAATGCATGGGCCAGTGATTCCCAGTCGCTAATGAACTTGTTGGAAACGAGCCAGTGCCGCCCAGTTCGCCAGTGGTGCATCGCCTTGATTCGCGAGCACCATGAGTCGGCGATGGCGGCGGTGGAGGTTTCGACGCTGGTTCGGTGGGTATCCGGCGATTCGTCAGAGCTTGCCGAGTTCGCGATCGAGCTTTTGCAATCAAGTTCCCAGGCCGGCGAAATCAATTTGGATGGATGGCTCGATTTACTGCAGCAAAGCAATCCGGTGACGACGGAAGGCATCTGCCGATTGGCAGCAAAACATGTCTCAGCGGACCGCTTGTCGATCGATCAAATTGTGACCGTCGCGAATCATTCTTCGTCGCTGGTCGCTTCGTTGGCCCATCGCTGGCTGGAAAAATGTCAACTCACAACACGGGAAGACTGTTTAGCTGCCTTTGGGGTGTGCGAATCCGAATCAGAAACCGAGCGTTCGAATTTGATCAAAACGGTTTGTGCGGCGGTTTCAAAATCGCCGGGTTTTGCACCCGAGTTGGCGATGGAAGTTCTCGACAGTCGACACGAAGAAGTTCGACTTCAGGGTTGGCATTGGTTGCGGTCAGATCCACGACTATTTGAGGCCACGATTCTGTGGCAGCGATTGATCGAATCACCCTACGATGACATTCAGATGTTGTTGTCTGAATTGTTAGAAGATCAGTTGTCAAATGCCAGTTTGCGATCGCGGAAGTCCAGCGGTGGTTTGGTTTCGAAGAACCTAGATGAATCCGACTTGCGGCGATTGTGGGCGACAGTGCTATTAAACACTCGCCGTGGAAGTCGGCGCAAGCCGGGTGTGATGAACCAGGTGATCGATCAACTGATTCGGTCACCGGATCAATATGACCAGTTAGAGCCAATTCTTTCGATCGGAATTCGTTCAATTCGTTCGACCGAATGGAAGGCGACGCTCGCAGGGCTGACTCGGTTGATCGAAGCCCGTCCTGAATTCAAAGATAAATTCGAATCAGCTTTTCGTGAGCTGACGTTTTCAGCCTAGAACGCTATAACAGAACGCAACGTCCAGTCGGGAGGAGTGAATCGACGATCGAGCCTAATTTGCTGTGGTGCTACGCCATGGTGTGAGCTTGCTTTGCTATGCTTCCCCAAGCCCGTTGTTCGTTCGCCAGATACGACACCGTATCGGCGGACTGAGTCAACAAGGTTTTCGCCAATACGGTGTCGTATCTGGCTTGGTGGAACGTCCTTGGTCAACGCGTTGAAGTCGGTCGCTCGGACACTCCTCCCGATTTTTTCTTACCAACGATGGATCTATCAGTACGCTATCATCGTCGCAGCGCGATCAGCCGTGATTCAAGCGGATTGGCGATCGCGCTGGCACCAAACCTGCGGCGTGACCGGGTCGGATTTCGAGGTCAGTTGGTCGAGCCGATCGCGTTTCGCGAAGCCATCGGTGCGCTACACGATATCGTGATCAACGATCAACGCTACAAGCCGCGTGATAAGTCGGCTTATGAAGCGTATCAAGAGTCGCAGCGACAGCGAGAGTTGCAAATCCGCCGTCAGGTCTATCAATCAAAACTGGCTGAACTGCGAAGCGATCACGCCGATCCGATGCCGGAAGGTCTGGAAGATGATTATCGCCAGATGCGCAAACAATACTGGCGAGCGCGAAGCAAGTACTCCAGACGTTTGTTGGTCCGAGATCGCGAGCTGTGGCGTTACCTGATGCCTTGCGATCCGGTCGTCACCGTCGCCGAAGATGCATTGCTGTTTGAGTGCTTTAGCGCGGATGAATCGAGCTACGGATGTCTGTCGGTTGATCGCGATGCCTTTCGTGCACAGTCCGATGTCACGTTGGGGACAACCAATGTTGATTACACCTGGCAGCTGTATGAGCACTTTCAAACATTGCGAAGTTACCGCGAAACGCGATTCGAAATCGATCCGGATGGATTTGGTGTGACAACCGAATCGGCGGGTGGCCATCACGAGGAAAAAATCGATCTTCCTAATGGTTGGCTGCGTGGTTTCATGCGTTTGCAATCGGCGATGAGTATGCCGATGCGGCGTATCAAGTTCAGTCGCGAGGCGATCTACAACGTCTTGGCTTTTTTGAAACGTAATCGGGCGAAGCACAGCCCCCGGGCGTTGCGGATCGAGTGCAGCGATGGGAAGTCAGCCCAAGTGGTTTTAGAGCCTTGGGAAAAGTCGATCCCATTACCGCCCCAGGATGACGAAAGCCTGCAAAACCTATCGATCCGATTGTGGGGACGTGACCGCTTGCACGTTCTTTCACGGCTGCTGCCACTGATGGATTCGGCAGAGCTCTGCGTACTGGGAACCGGCTTGCCCAGCTTTTGGGTAATTCGCATGGGGGCGATGCGATTGACGTTGGGCCTTAGCGGTTGGACAACCAATGGCTGGACGCATTCATCGGCTTTGTCGCAGCTCACCGCGCCGGTGAAATTGAGCGATGCGATGTTGGTCAGTATCGGAACCGCGTTCAACTCATCCCCAGCACACACGTTTGACTCGCTTCGGCAAAAGGTTTCTCTACGTCCCGTTGAGATCGCGGCAGGATTAAATCGTTTGGCATTACTTGGGCAAGTGATACACGATTTATCAACGAATCAATATCGATGGCGACAGGTGATGCCGGCTCCCTTGTCGATGGACGAAATCGGTGACGATGATCCCGAAACGGCAGCCGCGATGTCGCTGATTCGAAGCAAGCGTATCCGCATCAATCGCGACCAAAGTACACATGAGGGGCTACGGATCGTCGACGCGTCTCTTGATGGGAAAGAAGTGAGCTTGGTGATCGACAGCGACGGCATGATTCGACGCGGATCTTGCAAGTGTTCACATCACTATAAAAATGCGCTTCGTCTGGGGCCGTGTCGTCACCTGCAAGTGATCCGCAACTATCTAATTGATGATCAGTCGAGTCAGTCAGCTGATCAGTGGTACCAGCGTTTTTGGAACTAGGCGGCGATGGCGGACAAAGCAACCACCGAAAAGTTCGAACTTTATGTTGTCGACCTCGTTAAGTCAGGTCAGACATTCACCGCATCGGACGTTGTGATCGGTGCACGAGCAAGAGGAATTGATGTTCGCCACAATGAGTCCCGCGATATTATTCATGACCTTCACCGGCGTGGTGTGCTGGGACCAGCTTATAGCCGAACAACCGTTCCCTTGACCGACTCGACGCGGCCGTTTGTTTATCATCCGACGAACATTAACCCCAGCGAATACCGATCTTCGTTTACCGATGTGTCATCTAGCCTTCGAAGTGGACATCGATCGCAGCCAAAACGAGGGTTCCTTGGTCGGTTGATTCAGTCCTTATTTGGGGGCGGAGACGACGAATCGAAATCAGGTCGCAAGCAACGCTCCGGTGATCAACCTGCGCCCGCAGATTTATCGTCGAACCCATCGGTGCCGCCGAAGTCATCGCGGCGAATGCCACAGCGCCGAAAGAACGTCACGCTGGATTTGGACGCGAAATCGTTTCTCCCGATTGATCGCGACGAACTGCTGTCGAGTGCAAAGAAGGTCAATTTGTGGGCAAGTCCATGGTTCGGCCGCCGGGATTTGATTCCCCCGCTGGATGATCCGAGGACGAACCTGATCGACCGGGGCATGGTCGCCGAAGGCCTGCTCACTTCGGATGAATTGCGACGCATCCACGAAGTCGGCGCGGAGATGGATTTCTATCGTCCCGACGATCTGTTGCTGCGGCATCAGGCCCAGCGATCAGCGAGCGGTGCGATCGAGGCTCAGCGGCAAGCCAGCGCTGAACGCAAAGCACTGAAAAAGGCTGAGGCGGCCGAGCGACGCCAGCAGCGCGAGAAGGAAATCCAATACCGTCGGGCAAATCAAATTGACTATCTCGGCAGGCGAGTATCGACGCAGCTGCATCTTTGTCAAAGCGATGCTGACAAGCTGCAGGCTGTCAATCTGCCGGTTCTGCATACGACCAAGGATTTGGCCGATGCGATGGGGATCGAGATCAGCAGGCTGCGTTGGTTGGCGTTTCACGAAGATGTCGCGTCGCGAATTCACTACGTATCGTTTTCGATTCCCAAACGCTCTGGCGGCACGCGGACTTTGTCGGCTCCGCTACCCAGATTGGCCGCCGCTCAGCGATGGATCTATGCGCAGATCCTTCGCGATCTACCGGTTGGCGATTGTGTTCACGGATTTGTTCCCGGGCGAGGGATCGTGAGCGGAGCCCAGCCGCATATCGGTCAGGAAGTCCTGTTGAATATGGATCTGGAGGACTTTTTTCCGACGATCGGTTTTGCTCGTGTTCGCCATGCCTTTCATTGGCTGGGTTATTCGCCAGCGGTTTCGACCGTTTTGGCATTGCTGTGTACCGAAGCACCGCGGCGAGAGGTCAGCTATCAAGGGACTGCCTATCAGGTCGCAACCGGGCCACGTGTGCTGCCGCAAGGTGCCTGCACCAGTCCAGCGATTTCCAATTTGGTTACCGAAAGGCTTGATCGGCGGGTGATCGGTTTCGCAAACAAGTTTGGCCTTACCTATACGCGTTACGCTGACGATATGACGCTGTCCGGCGGGACAGATTTTGCCGGGCAAATTGGGTATGCGATCGCAAAGATTCGCCACATCGCGGAAGAAGAAGGGTTTCGGGTGAAAACGTCCAAGACGCGGGTGTTGCGCCGCAATGCGGCGCAGCGTGTCACCAGCTTGGTCGTCAACGATAAGGCTGGGGTAGGCCGGAGGAAGCTGCGCCAGGTTCGGGCAATTCTGCACAACGCATCCAAGACCGGGTTGCAAGCACAGAACCGTGACAACCATCCCAACTATCGTGCGTCGCTCGAGGGAATGATCGCCTACATCGCGATGACTCGGCCGGACCAAGCCGCAACCATGCGAGCCAAGCTGGATGCGATTGCTGATTGATCGACATAGCTCATTCGAACGAGTGCGACGTTGGTCGAAGTTGATTTGATACAGTTCAATACAAACTGCGAGCACAAGAAATGGGAGACATTCCTTGTGCAATTTCGTTGACTGACTGGGCGGGACTTTACCGGTGAGCTACAGTTAAGGAGAAATCTGTTCCTTCACCATAGTGACGCTTGATTGACCTGCCATGGCAAACCTCCGGCTGACCAAACACAACATTGCGATGCTCGAATCGGCGATGGCTTTGGTCCAAGAAATCAATGCGGACGCGTTGGTTTTGCTGCTTGAGGGGGCCAGCGATTGGGAACGAATCTCCGAGATGGTTCGAAAAAAGGGCTGTGAAAAGCCTTTGATCGTTGCCGTCGACACCGTGGAAGAATTGCAAGGTGCGGCCGAAGCGGGGCTGAAGCCGATCGCTCTGAACAAAGAAAAGGCGCCGCTATTGGAACGCCTGCAGCACGCGATTCTCGAAGCAGCTGCCGACGAATTTATCAAGCCGAATGATGAATTGGTTGCCATCTACGGGGGATTTACCACCGGACGTCTGGATTCGATCAGCCATCTGAAGCTTGACGAGCGGATGCGTCGGTTGAGCACTCGGGATTTGCAGTCACTTGAAAGCAGCGTCCCTCTGAAAGTCCTCAAGGCCGTTGTCGATTTAGCGGTTCAGATCGGCGTCGAAGGTCGCGAAGGCAAACCTTGCGGAGCCTTGTTTGTCGTCGGCGACACGCGAAACGTTTTGCGTCATGCCAGCGAAAGCGGGGTGGATCCCTTCAAGGGGTACAACAAGAAAGCGCGGAACCTGTTGGATCCCAAGACTCAGGAAGACGCGAAAGAGCTTGCTCAGCTAGACGGGGCATTTTTGATCACAGCCGATGGGACAATCGAGCGTAGCCGCCAGATGCTGGAGGTTTTGCACGAAGATTTGAACATGTCCAAAGGCCTGGGATCACGGCACTGGGCAGCTGCAGCGATCACGCGGCGCACGAAAGCGATCGCGATTGTCGTCAGCCAGTCGACAGGAACGGTGCGTCTGTATCAAAATGGGTATCTGAAGATGCAGATCGAGCCGATGGACAAGGGCATCAAATGGCAGGAAATTTCTTTCAAGCCCCCCACTGCTAGCGGCGACGATTGAACCCGCTTGCCATGCGTGGACGTTTCAGGTGAATCGGCCCCCGGTAGGTTGCCGTGCGAAATCATCATGCGTTTTGACGGTGTCAGGATCGATACCGCCGCGCCGTTAGGTGATCGGGCACCTTTGCCAACGTTGTTTGTCGGTCCGGCACGACGATGCGGTGCTGTTTATTTGTTCGGCAATCTGCATCGCCAGTCAGATTCGCAAGATCAATAGCGAATCAAGATGCAATTGACCAGCATCCAGCAGCCCCCGTTTTAGTCAGTCGAGTCCCAGCCAGTCGAAACCATGTCGCGAGACAACATCTATGCATTGCCGCGGAATCACGTCGGCAATTTCCAATTTGACGACAGTGTCGCCGAAGTCTTCCCGGACATGATTTCTCGCAGCGTCCCAGGGTACACTTCGATCCTGTCCGTGATCGAGCAGCTCGCCGAACGATTGGTAGTTCCAAAATCCAATGTTTATGACTTGGGGTGTTCGCTCGGTGCCGCAACGACTTTGATTCGTGGCAAAGCTCCGTCGGATGCAACCATCCATGCGATTGACAATTCCGAAGCGATGGTTCGTCGGTTGATCGAACGTGTTGAAGCGGACACGCAGGTCGGACTGTGTGATGTTGCGGTTCATTTGCAGGACGTTTGTGAAACCGAGATGACGGACGCTTCGATGATCGTTCTGAATTTCACATTGCAGTTCATTGCTGCGGATAAACGATCAGACCTGCTACAGCGATGTTATGACGCAATGCTTCCTGGTGGCGGTTTGGTGCTCAGCGAAAAGGTGTGCTTTGATCATCCGGCAGAGCAGTCTTTACTGGCTGACCTGCACTTGGATTTCAAGCGAGCTTGCGGCTACAGCGAGTTGGAAATTGCCCAAAAACGCAGCTCGCTGGAAAACACATTGATTCCCGAAACGGTTCAAACGCACGTCTCTAGATTGCGGCAAGCCGGATTCGAGACGGTTTCGCCGTGGTTTCAATGTTTTAATTTCGTTTCCATTCTTGCCATCAAGTCATCATGACCGCTCCCGCATGGTTTGATCGGCGTGAACTGGATCAATGGCTACGAGATCAAAAGCAAGGCGACTTTGCCGATCTGGTCGCAAGCCTTTCAAAAGCTCGTTTGGACCAGCCAACCAACGGTGATTTAAAGCGTTGGATCAAAACTTTTGATGAGCTTCCTTCGGCTGATCAATATCGGCTGGATCTTTCTGGCGCTCGCGTCCGAGTCGTCCCGACGGGCGATGCGGCTAACGATGCGCCCAGCAACGAGGATGCGTCGGGGCAATTGAAAGACTTACTGATGCGATTCCACCCTTGGCGAAAAGGTCCCTTGGAATTCAGTGAGCATGTCATCGATACCGAATGGCGCTCGGACTGGAAATATGATCGCATCCAGCAGTGTGTCGATTTCACTGGAAAGAAAGTGCTGGACGTTGGGTGCGGGAACGGGTACTACGGTTGGCGGATGCTTGGTGATGGAGCCAGCTTTGTGTTGGGACTTGATCCGATCCTCCGTTTCCTTGCCCAGTTCGAAGTCTTTCGTCGCTACGCCGGACCCGAGTGCCCGCATCACGTGGTTCCGCTGATCGATGAAGATCTACCGGCAAAGCTAGAGCTGTTTGACGTCGCCGTTTCGGCGGGAGTTCTTTACCACCGTACTAGTCCGATCGACCATTTGCGAAGTCTGGCTGGATCACTGGTCCAAGGTGGTCAATTGATCCTTGAAACACTGATCGTCGAGAGTGATCAGCCTCGTGTGCTCGTTCCTGAAGATCGCTATGCACAGATGCGCAACGTGTGGTTTTTGCCTTCGGTACCGATGATCTTCCGGTGGCTACGTCGGACAGGTTTCAAGAACGAACGCCTGATCGATGTGACCGCCACGACCTCGCAAGAGCAGCGGACGACCGATTGGATGACTTTTCAATCGTTAACTGACTTTATGGACCCCAACGATCCGGATAAGACGATCGAAGGTTATCCAGGTCCCGTCCGAGCGATCATTGTTGCCGAACGTGTCTAAGATGCATTCGTGGTCTTGAATTTCCAAACACTAATCTTCACTAATCAACACTAATAAGCGTATCCCGCAAGGAGTATTCCGAGGTGAGCTATGATGGTGCAGTGTGCGTGATGAGCAGCTTTGATTTTGTATCCGCCGAATTGAATTTCATCCGCGCATCGGCTTTGATTAGTGCAGATCAGTATTCCCCTTTTCCAACCACTAATCTTCACTAATCAACACTAATGAGCGTACCCCGCAACGAGTATTTCGAGGTGAGCTATGATGGTGGAGTGTACGCGATGAGCAACTTGGATTTTCCATCCGCAGAATTGAATTTCATCCACGCATCGGCTTTGATTAGTGTTCGATTAGTGTTCGATTAGTGTTCGATTAGTGTTCGATTAGTGTTCGATTAGTGTTCGATTAGTGTTCGATTAGTGTTCGATTAGTGTTCGATTAGTGCAGATCAGTGTTCTCCAAAATCATCATCAGCATTTTCGGTGAACTGAAGTACCCACGGCATCGTTTTCCTCGCAAACCGTTTCATAGTTGCACAGTTTGTGACAGGCTGTCACGAAATCGCCGCAGTTGTCGCAGTGGGGTCGGATCGGCATAGCCGAAGGTCATTTCGTTTTGCTACAGCCACGATTTGTCGGTGTGTTTTGCAACGGATCCGCAACAAGAGCCACGACGATCTATCGCATCGAAACGGATCGTTTTGATCGAGCAACGTGGCTCCGCGGAAGGCGGCGATGCATTCTTTTTGTGAGACACACGCTTCACAGTGATCGTTGTCGCGAAAGAGGGCCAATCTGATGTCAAAACAAAGACTGCTCGGGGCTGGTTTAACGGCTTTGTTTATCGGTGGAATTTCAGTGTTTTGTCTGGTCGATGCGCTCGCTGACCAGCCGGTTCAACCGATCGAACAGTCCGAAGGGATGCTCATGCGTTCCAAACTGAAACGGTCGCAGGCCGTGCTGGAAGGACTGTTACGCAATGATTTCACATCGATTGCCAAAAGTGCGAAGGAGATGAAACTCATCAGTGAAGCTGCAGAGTGGCCACGAGCACGCGACCAAGTTTATGAGCACTTCAGTGCGGAATTCCGCCGTCAGTGTTCCGAGCTTGAAGACTTGGCGGAAAAGAAAAACCATCAGGGTGCGACGTTTACATATCTGAGTATGACGAAGCTGTGTATCGAGTGTCACAATTACGTCCGTGATTCACTTCGCGTTGCCGAACCCAACGGTCGAAGCGGGATACAATTGATTCCAGCCCAGTGGCCCGAAAGCGGCCGCTGATCAAGACCGCATTCTCGAATCGGTGTTACACCTGCTAAGTATCGATAGCTGATGACGTTGCTTTACCAAGACGATCGATTTCGCCTTCACAACACCGGTCAGCATCCTGAATGTGCAGCCAGGTTGGAGCCGGCAGGTGAATACCTAAAAACGCTGGGCGAAAAAGACGGTATCGTTCGTCCAACATGGGAGCTGGCATCCGCGGAGCAGATCGGTTCTATCCACCAGCCGTACTACATCGAAAAGGTCAGCAACTTCGCTGCCCGTGGTGGAGGCAGGATCGAGACCGACACGGTCATGAGTGCTGAGTCCTACGATGTCGCTCGGCTTGCAACTGGAGCGGTTTGTGATGCCGTTGAGCAGGTGGTTGCGGGTGACGATCAGCGTGCTTATTGCTTCATTCGACCGCCTGGGCATCACGCACTTGCCGGTGCACCTATGGGATTTTGTTTGTTCAACAACATCGCCATTGGCGCTCGCTTAGCGATCGATCGTCTAAAACTTGACCGAGTGATGATCGTGGATTGGGATGTCCATCATGGCAACGGTACACAGGACGTCTTCTGGGATGACGCTCAGGTCGCATTCTTTTCAATTCATCGTTGGCCGTTTTATCCAGGGACTGGAGACGAAGATGAAACCGGTACCGGCGCGGGCTTAGGAACGACTATGAATGTTCCGATCGGATTCGGGACATCGCCGCAGTCCTACATGGATCAATTCCGCAGCCATTTAGAACAATTCGCCGCTTCGTTCAAACCGCAGTTGTTGCTCCTCAGTGCCGGATTTGATTGCCACCGCAACGATCCTGTCGGGTCCTTGGGGTTGGATGCAAAGCACTTTAAAGAGATGACACAGTTCGTTGTTGGATTGGCAAACGAGCATTGCGATGGAAAGCTCGTTTCGGTTCAGGAAGGCGGCTACGATCCGCAGGCGATGCGCGAATGCGTCAAAGTCCATCTGGAAAACTTGCCGCTGTAAACGAATGGTCGGCATTTCTCGCATTGCGAGACCACAGATTCGTTTTCGTGGAAAAACAGAGTTTATTTTCTCGTGAAGGGGTAACCTTGTCGCTTTAGCTGCCATAGTAAGGCGATGACGGTTCCAAAGGACACGAGCGATACCAGGCGTCAATGCGCCCCTGATTTCGACACCGAGCCAGCGATTAATGCTGAGTTGGAGCGGGCGATCGCGTGCGCCCGTGGCGGCGAAACGTCTGCTTATGAAGGCGTTGTGCGCCATTTCGAGACTCGTTTGAGAGCTTGGCTGGCCGGTCAGGCTCCGCCCGGGATCGACGTCGACGATATCGCTCAGCGTACTTTTGTTGCCGCGTATTCTCGACTGGCAGATTACGCGCCGGGAACTCGCTTTGAAGCTTGGCTGTTCGCGATCGCTCGTTATCAGTTGAAGACCGAGATGACTCGTCTGCGCCGCGTCGCGGACTACCACGCCCGCTACGCACCCGATCTTTTGCAGCGAGAGCTAGAACGAAGGGCGAGTGGTCCGACGGAGTTTGAGATCGAACGGTTGGAGTCACTGAAAACTTGCGTCAATTCACTAGCCGATCATCTGCGGCGTTTCATTCGCTGGCGCTACGATGAGGAAATTTCATTAGAGGAAATGGCTATCCGTAGCGGACGGTCGGTCGCAGCTGTGAAAAAGCAGCTTTGGCAAATTCGCCAACGGCTTCAAGAGTGTGTTGAGCAGCGATCTGTTGCTGGCGAAGGAGGTGAACTCGGATGAGTGACGAACATCGGTTCGCAGAACTGTGGACGGATTATCTTGAAGGTGAACTTGATGCGTCGTCGATGGACGAGCTGCGTCAGCTGCTTGAGTCTGACGATCGGCAACTGGGGCAAGCCGCCGATCTGTACCAGACCCATCGCCTGCTGAATTTGGTTGCCAAGCAAGACATCGCTGCCGACCAGGAAGACGACTTTGTTGTTCAGGTGATGAAGCGATTGCCTCGTTCACCAGAACGTTTCGTCGACGACGTCATGGCTGATGTGCAGGCGAATGCGTCCGATTCCGTTTCACCTGTGACGGTGGCAAGTCCCATCCCGCCGACATTCCTGGCACTGATTGCGGCAACGCTAATCGGAATCGTTTCTCTGCTTTATTGGCAGTCGGTAAGCCGCGATGCAGGGACCAGCGTTGCTGTCTCTGAAAATCGAAATCAAAAAAACTCGGAGATTGCTGCCAACGAAATCGCTACCGTTCGTTTCGCCAATCTCGCTCACGCAAAATTCTTTGGCGAGCTGCTGCCGCCAGTGGATTCGGCTCTATCGCGTCAACGTGACTATGTGCTGATGACAGGCTTGGCCGAAGTCCATTTTCCAAGTGGCGCAGAGGCCATTATCGAAGGCCCCGCCGTCTTTCGTGTTCTTTCCGACGAATGCTTGGGATTGGATGTTGGCAAATGCAGTGTGCACGCACCCGATGGTGCGGAAGGGTTCCGGATCGAAACACCGATGATGCGTGTTGTCGATCGAGGCACCCGTTTCACAATCAATGTTGCTGAGACTAGCGAGACGGAAGTGCATGTCGTGGAAGGTGCGGCTGACGTCTATGAAACTTCGACCACGGCGACGACCACTGATCATTCACAAGTGCATCTGACTGACGGTCAAGCGCAGCGCTTTGCGGCGTTATCCGAATTCGGTGCAGATCCGATCGCGTACGATCCACGACTTTATCGGCGTGAATTGCCAGATCGTGTGATCAGCTACGAAGCTCGTGAAAACAAGGCCGGGCATGCCGACCAGCTTGTCAGTGTCACGGTTCAGCGTGGTGGTCAGATTCAAACGATCCCGGTCAAGCAATTGATTCGCGCGAAGACGATTGCATTCAGTTCTCCGGAAGTCGGTGGGTTTCTTTGTGGACCGGCAACGCTGCCAGTGGATCGTGCGTCGCTAACGTCCGACAACAGCTTGGTGACTGGAGTGATCAACCCGGGTGGTAGCAGAACACCGTACAGCTCCGATCCGGTATCGGTTGGTGATGATCCGACGCCTGGGATGGCGATTCAGTTTGAAGGTCCGATCGTCAATGGGCCGGGCGATGATCTGGTCGTCTTTGACTTGCAGGCATTTTCGAATCCACCTGATGGAGACGCCTTTCACATCGGGCCACTTAAGTTTCGTGACGGATTGAAGGTGCAGACGATCACGTCGTTTGACCTGACGTTGGAATCTCCGTCTGCTCATCCGCTCGCTGACTTTTATGTCCATATGTTTCCCGGACCTGTTTCTTCGGTCGGTGAAGTTCAGTCGACTGAAACCGTCGCACGTCGACAAACCATTCGATTCCGAGGATTGGTTGTCGGTGTCGATTTAACGGACTTGGGATTCGACGACGGTGAATCGGTAGATGGGCTATTTATCCAAGACGCACTGGACGACGACCATCATATTGATCCTGTGTTTATTGGTGGTCTTCCGCCATTGCCGTAGTCATTCGAAGAAAAAATATGGCGATCCAAAGCCAAGCAATACTGAGTAAACAGAAACGGATTCACGACTCTATGAACACTTCTATGTTTCCAGTGAAGAAAACATTGTTGCAATGGTCCGTTGTGCTCGGGATGCTCGGAGGCGGATTTGTCGGGGCAACCGAAACGAAGGTTCCGGATGAAGATAGTGCGACGCAGCACTTGGCGTTTTTTGAGAACAAAGTTCGTCCGCTGTTGGCCAGCAAGTGCGTGCAGTGTCATGGTGAAGAGCAACAGAAAGGTGAGTTGCGTCTCGATTCGATCGACGCAATGACTCGCGGTGGTGAAAGCGGGGCGGCGGTTGTTCCGCACAAACCGCAGGAGAGTTTGTTAGTCGAAGCGATCAACTATGAATCCTTCGAAATGCCGCCAGAAAAGCAACTCAAGGCGGACGAAATCGAGATCCTCACGCAGTGGGTGAAGCTCGGTGCACCTTGGCCGCAGGCAGATTCTTCGAAGATTCGTGCAGCAGGAAAAACGTTTACCGACGAAGACCGCAACTGGTGGGCAATTCAGCCTGTTGCCGATCCGATTCCAGCGGGAAGCGATACGCCAAATCCACAGTGGGCTGACCAATGGGCCGAAAATCCTATTGATCATTTCGTCGCAAAGCGATTGGAACAAGCCGGATTGAAGCCCGCCGCGAAAGCCGATCGCCACGAATTGGTCCGACGCGCTTACTTTGATTTGCATGGGCTTCCGCCTACACCGGAGCAAGTCGACGCATTTGTGAATGATCCGAAACCTGACGCATGGCCGCGTTTGGTCAAGCAGTTGTTGCAAAGTCCTCGCTATGGCGAGCGATGGGCGCAGCATTGGTTGGACGTGATCCGATTCGCCGAGAGCGATGGTTACCGTGAAGATGCGTTTCGACCCGACGCGAGCGTCTTTCGCGACTATGTCATTCGTTCGTTCAACGATGATAAGCCATTCGATCAACTGATTCGCGAACATATCGCTGGCGATGAAATTTCGCCGGATGATCCAGACGCGTTCATCGGAACGGCCTATTTGCGTCACGGTGTCTATGAGTGGAATCAACGTGACGCCCGCATGCACTGGGACCTGATCGTCAACGAAATGACTCGGGTGACCGGCGAAGCGTTCTTGGGCATCGGGATCGGATGCGCACAGTGTCACGACCACAAGTTCGATCCGATCTTGCAAAAGGACTACTTTGGCTTGCAAGCATTCCTGTCTTCAGTGTCATGGCCGATGGATAAGCCGTTAGCCACTGCCGAACAAATTCGGCATTACAACCAACAGCAAGCCATTTGGGAAAAAGCAACCGAGTCGATTCGGGACGAAATCCATGAATTGACAAAAGGGGCGGTTCAAAAAGCACGTGACAACGCGGTTGTACAATTCCCCGACGATGTCAAAGCGATCTATCACAAACCTGAATCTGAAAAGACGACTTACGACAAACAGTTGTCGTATCTGGTCGAAAGGCAGGCAGCCAGAGCGGCACGTGGCGTCGACTTTGAAAAATCACTGAAAGGAAAACCAGACGATTTAAAGCGATACAAAGAACTTCAGGATGCACTGAAGGAATTCGATTCGATCAAGCCCAAGGATCTGCCAACTGCGTTTGTCGCGGTCGATCATGGGCCACAGCCCGCACCGACGTATCTGGTAACACGGACCTCGAAGACGGAGGTTCAACCCGCGTTCTTAGAACTGTTAGGTCAGACGCCGCCCGAGATCGAATCGCTTGAACATTCCACCGGTCGGCGAACGGCTTTGGCAAACTGGATTGCGGATTCAAAGAACCCGTTGTCCACGCGAGTGATCGTCAATCGCATTTGGCAACGTCACTTTGGTACCGGGATCGTTCCCACACCAAATGATTTTGGAACGTTAGGTGAACTGCCCAGTCATCCCGAATTGCTGGATTGGCTAACCGTCCGGTTTTTGGAAGGTGAATGGAGGATTAAGGCGGTCCATGAGTTGATCATGATGAGTGCCACCTACCAGCAAACTTCATCTCGTGAGCCTTCCGAAGAAGAGCTGAAGGTGGATCCCAGCAACCGTTTGCTGTGGCGGTATCCACCGCAACGGCTGGATGCCGAGCAGGTTCGCGACGCGATGTTGGCCGTGTCTGGTGAGCTAAAGCAGCGAGAGGGTGGTGCATCGGTAGCGGGCAGCTCTCCTTACCGAAGCGTCTTCGTCAAGAAACTTCGCAACAGACCTGACGAAATGCTAGGCGGGTTTGATGCGCCGCTGGGATTCGAATCGGCGCCGGATCGTGTTTCCACAACCACTCCGCTGCAGTCTTTGCTGTTGATGAATGGACAATGGAGTGTGCAACGTTCTCAGGCATTTGCCAAACGCTTGCTCGGCCCGCAAAAGCAAGCCTCTCCAGAACTGATTCAAAACGCTTACCGCCTTGTCTACGGTCGATCGGCGACGGATGGCGAAGTCAAAGCTGCCCTGGAGTTCATCGAATTTCAAGGAGCATCGATTGACGAGCGTGCCGCGTTGACCGCTCCCAAGCCGAAGTATCCAAACGAAAACGGGTTGCGGCCCATCACACAGCACTTTGGCAATGTTGATCAAACGTTGCTTGGCGATAAGGCACTATGGATTCAGCCTGAAAGTCGGTTTGAACGGCTAAGATTGAAAAAATCTGAAGGATTGGCAGATCAATTCACCGTTGAAGCGATCGTCTGTTTGGACCGCGTTTATCCCGACGCCAGTGTCAATACACTGCTGTCACGCTGGGATGGGAATCAATCCGTTGGTGGTTGGAATATCGGAATCACCAGCAAGAAGTCTGCCTACACGCCACAGAATTTTATCGTGCAACTGGTCGGCCGGACCTTTCAAGACGAAGCCAAATATGAAGTGGTGGCGTCGGGTTTGAAATTCCCCTTGGGAAAACCGGTCTATGTCGCTGCAGCAATCTCGGCGATGGCCAGTGGCGACAACCCAACGTCCGGTACCGTGACGTTCTACATGAAAGATCTATCGGATCCGGATGCAACGCTTCAGTCTGCAACCGTCGAAACGGATATCGTCAGTCATGTGCAGAATCCCAAATTGGATGTGATCGCCGGTGGCAGGCAGTCTTCTGGTCATTTGTGGGACGGTCAAATGGCAAGGCTGTTGGTCAGCGACGGAGTACTGGCTAAAGAGCAACTGTTGGTCAATCAATCAAATACGACTTTGGAACGGTTGGTGGACTGGAAGTTTTCAGGAGCCAACGGTGAGCAACCGGCTCCCAATACCGTTTGGTATCGACCGGCAAAAAAGCAAGATAGTCATGGCTATTCGAGCAAACTTCACGCGGCGGTCACTGACTTTTGCCACGCTCTGTTTAATTCAAATGAATTCCTTTACCTGCATTAGCGAAGTTGAAACTTCGTCTTTTTGCGAGCGTTCACTTGGTGCACCGATCGCAAAATGACCGCTACACGCTAACTGGTTCGCTGCAATAACTCGTATCGTCGCGATTAAAACTCTGGAAAGAATCGCTCTGGAAAGAATCTATGAGATGCAACAATATTGACAAGCTTCATTCACGGCGTGACTTGCTGACTCGTGCCGGATGCGGATTTGGTGCACTCGCCTATGCGGCAATGTCCGGCGAGCGTTTGTTCGGTGCAGAGACTGAGAATCCGGCATCGCAAAAGATTACCAACCGATTGGGAACGGCCAAGAACGTCATTTGGCTGTTTATGGAAGGTGGTCCCAGTCACATCGATTTGTTTGACTACAAACCGGCTGTAAACGAATTGGCGGGTAAGTCATTGCCCGACAGTTTTGAAAAGCCCGTCTTAGCGATGGGCGAAATCAATGCGCCGATTTTGGAATGCAAACGAGAATGGAAGCAGTGCGGCGAAAGCGGTCTGTGGATTTCTGATTGGCTTCCACACCATCAACAAATCGCGGACGAACTGTGTGTGATTCGGTCCTGTGTTTCCGACGGAATCAATCATGCCGGTGGCGTTTGTCAAATGAACACCGGAGCTGTTTTTGGGGGCAGGCCATCGCTTGGAGCTTGGGTTTCCTACGGTCTTGGGAACCCCGCAGAAAGCCTGCCAACGTTTGTCGTCATGAAAGACAGTTCGTCAATGGTCGTCAACGGAGTGCGAGCTTGGGGATCAGGGTTCATGCCATCGATGCATCAAGGCGTCCTGTTCGAACCGGGTGATGAACCACTTCGTCACCTAAACAATCCCGCTGGAGTTTCGCAGCAACAGCAACGCAGTAAGTTGGATTTTATTAACCAGCTCAATCGCCGGCACTTTGAAGGTCGACATTCCAATACAGAGTTAGAAGCACGAATCCAAAGCTACGAGCTGGCTGCCAAAATGCAGGCCGACGCGCCCGTCGCAATCGATATTGACAACGAACCAGAGCATATCCGTTCGATGTACGGATTGGATCAGAAGGAAACTGAAGTTTATGGACGTCAGTGTCTGCTAGCTCGGCGACTGGTCGAGCGTGGAGTCCGGTTTGTGCAGTTGTATTCGGGAGCCGGTAGTAAATGGGACAGCCACAGTAATATCGAATCGAACCATTCACGTTTGTGCGGAGGAGTCGACAAGCCGATTGCCGGTTTGATTGCTGACTTGAAACAGCGTGGGATGTTGGAAGATACGCTGGTTATCTGGGGCGGTGAGTTCGGACGAACGCCAATGAGTGAAAAGGGTAATGGCCGTGATCACAACCCAACCGGATTCACCATGTGGATGGCCGGCGGTGGTGTGAAGGCCGGTCAGGCAGTCGGTGCAACAGATGAACTAGGGTTGCATGCGGTGGAAGACCGTCTGCACGTGCACGACATTCATGCGACGATCATGGGACTGTTGGGCATGGACCACAAAGAAGTCATCTACATGCACAAGGGCCGTCCCGAACGAGTCGACCTTAATGAAGGTGAGTTCTACAAAGGGATACTCGCTAAAACATAAACGCAGTAAACCTTCATCAAACCTCCCGCCTGCTCTCGAGCATCCCTCCCCGCCTTCCCACCAATCGACTGCCCAAGAAGATCCTGATGACCCGATCACAGGTTCTTCCATCTGTTGAGGAGTCCCACGGTTATGTCAATCAACCTTGTCGCCGTCTTGCTTGCCTTCACAACGACTGTTGGTGAATCTCCCGTTGCCCAGTGGAGCTTCGATGGCGCGTCCCTCGAATCGGTCAGTAACCATGGTGACGTTCGTCGTGACATTGCTGGGCCCCGTCCTCCCGAATTTCCGGATCTTTCCGAAACGAATACGGCGATCGAAGTCGGTGCCTCTGCATATGTTTCGATCCCAGATGAAGGACCTGAAAGCCGGTTTGATTTCGCTAACGGTGATGAGCTGACTTTGGAAGCCTGGGTCAATCCGCAGCGATCGGCCGAGGGACAGCCGGTTTATATCATTGGTAAGGGGAGAACGGGTTCGGCAAAATTCACGCGGGACAATCAGAACTGGGCGCTACGGATTATTAATCGCAAAGGCAATGCACACATCAGCTTTCTATTTGCGACGAAGTTGTCGGGTAGCGATCGACACTGGCACCGTTGGACGTCGAATCTAAGTTTTCCGATCGGTACCGGATGGCACCATGTAGGCGTCTCGTATCGGTTTGGGATGCCGGAATCGATCAGCGGTTGGGTCAATGGAAAGCCTACCGAAGGCAAATGGGACATGGGAGGAATCACGACTGAGACGCCCATTAACGATGATGATGAAGTGCGTCTAGGCGTCAGTTATGCCGGCGCTTTGGATCAGGTCATGATTCATCGTGAAATGCTTGACGATCAAACAATGCGGCAACGCTTCCGTCGCGTTGGCGAGCCACGGGTCATCGAGCCACAGCCCGAAGTCATGCCGCAAATTGCCTCGATCCCAAGCGGAAAAGTGGTCGTTCAACTTTGTGAGCGATTGCCAGCAGTCGACCGTTGGTTGAACAAAGGCGAGCAATGGCCTGAGGAAGCATCACGTTGGTATGGTGATTCGTTTTTGCTGCCCCGCATTCCGTTGCATTTCGATTCATGGGGAATACGTGATGCTTGGGGAGCTCCGTTGTTATTGCGTATGGCGGGTGACGTTCAGCTGCCCACGGGAACCCATCGTTTCTTGATTCGATCGCGAGCGATGAGCCGGCTTTGGATCGACGGTGAACTTGTGACGCGAACTGATTCCGTTTCCCGCAAGCCGCCAGATGGCGAAGAACCAGTCACTCCGCTCGCCGAGCCTCCGCTGCCCGGTGTTCGTCCGCACGGATACAATCAACAGGAGGCTTTTGGCGACATCACGATCGATGGATCCTCAGGCAAGTCCGAAAAGACCTGCCGTGTGGTATTTGAAGTCGTCGTCGGTGGCAGTGGGCACCGTACCGAAACGGGCGAGATCTGTGTCGCGATGCTGAATGCAGAAGGCGATGGCTATGAGCTATTGGCGACGATGGATTCCCCTGTTTCCTTGTCGAATGAAGTCGTCGAGCCACTGCTAGAACAAATCGAATCCGATTTAATCGACTTTGATCAGCAAAGCCAACGTTTGGCGGCAAAGTCGCAGGATGAATTCTGGGCCAAACGCCATCAGTTCGCAGATCAGTGGATCGATTCAAATCGTCCCGAACGAGACCCGCAATTTGCCGGTCATCCGATTGATCATTTCATCGAGTCAAAAATACAGAAACGTCGACAAAAACAGACCGATGTCGATCCTGATCTAGCGAGTCACTTCAACGAAAACGTCCTTCCGATTTTGCGTGAGGAATGTTTCCGCTGTCATGGTGAGAAAGAAAAAGGCGGTCTGCGTCTGAACTCACGGGAGGAATCCTTGTTGGCAGGCGACTCTGAAATCCCTGCTGTCGTTCCAGGCGATGTCGAAGCCAGCGAATTGATTTCGCAAATCCGCTCGGGCAACATGCCACCGACGGAAGAAGGTCTTCGTGAAGATCAAATCGCGACTTTGGAAACTTGGGTTAGCAAAGGAGCGGTTTGGCCGAGTCCACCATTGGACGAGGACGCGGTCAAGATTGCACCGGTCATTGATGACGCATCGTTTTTACGACGAGCCTACTTTGATTCCGTTGGTGTGCCGCCAACGGCTCAGGAAGTTGAAGCGTTCTTAACTGACACGTCAACCGACAAACGACAGCAGCTCATTGAGCGTTTGGTCGAAGACCAACGATTCGCGGATCGGTGGGTTAGCTTTTGGATGGATATCCTCGCCGAGAACCCTTCACTATTAAACGCGTCGCTGAACAGTACCGGTCCGTTCCGTTGGTTTTTGTACGACTCGCTTCGTGACAACAAGCCGATCGATCGCATGGTCACCGAATTAATCATGTTGCGTGGCGGTGCTGCTGAAGGCGGAAGCGCCGGTTTCGGACTCGCAGGCGAAAACGATTCGCCGATGGCTGCAAAAGGTCATATCATCGCGTCCGCTTTTCTGGGGATCGAATTGCAGTGTGCTCGATGTCATGATTCGCCGTACCACAGCACAACTCAAAAGGACCTCTATTCATTGGCGGCGATGTTCAGTCGCAAACCAATCAAAGTTCCTGCCACGAGTCGTGTTCCCGCTGCGTTTTTTGAAAACCAAAAGGTGCGCAAGTCGCTCATTCAAGTATCGCTTCCGGCAGATCAGGCTGTCATGCCGACTTGGCCTTTTGCGGACGTCACCGGTGTGGAAGATGGTCCCGAAATAGACCGACTTGTTCGATCGAGCGACGATACCCGCGAGAGGCTCGCGGCGCTAATCACGGCACCTCAGAATCACCGATTTTCTCAGGTGATCGTAAACCACGCATGGAAACGGTTGATCGGTGCTGGGATTGTTGAACCGGTCCACGATTGGGAAGGCAACCAGGCCAGTCATCCAAAGCTGCTGCAATGGCTGGCGGATGACTTTGTGTCCAGCGGATATGATTTTCGTCGACTGATTCAACAGATCATGGAATCGGATCTGTATCAGCGTCAGGCCATCGGAACGAATCAAGTGGCTGCTGCGGAGTCGCGGTTTTTCAATGCTCCTGATCGCCGCCGCCTGAGTGCAGAGCAAATTGTCGATGCGCTACATCAATCGACGGGACACACGATTTCGGTAGAAGAGCTAACGTTCGTCCATGACGGACGACGTCCCTTGGGGGCAAGGCAAACGTTGGGAACGCCGACCCGAGCTTGGATGTTCGGTGACTTGAAAAATGAACGTGATCGGCCCAGCTTGTCTCTGCCAAGGGCCCGAGCTGTTGCGGATGTATTGGAAGCCTTCGGTTGGACCGGGGCAAGGCAAATGCCGATCGCCGAACGAGATCAAGAACCCAATGTGTTGCAGCCCGGTGTGCTGGCAAACGGTGTGTTGGCAAGTTCGTTGACTCGCGTTTCAAACCGAAGCGTTCTTGCGGAGTTGGCGATTGATGAAGATTCGCCCGAAGAGCTTGTGGATCAACTTTTTCTGCGCTTCCTTAGTCGCCATCCCAATGCCGAAGAGTTGCACGTGTTTTCTTCTGCGATCACCGAAGGCTATCAGCAGCGGATCGTACCGGAGGACGAAATCACCGAAGTGCCGATCGCAAAGCCACTTCCGCAAGTTGATTGGTTCAACCATCTTCGCCCCCAGGCCAATGAGATTCAGCTTGAAATCGAAAAGCGTGTTCAAGCCGGGCCTCCTGCCGACCCACGTTTAGTCTCCGCATGGCGCGAAGTCTATGAAGACGTCGTCTGGAGTTTGATCAACCACAGTGAGTTCGTTTGGATTCCATAATCAAAGCAAACCAAGATGAACAAAGAAAACCATCAAGAACTCAGCCGTCGAGCCGTACTTCGTCGTGGGGCGGCATTGGGTAGCCTTGCGTTACCGAAGTTAGGGATTGCGAACGACGTCGCGAGTGATGTCGAAGGTGAGCACTCGCATCACCAACCGAGTATTTCGGGGAACGCAGAACATGTGATCTCGATTTGGTTGGGTGGAGGCATGGGGCAAATCGATACCTTTGACCCCAAAGAAAAAGGAGATCCAAAAGCAAAACGGCCCGGTGCTTACTATGACTCAATCGAAACGTCCGTCGATGGAGTTCGCTTGTGCGAGCATCTGCCGAACGTGGCTCGGTTGATGGAACAAGTCACCGCCGTTCGCAGCGTCAACCACGATATGATTGACGAGCATGCCGCGGCGACGAATCGAATGCATACGGGGCGACCGGTCAGTGGAACGATCACCTATCCTTCGATCGGTTCGATTATCGCACATGAACGCGGCGCCGCATCTGAAACGGCACCACCCTATGTCTTGATTGGCTATCCCAATGTGACACGCGGGCCAGGTTTCTTGGGAGCCAAGCATGGCTACCTGTACCTCACCGATACCACAAAAGGTCCTGCGGGGTTGTCGCGGCCGGAGGGCATCACGATGACACGGCAACAGCGTCGAGAGCAATTTCTTGCGACGCTTCGACAGCAAGCGACAACTGCACGAGGGCCAATGATCAATGATTATGAACAGGCGATTGACCAAAGTTTGAAACTGAGTGGTCCTGAATTCAATCGCGTGTTCGAACTTGACAGAGAGCCCGCCAGTCTTCGTGATCAGTACGGTGGTGAGTTCGGCCAGCGATGCTTACTAAGTCGGCGATTGGTCGAACGAGGCGTGCGGTTTATTGAAGTCTCGCATAACTTGAACTTCCTAAACGGATCAGGCTGGGATGTGCACAACGGAGGGATTGAGCAACAGCACAAGCTGATCCAAGAGATGGATATTGCTGTTGCGGCGTTGATAGAAGATCTGCAGTCCAAGCGACTGCTGGACAAAACGTTGATTATGATCACTACCGAATTTGGGCGTCCACCGGAATTTGACGGTGGTGGCGGTCGAGGTCATCAAGGCACCGCATTCACTTGTGTGCTCGCAGGCGGAGGGCTGAACCACTGTGGTGCCTTTGGCGAAACCGATGAACGTTCCAAAAAGATCTTGCAGGATCCTGTTAGCGTTCCCGATTTCTTCGCGACGGTTTGCGCGAGCGTTGGAGTTGACTACCAAAAGAATCTTTACGCCGGTGACCGTCCCGTCCCGATCACGGACCGTGGGCGACCGATCGAGTCGTTGTTGATCAGTTAATATGGCTTACGAACGAAAAGGCACAATGCAACGTGTGATTTGAACGATTGCAGAAAGGACGTTTTGCGTACATCTGATTAGTAAAACGGTTTCCTGAACTGCCAATGATCAATGGTTTCGGTCGCGATCAGCGATCGGTACAGACTTTGCGATCTTCGTCGATTGATAAGGGGCAACGCTTTTCAATCAACGGAGTCAGCACGATGGTTATCTTTGGAATCTCTACCAAGCAAAAAGTCGAGTCAGCTGGCGAGTTTAACTGTCCGGCGTGTGCGTCCAAAACGACCTGTGGGCGAATTGTGATCGCTCGCTACTTCACGCTTTTCTTTATTCCGGTGCTTCCGCTGGGGCGTACACGAACCCATCGTTTCGCCTGCCAACGCTGTGGAAGCGTCTATTCCGAAGCCGCAATCGGACACCGCCCGACAGCCATCGGACTAAACGGGTAGCGATGTGACTGGTCAATTTACGACCAATTGCAAGTGTCGTTTCATGCTCGAAGGCTTTGGCATGCAATTCGCATAACAGATGTTCCGAAACCTGCTCATCAAAGAGCATCCCCAAAAGTTTGACTTAGCCGCCTTCGAGCGATCCATTGATTAAGTGCATCAATGCATTGTGATGGGGGCGAGTTGTGCGGAACGGCTTGAATGCCTTCTGACTTGTGGGGAGAACCAAACGCGGTGTCAAAACTAGCTTAGCTCAGTTCGACACACAAAGAGTTAACCAACGTTAGTCAATAAAGGAGAATCCTCGATGTTAATTCCAATTCTTGGTTGGATGCTTTTCGGTCTGTTTATCGGTGCTATCGCTCGCTTGCTGGTACCCGGCCCTCAGTCAATGGGGTTGATGATGACCATGCTGTTAGGCGTGGCAGGATCCTTCGCTGGCGGATTCGTCGCCTACCTGATTTTTGGTGGCACGCCGTTTCAAGCGGCGGGTTGGATCGGATCTTTGATCGGCGCAGTTGCCCTGCTGGTCATTGCAGAGAAAACCAATCATCGAACCGTGGCCTAAATAAAGGCATCATGGTGAGCTGATTTAAAGTCAGAATCTGGTGGATTGCGATCAGGTCCAGGCAGAGATGTTGTCATGACATTTCGGTCTGGATCTTTCGCATTGATGGATACCGCTCGATAGCGTCGTCAAAGCCGCGCGCCTGATTTGAAAGCGATAGAATGGTAGCGGTGCGTTGACCAATTCGCTTTCAAGGGCTGATCCGTGAAGAGAAACTTATCTTTCAAAGCTTTCCTTCCACTGCTATTGGACTCTCAGGTTCCAAAGTTTTCGCGGATCGCGGCTCTCGCGATGTTCGCGCTGCTATCGACCTGTGACGCCATTGCTGTTGATCGTCCGAATTTGATTGTCGTGATGGTCGACGATATGGGTTACGAGGGAGTCAGCTGCTTTGGCAATCCATACTTTCAGACACCTGCGATTGACCGATTTGCAGCCGAAGGTATGAGGCTAGTCGACTTTCATTCTTCGGGGACGGTGTGCTCGCCAACACGTACGGGGCTGTTAACCGGTCGCTATCAACAACGCGCAGGTATCGAAGCGGTGATCCATCCGCATGATAGTCATCCGGAGCACCGTAAAGGTTTGCAACTGGTCGATCAAACATTTGCAGAACTGCTAAACGATGCGGGGTATGTAACGGGGTTGGTCGGCAAATGGCATCAGGGCTATCCGCAGAACAGTGATGTTTACCACCCTGACAATCATGGCTTCGACGAGTTCATTGGCTACCACAGTGGCAACATCGATTTCGTCAGCCATATTGGCGACCATAGCAAGCATGACTGGTGGAAAGGCCGCAGGGAAACCCATCAGCAAGGCTATTCAACGTATTTGATCAACGATGCCGTTTGCAATTTTGTTCAGCAACATGCAAAGGATGATTCACCGTTTTGCCTCTATGTCGCCCATGAAGCGATTCACAATCCGGTGCAGGTGCCGGGAGATCCGGTCAGAAGGACCGAGACAGCTTGGAATCGTTGGCGATGGAATCAAGTCAGCCCCGAAGAACGCATTGCCAAATACAAAGGCATGACATTGCCGGTCGATGAAGGGATGGATCGTCTCTATCGAATGTTGCACGATCTGGATATCGCCGAGAATACCTTCGTTTTATTCTTCTCAGACAATGGCCCTTCGAGTGACTTTCCGAGCGGAAGTCCTGCTTTGCGAGGCGGGAAAGGTTCGGTGTACGAAGGTGGTCACAAGGTTCCAGCGATCGCTTGGTGGCCCGGCAAAATTAAGCCAGGAACGTCGAGCGATCAGCCGATGATTAGCATTGACGTGATGCCAACGTTGCTGGAAATCGCCGATGTTCCTGAGCCGAACGATCGGAAGCTCGATGGTATTGATATATCACCTGTTTTGTTTCGGCAAGAAAGTCTTCCCAAACGGTCACTTTATTGGGCTTCGCTAAGCAACAACGGTCAACGTAGTGAGGCGGTCCGGGACGGCAAATGGAAATTGGTGGTGCAGCATCCCAAAGCGAAACCGGGTTCATTCGAGAACGAACGCTTCGAGCTTTACAATCTGGCGAACGATCCACAGGAAGCGATCAACGTTGCCGACAATCATCAAACGGAAACAACCCGCTTGGCTGGTGACTTGAAAGATTGGTATGCAGAGATGCAGGCGACTGCGACGCCACAAAAAGGCGGTTGGTGATCCCGCTTGGTAAGTGATTTAATGTTGATTCTGTTTTGACCTGGAATAAAAAAACGCTGATGATCGCAGTGCAATCATCAGCGAGTTGAATTTGATAGTTCAGGCAATGTTACTTGCCATTCGCATTTCGTCTTTGTTGCGGACGCCCGATGTCCGTGTCTTCTGGGACACCAAATTGCTTTTGAGCAGCATCAAGCTCTTTCGCCAGTCTTTGCTGGATCTCGCTGTAGTCGGTACTGCCGTAAACACTTTGCAGTTCATTCGGGTCGGACTTCAGATCGAACAATTCCCAGTCATCGATCTGCTTCCCTTCCAATGCATAGTATCGAATCAGCTTATGATGACCGTCGGTGACACCGTAGTGGCGTGCCACGTTGTGTGCGCCAGGGTTTTCGTAGTAGTGGTAATAGAAAACACTGCGCCAATCATTTGGCGTATTGCCGTTGAACAATGGAACCAACGATCGGCCTTGCATATCAGCGGGCACCCCTACACCGGCGATATCGAGGAAGGTTTCTGCGAAGTCGAGGTTCGAAGTGATGTCGTTATTGGTTGATCCAGGTTGGACAACGCCGGGCCAACGGACAAGCAACGGAGTTCGTAGCGATTCTTCGTACATCCAGCGTTTGTCAAACCAGCCGTGCTCGCCCAAGTACCAGCCTTGGTCGGACGAATAGATCACGACGGTGTTTTTGGCCAAACCGGATTCATCCAAGTAGTCGAGGACCTCACCGATTCCGTCGTCAACACTTTTGACACAGCGCAAGTAGTCCTTGACGTATCGCTGGTATTTCCATTTGATGATTTCTTCTTCCGTCATCGAATCGCGAGCGGCCAAGTAAGCTTTGTTTTTCGGGCCATAGGCTGCGTCCCAAACCTTCTTTTGTTCGGCATTCATGTTGCCGTAGCCAGAGAGCTTTAGGTCGTTGTCGTTCAGGTGCTCGCGGACCGTCATGGTTTGCTTGGCTGCTGACTGTGTTCGACCTTGGTAGTCATCCCAAAGCGTTTCTGGTTCGGGGATGGTTTCGTCGTCAAGCCAGTTGAGGTACTTGGGAGCCGGACGCCAATTGCGGTGTGGGGCTTTGTGCTGGTACATGACCATGAATGGCTTGTCAGCATCACGATCATTTTTCAACCAGTCGAGAGTCTTGTCCGTGATGATTTCGGTCGTGTATCCCGTGTGTTTCCGTGTGACCGGTTCGCCGTTGGCGTCGGCAGTGATCATCGGTGGGTTGTAATACGGACCTTGGCCTTTGAGCACGTCGTAGTAGTCGTAGCCTTGGGGTGTTGATGCGAGGTGCCACTTACCAATGATCGCGGTTTGGTATCCGGCCTTTTGCAGCAACTTTGGAAACGTCTGCTGATCACCGTTGAATCGATTGCCGTTTCGAATAAAGCCATTGAGGTGACTGTACTTGCCGGTTTGGATGACAGCACGACTGGGACCGCAGATCCCGTTGGTGACATAGCATCGATCAAATCGCATGCCTTCACGAGCGATACGATCCATGTTGGGTGTCGAGATCCGTTCCGGATCGTAGGCACTGAGCGCTTGTGTGCAGTGATCGTCGGTGAAGATAAACAGGATGTTCGGTTGGTCAGCCGCTTTGACGTTTCGAGTCGAAGCATTGGCCAAACCGATTGCGATCAGGACCATCGCCAAACCGTAGCCGATGGACCGATGATGTATGGAACTGTTGCCGTTGGTATCCCGAAGCAAACTCGCTTCAGACGCAGGCCGCGAACGGAGAAGAGCTCGAAAGAATGTACGCATAGAAACTTTGGTTGGGAGGAATTTTGGGAGGGCAGATGGTTTAGGCTCAGTCTGGTTTGCGCCCAGTCCGGCCGGAGCCAAAAGAATGGTCATCGTACCCGCACCCGACCTAGCCGACAAATTTTGGAGCAGATGCGCCAGCCAAAAAATATGGGATGCTAGAAATGCCAGTCTGGAAACGTTGATCCACACCAGTTCAGTCAAGAATGCGACCGAAACTGTTCCGATTGACCGTGGCATGCTGGAGGCCGGCCTGTCTGCGAACTAGACTTGGAGCGCTAGAACATGAACTCGCTTTTCAGCGAATAATCTCCCCCTGATTCTCCCCACCATGACCGTATCTCTACCGCGTCTGCTCGCTCAGACTCTCCTGCCCGCCTTGATCCTGGTCACAGCACCCTCCGTTTTAGCTCAGCAGCACGGCAACAACGAAAAAGGGCCTGCCTACACTGAGCCGCCAAAAGACGACGCCAGCTACAGCTTGATGGGTGAATTCGTCGGAAAAATCAAAACCGAAGGTAAGAAACGCGACGTACTGGCTTTGCAAATTCGCCCGATTAAGGGTGACCAGTTCCAAGCGATCGCTTTCTTTGGTGGGCTACCCGGGGAAGAGGGACACCAAGCCGAGGAAATGCGTTTAATCGGTTTGCGATCCGGTGAAACGGTGATTTTGTCAGGTGGCCCGTGGGGGATCTTCGTCGATTCCGAAGGATGCAATATCGTCTCGTCCGATGGCAAGATGTTGGGCAGACTTGACCGAGTCCACCGTGTCAGTCCAACGCTAGGTGCAAAGCCACCAGAAAACTCCGTCGTCGTCTTTGACGGAAGCTCTGTTGACAATTTTGTCGGTGCGGAGATGACCGACGGAGGATTGCTAAAGGAAGGCGCGTTGATTTCGCCGATGTTCCAAGATTTTGATCTGCACGCGGAATTCCGCCTGCCCTACATGCCACTGGCCGACGGTCAGCAACGCGGCAACAGCGGTATGTATCTACAAAGTCGCTACGAGTGTCAGGTTCTCGATTCATTCGGAACCGAAAAGATGTTCAACGGCTTGGGCGCCCTGTACCGAATGAAGTCTCCTGATTTCAACATGGCATTTCCCCCGTTGGTTTGGCAGACCTATGACATCTCGTTTACCGCCCCACGTTGGTCCTCTGACGGCAAGAAGATTCGTGATGCCCACATCACCAGCTGGATCAATGGTGTGAAGGTTCAAGACGACGTCGCACTTCCAAGTAAAACAGGCGCCGGAAAACCTGAAGAGCCGATCTTGTTGCCGATCAACATTCAAGACCATGGCGACCCCGTTCGATTCCGCAACATCTGGATTGTTGATCGCGGCTTGGGGCACGCCAAGTTTCCTGTCATCGCGACCAAGGAACAACGCGCCGAAGCAGCAAAATTGGAATGGAATCAGCCGGCACAGGAACAGGAAGCCGAGGCGGAGCCTAGCGAAGAAGCAGCCGCCGAATCTGCAGAGCCCGCCGAATCTGAAGAGGCAGAGTCTTCAGAAGAGGCATCTGAGAAGGCAGCAGAGTAGCATGGCAGTTTAGTAGCTCGCTGCATTTGGGCAGTCTACTGGTGCTTCGTTCGATATGAAAATACGGGTTCGGGGCATCAGCCGACGGGCATCAGCCCCGCTTATTGCACTGAAACCGTGGCTAACGCCATACGGCTAATCCTAAAATCCAGCGGTTTCGGGGCATCAGCCGATGGGCGTTAGCCCCGGTTATTGCGTTGGAACCGTGGTTAATGCCATACGGCTAATCCTAAAATCGAGCGGGTTCGGGTCATCAGCCGACGGGCGTTAGCCCCGGTTATTGCGTTGGAACCATGGCCAAAGCCATACGGCTAATCCTAAAATCGAGTTGGAACGAAGCACTGGGTTGCTGGTGGACTGCCCGGTACCGTTGCCTATGCGGCGCAGTCGCCGGTGCCAAAGGGGCGGAAGCTAAGCGGCTTGGTTTGTAGCTTGTATGCCACCTGGCTGCTGCTCCATCGCTGCGTCCTCAAACGCGACGATTTTGATTCCGTGTTGCTTGGCCAGTCGCAGGGTCTCTTCGCGTTCAACGACGATCGTCATCCCAGCTTCGATGACAATGGTTTCTCCACCGTTGGCGGCAACCTTCTGAATCGTTTGTGGACCGATTGTGGGAACGTCGAAACGCATGTCTTGATTCGGCTTGCTAACTTTGACCAGCGTCCAGCCACCACGCCGGCATAGCTTGCCAGTGCGTTCGATACATGCGTCCGTCCCTTCGACCGCTTCGACGGCCAGTACCGTCGCGTCTTTGATGGTGATCGACTGACCGATGTCCATGCCGCCCATTTGTTTTGCGACCTGCCATCCCGAGGTCGCGTCGCGTTGCTGACGTTCGTCCAGTGGCGCGCCGATTAGTTGTCCTTTCTTGACCAGCAGTTCAGGGGCAAAGTCCGTAGCCGGGCAAACGTTCATTTGATTCTTTGCATAGGTTCGGGTGACTGATAGCAGAAGACTGTCATCTCGTGAATCGCGGCGTTTTCCCAGCAGGCAGGGGCCGAATGTGCGAATCGCAGTGAGATCTGGAAAGTGTTTCAGCCAAACGCTGCCTTGGAACAACAGGTCTGATTTGAATAGCTTTCCAGCCATCGTGACATTGCGAACGTGATGTCTGCGGAAGTATCGCAAGTGAGCGCCGATCTTCCCCACGCCCGACCATTTAACGTGATCACAAATCGATTCCAGCTCGGGGCTAGCGTGCCCGGTGATCGCGATGCAGCAAACACGTCCGCCTGAACTGACAATCTCTTCGGCCACTTGGACAGGAAACGATCCCCATCCGGCAATCAGGCCGATGGGTGCAGGTTGTCCGTTCGGCTCGGCATGTTTCCATCGCGACAGAAAGTTACTCAGTAGATCGCGTCCATAGCTCTGGCGTTTGACGTGGTGGTTCATTATGCCGCGCGGTCTCGCTTGTCTTCGCGTTGAAGCTTGGCACTGGGCAAGCTGGCGCTTGGCGAACTGGTACCGGATTGCTCTGAATCGGTTTGGGGCGATTTGTCATCCACTTGATTCAAGCTCTCGGTTAAGCGTGCGATCTGTTGTTTCAGCGACTTCAGTTCGCGGCGCATATCGGGAAGCTTTCGCTGCAGTGCGAAGATCTGCATTTGATCGCGCTGCGGCATCGCGGGGGCACCCAGGTAAACCTGACCACCATCGCAGTCATCCATCACACCGGCTTTGGCGCCGACGATGGTTCCGTCGCCCAAGGTGATGTGATCCTTCAGCCCAACTTGTCCAGCCAAGATTACATGATCTCCGGTCCGGCATGAGCCTGCGATACCGACTTGGCTGCAAATCAGGTTGTGGCGTCCGATCTGGCAGTTGTGGGCAATCATGACTTGATTGTCGATCTTTGTCCCTTCGCCAATTCGCGTCGCTCCATAGGTGCCACGATCGATTGTCACGCCTGCACCGATATCAACATCACTCTCTATTTCGACATAGCCCAATTGTGATGCGGGAACATGACGCCCGTTTTCGAACCGATAGCCGAACCCATCGGCACCGATTGTCGACGACGCGTGGATGCAGACGCGATCGTAAATTCGTGTGTGTGCGTACAAAGTCACGTTGGAGTGCAACACACAGTCAGCGCCGATCCGGCAGCCTGGCATGATGACAACGCCGGGCATGATCAACGTGCGTTCCCCGATGACGACATCTCGGCAGATCGTTGCCGTGGGGTGGATCTTTGCCGAGCTGGCAATCGCCGCAGAGGAGTCAACACCGACGCCGGGAAGGCTGGTCGGCACTGGTGGGCGGAAGTAGGCGACCGCTTTTGCAAAAGCGGTGTGCGGATTTTCAACCAGGATTTGCGCCTGTGCACAATCCTCGATCAAAGTATCCGTCACGACTGCGAGAGCCTTGATCGGCCCCGAGTTGTTGAACGGTTGCACGATCAGCGTGATTTCGTTTTCGCTCGCCAGATCAAGTGGATTGGCGCCTTCGCAGATCAGTGCGCCGTCGCCATGGAGTGTTCCATTTATTAGTTGGCTGAGTTCGTCTAATCGAATTGCCATCGCGACTTCCTTTTCGCTGTTGATGCAATGTTATTGGCTGCTTGCAAAGATAGCGGTAGAGCCAATTTGGTGACAAGAGAAATGGTCAAACTGAAACGCCGCGGGCTGGCTGAAAGCGATTTGACGCCAGTGCTTCAGTCGCTACTTGCGAGCCAAGTGTGTTGTCGATTCGATGTCGGTTGTGTTTCGGTGGTGGTCGTAATGACTGCGCTTGTCGTGGCGTCTGAAATCAGTTGAATTTCGTAAGTCTTTTTATAGTAAGTGTTTGCGGTTTGGTTCGGGTTCTTGGCATGGGCGGTGCATTTATTTGGCGTGAAACACGAATCCCACCGTCGACTCAAGAATGGGTTGGCGACCACTTGAAGAACTGGAGTCCAGAAAATGATCCGCATCGCAAGAGTTTTCGCCGTCATCGCCTCGATCACCACCATGACGGCTATGGCGCGTCCTGCTTCGGCGGGGCATGATTCGCCATTGTTGTGTGCGGCTGAAAGTTATCGCGATGCGGTGAAGGACTTTGAACGCGTTGTTTTACGTGAGGACTTTGTTCAGCGATGCGATGAGCGATTGGTCGACGATTTGGAGGACAGCACCAGTCGGCTTCGTTCGGCCGCACACGATTTGCGAAATGCGGATCGATTGATCACGCGATATTCCGAGACAAAGATTTTGCACTTCCAGGTGCAGTCCATCTTCTTCGAGCGGCGTCAGTACCCCTACTGTCCTCGACTTGATGCGTCTTGGCAGTTGGTGAGCTTACGATTCAATGAGCTTCATCGTGAGATGAAACAATATCAGGCTGCTGTCCACTTCCCCGGTGGTGCTCACGAAGAGGTTTGTCATACGAGTAGCTTTGATCCGCGTCACGCTGCTCCGTCGCATCATGGCGGAATTTCGATCGAGCTGTCTCGTCCGGCACTGTCACCGGCGAATTATCAGTTTCAAAATCACTCGAGCCGATCACACGCTGATCGTGGTCGCGTGGTGAACGGCAGCAGTTTTGGTGGGCATGGAAGCATCGGCCATGATGGGCGAGGCAATCAACTGCGTAGTCAGTATTCGTTCGAGCATCGTTCGCCTGCCGATCTAAGTGCTTCGCGGAGGTTTGACAATCCTGTCGGCGCCGACATCCAGCGTCATCATGATTCGAAGCACTACACGTCCAAAAAGCTGTCTACCGGCGACGAGCTTCGCCGAGCAATCGTCGGTGCAATCTTGCAGCGAATGTAAAGTCGATCCACCAGTCTGGATCTGCTTCAGCGCCACTCGGAAGGCATTGCCCCAGCCTTCCGGGATGGCGTTGTTTTGTTGCAGAAGGTTTGCAGCGGCCCCCGAGTTTGCATGATGACGGCGCGTTGTTCGACCATGGCGTGGTCGATATCAGCAGGCACTTTGAAAAAAAGATCTTTTTCGATGGCGGATTGTTCACCTCGGTGTTGCTTCACCTTTCGGCATCCAAGTGAGGATGTGATTCGATCTAACGAAGCCGGGCACGCACCGTGATGGGGCAGCTCTACTCGCGTAGTAGAGAATTTTGCGGACGTGCCCGGCTTTCTTTTTTGACAGTGGCTTTTGAGGATTTCTTCTCGCAAGCGGCAAAGCACCTGAGCGACAGATGTTGTCACCCGCAGCCTGAAATTGGGGGGTGTGCAGTGCACTTTGTAGGACTGTTTGTTATCAGGTGTGCCGGAAAATCTGCGAAAAAAGCTTTGGCCGAGCAGATAAATTTTGTGGTGAGAAGGATGGAGCCGAAGACAATCAAGGCAATTGCTTATCCATTGCGTTGATCGCAAAAGCATAGATCTCACGAATCTTTCGGTGTTTGCCGTGGATCCTGCCCCGCCAACGACTGACATGACATCGACCGATCGGTCTTTAGTGGTAGCGGTGCGCGATGGTAATGAGCATGCGGCTTCAATTCTTTATGACCGGTACGCCCGACGCGTTTTCGGGTTGGTGCGTTCGAAGTTGGGCACCAAGCTGGGAGTCGTGACTGAGCCAGAGGACATCGTTCAGTCAGTATTTAAAAGCGTGTTCCGTGGGATGCAGTCGGGGAACTATGACGCGCCGCCCGGGGCAACGCTTTGGAATCTTCTAGCCGTTGTAGCCGTTCGCAAATTAACAAACCAAGCGAATCATCATACGCGGCAACGTCGTGACGTCAGTCGGAATGTATCGCTCGACTCGTCGAGCGACGGGCTGAAGGAGTCAATCGATCAAGCATCGATCGAATTCCTGGAGATTTGCATTCGTGAGTCCCTGGAATTGCTGCGTCCGATTGATCAGGAAATTCTGACGTTGCGGATCTCTGGGCATAGCATCGAAGAGATTCACCAGAAGACGGGACGCAGTCGGAGAACCGTCGAGCGTAGCTTGCAGCGAAGCCGCGAAGTCTTGGCAGAGTTGTTGCTTGCGGAGTGATGGCGAGTTTGCAAGGCACCGGATATGCAAGGCAACGTATTTGCGAAGCCATCTCTTTCTCCCGGTTGGCCGAGCTTGTAGTCGAAGCATGTTGCCCAAGTTCGCTGACTAAGCACGCAGGCCTGGGTTTGGGGCTGTCGCGGGAGGGCTGATCTTCTTTACGGCCTGGATGCTGAAGCGAGCGATTTCGCTGATGCTTCGATTGCACTCATTTGCGTACACTCCGATCGTGTATCCGTGTGCTGAAAGCGGCGATGGGATGGGCTGGGGAACGGGTCGGCGGTTGAGAAGGGTCTGGTTGGAACCTGCGAATTGGCTCCAAGCCGTCTGTGGTGGCTGGCAATCGCTACAAAATTCCCAGTTTGTATGGCGGGTGTGTGCCTCCGTCACTGCTCTACCAAGCACAGGATTGGTTCGGCCGGCCATGACTTTGCCGGCCCAGGTTATCCCTGATATTGGACTAGGCTCACCGGATGATTAATCGAGGCACCTTCGACAGGGTTGATGAAGCGATCGATGAATTCGAAGCCTCGTGGTCGCTCGAATCTAACGAGGCGATCGAGGATTTGGTTTCACGATATGGATTGTCGCAAGATCATGATGCGATCGCGGAGCTGATTCGTGTGGATATCGAACTTCGCTACGAGAATGGCGATTCTTGCGAAGTCGATCATTACCTCGATCGCTTTGGGCAATTGCGTGATCAACCAGAATGCGTTGCTGAAATCGCGTTCGAGGACTTTCGCGCGAGATCTGCAATGGGATATCCCGTCTCTGCTGCGCGGTGGAAAAACCTGCCGGGAGTCCATCAAGAACCCTGGTTTCAAGATCTGGCCAGGTCGGCTCGCCGAAAACAGATTCGGTCTCAAATCGATGAACTGCAGCAGAGTCCCGGTGAGGATGCTGCCTTTCAAGCTGAATTAGCTGCGGTCGGATTTCAGCTTGTGCAACAAATCGGTACCGGTGCTTTCAGCCATGTTTATTTGGCAAACCAATCTGAGTTGGCTGACCGATTTGTCGTGCTGAAGATCGTCAGTGAAACGCTTGCCGAACCCGAGCGGATGGCGACGCTTCAGCATACGAATATCGTTCCGATCTATTCGAGTCACCGAGTTCTTTCACGGACGGTGATCTGCATGCCCTATGCGGGCAGCGTCACATTGGCCGATTTTTTGGCTAGCCGTACCGAGGCGTCTCAGCGCAGCGGCGAAAGTCTTGTCGGAACCGTCGAAGCCCGCATCCAAGACACGATGGTGATGGTGGTCGGTGACGATGATGAAGAGGATTCGCCTTCGGGGGAGTTTTCGCGAGTTCCTGCTGCCGACGATCTGGTCTTGTCGCGTCCCTTGGACCGGTTCAAGTCTCTCAATTGCGATGCATTGGCGTTGTCCATCTTTTCACGGCTGGCCAACGCGCTGTCACATGCGCATATCCGGGGCGTCTTGCACAATGACTTGAAGCCAAGCAACGTTCTCATTCGGAATGATGGTGAACCGGCGCTGTTGGATTTCAACCTTTCCCAAGCGATCGGTCAAAAGACAAACCGTCGTGCCGGTGGGACGCTGCCATACATGTCACCAGAAATGTTGCGAGCGTTGATGGGGGCCAAAGAGCAGCCGGACGCGACGTCCGATCTGTATTCTCTTGGCGTCATGATGTTCGAATTCATGACAGGACGCTTGCCTTATTCGGCTCCCGCTTCGATCGCTGAGATCGATTTGGCGCCAGCGGTTTCTGATCGCAAGTCCGCTCCCGGTTGGCTTGCACAGGATCAGGTAACACCTGGGCTGAGATCGATCATCGATCGCTGTTTGCATTTTGATCCAAAGCTTCGTTACCAAAGTGCTGATGACTTGCATTCGGATTTGGTTCGAGAGCAGGACAATCGGGCGTTAAAGTTAGCAGACGAACCGCTGGGGTGGCGAGCACGCAAGTGGTCACGTCGACACCCTCGACTGTTATCGGCGTTGGTCGCGGGTGTTTTATTGCTCGGTATCGTCGGTCCGGTCTCGATCGCACTACGCAATAGCCGGATCACAATGGACCGCTTGGGCGGTCAGCACCAGTTCGCGATGTTCTATGAAGCGTCCAGCCGTTATCTGTCCGAGATAATGGCTGATCCGGGACGCCATGCACCCGAAACGATCCGGCGCGGATTCGATCTAATCGAAGAGCACGAGCTTTCCAGCCGTGATCAGATGGATCGGCTGATACGATCGCTACCGTTTCCACAGCAACAGAAGGCTCGCGATGGGATGTTCATCTATATCGCGCATCTGGCCTTTTTAGAGCAGACTCGACTCTGGCGAAAAAAGACGATCGATGGTCTTGTGGAAAGCGATTTTGAGTCGCTGGATCACTTGATCTCGCTGGCCGACTTTCTAGATGGCGATTCACAATCTCGCGCCCGCTTGCATCTTCAAGCACAGAGGGCTCGGTTGTTTGGTGACACTGAAGAACAGGTGCGACTGTCACTGCAAGCGAATGATGTTCCGGCGAACACAGACACGGAGGTCTACCTAGACGCCGTCCGATTACTTGCCATCGGCGACTACGTTTCTGCAAGAGACATGTTGGCGATTCTCGCCGACCGCGACACCGTTCCGAGTGCCTTGCGATGGACGATGTTGGGGCGAGCACAGTTCCTAAATGATCGCTTCGATGAGGCAAAGCTGTCGTTCACGCAGTCGATCGAGCGTGCACCGAATTCTGCTGAATTGCGTGTGCTTCGTGGACGCTGTCACTATCGATTGGGCCAAACTGTCGCTGCCGATCAGGACTTTCGACGGGCTGCGGAACTGGAACCGGACAATCCCTCGCCTTGGTACTACCTTGGATATTTGCAACGCGATGAGGAACAGTACGAATCATCGCTCAAAAGTTTTCAGCAAGCGAAAAAACTGGCGCCCGATCGAATTCGAAATCACCTTCAAGTCAGCCGCGCGTATCGGCTATTGGAAGAAGACGAAAAGGCAGACGAAGCTTATGAACAAGCCTTCTCACTTGAGTGCATCGACACTGAAAACCTTCTCACCCGAGCGCAGGCACGCATCAGGACCAAGGACTACGAACTGGCGTTAGCGGATTTCCAAGAGGCTCTCCAGATGAATCCGGATAGCCCTTTCCTGCTGCTGCAAGTTGCCTGGGCACAGGCTACTTATTTGGAACGCTACATCGAGGCCGTTGAAAACTACAAGCATCTGCTTGAAGTGCAGCCGTACGATGAAAACGTCTTGATCAGCTTGGCCCTTGCTTACCTGCGTTTGGAGAAATTCGATCTCGCCACAGCATACGCACGCAAAGCGATGGACCCACCGAATTCGCCTCGGACTATCTATCAGGCCGCCTGTATTCACGCCGTGATCGGACGCCCATTCAATCGGCAGCGTGCACTCGCGTTGCTTGCCGAAGCTGTCAAAAACGGGTATCCGGCAGAAAAGATCGACACCGATCCTGATCTGGATTCGATCCGAGACACCGAAGAGTTTGAATCGATTCGCAGATTCCTTGAAGCATCACAGCGTTCTCGAAGAAATCGCCGTTAGCGATCAATCCAATCGTTTCCATACACACCTAAGTTTTGGCTACTAAAGATTAGGAAGCACGAATGTCCCCCCGGGCGAATATCAAACGAAAATCATCAGTGAGACTTGAAGTGCTGGAACAACGAAGGTTGTTGACGACCTTCGGTGAAGCTTGGCCGAATGAACGTGAACTGACAATCAGCTTTCCCGCAGACGGTGTCGCGATTGGTCATGGCGAAAACGAAATCGCTTCTTTATTAGACCCAGTCGCAGATCGGCAGCAGTGGCAGGAATTGCTTCTCAGGGCATATCAAACTTGGTCGATCCATTCCGGATTCAATGTTGGGTTACGCAATGACTTTGATGTCCGGTTCGGAACGCCCGGTCTGACCGTGGGGGATCCTCGCTTTGGAGAGTTTCGTATCGGTGCTTTTCCGCAGACAGGGCTTGTCGCTAGCAGTGTGCCTTTTCAGGCAATCGCAGGAACGAATTCCGGCGATCTGTTGTTGAATTCAAACGAGACGTTCACTTTCCACGACTGGCAAGATAGCTTGCCACCGGATCCGGCGACGATCGAGGATGGTGATCGCGATGTCTTCAGTTTGTTCCTGCACGAGTCGGGCAACACGCTTGGAATCGACGACAATGACATGAGCTGGTCGGTGATGTTCGGTCAGTACACCGTGCCGAAAGGTGTTTTGGCTGAAGAAGACATTGCCGCAATTCAAGCCCTCTATGGTCAACGTATTGATCCGTATGAGCTTGTCGATAATGGCGAGATGCAAGTTGCGACCTTGCTAGGGACGCCGGCTGACTTCGAACCGAACACACAAGTGCTTCGCGCTCGCGGAAGCCTGAAAGATGGCCAAGACGTAGACGTGTTCAAAGTCGTTCCCGTTTCGGGATTCGACGAAATCACGTTTCGAGTTCGCGCCAAAGGTGTCAGTCTCGTTCAGTCGAAACTAGAGGTGCTGGATTCTGCCGGAAACGTGTTGCAGTCTCATGCCGCCACGTCCGTGTTTGACAACGATAACGAATTAACTTTGTCAGGCATGACAGGTACGAATGAACTTTACCTTCGTGTTAGCCCGCTGAACCCCGACGATATCTATGCCGTTGGCGATTATTACGTCGAAGTCGACTATCGGGACGCACAAACCCGGGCATCTGACCTGTTGCCAGGTGATTACAACAGCGGCGCTGACGCATTGTTCACCGGATTCGATTTGGCTGATCTGGAAGTGGGGCAAAACGAAACGGTTGGTGACGCCGTCTCGATCGACCCGACAGATTTGATTGCCGGAAATCGCTATGAGCTTCAAGCCGCCATCGGATCATCCAGTGATATTGATTTCTACAAGATCACCGCACCTGCGGATGTCGACGGCAAGTTGGTCGTGCATTTGTCAACTGTCGGAACCGATGCACCTTTATTGAAATTACGTGTCGTCGATTCCACTGGGCAACCGGTTGGGACGGCTGGACGCATGCGGGCGGATGGTACCATCAGCGTCGAAGTCGCATCGCCTCAAGCCTCCGAAGATTACTTTGTTCGTATTGGTGTCGATCCTAGTTCGTCGGTCGATGTGGGCAATTACGTCGTCGTCGCACAGTTCGACAACGCCGCATCAACAATGCATCAATTGTCCAGTGGAACGGTCGATGCCGATGCCGATCGCTTTATCCGATGGGAAGCAGCAAAAACAAAACTGTTCCGCTTTGATCTTTCCGCAGTTGGTCTTGATCAAGCACAGGCGGTTCGCATGACCATCTACGACGCACATACCCGTGAGGTCAAGTTGGTTGCCAAAGCAAACGCGGATGTAACTCGCACGGTGATGGCTTGGTTGCAGGAAGGGGAGTACATCCTTCAGTTTTCTGCCATTGCCGATGGTGAAGCGACCGCTACAGGAATTGACTATTCCCTCGCGATTGACGGTCTTTCGGATGACCAAGACGACTCGGAGTACGATGGGGAAAACACAGGCTATGACCCCTATGACTACGAATATCGCGATAGCTATGACTACTCCGATGTCTACGCATACGGGCCAAGCTACTACACGTACTATTACTACTATTACAACCCTGATTACTACACCTAGTCGTCTGGTGCTATCGCGGTCGCTTCTCGAATTGAAAGGCGAGCGCTGATAGTCAGGCATGCTTGAAATTCAAAACGCCGATCCAACTTTTGAATCCTTTTCTAATCGACGAGTGATACACGCAGTTACATGACTATTCAGTCTGCCACTCCGCAATCTGTTCTGCAAAGTGTTTGTGATGCGATCGATCCGTTGCGGCGACAAACCTGTGACGCGATCGTCCGGCAATCAAAACGTCAGCTGCAGCAAAATCGCGATCAGGATTTCGACGGTAAAGTCCTAGCTGTTTGTGCAGTCGCAGCCTCGTTGCTTTCCGGCGATGACTGCACTGTGATATTTGATCAACTGGAATGCTTGGATGATTGGGGATCCAGTGCCCTTGCCAATCGGATTGCCGGCTACGCAAGCTTGGCAGAAGGAGATTTTACGTCTGCGGCAAAATACTTTTGCGACTCGGTCCGGCTGGACCCACACCAATCGGACTGTTGGAACCTTCTGGGGCAAATAGCAGAACAGGACGACGATATCGATGGAGCGATTCGTTATTACGATCGAGGAGCATTCTTTGATGACGACTCATACAGGTCCGTGCTCGCATTGGTACGGATCTATAAAGCTCGCAAGAATTTAGGCGATGCGATACACGTTTGCCGTGTCGCGTTGATCCGCGATGCCCGTTCGGCTGTCCTGAACCGGACATTGGCAAAGTTGCTTGAAAAGCGGGCAAGGAACCTAATGCGGCGAATGCGCTATCGAACCGCCAAACGCCTGCGTCTGGAAGCACTAGCGTGCTACAAGGTCGTCAATGCACGCGAGCCAGAAAGAAAGATATTGATGGCGCAGGGACGCTTGCAACACATGATGGATCGCCACGATGAAGCTCGCGAGACCTATCAAAAGGCAGTCGAGCTTGATCCTAAATCACCCGTCACCCTAAGCCACCTTGCCAGTGCCAACGTCGACTTTGGTGAAATCACGACGGCGCTAAAGCAATATGAAATGGCAATTGAGCTTGATCCGAATCGAGCAGACACACACTTTCGGTATTGCAGGGCACGGAAATTTCGTCAGGGCGCTGATGTTCGGAAATACATTGCCAATCTGCAGGAGTTGATCCGCCAAGCCAAGCCAGAAGGTCAGCGGCAGATCAGTCTGAATTTTGCGTTGGCGAAGGTTTTTGAGGACCTAGGTGACTTTCCACAGGCGTGGGAGCACTACAAGCGAGCCAACGAAGTGAAAGCTCGTCGGCAACAGGCGAAAAGTCGTGCTCGTGGTCAAAACATGGACGCCGAGCGTTCGATGGAGGCCGTCGTCGATCAGGCAATGGATTTTTTCTCTGCGGAAACGTTTCGTCGACTTTCTTATCTTGGGAATGATACGCAGAAGCCTATCTTTATTGTCGGGATGCCGAGGTCGGGAACAACGCTAACTGAGCAGATCATCAGTAGCCATCCTGAAGCGGCTGGTGCCGGCGAATTGAATCACATCAGTCAGATCCGATTTCAGCTGTCTCATGTTCGGCCAGAGCGTTCGGCTGACGGTTTAAGATCGCAACAGGATCACTATCCAAGTAATTTGCCTAGCTTGGAACCTGCGTTTGTGAGACAGCTTGGGCGAGAGTACATCGATGAACTTGCCACCTTTGATGCGGCCGCGACACGTGTCACTGACAAAATGCCGACCAACTTTTGGCATCTGGGACTGATCGCATTATTGTTCCCCAATGCCACTGTCGTACATTGCCAGCGGCATCCAATGGACGTGATGGTTTCCTGCTATTGTCAAAACCTGAATCCACCATTCTGTGACTTCGACCAAATGCTGGACTATCACCGGAGCTATCGTCGGATGATGAGGCATTGGGAACAGGTTTTGCCGATCAAGATTTACAATAGCAGCTATGAGGCACTTGTTGAAAATCCGGAACCGATGTCGCGTCAGTTGATTCAGCATTGCGGACTTCAATGGTCTGATGCGTGCTTGGACTTTCATCACAACACAAAGGCCGCGCATACACCCAGCAAATGGCAGGTTCGACAACCGATGTACCAATCGTCGGTCGAAAAATGGCGAAAGTTCGAGGAACAGCTTGAAGCCGTTGCAGAACGAGTTCACCTCGAACTGGCAGATGAATCAAATCACGGAACGCTCGGTTCAGCGACCGCTTATTGAAAGTCAACACGAATGCGAGATTCAGAGTCGGGCATCCACTGGAAACGCTCTTCTTCACCCGACGCGATCGTGCTTGTTTGTACAAACCATGAGTCGCCGGATTCGATCATTCCAGATAGGCTGGATAATTGAATTGCCATTTCGCAGACCACGATGTTGTCTTGTTGATCGGTGGCAAAGTACCAGGTCGGATTCCAGGCGGTCACGCCATCAAGGTCATCGCGTGTTCTTCTGTCGCGGCAGCAAGTCAGGTTCATTGATGTGAAAAGGTCGCGATCTGCGTCAAAGCATAGCTTCAATCGGTCGACGTCTTTCAAGTCTGCATCGCGATAGTTGTTTTGGTTCGGTATTTGGCTTTGCCGAAAACGATGGCTGGGGACAACGACCGCAACGTAAAGGAACTCATTGTCCCAGGCCATCGCGATACGCACCGGGGCGTCCTCGGCTGTTGCCGCCGATTCTTTCCAAGCGGTTTGCCAAAGGTTGTCATCTAGTTTTCCGTCCAGTTTAGGTGGCACCATGGTGCGACGAGCGACGGTGACTTGATCAGAGTGTTGCCGCAACAAAGAAGCCCAGCCATTTTCCTGGTTGGCTATCTGACGCAAAGCCGCTGCTTGCGCATCCGCGTTGGCATGGACAGATTCGTCTGCCTGGTCGAGTGAACGTTTGATGGAGGCTTCCGCGATTCGTTTCACCGGGTGGACTTCCCATGCGAGGTCCAGTTCCTGGGAACCGGTTCGCGGCAAGGTTGTTTCGTCCACCGGAACCAAAGCCGAAGTTTGGATCACTGCGGATCGGGCTGCAGGTTCGTCTGTGGGCATGGACTGGAATGGTGAAACGATATTCGCGTGGCCCGATCCTGAGGGTAGGATTTCGCTGTCTTGAGGAATGGGGGCGTCGATGGCTTGGGGCATTGAAGGCTTTACCGAGCTAATGCCACGCCAGTAGTTCCATTCGACACTGCTTTCGCGAGTCCTCGCGTAGGTGCCTGCAAGCTGTCCCGCAGACGTTTGTGGAAAGCGGTTTTCAATCACCTTCAGTACGGTCGACAGGTGCGGATGGCGTCTCGCTTGAGCGGCAAGTGACCAAGCAAGTCGAAAGCGATCATGACGACTTGTTTGATCGAGTAAGCGATTGAAGGAGTCCGCAAACCAAGCGGGGGAACGTTGTGTTTGTGCGAGTAGGCTTGTCAGTCGCTCTTGTTGGCGAAGTCGGCCTTGGACAACTTGCTGCCGATGTCGGCTGGCTGTCGATTCGCGTTTAGGGAGGCGGCATTGGCTATCAATCTGAACTCCAGACGACAAATCGTCACTGCGGATTTGCTGGCTACTGGTGCTGTAGACCGTATTGATATAGATGCCCTGCCCAAGACGTTGATCGTCGGATTCGATCGAGCAGTTGCCTGACCAGAGTTGGCTATCGATTTCAAAATCATTAGCGATCGTGCCGGAGTCCGAAAGCAACGCGTTGCGATGAAGGAGCATTTCACCGGCACCATCGGACGAGAACTCAATAACCTTGCTGGTACGGCCTTGGGCAGCTTGTAAACGGATTTGTTTCCGAGTCGTTTGACTCAGTCGACTGTCGATCGCAATGACAGGTGCATCGAAAATTTCCAAGATGCGCGAGACTTCATCATTGTGCAGGTCAGTCGCTGCGTCGAGGCATTCGACTGAAGCGACCCCTAGATTCATCGCCGACTGTCGAAGGCTTGGAGGAATTCCACGATCACTTGTCGCGACCAGGATGTTGCACCGCAAGCGTTCCTCTAGCGTTTGGCGACCGATCATGGACCAAGGAATCGATGACGCGTCCTTTGCAATAACCAGCAGTCCGCACTGACCGGTTTGCCGAACGGAGTTCCAAGTCTTTCCACCGTCCGTTGAACGATATAGGTTGCCGTGGTCACCAGCACATAAAAAAGTTTGAGCGTCAATCTTGCACGACATACGAATCAGGCAGGGTTGGCCGATCAGTTCACGCCAGCGGCGGCATCGTTCCATGGTGATGTGATCGAACCTGCCGGGCTGTGCTACTTCTTTGGATTCGTTGGCTTCGATCCCTTGCCAAGTTTTTCCGGCGTCGTGCGAAACGAAGACGTGGTTCCCAGTAACAGGATCGACATCTCCTAGGGCAATGATCGAGGCTGTTCGATCGGCTGGGTTGGGAGCTCCGCGATCCTGGTATTCAGATTCGAACTGCAGTGACCAGAATCTCGGTAGGTCTTCAACGAGAGATTGCGTCCAGGTTTGGCCACCATCGCGACTGGTCAGCACTACTCCGCGAGACACCCCGGTGATCGGATCAGCGCCTCCACCGACAGCGACCAGTCGATTGGCATCAACCCAAAAGACGTCGCTCAGCGAACATTCAATTTCGCTGACGATCGAATCCCAGGTGGCACCATTATCGATACTGCGAAGCATCAGGCCGTGGTCACCGACCGCGATTCCAATACCTTTCTGGTTGAAACGCAGGCAATGGATCGTTGCTGATTCACGCAAGTTCTCGCTGTCGCAGTAGTGCGGCGTCCAAAGAGCAGTGGGAAGTTCTCGCTCAGTCGCCGCTGTGGGAATCGGTTTTAGCGATGGAGCATCTGTCAGGGGCCATAGTCCACCCAGGTAGGCCGGGTTCGATCCGCTCGGGGCATCTCGCGCCGTTCCAATTCCCATCCAATTTTGGGCCTGGCAGCGTTGGCCAGCCGAAGCGATACACAGAAAAAAAACTGTGATGAAAATCAAAGTCACCAAAGGGGGGCGGTTGATCGGCAGTTGTCGCATCGAAATCTGGCAATTTTGTTTGTTCATTAGGCCCATCCTTTGACCAGGCTGGAGGCAGCCATTAGTGCGGTCCATCCGAGAACCAGATTTGCTAGCACATAGCCAGTTGTCGGCCCCCACTGGCCTTCTTCTGCCATCGCAGCGGACTCAGCGGCGAAGGTCGAAAATGTGGTTAAGGAGCCCAGGAAACCGACTCGGACAGCGAGCGTAATGCGCTCCATTGCCTCCGAATCGCTGATCTGAAGGGCGGTTACTCCACCTAGTAATGCACACCCCAGCACATTTGCAATCGTAGTTCCGTACATGTTGGATCCCCCCGGAACGGCGGATGCGGCCAGGGTGATTCCGTATCGGCAAAGAGAACCGGTTGCACCAGCAAACGCGATTGCTAACAAATTGAACCAAGTAGTCATCGTGTCCACAGGTTTTACGCATTGCCTAAGTTTGGGCCCCCACTTACGTTAGCGTTTAGATTCGGAAGTTCTGTCGGCTGCGTAAATGTCAGTTTTTATCCCGAGCTGAATTCGGAGGGCTGACCAGCGAACCGTCGTCAGGGCAGCTGTGTCGCACCAGACGCGTGAATCTCACCTTGTGATTCCTGTTTTTCCCCAATCTTTCGCTAGAACATTTTCCCCTGCCATGAGCACTGCTGAAGCTGCAAACACTGATAATCGCGTGATGACCGGAGCCGACATTGTTGTCAAGTCTTTGGTAGATCATGGCGTCGACGTGCTCTTCGCATATCCGGGCGGATGCAGCATGCCGATTCACCAAGCGTTGACGCGTTTCGGTGATTCGATTCGTACGATTTTGCCACGACATGAGCAAGGCGGCGGATTTGCCGCTCAGGGTTACGCTCGGGCAACCGGACGAGTCGGTGTGGTGATGGCGACCAGCGGCCCCGGTGCGACGAACCTAGTCACCGCAATTGCCGATGCAAAACTAGACAGTATTCCAATGGTGTGCCTGACCGCTCAGGTCCCCACCAAAGCGATCGGATCGGACGCTTTTCAAGAAACCCCGATGGTCGAAGTCTGTCGCGGGATCACCAAGCATCATTACTTGGTGACCTCAATCGACGACCTCCCACGTGTGATGAAAGAAGCGTTTCATGTTGCCAGCTCCGGTCGTCCGGGCCCCGTTCTGGTCGACCTGCCGAAAGACGTTCAGCTTTCCGACGTCACCGAAGTCGACCTCGACCCGCCGATGGATTTGCCCGGTTACGAGCCGGCCGCACCTGCGATCCCCGCCGAGACGGTTCGCCAAATCGCCGCGGCGATCAAATTGGCACGTCGCCCAGTGATCTACTCCGGTGGTGGTGTCATTCTTGGCAATGCCAGTGAAGAGCTTCGCGAGTTCATTAACAAGACAGGTATTCCAACCGTCACCACGATCATGGGGATCGGTTCGGTTCCGCCAGAAAACGAACACTCGTTGGACTGGTTGGGAATGCACGGAGCTGCCTATGCAAACTATGCCGTACGCGATTGCGATTTGCTGATCGCTCTGGGCGTTCGATTTGATGACCGCGTGACCGGCAAGGTTGAAGCGTTCGCCAAGGACGCCAAAATCATCCACATCGATATCGATGGTTCGGAACTGAATAAGAACAAGGAAGCTCACATCCCGGTTCGCGGCGATGTCAAGCAAGCCCTGACGGAACTCAACAAGACCGTCACCCGCTGTGATATCGATCCGTGGCGTAAGCACTGCACCGAACTGAAGGCGAAATACCCCTTCACGTACGACACCGAATTCGACGGCATCCTGCAGCAGCACGCTATCCAAACGCTTAGCGATATGACCGCCAGCATGGACACGCAAATCAGCGTGGGCGTTGGACAGCACCAAATGTGGGCGGCACAGTTTTACAAGTTCCGTAAACCTCGTACCTGGCACAGCAGCAGCGGTCTGGGCACCATGGGATTCGGTTTGCCAGCGGCGATGGGGATCCAAGCCGCTTTGCCAGACTCGTTGGTGATTGACATCGACGGTGACGGCAGCTTCCAGATGAACATTCAAGAACTTGCGACTTGCTTCTGCGAAGAACTGCCCGTGAAGGTGTTCCTGTTGAACAACCAGCACCTCGGGATGGTTGTCCAGTGGGAAGACCGTTTCATGGATCGTAACCGCGCCCATACCTACCTTGGACCGATCAGTCACGACGAAGCAAGCGGCAACAGCACCGCAGAACGCTTCACCTATGCCACCGAACGATACCCGAACTTTGTTCAAATCGCGAAAGGCTATGGATGTGGTGCGGCAACCGTCCGAAAGAAAGCTGACCTCGAAGGCGCGATCAAGGAAATGATCGAGCACAAAGGCCCCTACTTGTTAGACGTTGAAGTGCCTTACCAAGAGCACGTTCTGCCGATGATCCCCGGCGGCATGACCGTCGATGACATGATCATGAAATAAGTCGTATTTAAACGCGAAACCGCCCGGTGACTGCCGGGCGGTTTTTTGTGGGTGGATGTATCAAAAGTCTTCTGCCGTCACGTCGATTCGCCGGCTTGGGCAGATCCACCATTCAGGTTTGAAGTGGTATCAAAGAGTTAAGCCGCTTTCACTGAGCCACTGAAGCGACTGTTGATAGGCATCGGCCACTTTAGTGAAGCCCACGGTCGATGCCGCCGCTGTGCCTTTCTCATAGTTCAAGACGCTCTTGAGAACATCGCCCATCGGTCCTGAATGATCGAGCAATGCGTCATTGATTTCTGAGGCAAGCGGAAGCAGTTCCAGCACTTCTTCCATCGGCTGGTCAAGCATCGCGTCGAGTACCGAGAACAGTCCAAGTGTGTAGAACCGTTCGGGAACTTCGCTAGACGTTTCTTTGGCTAGCAGTTCACATGTCTTTGCACGTGTCATCGCTAGGTTGATCAGTTCTTTCGGTTTCCGTTCGTCGAGCCCCGTGAGGACAAGCATCGAAGCGAGTGAACGCAATCGATGGATTCCCATTAGTGCGGTTGCTTGCCGAAGTGACTCGATTTTGCGCGTCGTACCGGCTCCGGCTGAGTTTACAAAACGCAGTAGCCGGTAAGACAGATTCGCATCCATTTGGATGATGTGTTCAACATCGATCGGAGTGATGTTGGGATCTTGCAGCTCCGAAACCAATTGAATAACAGCGGCGACGTTGGACTGCATTTTGCCGCGGCTGATGACTTGCGGCTTACTGAAGAAATATCCTTGGAACAAGTCACAGCCAGCGTCAAGGCATTGCTCAAACTCTTCCTGTGTTTCGACTTTTTCGGCCAACACCGTTTTGATCCCCGAATCGCGTAGTCGTTGTACGTGTTGCTTCAGTTCGCTGTGGTCGATCGCTGGGAATTCGATTTTGACCACATCAGCCAGTTCGATTAGGGGCATCAATTCTGGACGAAAAACAAAATCGTCCAGTGCGATCGCATAACCCATTTCACGTAGTTCGTGAATGGCCGCAAGGATTTCTGGCTCAGGCTCGATGTCTTCGAGGACTTCTAAAACCATTCGGTCTTTGGGAAGGCACTGCAAAGTTCGGTTGATTAGCAGGTTCCGGGTCGTGTTGATGAAGGCTTGTTTTTCACCAACCAGAGTCTCGATCCCAATGTCGGTAAACGCGCCTAGCAGAACAGATGCGGTTGCATGGTCGCCATCACGAAAGTCGGCAGCCGACGTTTCGCTGGATCGGAATAGTAGTTCGTAGCCATAGACTTCCTGTGAAGAAGTCAAAATTGGCTGGCGACCGACGAAAGCTTTTTCCATAGTTCCTTGGCATATTTGAGTAACCAAAAGAGGCTAGCTTTCGTGGGAATCCCCGTGGCTGAAATCAGCTATCTGTGAGGGATGACGGTCCTGTTCTGAAGAGGCTGTGGACAATCGGGAATTTGAACATTGTTTTAGTCTCTGCCAATGCTGACCAAAGCGGGCAGCAGACTGAGATTGATCCAGGTGCCGATAATCAATGTCCATGCGACAAGAGTGCCAAAGGTTGCCGTCGGGATAAATTCGCTCGTCGACAAAACGCTAAATCCTGCGACCAACGCGATCGTTGCTAGCAGGACTGGTGCCCCGATATTTCCGGCTGCGGAAACTGCAGCGGCTTCCGATTTGCGACCGATTTTCCGACGTCGTCGATACACCATCAGCAGGTGCACCGAGCCATCGATCGATAGTCCGACCGAAACGGCCGCGATCATCGCCGCGCCCATATTGATGGTGCCACCTGAAATCGAGACTGCCGACAGGACAAGAAAAGCCGGAAGTAGATTGGGAACCAAGGCGGCTGTCGCTTGACGGATGCTGCGGGTCGCAAAGCACATCAGCAGCCAAATCAGCGCTGTCGCGGCGGCAAAGCATCTCCACTGATCTTGTACCAATTGGTCGACCAGTTTGGTCATGATGACGTAATAGCCGGTCACCATTGCTGTTGGTGCCGGTTCGTTTGCAACATGCACCAGTTCACCGCGATCGATATATTGTTGTGCGATTTCCGTCGTGCGATTCATCAACGTCCGTTTCTGAGCCGCAGGAAGCCCTTCAGGACTGCGTAGCATGATCCGCAACTTGCGGCGTTGTGCTTTACTGGGTAGCGGATCGGACACCAGAGCTGCAATGAAAGATGGCAATCGAGTTCTCATCGCTTCGATACGCAGAGCCGCGGGAAGCCACTTGCCGGCATTCGATCGGCCGATCACTTCGGTAGCGTCTGCGATACTAATCGCCTTGGAAAGACCTATCGGTCCGAGTTCGTCGATCAGTTGGCGTTCCAGTGTTCTTACGATTTCAAGTTGATCGTTCGTCACCGGATCATTGACTTCGAGAACCAAGTCCCACACACCAGCGCCACCAAGGTTATCTTCTACTCGCCCATATTCGACCACGATCGAACTGTCATCGCGGAAGTTGCTAAGGAAGCTGGTTTCTGTTTCTGCTCCGGTGACAATCCAAACTGATACTGCAATCAAAACGACCGTTCCGATGGCGGTCCACCATCGATTTTCGACGAACCAGCTGGAAACGCGGAAGCAAAGCCGACGCATGCTTCGCGTAATTCGTACCTGGTAAGACAGTTTCGATTGTCCCAGATTCAGTTCCGCAATCATGAAGCAGGTTGGCGAGAACAGCAGTATTGCAGCGAAGACGGATAGCGCCGCAAGTGCGACCATCATGCCGAATTGACGGACGGGTTGAATTTCGGAAAACCAAAGAGCTGCAAATCCCGCTGCGTCGGTTGCGCACGTCCAAAAGATCGGCGCCGCCATCGTCGTCATCACATCTTGTGTCGCTTCCGAACGGTTGAATCCGCGTCGTCTTCGTCCGTGGTAACGGACGCCAAGGTGCAATACGGCGGTTACGGCGATCACTGTGACGATCGCTGTCAGGATCGAAGCAATCAATGACAGTTCGATTCCGATCCAGTACATCGTTGCTTTAGTGACGATCACAGTCCAGCCAATGATCAGCGACAGCAGCAGGACCAGTCGAACGTCCAGCAATGAAACGATCACCACGAGTGAAAGCAGAATGACCGTCGTGATCGCGAGGCGGTTTCCATCACGATTTACCAAAGCGAACGCCTGATCGACCAATACCGGTTCGCCGATCAGCGATACTTCTGAGACGCCGGGACTCCCTTCCCAGTGATCGGCAATCGTACGAATCTTTTCGACCGTTTCAGGCGAGTGCTCTTGATCAATCATTGCGACGACCGCCGCATGTTGAAAATCAATCGAATGCGTATAGCCTGAAAAAATTTGGTTCAAGCCGCTCCCGATCGGATCGTCCTTCCGCATGAGTTTCGGTAGCGGGTCTTCTATTTTGTTTCCCAGGCCAAATGGAAGCGAGGCGGTGCTCATGCCCTCCGCTGCTTGGTCGAGTACCCAAGGAGAAAGGACTGCGGTGACTCCGTCGAGTGATTTGATCTGGGTCGTGATTTTCTCACTTCGCTGCATTCCTTCGCTGCTTGCCAACGAGGAATCGCGATACATCAGGACGAGGATTTCATCATTGCCGAACCACGTTTTCAGGTCTTGGTACTGTCGAATCGTGGGATCGTTTTTACCAAAGAGCGACTGAACGCTTTGGTCCGTCTTCAATCGCGTTGACGCCGGATAGGCAATCGCCAAAATGGCGATGCCGAGAATCGAAAGAACGAATCGGCCCCGGACGGCGTATCGGATCAAAGTTTGCATCGGGGCACGGATACTGCGAGAGTTGCCATCGCATTGCGAACGGCCACGCCGCAATTGTGGATTTGCAGGCAACGATGTGGCAATGTCAGGATTGTTTCAAATTGTATGGACCCGTCGATGCTACGTGGCACGAGTGATTGTCGTCAACCAGCCCGAATTAGAATCTGAGAATTGCCTTGTCGTCGCATCGACCTAGCCGTTTCTTGCTTTTAGGTTTGTTGATCTGTTTGGTCATCCGTGGGGGGGCCATCTTGGCGAGCAAGAGTGCCTTCGTCAGCGATCCAGATGCGTACAAAGCGATCGCCTCGACGATCTCACAGCACCACGTGTTTGGCTTGACATCGTCGGAGGGGATTCCACGGGCGATCGCGTTTCGGCCACCGCTTTATTCTTGGCTGTTGTCGTTCATCACTGTCCAGCAGAATGTTTTGCATTGGTGGCTTGCCGCGTTTCACATCGGATTGGCCATGGTCACCGTCGCGTTGGTGTTTCAGTTGACACGACGGTTTGTATTGCAGAGCGATCCACAACAGGGATTGAAGGCGGACCTGTTTTCGCTGGCAGCAGGCGTTCTGGTCGTGATTGATCCGATCCTACTGCGTCAATCATTGGATGTCATGACCGAAACACTGGCCGCAACGCTGTCAACAATCTGTATCGTCGCGTGGCATCGTCTACATTCCGATCAACAGAACAGCAAGACACGCACGAGTGCTTGGGCTGTTGTGTTGGGGGGAACGTTGGCTCTTGCGTATCTTTGCCGGCCGACCTTTTTGGTGTGGTCTGGGCTACTGGTCTTCGCGTTGCTAGTCACCAAGCCGTTGAAGAAGGCGTTTCTATCGGCAAGCATCGTGGCCGCTTGCGTGGGCTTGGCATTGGTTGGCTGGACAATGCGGAATCAAGTTGTCACAGGGCATCCCGTGTGGGCGACCACTCATGGAGGTTACACGTTATTGCTGGGAAACAACGAATCCTTCTATGACTATCTTTCTGGCAGCCAAGCTGGAGAACGAAATGTTGGGGGCGCCTGGGACGCAGCGAACTTTATCAACGCGTATCAACATCGTTATGAAGGCGACCCTCTTGAGGCAACGTTTTGGTCAAGGTCTTGGCCTGATCCACCGAAAATGCCGCAGTCAGTGACGGAGTACGATGATGATCGATTGGCGTATCGGTCGGCCGTCTCAACGATTAAGCGGCGTCCAAAGTTATTTGCTTGGTCGTCGTTAATTCGGGTGGCACGGTTGTGGAGTCCATTTCCACATGACATCGAAGGGCGATCAAGGTTCGCCGTTGTTGGCGTCGGAATGTTCTACCTTGTACTCGCAACCGCCGTGTTGGTTGGGATCCTTCGGCACCGACATGTCTTGTTCGAAAAACGCTACTGGGCGATCTGGTTGCTCGCATTTACTTTGACCGGTGTCCATTCGGTCTATTGGAGCAACATGAGAATGCGGGCACCGATCATGCCCATCGCGGCGATGCTTGCTGTGGTCGGATTCGTGCGACCACGGGCGGACGAAGCCTCGGGTGACGGTCAGGGGCGTGATTGAATGTTGGCGCCGAGCTTATTTCGTTTCGCTCAACACTCGAGCCACATCGATCGGGACGATTCCCGAACGCTCGAGTTCCATTTTCAGCTTCGCGGTCATATCTTCCTGCGTAAACTGGACACGAAAGTCTCGTTGACCAGATTGTTTCAATCCACAGGCAAAGCTTGTCGCACTTCGTTCAGATGGATTGAGCTGATCAAAGACGAGCGTGAGAATTGGAAGGGCGTCACAGCGACCGACCAACATGACTTTGTGTCGGTCACGCAGAAGGCTTACCGTTTCTCGAGCGATCCAATTGACCGCGTGATTGGGTAGGGTCGCAGGCGTGCTGTCAGCAAAATCGCTTTCCGGAAGCGGCATCGAAATGGGCTTCTCTGTCATTTCCGATTGTGGCAGTTGATGATTTTCGTCTGCCGGAAGAATGAGGTGCCCAAGGGCGAGCGCAGTGCGGGCAAAGTCGATCGCATGATAGCTGTATTGTAACAGTTGCCGTCTGGTCGCGACCAAGGCCGACGTGACAACAGAAAACCCGCCTCGGCCGCTGTATTCGGGCGCACCGTGTACGGTGCGTGCGATCGCATAGTGAGAATCCGAGACCGGAAAAAAACTGAGTCCCCAAGCGTCTTGGAGCTCACGATCGGGCGGCGTTTCAATCGAGTTATGTGATGGGGCGCATTTGCAAAAGGCCGTCGACAAACCGGCGTCGATCCCGGCGGATTGGCCGATGACTTGGTAGCCCTTCATTCGGCTGCGATTCGCCGATCCGTAGGTGATTTGTTCGACAAGCATGGCTTAACTGTTTTGAATGGCCCAGTGCAATGGTTCGATGACACCGCGTGGTTGGATGTGCAGCGGCAGTCGTGACAACGCTCCGGTTTTGTGGCTCATCAATATTGACGATCCGACAACACTAGCACTGAAGACATCATGTCGTGGGAAGTTCTGTTGGCAGTAGTCCATGAACCGCGGCATGTTGTTTTCCATGAAGCGACGCGGGTCTGCTTCTGCTTCGGGGCAAGTGTCACTTTTCGTAAATACGATCGCAACTGCTGGTGTTAAGTCCCGTGACTTATCGAGATGTGATAGGCCTTGTTGCTGGGTGATATACGAGCCTAGTTTCATCGCGAACAAATCTTCGCGTGCGCCATTGTCTCGAACTTCAATGGAATCGCAGAGCAACAGGAATGCCGATGTTCGTTCGACGATGTGGGCTACCGCGGGGTACATCCCGGGATGTTCCAGTTCCATCGCGATGGCTTCACCGGCGAAGTCAGGCGCGACAAAGTCGACTTGTTTGTGTTTGCGTTTTGACGAGTCGGTGACAACGCAGTGAAGCCACTTCCATAAATCGGACTCGTTCGGAGTCTTTTCAGGGAAGCGGCGATCTTCTAGTGCGGCAACAACTTGTTCTTGCAATCGAAGTGAGAACGCGCCGTTAGGAACACCCTTGAGATACTTCGCACCGCCGCATAGGACATCAAGCAGCAGTCCGAGATAGACGGTTTTTCCGGCATTGCTGGGACCAACGACAGAGATGAAGTGTGGGCTGACATTGCGTTTGGCAATGGAACGCGTAATTTCAGCGGGCGTATTGCAGACATCGCAATAGTCGTCATCGCTGGCCATTTGGGCATCACAGCAGACGCACAAAACAACTTCTTCAGATTGTGGCGGATCGTAGGTATCTGTAGTCATGGCTGGTACGAATCACAGTTCGTGGAAAAGAGACTTAAGGGACAACAATTCAATTGCCTGAAGTCTCAGGTGGTTCAAGGCCAGAGGAGGAGAAGCAACAGCGGAATCCGATGTTGGGTTTACGTGCTGTGAGGACATCCGCACTGCGGCTTTGGCAAGTCGTATGTGAATGGAAATAGCTATCGAATGCGCCGCCACGAATTTCCGCCATCGAGTCCGTCGCATGCACTGCGATTTCGTCCGTTGCGGCAAGCAGATACTGCGTATTGATCCACTCCCAGACATTTCCAACCAATTGGCGAATCCCGTCGGGGGTGCTGCCTTTGATAAAGTCGTGGATGGATGCGACGTGATGTTTTCCGGATGCCCATGTGTTGGCAAATCCAGGATCGAATGAATTGCCCCAGGGGTAGCGAGCTTCTTGAAGGCTGTCGCTGTTACTGAGGCTCCAAGTGGCAGCGCGTTGCCACTCGGCACTGGTGGGTAGGCGTTTTCCTGCCCATTGCGCGTAGGCGTTTGCTTCGTACCACGATACGCCAGTTACCGGTTGAGCTTCGGTACCGGGCAACGGTGCACCGTCCTTCCATGAAGATGGTCCTGGATGCCGTGTCTTATCGACGAACTGCAGAACATTTGTAAGTACCTGCTCCGGCCAAAGATGCACATCATCGTATGACCCATCATCGACGAAACGTTTGAAGTCTGCGTTGGTCACACACCAACGATCGATGAATAAAGGTTCGACTTCGCTGGTGCCAAGCGTTTGCGGAACAAGTGATGGGCCGTCGGCAGTGGTCGTGGCATATTCGCCGTGCAAAACGACACAGCCGCCAGGGACGTAGGCCATGTCATGATCGATGGCCTTCCAAGCAAAGTGCAGTGATTCTTCGTCAAACTGCAGACCGTCTTGCGGACGGACGATATGGGCATATTGGCGATTGCGAACCAGGATGCGAATGTCTGGTGGCGCGTTCGCGTAGTCCAAAACTGGCGCTGGAGCGGAATCGGCTTTCGAGCGTACTCGACTCGACGATCGGAAGAAGCTCAGTGGCCGGGTGAATAGTGTTGCAAGTGGCACGGTAGTCTCCGACAGACAATTATCGATTACGGTTGGATCGCAACGCGCGCTGCATCCGTTTGAACTCTTCAATTCTTTGACGCGATTGGGCGTCGTTTTCACACTGAACGCTCTCATCAAGTGATGAAGGCTGGTGGCTCATCCCTCCGCCCGGAAGGATGGGCCGATTGGCAACCTGCGGTGCATGATTGATCACCGAATTTTGACCAGCAGGATTCGGTCCAGTCGAACTCGGCGAAGCATCGGGAACCGATGCGGGCGATGGTGTGGTCGGAGCGACCGGTTCATGTTCGACGACACTGGCAGCCGGTTCGACAGATGTGGGCGGTTGTGTTGAAGCGGCGGGAGGATTTTGAGGCAGTACCGGTGAAACGACCGCGACGGGAGAGACGGCTCGGTTCACGTTCGACGAACCAGCAACAGAAGCCCCGACACGGCCTCCCTGCATCGACTTTCGTCGTTCGGCTTCAACTTCGAGCCAAGCTGCTGTCAGCATTTTCGCTTGATCGCGGAGGGCCAGCTCGCGTTCGGCTGTTCGCTTGCTCCACTCCGACTTTTGTTGATCTAGTTTGGCGAGTGCTCCGGCAAGTAGCGACTCTCGCTCGAGCAGTTGGGCGGAGCGATTGATCAAGCGACGGATTCGAGCAATCCAAGACCGTGTGAAAAGTTCGACATCGCTAGAAATCTCTCGCAACGATTCTGCATCGTTCGCAGACATCGGTGGGACTTCGCGATCTGGTTGCGGCGCAACACCGACGCTTGTCGGAGCGGGAGCAGACCCCAATGGGGACGCCCCGTCATGCGTCGTCATGAAATTAGAGTTGGATGCCATCATGACAATTCCAAAGTGATGATTGGTGAATCACGGCTAACCCGACTAGGGATGTTCAATCAATCGTGCATTCGCAAAGTTCTTCACGAAGTTTGACTTGTGAAGCGATCTTTCTTTCCGAAGGCACTCGTGTTTTCAATTCGCGGAAAGGTTTCCGCGGGCATTTCGTTCGTCAATTCATAGGCCTTCGCGAGGCCGCTGGTGTTGTAATTGCGATATTTGCTCGCCATCAAAACGTTGTCGATCAGGATGGAATCGCTCCCCCACGAACACCACTGGCCGGTGTTACGCAATGTGAGTTGGAACGATAGGCATCCGAATGATCAACGCCCATGTTAAGCGGCTAGTATTCTTCGTCGACTCGTTTCCACAGGTTGGAAATCCTTCCGAATAGCGAATCGGACTTCGGACTACGCTCCGACTTCTCCTCCTCATGGATTTCACGAAGATGCTCACGCAACGTCTTCAGCTTGTAAGCAAATTCGCGATCGGGTTGATCCTTTGCGACCGGAGTGTTTCCGATATCTTCGAGCTGTTTGGAAAGTTGGAAACGGATGCGTGACACATCAGCTTTCTCTTTCGCAAGTTCTGCGCGAAGCGATTGCAGTTCGTCCGGTTCTTCTTGTTTCAGTCGATCGACTTGCCGCGTCAAACTGGCAACTTGTTTGTTTGCTTCATCAAGCTGTGAATGAAGGTCGGCGTTGCGACGCTGCAGTTCTTTAAGCGTTTCATCGTCCAGCTGTTCTTCAACCGTTGGGCCACCGACGCGTTTCTTTGCCGCGTGAAGCATTTGCTGGAACTTGTCGCGTTCTTCACTAACGTCATCGATGCGTTGGCGAAGTGCGTCCTGTTCGGCCTGCAGTTCCGATTCACGTTGTCCGATACGGTGTTCGATTTCACCGACCCAAGTCTCCAGGCAGTTTCTCTCTTCTCGCTCGGCCTGATTTTGAACTTCAGCAGTTTGCAAAAGGTCTTGGAGAGTCGCGACGCGATCGTCGTGTTCTTCGAGTTCGGCAAGTAGCGTCTCGACACGATCGGCAAGATTGGTGTCTCCGAAATCAGCGTCGGTCGTACTACTAATCGAATCGGTCACACCAAAGTCGTCGTCCTGGGCCATCAGTGATAGCTGTTCGTCACGCTCGGCAAGTTGCATTCGCAGGTCTTCGATTTCGGCACGCAACAAAGCCACCACTTCGGGATCGACGTCCTCGTCTTCTGTCGGATCCCAATCGAAGTCTTGGTCAAGTTCAGTTGTTACTGAGTCGAACGAGGCGATAGCAGCAGGGGCCTCTATCGAATCTTCATTCTGCACTTCTGACTCATCGGAATATTCGCTTTCGATCGATGGTGAATCGTCGAACGCGTCTACACGACCATAATCATCTGACAATTCCGCTGACGCGGATTCTGCCAATGAGAGATTGGTTTCCAAGTCCGGTAGGTCATCAGCTACGTCGATCTGTTCTGCGACGGGTTCGGCCGAAGGCGTTTTTACTGATTGGCTGTTGCCGGAAAGTTCGATCTGGATCTTTCCAAGGATGATCGAATCGCCGACGTTGATGACGGTTTTTTCTTCGATCTGAAGTCCATTGACGATCGTGCCCGCATCCGATGCCCAGTCCTGAACTGAAACGACATCTTCTTCGACGTCGATCAGGCAATGGATTTCTGCAACGCCTTCGCCTTCAACATGAATCCCACATGAGGATCCGCTACCGAGGAAGACACTGCGACCTTCTTCGAGGTGATGCTCAAGAGCGGATTTGCCGATGCGATGAACGACTAGACGAAAAGATGAGACGGTAGGTGACGTGGAGCGGCTCATGAAAGCGCCTCGACTTCTTGCGTTGCGGTGGTCGGGGTGACTGGTGGGGCGACAGTTGACGAATCATCGCATTGCGGTTGTGGCGCAACGGGAATCGAATCAAGCTCACGCATGGTTTCGATCAACGTTTCGCACTTGTACGGAGACTTCATCAGTCGGTCTGGAACGAATCCCAATAGACGTTGCCACGGTACATTGGGATCATCGATCACTTGAGGTGGTGCCAGGACAATCTTGCGAGCGTCACCAAAAGCTTCTCTCGCTGATGTGTATGCTTCACGAATGGCATCACAACTTTGCGGCGTGTCAACGGCAAAGAAGACAGCGTCCGGCTGAGTTCGTTTGACCAGTAGCTGCAGCGTCAGCGTGTCGCGAACAACTTTTCCGGTGAAAGGACCACCGTTTTGTTTCAGCTCGTTGCGCAGTTGAGCGGCAACAAGTCCGTTGGTTTCGTAGGCAACGAACTTGCCTTGGCTTTCATCCTTTTTGCAGTCCAAAACGTCAGCGGCGACAAAGCCGCAGAGAACTCGTCGCAATTCTTCTCGATCCCAATTCAAGCGTTGCTGCAAGTCATCGATGGACCGTGGTTCGCTGACCAAGTTCAGCACTTTCATGTGCTTGGCAGACAAGCCAGCTCGGTCCAAGTTTTGGCCGCGAATTGCTCGGCGAGCATAGCGAAGCGAAGATTCGTCTTCGGGTAGCTTTGACGCATCGCAGTGCAACGCGAATTCGACAAGCAAACCCATCAGGCCGATTTCGAGGGGAAGGTCGCGTTGAAGCGATGGGAACTCGTTGAGTGCACGGAATTGGAATCCTTTCAATGGACGGTCTTTGGCCAATCCGATTAGCATCGCGGCTTGGAAGCGAAGCAATTTCGCTGTTAAACGTGGATCGAGGACTCGCTTGTCCATTAATTGAACGAAGCCGTCGAATTCGGCAGATCCACGTCCGGCGATTGTCAGACGAAGTACTTCTGACAGGTTCTTGAGCGATTCAGGCAGCTGATCGACAATCATCTGCGTCTCGTGAGGTTGCAAACCGGTCGCGTTGATTCCTTGGACCCTTCCGCGATCCAAGTAGACCCAAAGCCGCAAACGCTCTGCTTCGATTTCCAGAACACCTTTCTTGGTTCCATTGTTCAGGAAGTCGATGATCTCTCGGATGCCGAACATGCTGAATCGTCCGGCGAAATCTGGTTCTGCCGTTTCGCCAATGATTTCTGGTACGGCCGAACCTTTGCTTTGCGATTCGACGATCATCGCTGCCGTTTCGATGGCATTTTCCACCGTCGTTTTCAACAGGTTTTCCGTATAGGGCTTGGGCAACATGTCGACGACGTTGTCCAAGTCCGCGTATTCCACATAAGCTTTTTTGCGCAAGGTCGAACTGACAACGACGGGGATCGTTTTCAGTGTTGAGGATGCGGCAAGCTGTTGGCAGACTTCGAAACCTGTGGTACCGGGAAGTTGGTGGTCCAGTAGGATCAAGTCGGGACGAATTTCCTCCGCCAACTGTAGACCTTCCTCGGCAGTTGGGGCCAAGGTGACAGCGTAACCGGCGGGGCTGAGGTGCGAATCGACCAACTTGCGGATGGTCGCACTATCGTCGATGACCAAGACTTTCTTTTCGGCCATGAAACTTAATCCTCAAGAACTGTGAAAAAACGGTGATTTGTAAGTGCGGAATAAATAGTCCGTCTGTTCCCCCCGGACACGAATCATCTAAGTTTTTGCCCACGGCAGTGGTGCAACGATGGAATCGAGACGTTCCGGCGTAATTGGTTTTTGGACATACTCCATCGCTCCCAACGCATGAGCTTGTTTTCCAGCGGTATCGATGCTTCGGCTGCTGATCATGACAACAGGAATCGATTCCAGTCGCGGTTCGCTTTTGATCGTTTGCAGCAATTCCAGCCCGCTCATGCGTGGCATGTCGATGTCGCTAAATACCGTGACGAAGTTTTCGCGGGCGAGTAGCTCGATCGCGGCTTGGCCGTCTTCAGCTTGAACGATTTCGACGGAATACTTTTGCAATGCTCTGGTCGTGCGAAGTCTTGCGCTCTTGGAATCGTCAACGACCAACACCTTGGGTAGGTCGCCAACCGGTTGAGGTGCTTGAGCTGTGAATTGCTCAAGCTCCATCACATTTCCGTAGGCGGCATCGGCAACACCGCGTGGATCCAGTAGCAAGACGGTTTCGCCCATTCCGCTTAGCGTCGCACCAATGCACAGAGGATGTGACTTCAGCATCGGCGGCATCGGGCGAACAACAACTTCTTCAGGACCTAAGACGCGATCAACAAGCAGCGCGACATTGTTTCCGTGTCCGCCATCTGCAGTCGTCGCACCGGTGACCAACTCGATCACCGACCGGCGTTCTGATTCATCGGCGACCGTCGCATGCGAGTTTTTCAGATTGAGGACGCGGTTGAGATCGACGATTGATGAGCTTTCATCGAATTCACCGGTTCGCCTGACTGCTTGAGCTGGCAATGCGAATAGCTGTCCTCCGGAGCGGAACACCATCGCGTGCTGAATCATCGATGGAAGCGGCAGCGAAAGGCGGATTGTTGAACCCTGTCCCGATTCTGATTCGACTTCCACCCAACCACGCATTCTTTCCAATGTGGCCGCCACGACATCCATCCCGACACCTCGGCCGGAAACTTGACTGGCGGATTCTTTGGTCGAAAACCCTGGATGAAAGATCAATCTTGAAAGTTCCGCTCGGCTGACCGATTTGTCGCTTTCGATCAAACCACGCTCGATTCCACGTCGGCGAATCGCATCGTAGTCGAGCCCTTTTCCGTCGTCGCTTACTTCGATCACCAGCAAGTCAGGGCCGGCGTGTGCATGTAGTTTGACGGTGCCATGGGAATCCTTGCCTGCCGATTCGCGATCTGAAGGTGTTTCGATCCCGTGGCTGACGGAGTTGCGAACAATGTGAAGTAAAGGTTCGAAGATCCGCTCTTGCAGAGAACGTTCGATACCCGTGTTTTCACCAACTAGCTCCACACGGACTTGCTTTTGTTCGGTTCTGGCTGCGTCGCTGATCGCACGGTGCAGACGACGGAATAGGCCTGATACCGGCATTCGACGTAGTTGCACCAGTTCCAAACGGAAGTTGCGAATGAACTGTGAAACGGCTTGGTTGCCATCGGCCACGGGCTGGTAGCAATCGCGAAGCCGCTGTGCCGATTCGAGCACGTCGTTGGCAACTTCGTTCAAGTGTGAAAAGGAAACGCCTTCTTCGGCGAGCACCGGATCGGCCAAATGATCACTCGCGAGCAACGCTTCACCTTCATGGCTGAGCATCCGAATTCGCGTAACGCTGTGGATCAATTCGTCATGAATGCCTTTCAGCTCGGAAATCTCGGTGTCACGTTGATTGCGAAGCATCACCAGTTCGCTCAGCATGTCCATCAAGCGGTTTAGCTGAGATGCTTTGACACGAACGGTTTCGTCATCGCCGTGTGATTCCGGCGTGGCAGATTTTTTCGCGGCGACAGTGGGCTGCGTCGCCACGGTGGTGGTTGCAACAGCAGCGCTGGGCTGCGCCTCCGGAAGACCGGTTTGCTGATTCGGAATCGCTGCTGGCTGAATTGAGTGTTCTTCATCGCCATTGACTCGCGCACGAATCAAGTCGACGTGTGGCAACAGCAACTCTGGTGTCACCGGCTGTCCGGTTTCTTGGGTGTAGCGGATCAGTTCTTCGACTTCGTGAATGTACGATGCCAAATTCGCCAAACTGATACTTGCAGATGCCCCTTTGATGGTGTGCAGTTCGCGTCCGATCGTTTTTACAATCGCAGGATCCGACGGGCTCGATTCGAGATCCAAGAGAGCCTGTTCCATTGATTCCAGGCCGCGCGTCGCGTCATCCATGAACGCTTCCATCAACTCGCTATCGACGTCGACGTTATCGGGCTGAGGCGGCTTGATTTCACCTGGTGATTGCGGCGGCGATCCGGCGGGACGTTCGGCAAACATCTCGGTCGGTACAGCTTCGCTGGGCTGTGAATCCTGCTGTTGCGCAGGAGTCTGAACTGCCTGAGTTTGCGCACTTAGATTGCTAAGTAGTGCCGCAATTTCTTCACGCGATGGTGCCGCAACAACGCTTTCTTCGGTGAGTTCGTCGGTATTGGGCTCATCGGTATTCCAATTATCGACGGAATCTCCAAAGTCGGATGGATGCGAATTGACCGATTCGCAGGTTTCCAAGCGAACATCGACCGCTTCGAGCAACAATTCGATTTGATGAGGATCTGATTCTTGGCCGTCGTTAAACGCGACTTGACGAATCATGTCGCAGCTTTCAATGACGAAATCGAGTAGCTCCATGACGTCAGGGTGATCGTCATTGAAATCTGTTAGCGAAGATTCCACAGAGTCGGCAAGTCGCCCAAGGCGATCGACCGCTTCGCCGAGCAATTCGTTCATGTCCTCCAAGCCAGCTTGACCTAATTCGCCAAGCAGTTCGACTGCGGCGGTGAAATCCGCAAGTCGTGCTTCTTGTGAGGTGACTTGGTCGTCGGTCGTCATCTCGATGGCATCTGCGTTAGGATCGTTCATCAGACTTCCTCACGTCGTTCGCTGGTGATCGAGTCGGATGACACGTCGGCAGGAGTCTGGCTGGCAAGGTCCACCAGCTGTCGACGCGGTGAAGGCGACGTGTCGAGATTGGGGTTTGTGCAACCCCGCAGCAAGTGAATGTTGCCGTCCAAATCGATTGCCGTTTTGGCGAGTGACTTGATGGCCCACGATGCGTGGTCGGCTCGCTTGCGATCTGCCGAATAAGCGTTGGCAATCGATTCGATGCCTCCGACCAAGCCCTGCACCAGGTTGTGCTGCTGATCCCCTTGCTGGGAAAGATCAGCGGCGACATGCATTCCGGCTGAGGTCACCGATGACAGTTCGTTCAAGGTCGCGCGGATTGATTCGAGCACCGCCATGTCAGCTTCGACTTCACTTTGTTCCCGACTGAGAACTGTCAGCGAGTCGTTCGTTTGCAATTCCAGCGACTCGGCGAGTACTCCGATCTCACGAGCTGACTGAGACGTTTGCTCGGCCAGCTTTCGAACCTCGTCAGCGACCACCGCAAATCCTCGGCCGTGCTCTCCTGCTCGGATAGACTCGATCGAGGCGTTCAGCGCCAACATCTCGGTTCGTGAAGCGATGTCGGTAATGGTGCCGACAATGTTTCCGATTTGACGCGTCGGGTCACCGAGAGAGCGAAGCTTCTTCTTGCTCGTTTCGCTGCAACTACGAATTCGCCCAATGCCTTCGACAAGCTGATTGGTTTGCGTGATGGTGGCTGAAACGGCTTTTTCGGCTGAACCGATTTGTTGCTGCAGTTGTTTGCAACGGTCGGTCACTTTGGTGATTTCACCGGTCAAGCTTTCCAGCAACGCTGTCGTCCGGTAGGTCGCCTCGGACTGTTTCTGATTGTGAATTTCTGAGTTGCAGCGACCGATTTCGATGAGATCTTTTTCGATCTGACCCATCAGCTCATTCAGGGAACGGCCCATTCCTGCGAGCACGTTTTTGAATTCTGACATGTCGACATTTTCGAGTCCTTCGCCACTGGAAAGACGTCCAAGCATGGACTGAATTTCGCGGTGGTTTTGACGGCTGACCACTTCGATTTCGTCGTATCGCTGAGCGGTCTGGATGATCGTTTCGCCCAGGTCATCCAGTTCGCCAATTCCACTGGTGACCAATGTTTGCCGACGTTCCAATAGGATTGTCTTGAGTTGTTTAATGCCGTTGGTCGTTTTGCTTGAAAGCAGGAAAGAGGCGATTCCGCCCGCAATCAATGCAGCTCCCAAGACGATGCCCGATTGGATTTCGCTTGAATACGAAGTGCTTGCCATTGCCGTCGCGGCAGCGACCACAGCAACCAAGGCGTGACTGATCAAGAATACGAGGTTCGTTTTCATGCGAAGTGCTTCGTGGACAAAAAGTTGTGCGCGGAAGAATCTGTCGTAATTGAATTCGGTTTCAGTTTTGAATCGTTTAGGTCGCGATCGAATGGGCGACGGACCAGGGTGAATCGGTACGCGACCATTGGTTTTCCAAGGTTTGCTGGGCGATACGTTGCAGTCCATGAACGTCCAAGACGCTGATGACTTTGCTTTGATAAGTCGCGGTGCCGAGCATGAAGTTTGCGGAGTTGTCGTTACGTTGAGCGGCGTCGATGTGTGTTTCGATTCCGTCGATTGCGATCACTTTGTCGATAGCGATAGCCCAATCACCGAGTGGGTTTTCAACGATAATTAACTGGCCGGTATGGTTCTGTCGTCTCGCCTGATCCCCAACGATGGGCTCCAGGTCGATCACCGGTAAAAACTCACTTCGCAAGTTTCCGATCCCGAACAGTGACGGATGGCTAAGAGGAACCGGGACGATGTTCGGCATGATGGTGACTTCGCGAACTGTCGTCGCGGGCAATGCAAAAATCGCATCACCACAACGAAACATGCAGTGTTTATCGCTAAGGTTCTCGATGCGAGATCGATTGGTCATTGAGCTATCCATCATGTTTTTTTATTCAGACTATTTCGTTTGTTGTCACGGGATCGTCGCTCCGGTTAAGCGAACACACGTTTGAGCACGTTATTGCGTGCGGCCACGAAGTCCTTGCAAAGCCCGGAGGGCGTCGGATGCCTCTGCCGTGATGTTGTCTGTCGGTTGTCCTGTAAGTTCGTTGATTCGTCGCAGAATTTGAGACGAAAACTGATCAAGTTCCTGTTCCCAGGCGTCCAAGGTTTCGATGGTTAACTCGAAATCCTCGTGTGAATTTTTGCCTTGGGAGCCGGATGCCATAGGGTTGGTAGCCATTGGGTTGTTCATTTGCATTACCGTCGCTTGTGGCGCATCGCGACATCGCACATCAGAGTTCAACGAGGGAGCAACTACCGCTTTAACGGGCGTTTGCTCTTTGGCTGATCAATGTGGCGACTGTCTTCAGCAGCAATTCAGGTTCTGTTGGTTTGGACAAAAAGGCGCCGAGTTCTTCACCTAAAACGGATAGGTGAGGTTCTTCGGCACTGGTCAGGAAGATCACTGGAGTGCGGCTTTCCCATGTCGGGTTGGCCAACAATTCGTGACAGACCCCATACCCATCTAACTCGGGCATGTTGATGTCCAAGACAACCAGATCTGGGTGCTCGGTTAATGCACAAGAAACGGCTTGGCGACCGTCCTCGGCTAGCAGCACTCGATAGCCCGCTTCACGCAAAGTGCGATCGATCAAACGAAGCACGGTCATGCTGTCGTCGGCGACAAGAACCGTGTGCGTTTCTTGTGGGCTAGCGGTGGACCGGTCGGGCGCATTGGCCGACGGTTGCGTAGCGGTCATGGATAAGACTCCGGTATCGGCGTGCCCATGGTGATCCATGCGCCGACACTGTGCGTGGGGGATTTCGTTCGGTGGCGCGGCCATCTCCCGTTTCGAGAGATCCGTCACTTTGCGTGCACGACCTCGCGGTCGGCTTGCCTTTATCGCGAGCCCCGGACACCGCCGGATTACTCACTGAGTATCCCCGAGGCGCTTGCGCATTCTCGTCGCGCAGCCCGGGGCACTCTGGTGAAGGGTTGGTCACTGACACCAATAGTCAAGCGAAACCAACAAAACAGGTCTACAAAATCCACCCGGTAGCCCATGGCCATTGCGAAGGAGAGGCGTAACTGCTGGTGGACGAAGTGATTAGGGCTTTTCGGGGCCGACGTTGGGAGATGGTCTGCCGCTTCAGAAGCAACCGAAATACGCGTCTGAGGCACACGAAATTATGAGATTCTGGACTTCAAAACGTTGATCAGTCGGTCCAACATTTCTGACTGATGAGCCGCGGACAAGGAAACGCGAAGTCGCGAGGTTCCCTCAGGGACGGTTGGCGGACGGATGGCAGGGACGTAGAAGCCTTGCTGGAGAAGCAAATCCGAAAGCTGCATGGCATCGGAGTCTGAGCCGACAACGATAGGGACGATCGGGACCTTGGTTTCAATCGGATCGCTGGTTCGTCCCAAGGCGGCTCTGAGTCGCTGGGAATGCTGACAGACGATGGACCTGCGCGATTTCAACTCGTCTCGGATTCTAAAAAAATGGGCCGCCGCATCGACCGCTAGTGGAGACAGCGCGGTGCTGAAGATCAGTGGCCGGCAATGATTGACTAAATAGTCTGAAATGATCTTGGGGCCGACAACGAAACCTCCCTGGCTGCCAATTGCTTTGCTAAGCGTGCCGAGGCGTATCGCTATCCGGTCTTTCACATCAAACTCTTCACAGGCTCCCGAAAGGTGTTCGCCCAACACACCTGTTCCATGAGCTTCATCGACGATCATGGTGGCTTCGAATCGTTCGGCAACATCGACCAAGTCAATTAGTGGAGCCACATGGCCATCCATACTGAAGACCGCTTCGCTTACGATCCAAACACGTTTGTATTGTGAACGCTTTTGCTGCAAAGTCGTTGCAATAAAGTCGACGTCACGATGTGGATAGACCAAGCATTCTGCGCGACTCAAGCGACAACCGTCAATCAATGACGCATGATTTAGACGGTCACTCAGGATCAGATCGCCTTCGCGGCAAAGCGTCGCGATCGTGCCGCTGCACGCTGCAAAGCCACTTGGAAACAGGACAGCGCTTTCCGTCTGTTCAAATGCTGCAAGATTGGCGGCCAGTTGTTCGTGCTGCCGAGTCCAGCCGCAGACCAGTGCACTCGCACCCGCACCGCTACAAGTTTCTGATCGCTGCTGGCCTCGATTTTCCATCGCTAGCCCAAGATAGTCATTCGATCCAAAGTTGATCAGGCGACGACCATCGGGTTGCTGAATCAAAACTCCGTCGGAAGTACGCGGCACCAGCTTTCGGAAACGCGACTGGCTTTGCAACTGAGACAGCGGTTCTTGAAAGTCTTGCCAGTCATGACGAGTCATCGATTTATAGACGCCTGCTTAAAACAGCGTGCCAAGATCGGTCATCCAATGATCGATCATTTGCTCGCGAGTAGATTTGTTTGTAGCGGAAAACGACTGAATCGACTGAGACGAATCCATTTCTGATTCGGCAACTTGGATGCTGCTGGTGCTTTCGCTTTGACGGATCGCGATCGCGTTCAAGACGAACAAAGCGTCGCGGGGCGTTAAGACCCCGTCGCCATTGGTATCTAAATAGTAACGCGATGTCAGCGGGAGATCGGATCCGAACTGGATCGCAAGCTGATTGATCACGACGAGGGCATCAATCGGCGTCGCGGTGCCCGATTGGTCGACATCAGCGGAGTCAAATAGATTGGTCAGTTGCGAATTGACACTTCCTGTTGTCGTGATATGTAGCTGGCTAGCTTGGTCTATAGAACCCGCTATGACGACGTACTGCGCGCCGGCTTCAAGTGTTGCGTTAACTTGATTCCCGTCTCGTGATCCGACTTCGATTCGATCTGGTGTCGTGATCCAAACTTGGTCGTTCAGTCCCGCGTCGTATTCAATTTGGATCGTCGCGTCGGTTTCAGCGACAATCATCATTGTGACATAGCCTGTTCCGGCTGGAATTGTGTGTGTGCCGGAGACCAACTCCGGTTGAACTGCAGCATACCCCACGTCAAAAAGTGATTCTTGTTTCAGCATCGCGCTGACATCAATGTTTTGATTCTGGGATTGGTACACCAGCTGAATCAGTTTTCGCGTGACGCCACCGTCGATCCAGTAGTCTCCGACGGGAAGGAACTGCGACAGTAGGCCGACTTCGTCGTCAGAGCTGCAGTACTGTGTGGTGGTTGAACTGTTGACCGGCGTCACCGAAATGCAACCGCTGGACTGCTCGCCTAGATCAAACAAGCCATTGTTATCGGTATCGTCGTAGGCGATGCCTGTCAGGTACGCACCGACACTCGCATTCCTTGACAATGTGTGTGTTGCCAAGAAGTTCGTATCGGATGAGAAGATGCTGAACCCGTCAAGCGTTGCATACGCGATTCCGATCGCGTCACGCCGAGGATGAAGCAGAGCTTCCAGGTGCCCTAGCGATCCCGAATTGAATTCCAATACGAAACTGACAATGTCATAGTAAGCTTGCCTTTGACGGTGGTCATCCGAACCGACTTGATACGCATCGCGAGTGTGTGGCATTGTTGGCCCCGATTGGTAGCCAATGTTCTCGTTAAATGCGCCGCTGCTCCATTCCCCGAGTGTGCTGTCTCCGATGTAATCTGGTTGGCTTGCCGCGCGAGACGGGTTGTAAGTCAGCCCTGGCAATTGTCCCAAACAGCCTGACGCGCTTGAATTTTCAGGAGTGCTGTGAGCAAAGCAGGTCGTCTGCATCCAGTTGTTGTGGTTGCTGGACTCGGCATAAAGTGAATCTTCCCAAGTCAGCGGTGGCAAAGGATCGGTGCCCCGGAGCAATTCGAGAGCCGCTGGAACATTTGAGGGCATGAATCCGATTTCGATCGCCTCACGCAAGTCTTGCCAAACCGGGTCGGTGTTGGCAAAGCCATGTCCTTCCCCGGCTTGATTCGATCGCATCTGATCGAGAACATCCGCAAAGGCAGGCGGATCTTGACGCATCAGATTGACGATTTCCATGGCATAGATTTCCATGGGAGCAGCCGCCATCAAATGACGGTGCTCAAGACGCTCAAACCGTTGACTCGTCGAGCGAACGTTTCTGGGCATGTTTGTCGTCCCTGTTAAATCAACGGACAAAGCAACAAAAGAAATCTGGATGTCTGAAAACAATCACGAGGACATCGTCGCGAAGTTTCCGCTGGCATAGGCCAATCAGACAGCCCACTGGCTAGTTGGCTTTGCCGGTCGCAACCATCTTGCCCCAGCTATCACGCAGGGGAACGATTCGGTTAAAGACAAGTTTCTCGGATGTGGAATCACGATCGACCACGTAGTACCCCAGTCGTTCGAATTGGAAGTGCTCTTCGACTTCGGCTGAATTGATTTCAGGCTCCGCATATCCCTTAACGACTTCCAGCGAGTTTGGATTCATGTTGTCGAGGAATGTCTTGCCTTCGTCCGCTTGGTCAGGGTTTTCGACCGCAAACAATCGGTCGTAATTACGGACTTCGACTTCGACGGCTTCATCAGCACTAACCCAATGGATCGTGCCTTTGACCTTCCGGCCAGAGTTGTCTTCACCCGATTTGGTTTCAGGGTCGTAGGTGCAAAGGACTTCTGTGATGTTGCCGTCGCTGTCTTTCACGACATCTTGGCAATCGATGATGTAGCCACCGCGGAGCCGAACCGAACCGCCTTTCTTTAAACGGAAGAATTTTCGAGGGGCTTCTTCGCGGAAGTCATCGTCCCCGATCAGGAGGCTGCCCGTGAATGGGACTTGGCGTGTGCCTGCTGATTCGTCTTCTGGGTTGTTGCCGACATCCATCATTTCGACTTTGCCTTCTGGCCAGTTGGTGATCGTCAATTTGATCGGATTGAAAACGACCATCCGTCGCGGAGCGACACGATTGAGGTGTTCACGAACGGCGTTCTCAAGCCGGATGACATCAATGGTGCTGTTGAATTTGGCAACACCGACATCGATCGCGAAGTTGCGGATCGATTCGGGAGTGTATCCGCGACGACGCAATCCGCTGATCGTTGGCATTCGCGGATCATCCCAGCCGGTGACATGGTTTTCTTTGACCAGTTGCAGCAGCTTACGTTTGCTCATGACGGTGTAGGTCATGTTCAAACGGGCGAACTCCATTTGTCGTGGGTGGTGGATTTCCAGAGCATCGCAATACCAATCGTAGAGCGGTCGATGGTTTTCGAATTCCAACGTGCAAATCGAAAACGTGATTCCTTCGATCGAGTCACTTTGCCCGTGTGCCCAGTCGTACATCGGATAGATGCACCACTTGTCGCCGGTGCGATGATGGTGGGCATGCATGATCCGGTACATGACCGGATCCCGAAGATTCAAATTGGGCGATGCCATGTCGATCTTTGCCCGTAGCGTCCGGCTACCATCAGGGAATTCGCCAGCCTTCATGCGGCGGAACAGATCGAGGTTTTCTTCTGGCGTTCGATCGCGGTGAGGACTGTTTTTGCCAGGCTCCGTTAGCGATCCGCGATATTGACGGGTCTCTTCTGCGTTTAAGTCACAAACATAGGCCTTGCCGTCCGCAATTAGCTTTTCGGCCCATTGATAAAGCTGTTCGAAGTAGTCGCTGGCGTAGTGAAGCGAGTCCCACTGGAATCCCAGCCACTGGACGTCAGCCATGATCGAGTCGACGTATTCGGTTTCTTCCTTTGACGGGTTGGTATCGTCAAAACGCAAGTTGCATGTGCCAGAGTAGTTTTTCGCCAACCCAAAATTTAAGCAGATGCTTTTTGCATGGCCAATGTGAAGGTAGCCATTGGGCTCCGGTGGAAACCGGGTGAAGACGCCGGACGCCTTTCCGGCTGCCAGATCCGCGTCAATCGCTTGTTCGATAAAGTGTTTGTTGGGGCGGCTGGATGCTGAATCGCTCTGGCGTGTCGTGTCATTCATGGCGTTGATGAATCCGAGTGGTTTGGGCTGGAGCGGGCGCCTGCTAGTAAGCCAGGAATGTATCCGGGGTCACGTCTACCAACTGGTTGTGGTGTGTCGGTCGTCGAAATGATGGACGCACCACTTGGCAAAACAGGTTCGCTCATTGCGGATCAAACAACAATTCCCCCATAAAAGCAACGTCAGGATGACGAGGGGCCCGCGATCTGACCACAGATGACCAGCAAAGGCATCGCGAGGGGGGAATCGAAATGATTCCGGTACAAGAGTTTACCGATCGTGGCGGAGTTCGCCGATGGTGGGTTGAGCACAAGTGAGATGAAAAGGCACCCGTACATTTGTCTCTTTTGTCGAGACTGGAACTTGTGATGTGGGTTCCAAGGACGAGTGCCGCTGAGCCAACCGGGTGCGATCATTTGAAAGCACCCCAGAATCGACGCTTTTGCTATTTAGCCGCCTGCATCTCGGCAGCAGGCTGATCGGAAGATTCTTGAAGCGACCGAATGAAGTTGATCAGGTGCCAGATGTCGACTTTTTCGTATTCGCCAGGAACGAAGGTGCTGGCCGCCGGCATCGGTGACCCTTCAATACCTTGTGTGATCCGACGGTATAGGTCTTCTCGCGAGCTACCGCCACGGAATACGCCTTCGGTGAAGTTCCGCGGCAAAGCATTTTTCGGCGGCATCGCGCCCCGTGCCATCAGCGGGATCAAGGTTTCCAGGTCCTCTGGTTTCAAGCCAACTCGCGAGGTCCAATCTTTGGTCCAGTCGTCGTAGTCTTTGTTTTGGCCATCCCCTTTGCCCGAGTTGCCGTGGCATTTATTGCAGCCGGCAATTTTTCCGGTGAAGACGGCTTTGCCGCGTTCCACCGACGCGGTCAATGCTTCGGCTTCGTCACCGGATTGCATCTGCACGAACTCTTCGTAGGAGTCAGGTACGGGAACGTCTTCTGGTGGATCGGGGACTTCGACAAAGTCATCTTCGGCGTCTAGCCACGAACCTGCGATGTCCTCGGCAAGTTCGTCTGCCAAGCCGATCGAATCTTCGTAGTACTCAAGCTTTTCAGCCAGCTTTGCCACCGGTGATTCCTCGTCTTCGCCATCTTCCTCCCAAGCTTCGACCTGCTTTCGAATCGATTCGCCTTCGGTTTTCATGCGTTCGGCAAATTCGGTATCGAGAATACGGTCGACTTCGAAATCAAGCTCGAATACAGCTTCGTCGATGATCGTGCGTTCAACTTCGCCGCGGATCGACAGATAAATGACATAGTCGACGAGTGCTTCGACATCCTCTTCGGATAGTTCAGGGATTTTCTTCATCGCGGTGCCATCGATCCCATCACCGATCACATGAACTAGGTCATCACGGGTCGGCTTGGCGCCACGCTTGGTTGATTTCCACTTGAATAGTCCCATGCGATAGTCGCGTGGGTAGGGATCAAGGATGGCGGAGTTTTCACCACGACCGTTCCCCGTGACCCCATGGCAGCTAACGCAATGCTTTCGGTAGAGACCACTGCCGTCGGCGATTGGGCCAGCCGCCTTTTTGAGGCGTTCCATATCGACGAGGTCTTCGAAATCCTCTCCGCTAAGCACCTCTGGCATCTTGGGTTCGTCCGGGGTGCCAAACATGCCGTTGATGATCCACGTGGTATCGGCAAGCGCTTGGTCCATCGAGACTTCGTTCTTGATCTGATACTTCATCGCGTGCACCAAATTAGGCTCGAATTCAGCCTTATAATTTTCGGTGCCGCGATTACATCCGCCGACAAACGCGACGGCGGGGATAGCAGCGAAAGTTAGGACGGAGAAGATTTTTCGCATGGGATCTTTCGGCGAGAATTGTGAACGCGTGAGGGTGTGCGGTCTGGAGCAAATTCGCCTCCAGCAGCAACAATCCTCCGCTGCCACGTCGATGCGATGGCAATGCTAGGTGGGACTAATTTAAAGGCTGCACGATTTTGCCGCGTGAATCAAGAATCTGCGGCATTTTTGACCGCCTTTTCGATGCGATCCGCCACGGTTTGAGGACCGAGAATGGCGAGCGTGTCAAACATTCCAAATCCGACGGCCGATCCGGTAGCGGCGACCCTCACGGCGTGGATGATCTGACCGATCTTGATTTCCTTTTGCTCGCAATAGCCTTTCAGCAGAGTTTCGCAAGCTTCGGGGTCGAATTTGTCAGCCCTCAGAACGACTTCGCGAAACCCATGCAGCAAATCACAGGCGTCGTCTGGTTTGGCGATCCGCTTTTGAAAGGCTTTTTCGTCGTACTGAAGGTCGTCGGAAAAAAAGTAGTCAAAATCGATGATATCGCCGGCAACCTTCAGACGGTCCCCCGCTGCTGCGACAACTTGAGAAAGCGTTTCATCGTCACCGGATTCGACTAGTCCAGCCGCGATTGCGAATGGGGCGACCGAAGCCAACCGAGTTTCGTGAGGCAGGTCAGCGAAATGATCCGCTTGGAACGCCATCAGCTTTTGCGGGTCGAACGAGGCCGGTGACTTGGTGACCCGTCCCAATGAGAAATGTTCGACCATTTCTTTGATGGTGAATTTTTCGCGTTCACCATCCAGCGACCAACCAAGCAACACCAGATAGTTCAACAGCGATTCTGCTGAAAATCCAATGTCACGATAGAAGTCAACGATGACGGGGTTGAACGTATCCTCGCTGGTTTCCAACTTGCATCGCTCGGCAATTTTCTGGCCGTGGGCGAGCAGGTCCGCGAAGTCTTTATTTTTGAGGTACTTGGCAAGTTTGCGTTTGCTCAGCTTTGCCGTGCCGCCGGGTTCGGCAACGTAGGGCAGGTGAGCAAATGCGGGGCGCTCATATCCGAGTGCTTCCAGGATGAAGATCTGCCGCGGTGTGTTTGGCAGGTGTTCCTCGGCTCGGACGACATGGGTGATCCCAAATTCATGGTCATCGATCACGCTTGCCAAGTGGTACAGCGGGCTGCCGTCGGCGCGAGCGATCACATGATCTTGTTCGGTTTCCCAAGCGACCGTGACCGTACCGCGAACGAGGTCTTCAATCACGCAGTTGCCTTCACGAGGCATCTTGAGCCGAATGACTGCCTGTCGGCCTTCGGCTTCATATTTGGCAGCCGCTTCGTCGTCTTCGGCCATCCATTGCCGATCGTAGAAGTAACGTTCACCTCGCTTGGCAGCCGCATCACGCTCGGCCTGCATTTCTTCAGGAAGCGCGTAATCGCGATAGGCATGACCCGATTGCAGCAGTTTGACCACTGCCGCTTTGTGCAAATCGACTCGCTGAGATTGATAATAGGGGCCATGTGGTCCGCCGACTTCGGGGCCTTCGTCCCAATCGATTCCTAACCAGCGAAATCCGTCGAGGATCGGCTGTAGTGCTTCGTTTACATTTCGACCTGCGTCGGTATCGTCAATCCGCAGGATGAACTGTCCGCCGGACTGTCGAGCCAACAACCAGTTGAAGAGGGCGGTTCGTACGCCGCCAATGTGTAGATAACCGGTGGGGCTGGGAGCAAAGCGAGTGCGTATCATTTCGGTCGATGTATTGGGGATCAGGTTCCGGTGCCTGCTGAAATCCGTAGCGGCCAGCTGAAATTACAGAGCTGGCTGTTCCGCAACAAAATATCAGCCACCGGCAAAAACACGAAGGCCCAACAAGTGACGAAAGTTTACGCGGCACGCCCTCCGCGTCGCAGTTTCTTTCGCATCCGGCGACGTTCCGCTTTGCTCATCGAGTCCCAGTCGATGTCATCTTCGTCGACGTAATCATTGTCATCATCGTCGGCCGAATTAGTTTCTCCTGCGGACGAATGTTCGCGTCGTGGTGTTGGGGTAGCTTGATTGCTGTGGTTGGACCGCGAGCCTGCGGCATCGCTGTCGGAACCATGGCGTGACGATTGTCCGGCTTTGGTTTTTGAGGTTGTTCCATTGCCGCTGGAGCGACGCGCGGAAGCATCGCTGCTGTCATCATCGTCGTCGGAGTCTGATTCGGTCTTGGGTTTCTTTGCTGGCAGTTTCGCCTTTAACTTCGCAAAGAAACTTAGTTTGGGTTCAGACGGTTCTTCATCCGTCGCGGCGTCAGCAGTGCTATCGGGTGTGGCTTCGGTCGCTTGTTGCGATTTGGCCTGCTCGTCGTCATCGCCGCTGTTTTCCTTCGGCGGCTTCAAACGGAGGGAGAACCAGCCTTTGCGTTTGGGCTTCTGATCGTTGTCTTGTTCTTCCGTCGGCTCGCTGGCTTTTGCAGCAGTTTTGGTCTTCGAATCGCTGCTAGAATCTTCCGCCGATTCTAGATCCGCTGCGTCTGCTTTCTTCGCTCGACTCGGCAGCCGGAACCATTTGCGTTTCTGAGCGCTGGATACGTCCTCATCATCGGAGGACTCATCACTTTGAGTTGCTACAGAGTCAACATCGCTGGGCGATTGCTCGGCTGCCTGTTTTGGTTTGCGTTTGAAACGATCGAATAAGCGACGGCGTTCGGTCTTTTTCTTTGGCTCAAGAGTCGCATCGCTCGAATCGTCAGCCTTGTACGATTCTTCGTCGTTTTGATCGTCTTCTGCAACCTTTGTTGGTGCTGGGTTGGCAGGTCTTTGTCGGACTTGCAAATCTGCCGCCGCAGGACGGATGTCATCGGCATCGGCAAAGAAATTCGATTCGATCGGAGCGTTGAGCGCTTTGCGTTGCGATTTCCATTGGTCAATGCGTTCTCGCAGGCTTGGGCCATCGGCAATGTTCCGAACCTGTCGAAACAACAGTCGTAGGTATGTCGTGAATGCCAGCGTCAACATCGAACATCCGATGAACGGCGCTGACAACACAATCGTCGATCGCGACAAAGAATTGACAACAAAGATATTCCATGCGGCTGCTTCCATAAGCGAAAAGCAAGCGGCCGAAAGCAATAGGAAGACCAATGCGGGGCGGCAGCGATAGACCTCGTGAATCAATCGCATGAACAGAATGATTCCGCCGACATCCAATAGGATTCTCAGCCACCGGCCTCCGGAAAGGACAGCTCGATCACCGAGCGCCAGATCCAGAAAGGCACCTAACCAACCGACCAAACCAACGACGCTGTGGATGCAGGCGACGAGCAACACAATCGTTGTCAAACGCCATAGCTGATAGTGTCCGCGATAGTCGTCGCGGCGGTGTAAACGCAAACCGTAGATCAAGTAGGAAGCTCCCGCGCAGAGCATCCAGTTCATCGTCAGCCACCACGCACCAAAGCTGTCTGGACGGTCGAGGCGAAGTGGTCTGGCAAGGTCCTGTTGTGCGATCAGTGAGGGCCACGTCACCGCGAAATGATGGGCGCATGCGAGACTGATCGCTGTGACGATCAACGTGAACGCGACCACAATCATAGCGCGAAGCGAGACCGGAACGAGCGAAAACCATCGGCCTCGAAGGTGGAGATTGACTCGGGAGCCGAACTGGCTGGCCGGTTCGCGGGCTTCGCGAAGTTCGGCCGCAAGTCGCGACGTCCCGGCGGGCGATTCCGCAGCGACATGAGCTTGATAAAGCACACGTCGCCGGCGTTCGCTATATCGTCGGATCGCTGGCATGGATTGTTGTTTTGCTGGCGAAGGAACTGATCCGCGTTGCTCGGCTCTCTCTGTCTTTGTTTCGACAGCATTACATCCGAAGTGCCTCATGCGCCGTTGTTGGCGTGTGGCGAAGCGGGTGGAAGCCAGCCCGGGCGAAGTCCATTTCGCGCCTGCGGACCTTTGACACTATGAAATTCAGCCCCGCAGGGTCAACTGAGAAGCGGGCAAGACAGCAGCGGGCAACAGTGATTGTCTGCTTCGTGGGTAAGTCCAGTGCCGCCCGGATAAGTCCAGTGCTACGCGGGCGAAGCACAGCTTGGCAAATTGGGAAAACCACCACCAACGCCGGTCACTTGACCTTTGTTCGATGATGGATTGTGAGAGTGTCTATCAAGTCGAGGCTGTTTTCGGTGAACCCTTTGGGGCAATGGGGGTGTCTGTTGGGCCATAACGAATCGCAAAAAAACTGTGAAAGTCGAATGAGTAACGCGATCTGCGCCGCAATTGGCCCCCCATCGCATTGACACTCTCGACTAGAATGTCAAGGACCTCGGGAGGTCAGCAGGTCCACATTTGTGCGGTTTGCATGTTCCTTTTCACCAATTCGTTGGCCCGACTGGCAAGTGCGTGCTGGTCAAGTTTCTGCAAGGATTTTGCTGAGATGAGTCAGAGTTTGCTGGACAGTCACGTTCTAATCTTAAACCGCTTCTACATGGCGATCCGCGTGGTTGATGTCCGACGCGCATTGACGCTGCTGTATCGCGAATGTGCCGAGGTGATCAGTCACGAAGCTGGCCAGTTCATTAGCTACGATTTCGAAAGCTGGTGTGAAATGAGCCAGTTGAATTCACTTGAGAAGCAACCGGCGGACGAGTTCATTCAAGCCGTCGGCTTTGAACTGCAAGTTCCGCGAATTGCTCGGTTGACCCGCTTTGACCGGATGCCCATGCAGACGGTGCGTTTCAACCGAAAGAATCTGTTCGCACGTGACGAGCACACCTGCCAGTATTGCGGCAAGGACTTCCCGACCCACAAGCTCAGTTTGGACCACGTCGTTCCGCGGAGCCAAGGTGGTCCTACGACCTGGGAAAACATCGTCGCATGTTGTCTGCGGTGCAATTCTCGGAAAGGTGGACGGACGCCGAAAGAAGCCGGCATGAAGCTGATGACAAAGCCGATCAAGCCACGCTTCAATCCTTTGGTGACCCATTCGGTTGATGACCCGCGGTACCACTGTTGGAAAACATTCCTACCCGCTGCGGGTTAGGCGCGGCAATCGCCAGTCTGCGATCATATGAGCAAGGAGGCGTGAATACGTCATCTTGGCGAGCATGTTTCATGCGGGGAGGCAACGTATGCACCGGTCGCAACGATCAAAAGAAAAAGGCCTCGCCAAAATCAATTGGCGAGGCCTTTTGTTTTTCTATTGTCGTCCTTCACGCCGTGCGGCCAGCGTTCTTTCCCGCTGGTATTATGGAGTAGAAGGAGACTTTGTGAGTAATCAAACCTGAAAATCAACAGGTCGATAATCGTTGCCAGCTTGCCGGCCGAAGAGGTGCGTGGTGACTGAGATGAGCGAGGGGATCAATCGTCCGCCAAAGGCTCTTTCTTCTCGGTGATGACTTCGCACTCTTCTGATTTTTCGGCGTTCAGCTCGATGTAGCTCTTCCACTCGTCTGGGACGTTATCTTCGTGGAAAATCGCCTCGACGGGGCACTCAGGCACGCATGCTTCGCAATCGATGCATTCTTCTGGGTGGATATAAACCATTTGGTCGCCCTCGTAAAAACATTCAACGGGGCAGACGACGACACAATCGGTGTATTTGCAGCCTGAGCAGGGTTCGGCGACAACGTGAGTCATGTTCAAAAACCTTTCATTATGGGAACCTATCCAAAGTCACCTCTTCGCCCAATATATCGACCTGACAAGCGATTGACTGCACCCCAAAGAGCCGTCCGTAATAGGAAATGTCAAACCAATCCCCCAATTCAACTAATGATGCCCCGTCAGCTGAACGGTCTATGAACTCGGAGTCGGAAGCATCACCGACACAACCTGCCACCCAAGTTGCGGGACAAATCCGAATCAAGCCAGGGCGTCAGTTTCCGTTTTTAGCACGTCACCCTTGGGTCCAGGCGCACGCATTGATCGGTTCAGGAGACCGAACCGAAAGCGGCAAGACTCTGAAGCGAGGCGATGTTGTCGAACTGGTTGACATCGACGGAAATTTTCTCGCTCAAGGTCTGATCAATCCAGCGAGCCGTCTGCGCGTGCGGCTGTATAGCTTTGATCGGCGTGAGCAAATCGGCGATCAGTTTTGGAGAGATCGAATCGATGCTGCGATAGCACGACGCAAATTGGTTAGCCCGACAGATCCTCAAGGTGCTGAGCGACTTGTTTTCAGCGAATCGGATCTGCTAAGCGGTCTGATTGTTGATCGCTACGCCGATACGCTGGGAGTTCAATTTACTGCAGGAGCACTGCTCCGGTTTCGCGATGTAATTCTGGACCATCTGCGTCAGGCGACGGGTTGTCAAAGAATCGTTGTCCGCATCGACGAGAAGACCGCAAAGCACGAAGGCATCGAAGCTGATGCCGGAACATGCCAGTTCGACCAAGTGATTCCACCCGACGGGGTGGCCTATCGCGAGAATGACTTGGACTTAGTTGTCGATCTGATTGGCGGCCAAAAAACTGGCGGATATCTCGATCAAAGAAAAAACCATGCGGCCGCTGCGCGATACTTAGCCGGAAAACGCGTGTTAGATGTGTGTTGCTACACCGGCGGTTTCGGTCTCGTTGCGGCGAAGTCTGGCGCCGCAAGTGTTGTCGGCGTGGACTCAAGTGCTCACGCGATCGCGTCTGCGGAAGCGGCCGCGGAACGAAATGGGGTACGGGATCAAATGTCATTTATTCGTGAAGATTGCTTCGATGCACTGAAGCAGCTTCATGAAAAAGGCGAGACTTTCGACGCTGTCATTTTGGACCCGCCGCGGTTTGCCGGTTCGCGAAAACAGGTCGATCAGGCACTGAGGGCCTACCGACGTTTAAACATGATGGCATTGGACCTAATCACGCCCGGCGGGATTTTGGTCACGTGCAGTTGTAGCGGACGGGTTGCCCGGTCCGAATTTGCAGCGATGTTGACCGAAGTGGGCCGAAAGAAGCGACGTGACATTATCATTCTCGAAAATCGAGGCGCGCCGGCGGACCACCCGATTGCGGCATCGTGTCCCGAGAGTGAATACTTGAAATGCATCATTGCTCAGGCGATGTAATCCAACTGAGGCAACTGTTTGTTCGGCCCAATCGTTTTCCGATCCGGTAATCGACTACCCATGCGATCCCCCCGATTAGACCACGATAAAGTGCGAGACATCGCGCGCACATCCGGATATATTGTTGGCCTGGTAGATAAATTCGAATTGGATGTCGATGCCCGATCAGGTCGCTGTTTACAGGTCGTTGTTTCTAAGTCGCCGTCTACTTAATCACCGTCTGCCAAAGTTGCCCTGAGCGCCAAGCACTACTCATCTACTCGTTGCGGAAACGACCCATGTCGGGTGTGACACTAAAAGTTCTCCACGGCGCTGACCGAGGGAAAGTCTTTGATAATCTCGTCCCGCCGTTCACGGTGGGGCGCGAGGAGATCAACGACATTCAGCTGAACGATGAACGCGTTAGCCGATGCCATTTCAAGATTCAGCGTGACAACGACCGGTTGGTGCTGACCGATTTGGACAGCACCAATGGGACAAAGGTCAACGGAGTTGAGTACCCGTTGAAGATCCTCCGTAGCGGTGACTTGATTTCGGTCGGACGAAGTTTGATGCTTGTCGGTTCCGAAGAAGAAATCGCTGCGAGACTCGCCGCCCTCGGTAGCGACAGTCCTACGATGGCTCGCGAGATGTCATCTTCGGAAAGCTCCGTCGCTTTGGATCTGAGCCAGGAAAAGTCGCCTTTCCAATTGGACGTCGCTTCCCTGCGTGATGTCCCCTCGATTCCAGATAATCTTAGCCCCGGGCAGCGAGCCCAGCTGTGCGAAATTCTTGACTTCCTGCAGCATCGCATCTGCCGCTTGGTTGAAACGGCGAAGATCGACGAGAACAGCCAAAGTGTTTCCCTAAAGCTAAGTGCTTGGCAAAGACTGCTTGGCGTTCAAGCACGGCTTGGCGAGATGCATCGCAAGATCTCTGATCCCGATTGGGACGGCGAAGTCTAGACCTCGCGATTTTGGCTTTCCCATTTGCCCTCTAGTTCTTGGGCAGATTTGTCGCGTCAAACGCATCCGGCAGCAGTTGTGACAACTGTCGAATTTGGCGAGCTCCGGTTAACACGTCCGCCATGATTACCTGCAAGTCCATTCCGAACTCGGCTAGAAATTGCCGGCAGGCTCCACAGGGGCTGACCCCTCCTACACTCGCAATCGCGATCGCATGAAATTCGCGAAAGCCCTTCATCACGGCGGTTGAGGCAGCGACCCGTTCGGCACAGATGCAAAGCGAGTAACTTGCGTTTTCAACGTTGCAGCCGTGAACGATTTCACCGTTTGGGATCCAAAGTGCGGCACCGACATAGAAATGACTGTGCGGAGCGTACGCTTGGTCACGTGCCTCGATCGCAGCTTTGACGAGACGTTCGATATCTTTTGGCTTCAGTTCAATCATTCGGATTCAATCTCGGACTGTGAATCAATTCGGTGCATCAAGGAGCAAGATTTCCGCGGTGAAACGCTGTGCCTACATTGTTAATGAGCGAAAGGCGATCTTGTGATCCGCAATGCTGATCGTGTCGCGCAGTCGATCGGCAAAGTCAGCGTGTAATTCTTTCGGGCAATGAAGGTCCATCAGTGGCTGCCCACGGCTGACTTGGTCACCGATTTGAACATGCATCGAAATTCCGACTGCCGGGTCGATCACCTCGCCGACTCGTCGCCGACCGCCACCGAGTTCCACCACCGTCAGGCCAACGGTTCGACTATCGATGTTTCCGACCCAGCCTGCTTCCGTCGCTTCGATCGAAAGCTTGTCGGCAAGCGGCAATGGCTGGTTCCATGTGCCGCCTTGTTGATGAACCATTTCTAAAAATCGATTCATCGCTTGGCCGCTGTCGAGCGCGTTTTCCAGTTTCGTTCGGGCGTCGTCGGTATCGGTTGCAAGCTTGGTCGCCAGCAACAGTTCTGCACATAGCAAAATGGTCAATTCGCGAACTCGTTCGACACGCGGATTGTCGCGTTGCAATCCTTCCAAGATCGCGACAGACTCATTGATCTCGATCGCGTTGCCGACGGCCTCGCCCAACGGCTGGTCCATATCGGAAATCAAAACCGATGTTGGTAAACCACAAGAGGTTCCGACCCGCTTGATCGATTCGGCCAGTGCTTTGGCTTGATCCAGTTCGGTCATGAACGCTCCCGATCCGACTTTGACATCCATCACTAACGCATCCAGGCTGGCTGCCAGTTTCTTACTGAGGATGCTAGCGGTGATCAGAGGGATCGATTCGACCGTGCCGGTCACGTCGCGAAGCGCGTAAAGTTTTCTATCGGCCGGAGCGATCTTTTCACTTGCGCTAACGATAAAAGTACCGACCGACTGCAAAGCTCGATCGCAAGCGTCGGCATCCAAATCGGTTCGAAATCCAGGAATCGATTCCAGCTTATCAAGCGTTCCGCCGGTCAATCCGAGTCCGCGCCCGCTGATCATTGGGACGTGAGCACCACAGGCGGCAAGCAGTGGCGCTAAGATAATGGAGACTTTGTCACCGAGTCCGCCGGTGCTGTGCTTGTCAACTCGCGGTGTGTCTCCGGACGCTTCCCGGCGCATCACATCGCCACTTTCCAGCATCGCCTTGGTAAAGCATTCGGTCTCCGAAGCCGTCATGCCTTTCAGGCAGACCGCCATGGCAAATGCCGACATTTGATAGTCCGTGACAGATCCGTCGCAAAATCCGTCAATCAAAAAGCGGATTTCGCTGTCAGAAAGTTCCTGCCCTTCGCGTTTCTTGACCAACAAGTTGGCAGCGAGCATTCGGATGACTGGGGTTGTTGGGAAGGTTATAGTGCAAATCGTCAAACGTTGGTAAACGTGACAAATTATTCAACGACGGTCCGTTCCGTGCCACGCCCCACAAAGGTGTGGACTGTGAATGACCGATCGTCTCGACCGAAATGGATTGAACTATGCAGCTATCGCGAATTTTGACGGCGCTCGTGTTTTCCTGGCTTGTCAGCACGTTGCTGGGGCTTTGCCTTTCCGATCCAGCCATTTTGGGAGGCAGAGTCATCGCTGCCGAGACTCCCAAAGACGAATCTGGCGGAGTGGCCTCTGAACCCGCCGATGTTGGCGAGCGCGTGCGAGATGCTGATGCAGATAGCGGAACCGCTTCTGCCGATTCGGTGAGGCCTTTGGCCGAGTCGACAACGGATGCCGACTTGATTGCCGCGGTTCAGGCAGGACCTCGGGCGCTTTCGCTTGCGTTTCGCATGGCTGCCAAACGTGCTACCGGTTCGGTCGTCGTACTGTTCGCCTATGGTCAGGGTGAAGCCAAAGACGCAGCCGAAGATTCCGAAGAAGAGTCCGACGAACCGCCGCTGCCACTGCTGGAACATCACGAGATCCCCACTGTGCCACCACCATCGAGCGACTTGCCGCCCAACCCGGACAAGCTGACCGGACTGGGGTCCGGCGTTGTCCTTTCTGCCGATGGCCTGATCGTGACCAATAACCACGTTATCAAGGATGCATCGCGGATCGTCGTTCAGATGCCCGACGAGACATGGTTCGACGCCGAAGTTTTTCGAGGTGATCCTGACAGCGACATCGGAATCGTTCGCATCAAAAAGAACGAACTGCTGCAACCGATCGAGGTCGGTGACTCGGATAGTTTGGAAATCGGCGACTGGGTATTAGCGATCGGTAGCCCCTTCAAATTGCAAGCAACTGTCAGCGCGGGAATCATCAGCGGCAAAGACCGGCATATCGAACGGATTCCGCGTAGCAACATGCTTCAGACCGATGCGGCCATTAATCCTGGCAATTCCGGTGGCGCTTTGATTGACCTCAACGGTCGGATGATCGGGATCAGTACCGCGATCGCGACCCGAACGGGCTATTACCAAGGCGTCGGGTTTGCGGTCCCGATCAATCAAGCGATTTGGATCGCTGATGAACTTGATAAGCATGGTGAGGTTCGGCGAGCCGCCATCGGAACGACATTGGTGGACTTGAAGCCGAGGATCGCCAAGCAGTTCGATTTGCCCCCGTATTCGGGGATTTTGGTCTATCAAGTGATCAAAGACTCGGTCGCGGAAAAGGCCGGAATCGAGCGTCTGGACGTGATTGTGGAGTTCGCCGGTGAGCAGGTTCGAGATTCGACAGCCCTCCAGCGGGCAATCGAACGTCAGAAAATTGGCTCCGATCACCCAATCGTGGTACGGCGAAACGGAAAACTTGTCGAACTTAACGTCCAATTGGCGACCGTCGATGACCCGACGGGAGTAAAGTGAAACTGGTAAAGTAATGCGTGTGGATCAATGGATGGTGGGTTAGGCGAGTGAAACGCGACGCACCGCGTTCTGCTGAGAAGGAAGCATTGGCGGTCAGCCGCAAATTTTGCGGAAGAAACCAACATTGCCTGGATTTCGCCACTTTCCTACCATTCCATCGAAACAAATCCCCCTCGACCTTTGGGTAGATACATATGGTTCTTCAGCGACGACTGGGCGCAATAACAACCGCCATCCTTATTTCGATCGCCGTGGCCTGCACGACGGATTCCGTAGTCGCCCAGGACACGCCGCTCGCTACTGACGGTTCGTACCAGTCGTCCGTGCAAGATCGTCTGATCGCCAAGATCATCTCAAGGCGAATGGAACGATTCCATGTTTCGGGGGACAAGCTTGACGATCGAATCAGCGAACGCGCACTCGATCTTTTCATCGAACGATTCGACCCGTTGAAGCTGTACTTCTATCAGTCCGACATCGACGAATTTAAGAAGGAAAAGGATTCGATCGATGACATGGTGAAGATGGGCGATTTGCAGCTGGCGTACAAAGTTTTCAAACGCTACATCGACCGTGTTGATGAGCGCGTGGATGTCGCGTTGGAGCTACTCGATACAGAGTTTGACTACGACAAAGACGAGTACATCATCGTTGATGCGGATGAGACAAAGTTCGCGACGACTCCCGAAGAAGCTCGCGAGCGTTGGCGACGTCAGATCAAATACACGCTGTTGGACCTCCGTGATTCGGACAACGACAGCCCCGATGACGATGCTGACGCAAACGCCGAAGAAGAAGACCCGCGTGATGTGCTGCGTCGTCGATATCAGCGATACGCACGCCGTTTCAAAACGTACAGCTCAGATGACCTGCTGGAAGCCTATCTGACTGCGGTGACCAGCGCGTTCGATCCGCACAGCAGTTACATGTCGCCATCGACATACAACGACTTCTTGATTTCGATGCGACTGAAATTGCAAGGCATCGGTGCAGCCCTTCGCGAGAAAGACGGCAAGACCGTGGTCATGCAAGTCATTCCCGGTGGTGCCGCTGACCTGGATAAGCGTTTGCAAGCCGACGATATCATCGTGACCGTTGGCCAAGGTGATGACGGCCCAATGGTCGACATCGTCGAAATGCCGCTGAAAGAAGTTGTCAGCATGATTCGAGGGAATGCTGGCACCATCGTTCGTTTGGGCGTCAAGCCAGGCGGCAAAGGTGAAACCAAGGTTTACAAGATCAAACGGGCTAACGTCGAGTTGGCAACTTCTGCCGCTCGCGGCCAAGTCATCGATCACACGATGGAAGACGGAACGACCCGTAAGGTTGGCTTTATCAATCTGCCAAGCTTCTACATGGATATGGACGGTGCTCGTGAAAACCGCCCTGATTTCCGCAGCAGCACACGTGACGTTCGCAACATCCTGATGGACTTCAAGTCGAAGGGCGTTGAGGGTGTCGTGATCGACCTGAGCCGCAACGGTGGCGGATCGCTAACCGAAGCAATCAACCTGACCGGACTGTTCATTGATCGCGGCCCGGTCGTCCAAGTCAAAGACAGCAACGATGACGTTCAGCAGTACAACGATGAAGATTCAGGCACCGTTTGGAGTGGTCCGTTAGTTGTGCTGACCAGCAAGTTCAGTGCGAGTGCAAGTGAAATTTTTGCCGGAGCGATCCAAGACTATCATCGCGGCATCATCGTCGGTGATCCTGCGACGCACGGCAAAGGCACCGTTCAGACCCTGATGAATCTCGCCGAAGGTCTTTTCACCACCAACCGTGACAACTACGGTGCATTGAAAGTTACCTTGCAGCAGTTCTACCTTCCCGACGGTAAAAGCACCCAGCGGGATGGTGTGTCAGCGGACATCATTCTTCCTAGTTTCACTCAGAACTTTGATGTTGCCGAAGGCGACTTGCCCTACGCTCTTGAAGCCGACCGTATCAACGGTGTTCGGCATGACATTTACAAGTTCGTTCCTGCGGGTTTGTTGACTGAGCTTCGGCAAAAGTCAGAAGCTCGTGTCCAAGGCGATGACGAGTTTTTGGATCGGATCCGCCGCATTGCTCTGTTCATCAAGCAGAAAGAAGAGAAACGCGTTCCACTGAATGAAGAGGAGTTCTTGGCACGACGTAAGCAGTTGGACGCACAGAAAGAACAGGAAAAAGAAGAGCTGAATCAGCAGAGCGATCAAGAGGTCTTCCGAGACGACTTCTACAACCGCGAAGTGTTGAGCATTTTGAGTGATTACATCACCGGTCTTCAGCGTCAGCAGTTGGTCAAAAACTAGACTCGCCGCAAGGCAGCATTTCTATAAAAAAGCGAAACGGCGAGGTGTTGGTTCACCCGCCGTTTTTGTTTGCGCGTAAAGAGATTGCTTTGTACTGCCAAATATCAGGCAACGACTCGCCTTTGAACGTTGCCGCTTCGAGAGGGTTTTGTGACTGCGATTGAAGCCTAGACAGGGATGCCAAGCACTCTGGCAGGATTGTCAACCGTCCATCGTTTGATTTGGTCTTCACTCGCAATCTTTTGTTCCATGAGCATCGTGACCATGCGTGGCATTTCGGTGGCGCAGCCAGCGAATTGTTTTCGGCCTTCGCCCCATGCGGCCAGTGAAGGATCAACTTCGACCCACTGGTCAGCCAAGCGATGCTTGCCCGGCCCCAGTCCGGCGGCGCTAATCGCGTCGGTGACGATGATGATGTTCTGATCGGGGATGTTGTTCATGTAGTTGCGCATCGCGAACCACGGGACATGATGGCCGTCGGCAATGAACGAGATCCTAAGCTGATCGGCACATGCCAGCACACGATTGATAATGTTGTCGTGGCGGTGCATTGTGACGGGGCACCCGTTTCCCAAGTGCGTGAACATGGTCATCCCGGCGTCGATCGCAGCATGAAGTTGATCGAGCGTTGCATTGCTGTGACCACCAGCGACAGTGATACCCTGGTCAGCGAGACGTTTGGTAGCCGAGACCGCGCCCGCGACTTCAGGGGCTAGCGTAACCAATCGAATGTATCCACGACCGGCATCCAGCAGTCGCGAAATCGCATCTTCGGTTGCGTCACACGCCGCATCCGCCGGATGGGCACCGATATATCCGGCTTCACAGCTTATAAACGGTCCCTCGACATGAATCCCGCCCATCATGGCGGCGACGCTCGGGTCAGATTCGATCGCATCTGCAATTTTGGCGATACGGGACTGCATCGCGTCCAGATCGGCAGTGATGATTGTTGGCAGAAAGACGGCGGTGCCGACTGTTTTTAGTTTGTCACAGACGGCGGCGATGTCTTCGATCGCCAAGTCATCGCTGTTAAAGTCGACTCCCGCATAGCCATTGACCTGTAAATCGATAAAGCCGTTCACAGGATGTGCTCCAGCGAAGCAGCAGTTTCGGCAGGGATTTGGCTGGCCGCGGCTTCATCGACAATCAATGTCGTTGCGTTGTGTTCGGTCAGGATGCTAGCCGGAACGTTTGGCGATACGGGGCCGGCGATGGTGTTGCGAACGGCTTCCGATTTTCGTTCATCAGGAACGCTGCAGTAGATGAATTTAGATTTCAGAATCTGCCTCACCGACATGCTGATCGCATGTGTGGGGACATCATCAAGCGTTTTGAACCAGCCTTCGCCAACCTGCTGTTGGCGACAGGGTTCATCCAGTTCAACGAGAAGATAAGGATGAACCGTTTCAAAATCCGCTGGCGGATCGTTGAATGCCAAGTGCCCGTTTTCTCCGATGCCAACCATTGCCACGTCGATTTCGACTTCTGAGATTGCTTTGGCTGCGGCGCGGATTGTGTCGAGCGGATCTGCCGAGCCGTCGAGGTAATGAAACGATGCGAGTTGCACTTTGTCGACAAAGCGTTCACGCAGATAGCGGCAGAATGAAGCTGGGTGGTTGGCGTCGATCCCGACGTATTCGTCAAGATGGAATCCGTCAACGCATGACCAATCGATTCCGGGTTGATCGACGAGATTCGCCAAGACTTCGAACTGTGACGCACCTGTGGCGACGATCATGGCCGCTTTGCCTTTTTCGGCGATCGCTTGCCGGAGGTTGGCGGCAGCGTGTTCGGCGGCGTAACGCCCCATTTCTTTTGCGCTCGGCGCGATGACGGTTTTCATTTCAAACTTGTTTCAAGACGTCTTCGAATGGAATCTGTTCACAGACGCCGAAACTGGCATGCCGTGAAAGACGAGAGCGTACCATCTTTGGAGACGACAAACCGCATAGGAAGCGAGCCCGTTGTCGGGCGGTTGTGAAATGATCTGGATACTCGTTGACGACTTGTTCAAGTGCACGATGCGCCGAATCGCCGATCTTGCGGGATTTTAGCGGCGGAATCGTGAATGGGCCGTCGCCGATGCAATAGCTGCACTGACCACAATCGGCATCCATCGGTTGACCGAAATGTGCTGCCAGCAGTTGGGCTTGGCATTGTTGCGCCCGTGCGATCTGAAACACGTTGTCGATCCGATCAACTTGCGAGGCCTCTCTAGCGGTCACGCGATCGAAATATTCATCGGCCAAGATCTTTGGTTGATCGATGGGGCGTTTCCAGCGATAACCGTGAACGAGGTCTTGAACTTTGACTTCGATCCAGTTTTGTGCGGCCATGAAGTCGATCGCCTTGACCAGACGCGAACGTGGCTGTTTCATCGCTTTGCAAGCCGCAGCCATGTTGAGCAGAAAGTATTTGCGGCCTTTGGTGAATTGCCCTAGCAGTTCGGCTAGAAATTCACGGCGTTCACCATCAAAGTTTTTAAGGATCGCTTGTGAAGTCACCAGCGGGTGAATCTTGTAGGTGTCATAGCGAGGCGATGTTGATTCCAGATAGCCGTCCAGTTCCAAGTAAGTCAACAAAGTGCGAACGACAAGAAGCCGAATGTCTGTCTCGAATGACAACTTGTAATGCGAAAGATGAAACTCTTCGGGTTGTCCGATCAAAAAGTCGATCAGGCGACCGACACCATGACGGCTTGGCGTATCACCAAACGTAAAGTTTTCTAAGACAACACGATCTTCCGGCACGAGTAACAGTTCACAGGTCGCCGGTTGGCCGTCACGCCCGGCGCGACCGATTTCTTGTGCGTACGCTTCGAGCGATTGTGGCGGATTGAAGTGATAGACGTATCGGATATTGGGCTTATCGATACCCATTCCAAATGCAATTGTTGCGATGACTACTCCGTTTTCTGACTCGATGAACTGCTGTTGAATCTCGGTGCGATCTTCGGCAGTCATTCCGGCATGATAGGCCACCGCCTCGGTGCCATCGTCGGTTAGCTTTTCGGCGATTTCTTCCGCGGTTTTTTGTTTGGAAACATAGACGAGCGTTGCGCCCGGTGGCCGGCCGATCAGACGTTCACGCAGTTTTGCGTAGTGTTCCGCATCAGATAGTACCGAGCTGCGGATTCGAAGGTTGGGACGATGGAATGGCGTGCAGATCGCATTATCGTCGGCTATGTCAAACGCTTTTCGGATGTCGTCCAAAACTGCCGGCGTGGCCGTCGCTGTCAGAGCCAAGATTCGACCGGCGTTCAGACGTTTTGCAAGTTCGGCAAGCTTCAAATAGTCAGGGCGAAAGTTATGTCCCCATTGGCTGATGCAATGGGCTTCATCGACAGCAAAAAGGCCGACGTTCAGCGAACCAATCGTGGCAATGAATCGCTCGTTGAAGAATCTTTCTGGCGCGACGTACAGCAGTTTGATTGAACCGTCGCGAATTCCGCGAACGGCGGTGCTGAATTCCTGGTCGCTCAATGATGAATCAAGTCTCGCCGCCGCGATACCTCGGGCGGCCAACGCATCACATTGGTCTTTCATCAATGCGATCAGCGGCGACACAACGACCGTCGTGCCGTCGATCATTTGGCTGGGTAACTGGTAGCAAAGACTTTTCCCGCCCCCGGTGGGAAAGACCGCGGCGACGTTTTTTCCATCCAGTAGCCGCGAGATCACATCGGCTTGGCCGGCACGAAATTCATCGAGCTGAAACGTGTCGTTTAGAACGGCTTTCGCGCGATCAAGCGATTCCTTTGCAGCAATCTCCATTGCAAATCCTTCTTTATTTGGAATCTCTGTATACTGGTAGCGTCCGAGTAGACGCCCGCAGATTGCTGGTTTGCCAGATTTGAACCTCTAGCAAACTCAATTGCCTTGCTGCTTCCGATGCGGCTGCTGGCACGATTGAATAGGCCTGCTACACCTGTCGCAGGCGTTTGTTATAGATAGAGGATCGATCTGGTTTTTCGGCACATGATAGCCGGCCTTGTTGTCGACGCGATGCGGTGTGCCGACAGCGTTTCTTACGAATTCCGACGCTAATACATTGACCTTTCACGCTATGAAATCAATCCCACCGACTGCGAAATATTTCGCCCCACCGATGGCTCGGTTATTAGGGTGCCTTGCCGCCATAACCGCGATGTTTACCGTCCAGCGACACGCTGCCGCGGAGGACACTTTGCCAAACGTTGTCGTGATATTCATCGATGACATGGGCTATGCCGACATCAATCCGTTCGGTTCAACCGCGTATCCGACACCCAATCTGGATCGGATGGCTGCCGAAGGTCGGAAGTTCACCGACTTTTGTGTTTCGTCAGCCGTTTGTAGCGCATCGCGTTCTGCACTACTAACCGGTTGCTTCCACAAACGTATCGGCATCTCGGGAGCCTTGGGACCGAAGTCGAACATTGGTATCAATGCCGACGAAACCACACTTGCGGAGATTTGTAAAAGCAAAGGCTATCGAACCGCGATCTACGGCAAATGGCACTTGGGGCATAACCCAAAGTTCTTGCCAACCAATCATGGCTTTGACGAGTACTACGGCATTCCATACAGCAATGATATGTGGCCGTTGCACCCGAGTTCGGTCGCAAGGCGACGCAACAATCCGGACGCACCGATCAGCTGGTCGGAGCTGCCAATGATCGAAAATACGACCATTGTCAACGAGAGTGTGCAACCGGACGATCAGCGTGAGATGACAAAGGAGTTCACTCGTCGTGCCGTCGATTTCATTAAGCGTGATGCGGACGAGCCGTTCTTTTTGTACTTGCCCCATCCAATGGTGCATGTCCCACTTTATGTCTCGAAAGACTTTGAAGGTAAAAGCGGGCAAGGTTTGTTTGGTGATGTCGTGATGGAAGTCGATTGGTCGGTTGGGCAGGTGCTCAGTGCGATCGAAGACATCGGTGCCGAACAAAACACTTTGGTTGTGTTCACAAGCGACAATGGGCCATGGATGTCTTACGGAGACCATGCTGGCAAGGCAACGCCGCTCCGCGAAGGCAAAGGAACAATGTGGGAAGGTGGCTACCGCGAACCGACTGTGATGTGGTGGAAAGGTAAGATCCCTGCCGGATCAACATGTGATACCTTTGCGAGCACGATCGATCTGTTGCCTACAGTAGCGGCGATGATCGATGCCGATCTACCTGATCATAAAATCGATGGACATGACATCCGGCCGCTGATGTTCGGTGATGACGAAGCCAAATCGCCACACGACGCTTACCCCTGTTTTTACGCCGGGCAGCTGCAAGCGATTCGCAACGAGCGATTCAAGTTGGTTTTCCCGCACCAGTATCGAACACTTGACGGGCATCCCGGCGGAACGGGAGGCCTGCCCGTTGCCTACAAACAAGTCATGGCAAAGAAGGCCCTGTACGATCTGGATAACGACGTCAGTGAAACGAAAGATGTTTCGCAGGACTATCCCGAGGTCGTCGCACAACTGGAAGCAGCGGCGGAGGACTATCGCCAGGCATTGGGAGATCGCCTGACAAAAACGAAAGGCAGCGAAGTGCGTCCGGCTGGTCGAATGCAGCCCGGCGACGAAGAGCTGCCTTTGGTTTGGTAGTCGACTCGGCAAAGCCAGCGGGAAAGAATGCCGCCTCAACAGAGTGATAGGCGACAACCGAAAAGCGATGGGCTGCTATCGCCGTGGAAATGCGGGCGGCTGTCCGTACCACGGCGGATAAGTTCCTTGCTTTACAGCCAGCAAGACTGCTTTACCGTGAAGGTGTTCTGGACCATGCGTGTAGTCCCATTCAAGCCGCTCTTCGTAGCGTAAGACACGCAGGTCTGCATCTGTCTCTGTCGCCCAGCGAAGCAGTTCGTTGGGCGCGAAATAATTGATCACCGCTCCGGCAGTTTCGCTGACCGGTGCATCGCTTTGTGAACCGGGAAGTTGGTCACTGCCTGGGTCTTCGGTCGAGTGGACTTCGACATACAACGCCCCCTTGGGCCGCAAGCCTGCCAGGATAGCGCCCCAGACTCGTTTGGCGTCGGCAGCACTGATGTGATCTAGAACAGTGGTCGCGCAGATCAGGTCAAACGAATCCGGTTCGATCTGGTATTCACACACATCAGCAACACGGGTCTGCACTCGCTCAGGGACTTCTTTCCGTTTGGCCCGTTGCAAAATGCGTTCGGCTCCCCGTTCGCTCAGGTCAACGGCGGTGACATTGAACCCGGCTTTGGCCATCGCGATCGTGTCGCGTCCGGCGCCTGCGCCTAGATCCAATGCCTCCCCGGTGGTGGGGATTTGTTTCAGGTATTCCGCCAAGGGTGCCGATGGAGTTTCCCCGTAGGCGACATCGTCGCGATCATAGGGCTCAAAAAATGGGTCTTCGATCTGGGGCATCGTCCGCTACGTTTCTAAAATTTTTCAATCGCCAAGCCAATAATTTCGATTGGCGGGCGAATGGTCGTAAACTAGATCAGCTGATCTAGAGATATGTCTTTCGCAATCATACTTAAACGGCCAGTCTGGCCCATTGCCCTTGAGTGAAATTGCCCCCGGGTCAAATTGATGAAACGCTCAATGATTTCGATCGCCAAATGGGGTTGGTTCTGCCTGCTGCTCTTAGTGGCGTTTGGCTACATGGCGTCCGGGCTTTCAAAGCCTCAAGACCCGACTGCCCTCGGGAACGCGGGTTCTGCTGACGCGTCGGCGATTTCTGCCCAACCGGTATCCGTCCAGCCAGACAGGATTCACGCTTCCCAGCAAAGTCAGATCAGTCAGCTGATCGCTGAGGTCAACCTGGCAAGGCAGCAGCGGATCGAAGAAGCCGGGTTGCAATCGGCACCAAAGGCCGATTGGACCACCATCTGTCGTCGCTTGTCGCTGGCAATGATCGGTAGCGGAATGTCGCTCGAAGAGATTCGGTCGCTTGAAACGTTGCCCGAGAACAGTCGGGTCTCCATCCATCTGGAAAACCTTTTGCGAGATGGGCGATTTCATGATTACTGGGCGGAGCGTTGGGCGCGATACCTGGTCAGTGACGAAGGTCCATTCTTGGTGTTCCGCCGCCGGCGATTTAGTCATTGGCTAAGCGAGAACATTGCGGCCAATCGGCCTTACGATGAAATCGTTCGTGAGCTGATTACCGCGGAAGGTTTGTGGACCGACCGACCCGAAGTCAACTTTTTGACCGTGACGTTCGACACCAATGATGGCAGCCCCGATCCGGTTCGCCTTGCGGCACGGACCTGCCGCGCATTTTTAGGTTTGCGAATCGATTGTCTGCAGTGTCACGATGACTTTCTCGGGAACGTTAGCCTTGGCGAATCGGGAGATCTTCGCGGAGGTTGCCAAACCGATTTTCACCAGCTGGCGGCTTTCTATAGCAGTGCGAAAACCAGCGGATTGCAAGGCGTACGGACACACGACGTCGACTACAAGTATCAATACCTCGATGCGGATTCCGAAGTCGAAGTGCCTGCGGCCGTTCCCTATCATCAGGACCTGTTGCCGTCCGACGGTGATCCTCGAAATCGTCTTGCCCAGTGGGTCACGCATCCGGATCACAGGCAGTTTTCCAGAGCAGCCATTCATCGGTTTTGGGCGTTGATGTTTGGCCGATCAACAACGGATGCCGTTGATAACCTGCCACTCGATCAATCGGATGATCCGGTGTTGAAGCCTTTGATTGATGATTTCGCCAAGCATCATGATGTCCATCGTGTGATTCGTGTCATCGCTCAGTCGGATGCATTTCAAGTCGATGGACGCGCTGATTTTGAATTGACGCAGCAGCACGAGGAAAACTATGCGGCATTCCCGTTGACCCGATTGCGTGCCGAGCAAGTAGCCGGAGCCATCACCCAGGCATCCAAGATCAAGTCGATCGATCGGCAATCGTCGTTGCTTGTCCAGTTGATGCGTTTCGGGGCAATGAACGATTTCCTGAAACGTTACGGTGACTTGGGAGAGAACGAGTTTTCAAAAGACGGAATCACTATCCCGCAACGTCTAATGCTTCTTAACGGAGATGTGTTGGCGGAAGCAGCAAAGTCCGAGCCGCTGTTGAATACCACCGGCCACATCAGGTCGTTTGCCAAGGAAGATTCCAAAGCGATCGAGGCAGCGTATCTATGTTTGCTCAATCGCTATCCCACTGACAAAGAGGTCGAGTTCTTTGTTGCGGAGTTGAGCAAGGCGGATGCACGCGGCAATGGCCTCGTTGACTTGTTTTGGATGCTTGCGAATTCAACTGAGTTCGGTTGGAACCACTAAAAGCCTCCTGTTCGGATTGACATTGAAATCATTCCTTCGCGCTGAACTTTGATCTGAGTGAATTGGTGGGGCGACTGCCGAAGTTACTTGGATTGCCCGACACACCCAACTTGAAAATCGCATTTACTTATCGAGCTTATACACATGTTGAATTCTCTGATCTGTGATCCGCGATTGCATTTTTCACGCCGTCGTTTGTTTGGTGCCGGAGCCGGTGGTGCGATGTTATCGGCGATCGCCAATCAGCTTGCCTGGGCTGACGAGGTCGCAAAGACCGAGACGCAGGATCGCAAAAACCTGATCTTGCTATGGATGGAAGGCGGCCCAAGTCAGCTCGAAACCTTCGACCCTCATGCGGGGTCGAAGTACGGTGGCGAGGTGAAGGCGATTCCGACAAGCGTCAAAGGGGTTGAGTTTGCCGACACGCTGCCACAGACCGCCGAACGCATGCATCTGGGATCGCTAATTCGAAGCATGACCAGCAAAGAAGGTGACCACCAACGTGCGATCTACAACATCAAGACAGGTTGGCGGCCGGATCCGACTCTAGTTCATCCGGCCATTGGCGCGGTCTTGTGCCACGAATTTCATGAGATCCTAGATATCCCGCGACATGTTTCGATCGTTCCCGGGCAGTGGCCGGCCAAAGGAGGCTATCTCGGGCCGGGGTTGGATGCGTTCAAGATGTGGGACCCGAATACTCCGGTGCCCGACTTGAAAGCGCGAGTCGATCCGGCGCGAATGGATCGTCGGCTCGAAGGTCTGGATTTCTTGGAAAGCCAATTTCGTCGAGGGCGATTGCGTGATCTAGATCAAAATCGGACTCTGCACGAGACCTCGACCGCAGCCGCTTTGCGGATGATGTCCAGCGAGCAAATCGATGCATTCGACGTCAGTGGTGAATCGGTAAAGACACTCGCCGCGTTCGGTGATTCGCCATTCGGTCGTGGCTGCTTGGCAGCAACGAGGCTGATTGAAGCGGGCGTTCGTTGTGTCGAGGTAAACTTGAACGGCTGGGATTCACATATCAACAACCATTCGCTGCAATCGGCTGGATGCGAAACGCTGGACCCCGCGCTCGCGTCGCTGCTTGACCGGTTGGAAGAACGCGATCTGTTGAAAAACACGATGGTCGTTTGTGGCGGTGAGTTCGGTCGGACTCCTGTGATCAATCCGGCGGGAGGCCGCGATCACTGGCCACATGGATTTTCGATGTTCTTGGCTGGCTGTGGGATTCGTCGCGGTACCGTGTACGGAGCGACAGCGTCTGACCCGATTGTCGATTCGAAAGATCCAAAGTTCAGCCCGGTCGTCAACGTTGAAAAGCCTGTGACCGTTGGCGATCTACACGCCACCATTCTGAAATGCTTGGGCGTCCGCTACGACGAAGAATTGGAAACGCCTGTCGGTCGTCCAATGGTGCGTGTTGAAGGGACACCGATCGATGCGATCATCGCTTCGTCGTGATGTCGTAGCGCTAAAACGTTTTTGATTTTTTTAATCGGCACGCGTTAGATCCGTCTGATTCACCAGCCTTACACTGGTGTGATGACAAATCCAGAAACACGACCGAGTCTGATTGTTCGTTTGCCCGACCACGGCGACCAAGCCGCCTGGTGGGCGTTTGTGGAGATCTACGAGCCTTTTTTACGGCATTTCTCCCGTCGTCGAGGCGTTCCTGAGTCTCACGTCAACGACGCCGTTCAGCAGATCTTGATCGCGATTGCCAAGTCGGTCGAAGGCTTTCAGGACGACGGAAAGGCAGCTTCGTTCCGGCGTTGGTTGGGGACGGTCGCCCGGCACGAAGTCATCAAGTACATGACCAAAATGCGGCGTCATGGGGTTCCCGCTGGTGGCACCGAGACGCTTCGAAGCCTTGAGTCGATCGCCGATCAGTCGGAGCTGTCCTACCAGTACGAACACGAGTTGATCGTTTGGGCCGCATCCAAAGTTCGTGGCGAGTTTAGCGAGTCATCTTGGCAGGCGTTTTGGCAAACAGTGATCTGTCAACGGTCCGTCGATGCGGTCGCCCGAGAGTTCGACCTTTCGCGAGGCGCGATCTACATGGCGCGAGCGAGAATCCTAAAACGGATACGTGCGCAAATCGAAGAGGTGATGCAGTGATTCATCCCTCCTCAAGTTCTCATCAACATCCCAGTGACGTTCAGCTATTGGCTTGCCTGGATCAGGAATCAGAAGCGGCGATCGATAAATCAGTCGTCGAGCATCTGGACCACTGTGCCGATTGCCAGCGACGTATCGAGTCGATCTCGAATGTGGATGACTCGAACGTTCGGATCGTGTCAGCTCTACAAGCAGAATCACAGGCAGCCATGTCGTCAAAGACAGCGAACGAAGAGACATCGTATTCGCAGTCACCCCAGGATTTCGCCGTTCACTTTTTACAGCCTTCCAGCAGCGATGATGCGATCGGCCGCATCGGTGATTTTGACGTCGTTTCCGTGATCGGCGTCGGCGGGATGGGCGTCGTGCTCAAAGGCATCGATAGCGAACTGAATCGCCCTGTCGCGATCAAAGTAATGTCACCACATTTGGCCGCACTCGGCGTTGCACGCCAACGGTTTTTACGTGAAGCCCAGGCGACGGCCGCCATCGTTCATCCGAATGTGATGCCGGTGCTATCCGTTTCGGAATCAACGGCGCAGTTGCCATTCTTGGTCATGCCTTATGTCGTTTGTCATTCGCTGCAGCAACGGATCGACGCCGAAGGTGCGCTAAAGACAATCGACGTGTTGCGAATTGCGGCTCAAGTGGCCGCGGCGCTTGCCGCAGCTCACAAGCAAGGGCTCGTTCATCGTGACGTCAAGCCAGCCAACATCTTGTTAGAACGCGGTGTGGATCGGTCAATGTTGACGGATTTCGGGTTGGCTCGTGCCGCGGATGATGTCTCGGTCACGCGTTCGGGATTCATCGCCGGGACGCCTCAATTCATGTCGCCCGAACAGGCTCGCGGAGAAGGCATTGATCAACGCAGTGACTTGTTCAGTTTGGGGGCGGTGATCTACACGATGTCTGTGGGGCGCCCGCCGTTTCAATCGGAAACGAGCTACGGCGTTCTCAGGAAAATCGTCGAGTCGCATCCAAAGTCATTGCGTGAACAGAATCCCGATGTACCGGATTGGATGGAATCGCTGGTGCTTCGGCTTTTGGCAAAGGATGCCGCATCGCGACCGCAATCGGCGACCGAAGTCCAGGAGTTAATCGAAGCCTGTTTGGCTCACATTCAACAGCCCACCATCGCAAGAATTCCGGAGTCGCTATTGATGTCGAGACAAACCGTTAATCGATCGCTAAAGAAACTGATCACATTCATATTCGGTTTTGCGCTCGTCGGTTGTTTCATGTCGTTCGGGTCCGTCTTGATGTATCTGAACTTAGCCCAAGATGATTCAAATGAATCGACTGTTGTTCCGATGCAATCTGTCGAACTCGAATTTGTCGATCCAGTTGACGAATCGATTGACAACTTGCAGGACCAGATCGACGAACTACGCCAAGAAATCAATCAAAACGATTGGGAAGAATCGTTGGAACTCAATCAGCAAACGTAGTGGATCTTGTCAAAGATCCTGCTTCTTTCAGAAAGACTTTCGGAAGGGATCTTTGACAAGATCCACTACAAAACACCACGCCAATAGGAAGCTTTCGATGATTCAAACCTTTCGTACTGCCGCGTTTGTTTATTTGGCGTTCATTGCGCTAGGTTGCTTGCCCGGCACCAACGTCAACGCCCAAGTGTCTGATCCGATCAACGTCGAAGTCGTTGTGATGCTTGGGGAAGATGCAAAAGAAAACGGCTTCTTGACCGGATGGGATGTTCAGAACGCTTTCAGGTCGGCGGGATCCAATTATCTGGCGCTCAATCGAATTCGCGTTGATACAAAATCCGCCCTGCCAAAGACCGCCGGTCCTTTTTTTGCCGCGTCCTATCCCGAGGCATGGAGCGAAAAGCAAATCACCGAGTTCAAAGACGAATGTTCTCGCAAAGCGTTGCTCTTTGGAATCGGCGAAGGCCACTTCGAATCGCAAGGTAAAACGCTGAAGGTCGATCCCTTTCAGGGGCAATCCAGCGATCCGTTTGATTCAGGGCCTCGCGGACTGATGTGGCTGCGAATGGGAATTGAATCTTCGGCGGACTTAGAGGCGGGGGCTGCAAAAATGTTGGCAATCGCCAAAGCTTTTGATCAAGGTTTGCCGCGAATCGATCTGTTCAGTCTGCGCAGCGTTCCCGGATTCGATCCCTTTTCTGCACCACCCGCGATAGGGCATCGGTCGATGGACCCCAAAACTCCCCTGCGTGCTCGGCAGCCTCGAGCAACGACGGCGGCAGCGGACCCCTTTGCAGATTCCGGCAATGGCACTGATCCATTCGGTGGACCCGGCAACGCTTCGAATCTCCCTGCTGCCGCGGATCCCTTCGCCGATGTGGACGAATCCCGACAACAGGATCCGAATTGGATGCCCCCAGCCGAAAAGCTGGATATTGACGATTCAATCGCGCGATCGCAGCAGCAACTCGAGAAATTGAAAGGTCAGCTCAAAACGTTGCACCACCAATACACTGCTTCGTCGACCGACGCAGAACGTGAAAAGATACGGCAGCAGGGACAGCAGGTCATATTGGAGTTTAGCCGTATGCAAAATCAGCTCCAGAAAGCACGCATCGCATCGCTGAGTTTGCAACTGGAAAAGCTCAAGGCAAGCGTCGGGAACTCCAAACCACAGAAAGAAAAAGTAGAGCGAATGTTGCAGCAAATTTTCCCCGTTAAAGAGTAGTCCCAACCTGCCTCGCTTCTCGGGAAGTTTCCTTCGATCTATAACTGTGTCGGGCGACTGATGGCGGTCGCAATTTCGATCTCTTGGTCTCCCGACAGATGTCTCAGAATAAACTTCGCGCCGAAGTCATCTCCATTGGCGATGAAATGACCAGCGGTGCTCGGCTGGATACAAATTCGCAGTGGCTCAGTCGGCGTCTGGGCGAACTTGGGATCGAGGTTGAATTTCACAGCACCGTTGGCGACACACTGCAGCACAATATCGATGTCTTTCGAATCGCAGCAGCTCGCGCCGACGTCGTCGTCGCGACCGGTGGCCTTGGCCCTACACGCGACGACCTGACACGTCAGGCGATTGCCGCCGCGGCCGACCAGCCGCTGGAATTTCGCCAGTCCGCGCTCGACCACATCGAAAAGCTATTCTCGAAACGCAATCGAGAAATGCCGGAGCGGAATAAGATTCAAGCGATGTTCCCGGTCCACAGCGATGAGGTCTTCAATCCCCAAGGTACTGCCCCGGGTATCGACATCGAAATCACACAGCATGGGAACCGTTGTCGTGTTTTCGCTTTACCAGGCGTCCCCGCCGAAATGATGCGGATGTTTGATGATACTGTCGGTCCAAGAATCTTGGAAATGACCGGCGGCCAAGCCAATCACATTGAACATTTGGTGATGAAGTTCTTTGGGACTGGTGAAAGCGATATGGAGCAACGCTTGGGCGAGATGATTGAGCGTGATCGGACGCCCCGTGTTGGCATCACCGTCAGCGCCGCAACCATTTCGTTGCGGATCACGGCGATCGCTTCAAGCCGCGAAGAATGCTTTCGGCAAATTCAGGCAACTCGCGAAGAAATCCTGTCGCTCGTTGGAGATTTGCATTATGGCGATGGCGAAGACTACGAACAGTTCCACGCCGTCGATCGGGAGCTTCGTGAACGCGGCGAAAGCCTTGTCACGGCTGAGTTTGGCAGGGCGGCAATGCTGTCCGACTGGTTCGCATCATTGGGGCCCTCGCCAAGCTATCGCGGCGGGATCAGTTTCGCCGATACCACTTCGCTGGGGCAGTTTTTATCGGTAGATGCAGATGACGCATTGGCAAAGCTTCAGAAAACTTCCGACGCGTCGTGGGTGTTGGCAGTCGACCAATACCCTTCACTGGAAGGTGAAAACGATGCCCCGTTGCCTGCTGCCGAAGTTGAGTTGATTGTGCTTTCACCCTCCGGCGAACGGTTCAGTGCAGTCAGTCGCATCGGTGGGCACCCTTCGATCATCCAGCCCCGAATCGCCAAGGCAGGATTGGCTTGGTTTCGAAATGTTTTGAAGGAAGCAAAATGAAAGTGCTCTTCGAGGACAATCATTTGCTTGTTGTCGATAAGCCTGCCGGGATGGCGACGATGGGTGCGGAGGACGGTCAGATGACTGCGCATCGTTGGGCATGCGACTACGTCAAACGCAAGTACAACAAACCCGGGAATGTCTACATCGGTGTCGTCAGTCGTCTGGACCGGCTGACCACCGGGACACTCGTCCTCGCCCGCACCAGCAAGGCCGCATCGCGATTGACGATTCAGTTTGGAGGCCCAGGGAAAAGCAAAAAAGTCACTACCCGTGCGACGAAGATCTACTTGGCTGTCGTCGAAGGAAACATTTCTTCGTCGGCAAGTGAGCTTGAACCCAATGTCCTTCGCGACCAGGTGTATAAGGACGACGCCGCTCATCGGATGCGGGTGGATCGTCATGGGAAGCACGAAAGCCAACTTGCCGAATTGCGGTATTCCGTTTTAGCCAAATCGGATCAATACAGTCTGGTCGCAGTGAAGTTATTAACCGGGCGCAAGCATCAAATTCGCTTGCAGTTCGCCGACCGAGGTTTCCCTGTTGTCGGTGACAAGAAATATGGAAGCCAGCAAGACTTCGGTCCCGGAATCGCATTGCACAGTTGGCAGTTGGCCATCGAGCATCCGACCAAAGGCGAACGGTTACAATTCAGTGCCCCGATCCCGGGCTCGTGGTCCGAACACTTTCCTTGGGTGCCGTCGATGTCTAAGATCGAACCCCTGGTCGCCGATTGGATCTAGTAACATCAAGTGATTGAACGTCGTCCGTTGCTTGTTCGAAACCATTGCCCATTCGAAACCATTACCTGCGAAGACTCGACATCTGTTTTGTGATTTGAATACTGACGATAGCTTGCCGACCTTTCTGCCACATCGAATCGTTTCTGGCGGGCAAACCGGTGTGGACCGCGCGGGATTAGAAGCCGCGATAGCGTTGGGAATTGATCACGGAGGCTGGTGTCCGAAAGGTCGGCTCAGCGAGGACGGTTCGATCCCCAGTCGCTATCAGTTGGATGAAATGGAATCGCCAGAGTACCCACCTCGGACGGAACAGAATGTCATCGATAGTGACGCGACACTGATTCTGTATGAAGGCAAACTCAAAGGCGGCACCTTGCTGACGCAACGTTTAGCCAAGCGACACGGTCGTCCCTGTTTCAGTCTGAAGCTGGACGACAGTTGTGTTGTCGAGCTGCGGCGTTGGCTATCGGTCACCAAACCGTCGGTTCTAAACGTGGCAGGTCCCCGTGATAGCAGTTGTCCTGGGATCGAGACGCGAGCTTTGCGGTTTTTGTTACAAGCTTTTGAAACCTGAGCTTTTGCTGGCACTTGGCTTTTTCCATCATCATCGTTGCGTTATTGGCAAGCCAGTTGCGCTCGGATGCCTCTGTCGATCCTTGGGGGAAAGAGCCTCGGGACCGTGATTTTCGAGCTAATCTGGCCGACTTGGGGCCAAATCCAGGGCTTGGGGAAATCGCCGTGATCGTGGTACGATAGGGGCCTTCGAAGCGACCGTTCTTGCGTATTGTTTAGCGATCAAACAATCGCCTTCGCAACGGTCTTGATCAAATTGTGAGCTTGTCTGAACGGCAGGCCCCCCATCGGTGAGCGGAAACGGCTCGCCTCCCCTAACTTTGGCAATCAGCATTCATGTCTGTCGATCCATATGCAATTTGTCCTTGTGGCAATGGAAAGAAAATCAAATTCTGCAAATGCAAAGATTCCGTCGGGCAGATGGATCAGGTGCTGAAGATGGTCGAGGGCGGACAGATCGTTCCCGCCTTGGATCGTTTGCGTTCGATTTTGGACGAGCATTCCGATGCGGCGTGGGCCTTGGCGATCCGCGGGCGTTTGCTGATCAGTCTGCAAGAATTTGATTCCTTGGCCGACAATGCCGAGCGATTCATTCGTTTGCAACCGTCCAACCCATTGGCCCTGACACAGCGTGCTGCCGTTAGCGTCGCCAAAGGTGAGATGCAGGTTGCGACCGATTCGCTTTTGGAAGCATTCAACGAAAGCGGCCAAAACGTCGATTCATTTTTGATGGACGTCGCCATGCTTGTCGCGATGGGCTTGGTCCAGAACGAATCAATCCTATCGGCACGGTTATTTGCGATGTTGCCACTGGGGGCGTCGGGATACGACTCCTCGGATGCTGGTAACTTCATGAATCAGCTTGACAGCTCGCCGATGATCAACCATCTGCTCAAGCACATCCCAGACCTGATCGAATGCCAAAGCGGTGTCGATTGGCAAGAGCGTTACGACGAAGCGATCGCACTACTTGATGTCAACAAAGTCCTGCTTGCTCAGGATAAGTTCGAATCTTTGCGACGAACCGCTCCGGGACAAGCCGCGGTGTTGTCAGGTCTGCTGCGATGCGCGATTTGGCGTGGCGATGTCGATCGACAAGCCGAAATGGCACAGCAGCTTTCGCAAGTCGAAGCCCTCGATCTGCTGGAGCGTCAACGCTACGGTGCGATCGCGGCCTTGTTGAAAGAACGCGACGTTCTGGCCGTCGAGTCCGCAAATGTTCGCGCCGATTTTAATGACATCGACCAAGCCGAAATGGCGCTGTCGGCCAATAGCCGCGTTCGCCAGATGGAACCTGCACAGCTTGCACGCTTGAAAATCAGTGACGACAGTGTTCCACCGCGATCGGCATTCTTTGTCGGTGATCGCGAGCTTCCCGATAGCTCCGAAGACACCGCTGGTGCAGATGCCCCGGTCAACCTTTGCATCGCATGTGTCTACGGACGCCAAACCGATCAAGGGCCTCACGTCATTGCATACGATGTTGCGCAAGATCAGATCGATGATGTAAAGTCGATTTTCTCTGAAGCGATTCCCGAAGGTGAAATCACTGTCGGTGAACCGCTGCCGACGCCTCTGATGGTCGAACTAGATCTGCGACCGGTTCGGGTGAAAGATCCGACATCAATGGCGGAGATGACTAAGTTCAATCGAGAGTTTGCGCAGAAGAACATTCCTGTGCGTGCCGCCTCGATCAAGCTTCCGTTATTCGAGGGGAAATCTTTAGGCGAGATCGCCGACGATGATTCCAAAGCAATGCAGCGAGGGATCTATATCCGCATTCTCGAAGGCCAAGAGCGTTTACAAAGCCTCGACGGTGTCTTGGACGCGATTCGCGAAATCGCCAAGGTTGACGCCTTGCCACCTTTGAAGCCGGCCAATGAAGAAGCCAATATGGTGAATCCGGCCGACCTGTTCCGGATCGATGCGTCCGATTCGGACTGCATTTCGCTGTACTACTTGGCTTCGTCAGCGCGGCAAGTTGGCGCCCGTGAAGCGGCTCGCAAATTCGCCGCACTGCTCGTCGAAAAACAAGCTCCGACTGCCGAATCGGCGGAAGAAAAGCAACTGGTGATGGAAGGCTACCTGATCCAGATGATGTCGATTGGCGATCCTCAAGCCGCGTTCGCGATGGGCTCCACAGCGACTGAGTATGCCAAGGCCAATCAGTTGAATTTTGCTCCCGTTCTGTTGATGCAGATGGAGCTATGTCTGATGTCCGCTGACCAAGACGGTTTCCGTAGCACGATCATGGAGATCGAAAAGAATTACGGAAACGACCCAGCTGTCATGGCTCGTGTTCAGCAAGTCTTGGTGCAACTCGGCGTCATTCGTCCAGACGGGTCGCTGCGTGCACCTCAGGGCGCCCCCGGCCCCGCACCCGGAAACGACTTCGTTCCGGCCCCCGCACCGCAAGCATCCGGCGGTCAAAGCTCCGAAGGCCTTTGGACTCCCGATAGCCCAGGCGAATCCAATTCCGGTGGCGGCGGAAAGCTTTGGGTTCCCGGAATGGACTGATAGCCACGAATGACGCTCACCGATTCTGATCATTGCCACGACGACGAATCGTGGATGCGAAAAGCGTTGACGCTAGCCGTGTGTGGCGAAGGTCATGTCGAGCCGAACCCGATGGTCGGCTGCGTTCTGGTCAAGGACGGACAACTGATCGGACAAGGGGACCACCAAAAGTTCGGTGGCCCTCATGCCGAAGTCGAAGCTCTTCGAAGTCTCGCTTCGGCAGCCGATGCCGAGTCTGCGACGGCTTATGTAACGCTTGAACCGTGCTGTCACTTCGGCAAAACGCCACCGTGTAGCGAAGCGTTAATCCGTGCAAAGGTTGCGCGAGTCGTGATCGCGATGCAGGATCCGTTTCCCAAAGTTGCTGGCGGAGGTCTGCAGCAACTGCGTGATGCCGGTGTGGAAGTCACCGTCGGTGTACTGCAAGCGGAAGCCGAAGCGTTAAATGCGCCCTATCTAAAGCGATTGCGTGAAGGCTTGCCTTGGGTCATCGCCAAGTGGGCGATGACGATCGACGGCCGGGTAGCCACGACCACCGGTGAAAGCCAGTGGATATCGGGACCCGAATCGCGTCGACATGTTCATCAATTGCGGGGCCGCGTCGACGCCATTCTTGTTGGCATGGGAACCGTGCTGGCTGATGATCCGATGCTGAACGCGCGTGCGACTGACGAAAGTGGTAAACCCATCGATCCTCCCCGCGTTGCCAAGCGGATGGTATTTTCGCGGGGAAGGTTACCACCGGTTGATTCGAAGCTGGTGCAATCAGCGAAACAGATTCCGACGTATCTGTTTACCAGTCCGTTCGTCGATCCCGACGAACGGCAGCGATTGGAAGATCGTGGGATCGTTTGCTATGCCGAAAACTACGACATACAAAAGATCCTAAGGCTTTGCGCCGAAGGGTTCGATGGTCAGCAACCGGCTACCAATTTGATGGTCGAAGGCGGGCCCACGCTGATGGCTAGTCTGTTGGGTGAATCGGCTGAGCAGTGCCTGATCGATGAGATTCACGCTTACGTCGGACCCAAACTGTTCGGTGGCGCGAGCGCACCGGGACCGGTTTTGGGATCGGGGATCGAGCGGCTTGATCGTGTTCCACTGTTTCGGCTAAGCCAAGTGGATCAATTTGATCAGGACGTTCGCATGATCTATCGCCGCTCACTCTAGGTCGGTCGCAACAGGGCGGTGCCTATTTAATGAAATTGCACCACGACTGGGGTGCTTATGAGTTCAGTCGGTCGACCACATCGGCTTTCAGCCTAGCGATGTCGTTCACATCGTTGAGGTCATCAGGTTTTAGGAACAGTTTCGCGTTCGCAGCGTCATCGTCTTCGTTGACCAGGAACCATGACGCTGTTGTTACCGCTTTTTTCGCACGATCGGATTCGGTTTGGATGAGCGGATGGAATTCTTCATCGCGATGGGACCAGCTGTTCGGGGTCATACAGCTTTGTCCGGCGATGGCGGCGCGAATGATATTTGCGAATTGATCGGCGGACGTCACCGACGGAACACGCAGCGGTGTTTGTCCGGAAACGATCATCGGCAGTCGCAAATCGGAGCTGCGTAGCGGCCCGACATGATGACCGATCCATTGGTTGTCGCCGAGTGAGAATCCGCTGGCACCAGCGATGATCACTGTGCAAGGGCGGTCACCAAGAAACTGCAACAAAGCATCAACCATGGTGTCGAGGACAAAGACTTGGTTGGCGTATCGCTGCATCCATGAAAACAGAAGGTCCGGATGGCGTTCCGATTCTGGCTGAAAGCCCGATTCAAGATCCAAACATGGAACACTGGCGTTGTCGGGCAACTGAAGTGGTTCGATCGGTTCGGCTTCTTCTTTGTCAACGAATTCTTCGCTGGGGGGCTCGTCGTTTTCGTCGGGATCGGGCAACGTGACTTCGACCCAGTCCCAGCAGTCACGTAGTGTTGCGGTGTGAAGCCACGCGAGTTCTGTATCGGGCTCGATGTGGTCCATCAGTTCGAAAAAGCTTTTCGCCAGCCGAGTTCGGTCGATGCTTGGCGCGATGTGCCCGCCGATCTTCGGATCCAGTTTCCAGCAAGCACCGAAAACCGCATCGAAGACTTCGGTATCGAGTTCGTGATCATCGGTGACGAATATCGATTCGGGGGCTTCATTCTGAATCGGCTCGCTGCAAGCCGAAAGCCAGCGGCGGATCAAACCAGAAGGCTGGTCGACGGGGCTCGTCCAGCGATCGAAAACGACTCCGCTGGCGGCGATGTCATCGATCGCAGGAGTCTCGCCAATCGAGCTGCCGTAGCATCCAAGTGGGGCCGTCGATAGCCCTTCGACGGTGATGACGATCGTGATCGGGAGCGAGGATTCGGAGCGTTCCATAGGTATCAATAAAATCGTTCAAATCGGCAGAAAACGAATTGGCCAGTCAAGGCTGGTGCACCAACTTTAACGCGTTCGGCGATGACGCGAAGCGGGGACCTAGACTTTTGCGTTGCGTGCCCTAACGGGCTGTCCCGACTTTTTGCCTTTGGCTGATCAACTTGCCTTATGTCCATTCAACCGACAGGATCGTTCACCAGCGTTCCATCCGTCGCTCCTGTTGTGCTTCCCCCGCAACCGACACCGCAAGTTCCCGATCCCTTGCCCGCTTTGGAACGTGTCTCGGTCTGGGACGTGCCATTTGATTGTGTGGATATGGATCAAGCGGTGGAGCGGATCGAGGCATTGATTCGACGTGGAGAGCCCAGCTATGTGATCACGGCAAATCTGAACTACGTCATGTTGCACGCGCAGCAGCCCGACATGCCGGCGATTACCGAACAGGCGGATCTGATCCTTGCCGACGGCCAGCCCATCGTTTGGCGCAGCAAGCTCGGTCCGCAGGAACTGCCCGAACGCGTGGCCGGTAGCGAGATGATTTACAAGCTTGCCCAGGCGGCAAGCCAAAACCGTTGGGGCATTTATTTTCTAGGCGGTGAAGCCGGTGTCGCGGAGGCTTGCGCGAAGCGACTTGCTCGCGACTATCCCGGGATGCGAATCGCAGGGATCGAGTCGCCTCCGTTTCGACAGCTGACCGAGCAGGAGCAACTTGCCCAGGATCAACGCATTCGCGAGTCCGACGCGCAAATCTTGTTGGTCGCCTTCGGCCAGCCCAAGGGAGAACGTTGGATTCATGAGAATTACAAACGCTTGGGCGTTCCGGTCAGTATCCAGCTTGGTGCTTCGTTCGATTTCATCGCGGGGACGGCCAAGCGAGCACCTAAGGTCTGGCAGAAATTAGGTGCCGAATGGGCCTATCGTATGTTCAGCGATCCAAAGCGGTTGGTGCCGCGGTACGCATCCAACGCGGCGTTCCTGCTTGGAGCATTGATCAAGGACTGGAGACGCAAAGTCGAAAGCTGGGGCATGGGTGTTCAAACGCCTCAGCAAGAAGACTCGTCACGATAGTCAACTACGAGATCCGGTTTGCACCACCGTTTTCATCTTGGTGGATTGTGACCGGCCAGTTCGGAAATTGGTTCTCTGCCTTTCCGTCTGTCGCATCGATTAAGAACCGATAGGAATTGACAACATAGGTTCGTTCCTTCGGGTCGATCACGACATAACCAAAGCCGCTGCCTTTCTGGTGAGCTTTCTCGTATCGGTTCTTAGCCGTCGGGACGATGGGATTGCCAACTGTGTAGACATAGACTTTGTTGCCTAACCCATCGAGGTATTCGCCGGTGTGCTCCATGCCATGGCTTGGGCGGTTGGTGTGCTCCATGCCGACTTCGTCAGCTCGCCACCAGCGTGGGTATCCGGCAGCGATCGCTGGGGTGCAAAACGACCAAAAGCTATCGCGCTGTTTATCGACACCGTATTGAACGAGCGAGCTGATGTGTTGGTCGCCGTTGATGTGGAGCGGCTTTGCGGGGGTGGCCAACTTGATCGCGACGTCGCGTTGAGTTTGTGGCCAGCCACCACAGTCCAAGTCGGCAACGAGGTAGCCGTTGTATCCGCCGTGGTGAGTCGCCACGCCCGCGAAGACGGTTTGGCTGAGCAGCACCTTGATCGAATGGCCGCGCCAGTCGGACGCCCAGTCTTTCAAGAATTCGTGTTGTCGGTCGCCCAGCAAGACCAGCCCGGGCTTATCCAGTCGCAGCGGATCGATATCGGGGTCGCTAAGGTGATCGGCACGTCCCGATCCAGTGTCGACACGCTGGGGGCCGCTTTTCCATTGCCGGTCGGCGATGATCGCAAAGCCAACGCCTCCGTAAACCATGTCGCCATAGTAAACGCTGATGTCTTGTTTGCAGGGTGTCGGATCGTAGCAATCGGGGTGATGGGCGCAGTTGGTTTTATGAACCACGTTGACCATCTTGGCCGGTTCGATATAGCCACCATTCGAAGACGCCCCGCCGGTTTCGACATCCATTGGCGCGCCGCCTTCGCCCCAGATGTTGCCTTGGAACACGTCGTGATCGTCCGGTAGACACAGCGTCGGACGATCTTTCATCGCATGGCGAAACGACCAGCCGAATTGGTAGTACTTGCGCAAGTAATTCAGGATCGCACGATCGGCCGGGCGGCGAATAATTCCATAGCCACCGTGGTTCTCGTAGAGCTGATCACCCGAGAAATAAAGCAGGTCTGGATCCAGTTTGACCAAATTTTCGGCGACCGGTTCATACGGGAACGCGTAGTCGTTTTGGCAGGTCAATGCGCCAAAGCGAAGAGGGCGGTCCTTCGGATTTGAACGGATGGTGCCCGACCAAGATGATTCGGTTTCTTTTCCGCTGGGATGTTGTTGACGGTAAACGACGCGGTAGTTTTTCGGTTGCGTGGCATCCCAATTGGGCAACCGGAAGGTGGCTGTCCAAGCGTCGGTATCCAGCGCTGCGGTTGCGACCGTTTCCCAGCCGTCCTCGTTTTGAAGTTGCAGGTCGACGTCTTTATTGTCGGATTCACCCAGCGGTCCGGTTAACGCGGATAGTTTTAGGACGAAGCCTTCGTCTCCTCTTGAATCGCTAAGCGAATACATCGTCCAAAGGATCGGACCAAAGGTGTGATCCTCGTTGATTGTGAAGGCATCGCCGTTGACAGTCCAGTTGCTGAAACGGTACCGGGCACCTTGCTTGTTTTGGAATTTAGGATCGAAGCTATTCGCGATCGCAATGTTTCCCAGCACACCTTCTTTGGCAACGGTGTGTTGCACACTGCCGAGTACGGAGCCTTCATCGTTGATGATTGAAAGCGTCAATTGAACTTGATCACCGCTCGGTTCACCTTGCAAAGCTAAACGCAGATTTTGCGGTGACTTGGTGCCTTCGAGCGCAACTTTCTTTTGATTGATGAACAGGACGCCGTCTTGCAGGCCAGCCCGGATTCCGTTTTTGGCAAAGACGTTGCTGCGGTATTCGTTGATGTCGCTACGGACACCGATACGGAACCCAACGCCATCGTCATTGCCAGCCAGTTCGACTTGCGAGACGACAACACTGGTATGGAAAGGTTGGGTGGGGTCCGTCAATTGGTGTGTGATCAAATGCACGTTCCGGTCGCCGCCGGTCGAGATGCATTCGGCGGCGCCGTCTCGAATGACCCAGTCTTCCATTGGGTTTGCCCAACAGTTCCCGCCCAGCCAGACTCGATCGTGCGTGTCCGCCCAATCGATAACTGGTGAATCGGTTGGGGCGGTTGCCGAAGTGGCGGCGGAATCTTGTGCGTTTGAGGTCTCGGCGAGTCCTAGTAAAGCTCCGCTAGCACCGAGGGTTTTAAGTGCTGAACGGCGTGGGACGTGCTTGGTCATATCGGCTGGATGGTTGGCAGGATCGTTGATCAGGTGGCAGCGATTATAGTCGCTTTATCCGCGCGATCGCGCGGCGTGCTCACGTCGAAATTGAAGGCGTGTTGAACACAAGCGGAGGGGGGTATTGCACGCAGGAACTTATCAGTCCAATTTGGTGTCGTCGAATATTGTCATCAGGCGATCGACAATCAATTCCGAGGCGTCTGTTTGGACATAATTCGTACCAAGCCAGGTCTCGTAACCGCCAAAACGGTGCTGACGTGGTGTCGGCAAGTAGCCGAATGATCCGCCGGCGAGTTCGATCGTGAATGTGTGTTCGGAAGCGGTTTGCTGTTTGATCTCGAGCCCGGTTTCGGCAAACGTTTCGAATGGGATTCCGGCAATTGCGATGTCTCCGATTCGCAAAACTTGTAGTGGAACAGAAACCGTATCAGGGCTTTGTCGGATTCGTTCGATGCGGTCGGCGTAAATTGATTCTCGACGATGCGATGACGCTTCGTTGCCTGCTTGGATTTGTGCAAAGTGTTCAAGCATTTTCGAGTCAGGCTTTCGCACGTTAAGAGTTAACTCTTCGGTGCGTGAGGCAAGTGTCGGTTGATGTTGCCATTGGATCGATCCGAACGCTTCGTGCACTCGTGAAGCAACCTTGTCGGCGACTTCCACCATCTTTTCATAGGGCTTGTAGCTACGTGGAGTCTTTTCGCGAAAATCGATGTTGTTCACATCACCACTGGTGCCATTGGTCAGCATCGCGACAAAGTGATCTTGCACATTCAGTTTGCCGGCGATCGATTCCGCGAAACAGCCAAAGTAGTCTGCTGAAATTTCGCCACTGGGGACTCCGCCGACATAGTGCAGCGAGTAGTTGGCGATCAGTGCGATCGGGCGGTCATTCAGGTCGACCGCAGCGATGAAACTGATTTCGGGATCGACCGGTCCGGCTTGCCGGTCCAACGCATCGTTTCCGCGCGGCGGGTTCATACGCACTTGGTCGACTCCGCCGAACGGATTCGTCGCGAGTCTAGCGTCGGTCACAAACCACCGACGGTTGAACACTTCGCTCGGTTCCTCGATTGATCCGAAGCCGACTTTTGCGGGTTGCAGTCGGTGTGTCGCTTGAACAATCGCATCTGAGATTCGCTGAGCAAGAAAGCGTTGGTAGTCGGTGAGTTCTTCCGAGGCCATCACTTTGTTTTCACCCCTGGCTGTCGTTGCCGAGTGCGTGTGGGTGGACGCAAGCAACATGTTTGATTCTGGGATCTGTGTTGCTTCGGTAGCCAGATGCTTCGCAAAGTCGAACACTTCGCGAGGGATGCCAACATTGTCGCATGCAACGATGGCAACTTTTGTCTGGCCGTCATCGAAGACGACGCATCGTGCATGCAGTTCGTCGTGAATCAACTTTGCCGGAACAGGGACCCATCCGCCAACGATCATTTCGCCCAGTGGCGGAGTGATGTTGCCGGTCGCTGCGCCGACGCGAAAGGTCGCCGCGGGTTCGGTCGCTTGCGAAGTCGACTTCCATTGCATTCCCAGCGCGAAGGATAGAAACGCTAAAGCGAATGGCATCAGTGGCGATTGCCATCGCAGTGGTTCTCGTGTTCCAAAACAGAAGGGTGGGCCAATAGAAGTGGGCATGGTTCTTTGGTGGGTAGGAGGGAACCTTGATTGTAGTGCGGCTACGAAGTGCCCGTTGAACAAATTTGACTTGGGGTAACAGCACTGGGACACTGTGTGGCTCCGCCCCAAAACATCGGACCCACCTCATGCTAGAAATCTCTCGACCTGGTTTTATGTCACCACCAGTACGGCAAAGCGTTTGGCTATTGATTGTAGTGCTGTCGCTGATTTCGCTCGGATCTTCCAGGCAGTGTTGCTTTGCTGAAGAGCAGGCCTCGGGGAATTCGTCACGTCCGAACATTGTGGTCGTGTTGGCGGATGACCAAGGTTGGGGCGATCTAAGTTTGCACGGCAATCCAAATCTTCAGACTCCGAATATCGACTCGCTCGCACGCGACGGCGCGCACCTTTCGAACTTCTATGTGTGTGCGGTTTGCTCGCCGACACGTGCTGAGTTTTTGACCGGGCGATATCACAATCGGATGGGCGTTTACAGCACATCAAGCGGTGGCGAGCGTTTCGATTCTGCGGAGCAAACGATCGCCGAGTTGTTTCAGCAGGCTGGGTATCAGACGGCGGCCTATGGAAAATGGCATAGTGGGATGCAGTGGCCTTATCATCCGAACGCTCGAGGCTTCGAAGAGTTCTACGGCTTTTGCAGCGGGCACTGGGGGCACTACTTTGATCCCATGCTCGAACACAACGGGCGTATCACCGAAGGCAAGGGGTTTATCATCAATGACCTGACCGATCACGCGATTCGATTCATGCAAGACGCTGGTGATCAGCCGTTCTTTGTTTACTTGCCGTACAACACGCCGCATTCGCCGATGCAGGTTCCGCAGGCTTATTGGGACGATTTCAAGGAGAAGGATATCGAGCCCGATCCGAACGAGCTGAATGCGTCGCGGCAAGATACGCCGCATACGCGAGCCGCCTTGGCGATGTGCAAGAACATTGATGACAACGTCGGGCGATTGTTGGCGTACCTGCAGGAATCTGGCAAGCAGCAGAACACCGTTGTGATTTACTTCAGCGACAACGGTCCGAATGGGTGGCGATTCAATGGCGGGATGAAAGGCCGCAAGGGTGCAACGAACGAAGGCGGTTTGCGTTCGCCTTTCGTGCTTCGCTATCCAGCCAAAGTTGCTGCGGGAACGGAAATTCGTACCGTCAGTGGTGCGATCGATCTGTTGCCAACCTTGTCTGATCTTGCTGGGGTCGATTGGAAGTCTTCGCAGTTGGACGGCAAGCCGCTCGATGGGATCTCATTCGCAGGCGAGTTGCTGGGCGGAGGGCGCAGCTTGGAGGCAGACGAGCGGATTCTGTTCAGTCGATGGAAGAAGAAGACGACCGCACGCACGCAGAAATACCGGATTCACGGGGCCGGTGAGCTTTACGACATTGAACGCGATCGAGGTGAGCAACGTGATATCGCCAAGGCTCGGCCTGACATTGCCAGCCACCTCGCAAAGCAGCTTAGCCAGTGGCAACAATCCAGTGGCGGAGCCGGTGACGCAGATGATCGTCCGTTTTCGATCGCTCATCCCGAAGCCGAATGGACTCAGTTGCCCGCTCGTGATGCGACCTTCAGCGGACAGATTAAACGCAGTAACCGATTTCCGAACTGCACCTATCTGCACAGTTGGACAGACAAGGACAGCCAGATTCGCTGGGATGTGGAGGCACTTTCGTCAGGTTCTTACGAAGTCTTGATGTACTACGTCTGTCCGAAAGAAGACGTTGGGGCGACGATCCAGCTGAAGCTCGGGGAGTCGACCCTCGCGGCAAAGATCGATACTCCCGTTGAAAGTCCCGTGATCGGAGCCGATCAGGATCGTGTCATCCGGCAGGAAGGTTATGTCAAGCGTTGGCAACCGATGACGCTCGGGACGATCCAAGTTGAACCTGGACGACACATATTGTCGCTTTCTGCAACGCAGATCCCCGGAAAGCAGGTTTGTGAGATGCGTCTATTGATGCTTCGTCGCCTATCGGAGTGATGCCGGATTGGTCGTCGAAAAACGATTAAAAGCGCTGTAGGATGTCGGCATGAAGCCTACCTCCCCGCCCATTTCAAGACCTTTGCCGGGGGCATCGACCCCGCAGCATGTTCAGCAATCCCAGTGCTTGATCAGTTTTGGCAGCAACTTGGGCGATCGGCATGATCTGATCGCCGCGGCAGCCAGCGAAATTGCGGGTTGGGATATTGTCTCTACCGAAAACCCGCTGCAGACCAGCAGGCTTTTCGAAACGCCTCCGATTGGCGGGCCGAGCGGTCAGGAGCCATTTTTGAATGCGGTCGGGGCTTTCGAGACCACCGCACCGGCTCGCGAAGTTCTCGGCCGTTTGCAGGAATTGGAGAATCGACTGGGGCGTCAGCGTCGTCGCCGTTGGGATGCCCGATCGATCGACTTGGATGTCGTGCTTCATGGGCAGCTCGTTGGCGGGGCGACCAATCTGGTTGTGCCCCATCCCCGTTACACCGCACGTCAGTTTGTGCTCAAGCCGGCCTGCGACGTCGTGCCACACTTTCGGGATCCTCGGTTCGGTTGGACCATGCGGCAGCTGCACGATCACTTGTTGGTCGGGTCACCGTCGTTGGCATTGGTGACTGGATCGCGAGCGATGCGCGAAGCGATGTGTGAGCGGTTAGAGGCCGAGCATGGGATTGCCTACCGCCGCGAAGGAGCGGCGGAATTTGAAACAGGTGAGTTGTGGGAGTCGAAGCCTTGGGTTTCTAGCGAATGGACTCGGCGTCCCCAAACTGGCCGAGAGAGTTCGCTAACATCGGAGGGTGTAAAGTCAATGCCGCGATTGTTGGTGCGTTTACATCGTGTGGAGGAAAACCTTCGATGGCCCGCGCCGCACCTAATGTGGCCAGGCGGTTGGGGGTGGCCAGAATACCGTTTGGAGTGCAGTGACATTGACTGGGCGATCGGTGAACTCGCTTCTGCTTTTGATTCAATGCGATGCGAAGTTTTGCCGGTCAGTGAAGACGGACGTTGGTGGAAAAAATAATCGACTAAATGAAAGCAACCGTTTGAGCCGATCAGTTCAATCCGATGCGGATCACAACCGTCAAAGTCGACTGATTTACTACGCCGAATCAGCGCTGCGACGATGAGCCACAGGACTTGAGGTGGAAACTTAGCGACACAATGTCGCTCGGCCCAACGATGCCCTTGTCAATTCGCCCGCGCTCACCCGATACTTCGCATCCTCGAAAGTACCCGTCGAACTTTTCTGCGCGTAAGCGTCCGGCATGCCGCCGGTCGATGATCATGGAACGTTTTCTATTTCCGCGGTGGACCAACCCTTTCCTCCTAGTCCTGGGAGCTGCCATTGGCGGCGGCGGGCTGTTTGCAGCTGCGATGGGGGGCCTAATTACGGACCCCGTCACGCTGAATATTGGCTATCAGCCAGAACAGCCGGTGCCGTTCAGTCATGCGATTCACGCAGGGCAGTTGAAATTGGATTGCCGTTATTGCCACAACACTGTTTTTGACGCTTCGCATGCGGCGATCCCGCCGACAGCGACGTGTATCAATTGCCACAGTCCAAAGAACGAAGCCGGGCAGACTTCACTTGCAGCGGTTCAGGCAGACAGCATCAACCTGAAACCCATCCACGAAAGTTGGGAATCGGGCAAGAGTATGCAGTGGATTCGGATTCACAACCTGCCTGAGTTCGTCTACTTCAATCACTCCGCCCACGTGAATTCCGGCGTCAGCTGTGTTTCCTGCCACGGTCGCATCGACCAAATGGAAACGGTTTATCAGCACGAAGAGCTGTCCATGGCGTGGTGTATTGCTTGTCACCAGAACCCAAATGAACACCTGCGTCCGCAAGAGTTTGTAACCAAGCTTGATTGGGAGCCCTCGGACGATTTTTGGAAGGAGCAGTACGACGTTGCGAACCAAGAGGAGTTCGCGAAGAAAGTTCGGGCAGAACAAAACATTCATCCTCAGCGGCACTGTGCGGTTTGCCACCGCTAGTCGTTTGTTAATCAGCCGGCGAGTTGCCTGGGTGTGGGAATCCACAGTCGGGTCCAAATTTGCCAAACCAGGTTCCCACAATCCAATCCAGTCCCGGCAGGCAAGTCGAATTTGCTGTGCCAGCAACTGATCGATTCAAACCAAGATGACGCAAAAGCAATCCAGCAAGAACAGCCAAGCTCCTAACTACTGGCGTAGTCTTTCGGAGTTGAATGGCAGTTCGGAATTCAAGGAAAAGTTCCTGCACCGTGAATTCCCCGTTGCAGCTTCGGAGTTTCCAGAGGGTGTGTCCCGGCGTCGCTGGATGCAGTTGATGGGAGCCTCGCTGGCGATGGCCGGCGTTGCAGGGTGTCGCTACCCTGAAGAAGTGATCGCTCCTTTTGTGATCCGCCCTGAAGGTCGCGTTCCTGGTGAATTCTACGAGCGTGCAACTAACTTTGAGCTTGCCGGCAGCGTTCATAACCTGCTGATTCGTTGCTTCGATGGTCGTCCGCAGCATGTCGAAACGAACAAGATGCACCCGTCGTCTGCAGGTACGAACACCTACGTGCAGGCGTCGATTCTAGCGCTTTATGATCCCGATCGATCACGTGGTGATGACGGTCCGGTCTTGAAGCGGATTGGGGATGCACGCAAGCAAGAAACTTCGTGGGACGATTTCTTTACCGTCGGCCGTGCCGCAATCAAAAACGCAGCCAGCAATGGTGAGGGAAAAGGCTTCGCGCTGCTGACCTCGCCGACCGCGTCGCCAACAACCGTGCGGATGCTAGCCGAATTGCAGCAGAAGTTGCCACAGGCGACGATCGCGTCGATGGACACCATTGATGGTGGCGTGATGCGTCAGGCCACCAAGCAAATGCTCGGCACCGAGTGTGAGCAGTCGTTGGATCTGAGCAAAGCGAAGGTGATTTTCGTTCTAGGTGCGGATCCGCTCGGTGGAGACCCCGGTTCGCTGCTAGCGGCACGCAGTTTCGCCGAAAAGCGAGATCCGACGAAGGGCGAGATGAGCCGTCTGTACGTCGCTGAAGCAGGTTTCAGTGTCACCGGCACGATGGCGGACACTCGCTTGGCCGTCCGGCCCAGCCAGATGCCAGCATTTTTGGCTTCCGTCAGTGCCATGGTCGAAAAGCTCAAGGGTGGCGAATCGCACGACCACTCCGGTGACGAGTTGCCTTTCAATCACGAAAAAATCACGGCGACCGAGCGGCAAGAACGTTTCATCGATTGCTTGGCCCACGACATCGTCGAGGCTGGTGAAGAAGCTGTTGTGATCGTCGGTAGTGGCCTTGGTGCAGATCTGGTTGCCGCTGGCATCGAGATGAACCAAAAGCTCGGCTCGCTAGGCACCATTCAGACATTTAATCCGTGCGTCGATCGTCAGGTCGAAACCAAGTCGGTCGCCGAGTTGGTCGATGCGATCAATGCTGGCGAAATTGAGACGTTGATGATCGCGGGTAACAACCCAGTGGTCACCACGCCTGGTGATATCGACATCGCGACCGCCATCGGAAAGGTCGATCAGTCGATCTATTTGGGCGAATACGACGACGAAACTGCCGTGCTGTGCAATTGGTCGTTGCCATTGTCGCACCCGCTGGAATCGTGGAGCGATTGCGTCAACCGTCAAGGTTTCTACGGAGTTTGTCAGCCGCAGATCCTTCCGTTGATGGGTGGTCGCACATTGGCCGAGGTGATCGCTCTGTTGATCGAGCGTGAGCAAACCGATCCGATGCTGATGGTTCGCGAAACCGCCAGTGAGATTGCAGGCACATCACTGAAAGAACGTGACTGGCGAGAGTTGTTGCACAACGGTTTTGCCGAGTCCATCAAGGGTGCCGAAGCGATTTCCGAGGTCACCGGCACCGCTAAAGCGTTGCCCGAAGGTGCGCCCGCCGTTGTCACTGCGAAAGACATTGACGAGAACGATTTCGAAGTCGTCTTTACGGTTCCCGATGGCCTTTATGACGGCCGCTTTGCAAACAGCGGCTGGTTGCAAGAGTTGCCACAGCCAATCACCAAGCTGACTTGGGGTAATGCGGCACTGATGGGGCCCGCGACCGCGAAAAAGCTTGGCATCAAGCACGGTTACTACGTCACGCTGCGTCGTGGTGAGACCAAAGTCGAATTGCCGGTCTACGAGATTCCGGGAATCGCACCAGGTGTGGTGACCGTTTCGATCGGATACGGCCGAACCCGCGCCGGCATGGTCGGCGGGATGACCGACTACAACATTGATGCAGTCGGAATCGATGTTTCGCCAATCCGTACTTCGGATTCGATGTCGATTGCTTACGGCGTCGAAGCACGACCGAACTACAACGAATACGAATTCGCGACCACCCAGAATCACTGGGCGATTGATGAGCTCGGCCGCGATGAGACCGAGCGACGAAGTTACAACTTGGTCCGCGAAGGCACCGTCGAACTGTTTGAAAAAGTTCCGTCCTTCGCCAACGAGCAACCCAAAGCACCGCATGTGCCGAAGGTCGGTGAATACGGTTCATTGCAGTATGAGCCCATTCAGGAAATCCAAAAAGAAGAAGCGTTCGACTTCGTGCCGCAATGGGGCATGTCGATCGATCTTTCCAAGTGCTTGGGCTGCAATGCCTGCGTTGTCGCGTGCCAAAGCGAAAACAACGTGCCGATTGTTGGTGCCGAACAGGTTCGCAACAGCCGTGAAATGCACTGGTTGCGTATCGATAGCTACTTCCAAGGAAGTGCTGACGACGCACAGGTTGTTCACCAGCCAATGGCTTGTTTGCACTGCGAGACCGCACCTTGCGAACAGGTTTGCCCAGTCGCGGCGACCGTTCACACCAACGAAGGCATCAACGCGATGGCCTACAACCGGTGTATCGGAACTCGATACTGTGCGAACAACTGCCCGGTAAAAGTTCGTCGCTTCAACTACTTCAATTACAACGCAGAAGTCGGCGTCGGCTACGGTGTCGAGGCATTCCCAAGTGCAATCGAAAAAGCCAATCGCAAACTGCAAGCCTTGGTGTTGAATCCCGAGGTCACGGTTCGTGGCCGAGGCGTGATGGAAAAATGCACCTACTGTGTTCAGCGGGTCGAAAAGGCGAAAATCCACGCACGCAAAGAACATCGCAGTGTCCAAGACGGCGAAGTCGTTGCCGCATGCCAAGCCGCCTGTAGCACCAACGCGATCGAGTTTGGCAACGTTGATGATGCCAAGTCCGCTGTCGCGAAACAGCATGCTGATAGTCGGGCTTATGGGTTGCTTGAACAGTTGAATATCAAGCCACGCACCATGTACTTGGCTCGTATTCGCAACCCACACCCACGTTTGAAGACCGTTCAGCAAGTGGAAGACCTATCTGAGATCGAAGCGCATCACGGTCATGGTGATCATGCCGAAGGCGAGCATCACGATGATCATGGTCACGACGCACACGAAGGTGACGGTCACGGTGCCGAATCGCATCAAGACGAACAGCACGGCGAAGAATCGCACGCCGAATAGTTAGAACAAATCGCGTTGGGCGGCACATCGAAGTTGCTCGACGCACCACCGCAAAATCCAGACGAAGACCTCTTCAACCAATAAGAACGTTTCATGTCACTGGCCATTCCAAACGGACTGGATAACACCGTCGAACGCCCTGGCGAACGCGCACCGCTCGTCCTTGGTGAAACGACCTTTAACGACATTACCGAGTCGGTTTGCCAAGTTGCCGAGCGAAAGCCCAGTGCCGGTTGGATAGGCGGATTTCTGGTCGCATTTGCACTGCTGCAGATGCTTGGCCTGTTGATCCTGTACTTGATCTACACCGGTGTTGGTGTCTGGGGTAACCGGGCTCCGATTTTCTGGGGTTGGCCCATTGTTAACTTCGTTTTCTGGGTCGGGATCGGCCACGCGGGAACGCTGATTAGTGCGATTCTGTATCTGTTCCGTCAGGAGTGGCGTACCAGTATCAACCGTGCTGCTGAAGCGATGACGATTTTCGCCGTTGCTTGTGCGGGTACCTTCCCAGGGATCCACGTCGGCCGAGCTTGGTTGGCGTTTTGGTTGGCTCCCTATCCCAGTTTGAACCTTTGGATGTGGCCACAATTCCGCAGTCCACTGTTGTGGGACGTTTTTGCGGTTTCAACATACGGAACGGTTTCGCTGCTGTTCTGGTACATGGGGATGGTGCCCGATTTGGCAACCTTCCGCGACCGCAGCAAGAACAAATGGCGACGCATGATCTACGGGCTCCTTTGCCTGGGTTGGAGCGGTTCGTCACGTCACTGGATGCGATACGAAAAGGCCTATGCGATTTTGGCCGCGCTCGCCGCCCCACTGGTACTTTCAGTACACACGATCGTTTCGTTTGACTTCGCGGTTTCACAAGTTCCCGGTTGGCACACGACCATCTTCCCGCCGTACTTTGTCGCCGGGGCGATCTTCAGCGGTTTCGCGATGGTGCTGACGCTGATGATTCCTGCCCGGTCGATGCTGAAGCTGGAAAAGCTGATCACGATTCGGCACTTGGAAAACATGTGCAAAATCATTCTGGCGACCGGTTCGCTGGTCGGTCTGGCATACGGAACGGAATTCTTCATCGCTTGGTATGGCCAAGTCCCTGCAGAGCAGTTTGCGTTCGTCAACCGCGCATTCGGTCCATACTGGTGGGCATATTGGACGATGGTTTCGTGCAACGTGATTAGCCCGCAGTTGTTCTGGTTCAAAAAGTGCCGAACCACACCGTGGATCATCGTTGTGGTTTGTATCTTCGTGAACATCGGAATGTGGTTCGAGCGTTTCGTGATCACGATTACCAGTTTGTCACGCGATTACCTGCCCAGTGCCTGGGCATACTTTTCACCGACCTGGGTCGATTGGGGCATGCTGATCGGTTCGTTCGGTTTGTTCTTTACCTTGTTCTTGCTGTTCTGCCGCACGCTACCGGTGATCAACATGGCCGAAGTCAAATCGAGCTTGGCCAAGCAACACCACATGGCTCACGCGGCTTCCGAGCATGGTGAGACAGAACATTAAATTGGGGCGACGATTCACAGAGTCAGCGCTTTTGGCACCAAGTTACGAAACAACAAATCAAGCAATTGTGATCTGTTTCGATGGATCAGGAAAAAATGTCGGATACCAATTCTGAAAAAAACGTTCACGGGATGATGGCCGAGTTCACCACGGTGGATTCGCTGCTGAGCGCTTGTCGTCGGATCCGTGACGCCGGCTATACAAAGACCGATGCTTTCACGCCGTTTCCGGTTCACGGGATCGATAAAGCATTGGGGATTAAACCCACCATTCTGCCTTGGATCTGCTTCTTTGCGGGTCTGACCGGAACTTGCATCGCGTTGACGATGGAAATCTGGATGAATGGTATCGACTACAAATACATCATCTCCGGAAAGCCATTCGTTTCGTTGCCGGCGTTCATCCCTGTCGCTTTCGAACTGACGATTTTGTTGGCTTCCTTCGGTGCCTTTTTTGGCATGTGGGCGCTCAACGGATTGCCACGATTCAGCAATCCGATGTTCACCGATCCTCGATTCGATCGGGCGACCGATGACCGGTTCTTCTTGTATATCGATTCGAAAGACGAACGTTACGATTCCGCAGGTGTGCGGTCCTTGCTTGCCGATACCGGCAGCGACTACATCAACGAAGTCCTCGAAGATGACTCGCCGAAAGATGTCCCTCGCCCGATCTTCATGATCTGGGGTGTTGCTGTTGCGGCCTCTGTGATTCCACTTTTGTGTGTCTTGCTGATGCGAGTGACCAACAGCAGTCAGCCACGTTTCCACATCTTCTACGACATGGATTTCTCGCCAGCGAAGGATGCTCAGCAAACGACCAGTTTGTTCGCTGACAATCGCGCGATGCGACCAGACGTCCCAGGGACGGTGGCTCGTGGTCAGCTTGTCGGATCGCTGGATGTGATGACCGGAATTGATGTCGACTCGTTGCAAGCGATGAACGCTCCACAAGCACAGCGACTCGTTGCCGCTTTCATGCAAGACGACAAAGAAGCCGTCGCTGAAGAAGTGACCGACGTCGCCAAGGCTGAAGACGATCAGGCCACACCAAGCGTCATGGAAACAACCCCATGGGTCACGAAGAATCCCATGACCGTGAATAAGGAGCTGCTCTCACAAGGTCAGACTCAGTTCGGGATCTACTGCAGCGTTTGTCACGGGATGGACGGAAAGGGCAACGGCTTGGTCAACCAGCGTGCCCAGGAAAAAGGTTTCGATACTTGGGTTCCTCCGTCAAACATGCACCAAGACACGCTTTATAGCGACAAGTACCCCGACGGAAAGCTGTTCTCGACGATCAGCAACGGCATCCGCAAGATGCCTGGTTACGCCGGTCAGATCAAAGTCGAAGATCGCTGGGCGATCGTCGCTTATGTCCGAGCGTTGCAGAAAAGCCAAAATGCTTCGATGGAAGCCATTCCCGAGGCACGAAAAGAAGAAGTCAAAACAGCCGTTGATGCGGCTAAGAAAGAGCTGCAGCGTCAGGCCGAAGAGGCTGAGAAGGCCGCAGCTGCTCGCGAGCAAAAATAATTAACTAGCGTTCGCGTTTTGATGACGCGAGATTAGATGTCCCGCGATTGCCGTTGGCAGTCGACCTGAAAACAACCACGTTTCTGTACAGTCAACTTCAGTCCAAACATGTCCGAACACGCCGCACCGAAGTTTAAGCCAGCGGACGATCCGACGTTCAGCCTGCCGTCGTCGTTGGCCAGTTTGCAATTGCCGCTGCTTGGTGGCGGTCTTGTGGCTCTGATCATCGGTGTCGGGATGGCGTTTGCCGCCGAAAGCGAATCGATGCCACGTTTCGGTTTTTCGACGTACCTGACCGCGTTCATGTACGTGCTGACGCTTTCGCTCGGCTCATTGTTTTTCGTCCTGATTCAGCACTTGGTGCGGGCGGGATGGAGCGTTGTCGTTCGCCGGATTGCGGAATGCTTCATGATCTTGATCATTCCATTGGCAATTCTGTTCCTGCCGATTTTGTTCTCGCTGTTTTTCGAAGGTCGTTTGTTCGTCTGGACCGACCCGAACTTCGCCACAGAGCACGGATTGGATGACAAGATGTGGGCGATGAAGCGTAACTTTTTGAACGCACCGTTCTTCATCGGTCGTGCGATCTTCTACTTCCTTGTCTGGGGTGGACTGGCGGTTTACTACTGGCGTGGGAGCACCACACAGGATGAAACCGGCGAACGCGCTGCAACGGACAGGATGCAGTACTGGGCTGGTCCCGCGGTCATGTTGTTCGCGTTGACAACCTCTTTCGCGGCTTTTGACTGGGGAATGAGTTTGGCCCCGATGTGGTTCTCGACCATGTTCGGTGTCTACATTTTCGCCGGAGCGATCCTGAGTGCCCACTGTCTGATCACCGTCGTTTCATATGTGCTGCAGCGGCACGGTGCGATTAAGGACGAGGTCACCGTGGAGCATTACCACGACCTTGGAAAGTACATCTTCGGATTCATCGTTTTCTGGACCTACATCGGATTTAGCCAGTACCTGCTGATCTGGTACGGCAACATCCCTGAAGAAACCGAGTGGTTCTTTGCCCGTCAGCGGGGTGTGTTCGGTGGGATTTCGATCGCATTGATCTTCTTCCACTGGCTGATTCCGTTCCTCGGAACGATGAGTCGCCACATCCGTCGACGTCCCGGCCTGATGGCAATCTGGGCATGCTACATCCTGGTCATGCACGCGATCGACGTTTACTGGGTCGTGATGCCGGAAGCTCGGCACCTGGTTCACTCGAACGTACCAACCGCGGGTGGCGCGATCGGGTTGATCGCCAGCGTCCTATCGATTGCGGGAATGACGGCATTGTTTGTCGGTTTGGGATTGCGGGTTGCCAGCGGAAATCGCGTCATCGCGGTGCGGGATCCCCGACTTCACGAATCGATCGTGTTCGAAAACTTTTAGGACGGTATTAGTACAAAGGAGGGGCGGGACACCGCGTCGCATCAACGCGTTTTCCGCCTCCGATTTTCGGCCCAAGACCGATAGAATCAAATCAAGACAGCTATGGCTAAATACGACGACCTCGATACACGGCAGATTTTCGTCATCGGAATCGGATCGGTTCTAGTGACGATCGTCACCATTTTGGCGGTTCAATACGTGTACTTCCTTTTGGTTGATGCACACCAAACGCAGTTACAAGCTGACAGCAAGTACACGCGGCAGAACCAGGTTTTGGCAGAGCAGATGGAAAGTATCTCACGTTACGGAGCCGACGAGGCAACCGGGAACGCCGTGATGCCGATCGAAAATGCGATGCAGGAAGTGATCAAAGAGGCTAACTCGCACGACCACGCAGATGACAACGAAAGCGACGCAACCTAGTTTGCTGGGGAAGGCATCGAACTGGATGACCACCTCTGGCTTGACTTCAATCGCCCTCGCGGCGATCGCGCTTTCTTTGTGCGCCGGATCGAGCGTTTTTGCTCAGTTTGGCGATACCGACAACGTCACACTAAACAACGGCCTGCCACGCGAAGCGAAGGGCATCACTGTTGATCAAAAGTTGGGTGACACGATTCCGATCGATGCACCGTTGGTCGACTCCAACGGCAACGCGATCAGGGTCAGTGATGTGATCGATGGCTCACTGCCAACGATCTTCACAATGAATTACAGCAATTGTCCAATGCTGTGCAGCATTCAATTAAATCAGCTGACTGCCGCACTGAATCAGTTGGACCTGAAGCTGGGCGAAGATTTTCGAATCCTGACGGTCAGCATTGACCCGAACGAGACGACGGAACGGGCCGCCGAAACAAAGGCCAAGTACGTGGACGAAGTGATCAACCAGCCGCTGGCAAATCGTGGTTGGACCTTTGCCACCGCGAAACAGCCCGTCATTACCAAATTGGCCGACGCCGTCGGATTCCGATATCGGTATGACGAAGCGATCCAACAATACAACCATCCAGCGATGCTGGCGTTTATCTCGCCTCAAGGTGTGATCACCCGCTACTCGCTATCGCTGGATTTTCCAGCCGACCAACTGAAACTCGCTTTGGTCGAAGCGGGTGAAGGGACGGTAGGAAACGCCGTCGACCAATTCATCATGTGGTGCTACAGCTATGATCCCGATTCGAATTCCTATACGCCGCACGCATGGCGAATCATGCGTCTTTGCGGCTTGGGATTCATCGGATTGATGTTGGCCGCATTGGTTCCCTACTGGGTCGGTCGAAAAGGTGGTCCGGGTTCGGCAAACTCCAAGGACCTCCCAATCGGATCGACGCACGACAGCTCGGGCAGCACGTCGTCTGTAGCCCCCCATTCGAACGAACAATAAATCAAACTCACCTTTCGAAATGTTGAACATGATTCCTGCTGCGATCACGCCGCTTGCGGACTACACCGAAAGCAAGCTGTCGTTCTTTCCAGAGTCGGCATCGACGTTCTCGTCGGACACCGACTGGATCTTTAACTTCATCTCCATCGTGGCATTGGTGTTCTTCATTGCCATCGTGATCGCGTTGTTCGGATTCGCGCTGAAATACAAAAAGGCGAAAGGCCAACAGGCCGAAAGCCAAACCGATCACAACACGACGATCGAATTGGTTTGGTCGATCGGTCCTTCGTTCCTGTTGATCGTGATGTTCTACTTCGGTGCACAAGGGTTTCTTGCACACCGTACCATTCCCGAAGGCTCGTACGAGCTGGGCGTGGATGCGTACAAATGGGGTTGGGGTATCGACTATGGAAAGTTCGTCATCCACCCAGAACTGCACGTTGTTGCTGGCGAGCCAACCAAGCTGACCATGACCAGTAAGGACGTGATTCACAGTCTTTACATTCCCGCGTTCCGCGTGAAGAAGGACGTCGTTCCCGGTCGTTTCAATTACATGTGGTTCAAGGCGACTCAGCCGAGCGAAAAAGTCGCCACGGATGAGGAACTTGCTCAGCTTGCAGCGAAAGATGCTGAGACCAACGCCAGCTGGGACTATGACGGCCGTCAATTCACTCCAGACGGATACGCGTTCTACGATCTGTACTGCACCGAGTACTGCGGAACCAATCACTCGGAAATGCAGACGGTCGTTGTCGTTCACGAAACCCGTGAAGACCTTGACGCATGGATCAAAAAGTACAGCAGCCGTTCAGCAACCGAATCGCCCGCCAGCTACGGCGAAAAGCTTTACCAACGACGCGGTTGCAAAAGCTGCCACTCGATTGACGGGACCAAATTGGTCGGACCTTCCTGGAAAGATTTGGCCGGAAAGTCGCGTGCATTGGCAAGCGGTGAATCTGTCGTCGCCGACGAAAACTACCTTCGCGAGTCAATCTTGAATCCAAAAGCCAAGATCGCAGCCGGGTTCCAACCTGTGATGCCAAGTTACAAAGGCCAGTTGACCGACGACGACATTTACAGCTTGATCGAATACATCAAGTCGTTGAATCCCGATGCCGCTGGACCCGCAGCGGGCGAACAGCCTGCCGAAGGCGGTTCAGAAGAAGCGACCGCCGAAGCACCGGCGGAATAGCCAATGCGGCGTCACACGCCGATTTCGATTCCCCAAAACAATTTAAAAGCACACCGAATTCACGCTAAACTCTTTCGATCAAAACGCCAGCCGAGCTGGCAAACCGATTCGGATAGAGCCAATCGTTCGAGGTAAATAATGTCTGTTGGATCAGTCCCAGCCGGATACGAAGTCAAGGATCCAGGCTACCCGACACCTGAAGAAAACTACCTGACCAACTCGCGCGGCTTATTGACCTGGGTCTTTACTCTGGATCACAAGCGAATCGGCGTGATGTACCTGGTCGGCGTTTCGCTGGCATTCCTCGTTGCCGGTTTGTTGGCTCTGGGGATTCGTTTGCACCTGTTCGCACCCGACGGATGGTTGTTCAACAACGAATTCTTCAAGTGGTTGGCTCCAGACAAGGCTCCCAACGATATCTACAACCAAGTGTTCACCCTTCACGGGGCGATCATGGTGTTCCTGTTCATTATTCCCAGCATTCCGGCCGCATTAGGAAACTTCCTGGTGCCGGTGATGTTGGGGGCGAAAGACGTTGCCTTTCCACGATTGAACCTCAGCAGTTTCTTTCTGTGGGTCGCTGGCGCGGTCTTCTTTGTGATGGCCCTGTTGGCCAGTGGTTTGGACACCGGTTGGACGTTCTATACTCCCTACAGTACGACGACTGATACGTCCGTCATCATGGCGACGTTTGGTGCGTTCATCCTCGGTTTTAGCTCGATTTTCACCGGGCTGAACTTCATCGTCACGATCAACACAATGCGTCCGCCGGGGATGACTTGGTTCCGCATGCCGTTGTTCTTGTGGGCGACCTATTCGACTAGCATCATTCAGGTTTTGGCAACGCCAGTTCTGGGTATCACGCTTCTGCTGTTGATCGCCGAGCGAACGATGCACATCGGGATCTTTGACCCGGAATACAACGGTGACCCCGTTACCTATCAGCACTTCTTCTGGTTCTACAGCCACCCTGCTGTATACATCATGATTCTGCCCGCGTTTGGTGTGATCAGTGAATTGATCAGCGTCCACTCGCACAAACGAATCTTTGGATACCGTTTTATCGCTTACTCGTCGATCGCGATCGCTCTGCTGGGCTTCTTGGTTTGGGGACACCACATGTTCACCGCCGGGATGGGCCCGATGACGACGATCATCTTTAGTGCGTTGACGTTTACCGTTTCGGTTCCGTCGGCGATCAAGGTGTTCAACTGGTTGGCGACGATGTACAAGGGGGCGATCACACTGACGACCCCGATGTGCTACGCAATTGCGTTTATCTTCTTGTTCACGATCGGTGGTTTGACCGGTTTGCACCTCGGTACGCTCGCGACCGACATGCACCTGCACGATACTTACTTTGTCGTTGCTCACTTCCACTACGTAATGGTCGGCGGAACCCTGGTCGCATTCTTGGGAGCTGTCTTCCACTGGTGGCCAAAGATGTTCGGCCGGATGTACAACGAACTTGGCGGTCAGATTTCTGCTCTGATCGTTTTCCTTGGCTTCAACCTGACCTTCCTTCCGCAGTTCGTTCTCGGTAGCCGCGGAATGCCACGTCGATACGCCACTTACGATCCCGAATTCGCTGCACTGCACGAGATGAGTACCTGGGGAGCGTTGTTGCTGGGTATCGGCCTGTTGGTCGCGTTGGTCGTCTTGCTGGCTTCATTGGTCAATGGCAAGAAAGCACCTGCCAACCCTTGGGGAGCGGCGACGTTGGAATGGGCGTGCACATCGCCACCACCGTTCTACAACTTTGAACGTCCACCGGTTGTGGGCGACCCCTATGAGTTTGGCGATATCCAATGGGACGGAGCTTCGGATCGATACGTAAAGGTCGAACCGAAACGCGAATCGGTCCCCAGCGAAACACCTGCCGAAAGCCCAGCACACGCTGGCGAGTAAGCGAAAACTGAATTAATCATCCCACGCACTGAATAGGCGGCGATCGATCAAGACACTAAGCAGATCGAATCGTCGCATCAGGATGACGCCTCGGAGGCGGGCCTGATAACCTTTGCGTTTTCCATCGTCCACTTTTCCCCTGCACGGTTGACTCCACTGATGGCTACCACTGATGCCGGGCATTCTGCCACGGCCGACCATTCAGCCGATTCACACGGTCACGATCACGACCATCCGTCGTACCTCGCCCACCACTTTGACACTCCGGAACAACAGTTCGATAGTGGCAAGCTGGGGATGTGGATTTTCCTGGTCACTGAAGTCTTGTTCTTCAGTGGGATGTTCTGTGCATACGCGATCTTCCGGGCATGGCGTCCGGAGGTATTCGAAGGCTGTAGTCAGTTTTTGAATACGAAGCTGGGTGCGATCAACACCGGCGTGCTGCTGTTCAGTTCGTTCACGATGGCTTGGGCTGTTCGTGCTTCGCAGTTGGAGCAGCACAAGAAAACTGCCGCATTGATCGCATCGACTTTGTGCTGTGCGATGATCTTCTTGGGCGTTAAGGCGATCGAATATTCGCACAAATGGCACATGGGATTGTTGCCAGCGGGATTGTTCACCTACGACCCAAACAATCCGCACCCCGAAGGGACGCCAAACTACTTGGCATACATCTGCGCTCCGTTCGCAGTCGCAACCGTCGGCATCTTGATCTGGTTGGTTGTCAGCTTCTTGCGAGGCGCGAAATTCCAATTCGAATGTGCGAAGCCGATTTTGGTCGTCTTCTTGTGCTTCTTTGTCGGTGTCGGCCTGGGAACCATTCTTGAGAGCGGTGAAAGCGGAGAGCACGCCGCCCACGTCGAAGGTGCTGATCATGCGGCACATGTTGACGGTGAACATGCTGGTGATGAACACGCCGATGGCGAACATGCTGCCGACGATCACAGCGAAGAAGCAGATGTTGAACCGGCCGCAGAGCCAGAGCACGTCGAAGCCATCGCAGGCTTGGTCGCTCCTGGTGCAATGGTCAGCAGCGATAACCAGCTTGACCTAGTCAAGCGTTTGGCGTCAGACAATACGAACACCGGATCGAAGGGCGAATTAGCCGCACGCCAAGCCCAGAACGAGATGGCCTACGGTGCGATCACCTACAACGTTTCGGACGATAGCTCGGCAACCGTCGCGGCAGCCGAAGACGACGTTATGCGTAAAAGTCGCGCCGGTGTCTTCTTCAGTATCTATTACTGCATGACTGGCGTTCACGCGATTCACATTCTCGGTGGCATCGGAGTTCTGATTTGGTTGCTGGTTCGTGCTCTGCGTCAGGACTTCAACAAGAACTACTTCGGTCCGGTTGACTACGTCGGTCTGTACTGGCACTTGGTCGACTTGATTTGGATCTACCTGTTCCCGCTGATGTACCTGATCCGATAGACCAATCGGCTGACGTTATTCAATCAACAAACATTCCTAATAAACCGTCTAGTACCAACCATGTCAGCACACGAAGGCTCTCGCGAAGGATACGATTTCGCGCACCCGTTGCCACTGCCGCTGTTGTTCGGTGTCTTCCTCGTCTTGACCGCGTTGACCGTGCTGACGGTCTTTCAAGCGAATTTTGACCTGGGCAGCTTCGATATCATCGTGGTGATGATTATCGCTAGCGTCAAAGCAATTCTTGTCGGTGCCATTTTTATGCACTTGGCATTCGACAAACCGATGAACGTGATTTGGTTTCTTGGCTCGTTCGTGTTTGTTGCCTTGTTTATCATTTTTACGCTCTTCGATAACCGAGCGTCTCACAAAGACAACATTCCTGTGATGGGCGACGGTGCCGCAGCGGTCGCCGCCGAGAGCTGATCGAAGCATCGCAAAAATCCAACGAAAGCGGGCCTGTGCTGGAAAGTGCAGGCCCGCTTTTTGTTTGCCACGACAGAAGGATTGATTAGTCCGTCGTGCCGCGAAACCAATGCAACTAAACGCGGAAACGCCAAGAACGCAGAGTCCCCTACGCCAATAATCTGCGTTCTCACCAACTCTGCGTTTCCAACCAGCCATATTCGGCCAAAGGGATGCACGGTAATTCCCTGCCACGCAAAATTGCCGCCAGCTTTCCTCAACTCAGTGCGCTCGGTGACTCCGTGTTTCAATTCTCACTTGACCGCCAAGCAGCCAACCACAGAGCAACAATGCTACTCCGGTGAATCCAGAAACGGCAATTCGTCTGGCGTGCGCTCGCACATTCCGGCTTTGAAATGCATCCGGCAGACGGAAACATATCTCTCGTTTCCGCCAATTTGGATCTGTTGGCCGTCTTTGATGGGGCGTCCCTTGCTATCGACCCGCAGCACCATGGTTGCTTTGCGTCCGCAGTGGCAAATCGTTTTGATTTCCGACAACGTATCGGCCCAAGCGAGCAAGACTTCGCTTCCCGTGAACAAATTGCCTTGGAAATCTGTCCTCAGTCCATAAGCCATGACGGGGATGTCCAAGTGGTCACAGACATCGCTCAATTGCTTGACCTGCTTTCTGGTCAGAAACTGAGCTTCGTCGACCAGAATGCAGTCCAGTTTGGACTCCAAATGACGTGATTCGACGAGCGAAAACAGGTGATCGGCGGTGTTAAACGTGATCGCTTTGGCGGCCAGTCCGATTCTGCTGGTGACCATTCCGGGTTCGTCCCGGGTGTCGATTTCCGGCAGCAGGATGAGCGTTTTCATCCCGCGTTCTTGGTAGTTGTAACTGCATTGCAGGAGGATCGTTGACTTTCCCGCATTCATCGCCGAATAGTAAAAGTACAGTTTCGCCATGCTGTCGGCTTATTGCGTCTTCTCGTTTTTCCTAGAATCGTCGCCGCCGGACCGAACCGAACACTGCGAATCGGCCTCTTCGAGGCCTCTCGCCACATTTAACGTCACTTTCAAATGCCACGCTACAACCCCTCCGAAATCGAACCCCGTTGGCAAGCCTACTGGGACGAGAACAAAACGTTTGCAACGCCAGAAAACCCCGGCGACAAAAAACGCTATGTGCTGGACATGTTCCCCTATCCCAGCGGCGACGGACTGCACGTCGGCCACCCGGAGGGTTACACCGCTACCGACATCGTTTCGCGGTTTGCGCGGATGCGTGGCGAAAGCGTGCTTCACCCGATGGGATTTGACGCGTTCGGTTTGCCCGCCGAGGAACACGCCATTCGAACCGGCGAACACCCACGTGTTCAGACGCAGCGCAACATCGACAATTTCACTCGCCAATTGAAGATGTTGGGTTTCAGCTATGACTGGGATCGCGTGTTGGCGACCACTGATGAAGCTTACTTCCGCTGGACGCAGTTCATTTTTCTGGTGTTGTTTGATACGTGGTTCGATCACGATCAGCAGAAAGGTCGTCCGATCGCCGAGCTGCCGATTCCAGACGACGTGAAAGCCGAAGGTGATTTGGCGGTTGCCAAGTTTGTCGATTCGCATCGCTTGGCCTACCTGGATGACGCTCTGGTCAATTGGTGCCCCAAACTGGGAACCGTTTTGGCCAACGAAGAAGTCGTCGATGGCAAAAGCGAGGTTGGCGGTCACCCGGTCAAACGTATTCCGCTGCGGCAATGGATGTTGCGTATCACGGACTACGCAGAACGGTTGCTCGAAGGGCTTGATGAACTCGAATGGCCGGCTGGGATTAAAAAGCTGCAGTCCGATTGGATCGGGCGAAGCACCGGCGCCGAAGTGGACTTTTATGTCGGCGGTTCGGGCGACTACGAAGCGTGGCAAGCCGAACGCGCTAAAAGCGGATTTCCCGATGCACCGGGGCTTCAGGCCTTGCGCGTTTACACGACTCGTCCGGACACGCTTTACGGAGCGACCTATATGGTCGTTTCGCCCGAGCATCCGATGCTGGAACAATTGACCAGCGAAGAACAAACTGCAGCTGTTCGAGACTATTGCGAGAAGGCTTCGTTTAAATCCGATCGCGAACGCACCGAAGGCGATCGCGAAAAGACGGGTGTCTTTACCGGTGCGCATGCGATCAATCCGGTCAACGGAAAGCCGATTCCGATTTGGGTTGCAGACTATGTGTTGGCAGGATACGGCACCGGCGCGATCATGGCGGTGCCGGCACACGACAGTCGTGACTTTCAATTCGCGGTGACCTACGACCTTCCAGTGATTGCGGTGGTCGAACCGCCAGCGGATCTAGACAATCGTGACGACATCTTGGCAGGCAAAGCTTGTTTCGAAGCGCTCGGAAATGCGATCAACAGCGGTCCGTTTGACGGCCAAGGTACTCAAGAAGTCAAAGCGGCGATCACTGCCTCGTTGTCTGAGCAGGGCATCGGCAACGGTGCGGTTAATTACAAGTTGCGTGATTGGCTTTTCAGCCGACAACGTTTCTGGGGTGAGCCATTCCCGATCCTGCATGAACTCGATAGCGAAGGTAACCCGACGGGCCGAATGCGAGGCGTCGATGCTGGTGAGCTACCGGTTCAGTTGCCAGAGTTGGAAGACTTCAAGCCCCACGGTCGCCCCGAGCCCCCGTTGGCCAAGGCCGACGATGATTGGCTTTACGTAACAATCGATGGAACCAAGTACCGCCGCGAAACCAATACGATGCCGCAATGGGCTGGCTCGTGTTGGTACTACCTGCGTTACATCGATCCGAAGAATGAAAACGCTTTGGTCGATCCAGAATTGGAATCAAAATGGATGCCCGTCGATTTGTATGTCGGCGGTGCTGAGCACGCTGTCTTGCATTTGCTGTATTCACGATTCTGGCACAAGGTGCTGTTTGATCGTGGTCATGTTTCCACGCCGGAGCCGTTCGGTCGATTGGTCAATCAAGGCATGATCTTGGGCGAAGTCGAATACTCGGCATACTATGACGATGACGGAAAGTTTGTCTCGGCAAAGGATGTCCGCAAAGCTCCCGAGGGCGGACGCCAAAGCAAAGACGGTCGTGCCGTCAGCAGTCGACCGGTCGCGGAGGATGCCGTCGAAAAGAAAGGCGAATCGTTTGTCTTGATCGACAACCCAGCGATCCGCGTCGAAAGCCGCGCACACAAGATGTCCAAAAGCCGCGGTAACGTTGTCAATCCAGACGTGGTGGTCAAGGATTACGGTGCCGATGCGCTGCGTTTGTACGAGATGTTCATGGGGCCGCTCGAGGCGACCAAGCCTTGGTCGATGGATGGTGTCGGCGGGGTACGCAGTTTCTTGGACCGAGTCTGGCGGATGGTTGTCAATGACAACGAAGATGACTTGGTGTTGCAAGAAGCGTTAACCGACGAGGCCTGCGATGATGACCAGGCAAGAATGCTTCACGCGACGATCAAGAAAGTCACCGAAGACACCGACGCGATGAGCTTCAATACCGCGATCGCGAGGATGATGGAGTTTACGAACTTCTTTACTCGCTGCGAAAAACGTCCGACCGAAGCGGTGAAGTCCTTCTTGGTCTTGCTGTCGCCCTATGCACCACACTTGTGCGAAGAACTGTGGCAGATCTTGGGTGGCGAGCAGTCGATCGCACTACAAGCTTGGCCCGAGTGGGACGAGTCGGCACTTGTGCAAAAGTCGATTGAAGTACCGGTTCAGTTCAATGGCAAGGTGAAGACGAAAATTCAAATTGCTCCCGACGCAAAGCCTGATCAAATGCTTGAAGCGGCCCTTGCGGATGAACGCGTGCAATCGTTGATCGCCGATAAGAACATCGTCAAAAAGATTGCCGTTCCCGGACGCTTGGTTAACTTCGTTGTGAAGTAGGCCCAGTGAAGTAGGTCGAGTGAAGTAGGCCCAGTGCAACGGATAATTGGATGAAGTTTCGTGGCTCGGCAGTGCTCCGTTTTAGCAGTGCTTGATTTCGGCAGTGCTCGATTTTGAGATGCCCTGTCACGAGGCTTTGTATCAAGCGGTTTCGCAGAATCGGTTGCACCGATTTAGAAGTCCGAAGATGTTGCAGGGCATCATCGGTGGCCCCCAACGGCGGTCCTTGCCGTGGGTGGCCGAATCTGGTTTTCCGCTTTGTGGTATCGAAGAACGGTCCTGTTCTTTGATGTTTCGTTCGGTTTCCCTTGAAAGGGGCGATATCCGAACTTGTTCAATTCCCTTTGATCAATTGCATCTTCGTTGATGCGTGAATCCATTCGGCCAGGGCGATCACATCCTCGTGTTCGCCGCATCGATCCATCGATGACACTGGCTATTAGCGGGCGGCAGGAAGACAGATCGAGATCTTCCAACCGGATAGGTTTTGCAAAACGAGACGCCATTCTCGAGTTCGATGATGAACCGGACCGATTCAGGTGAGCAAAGCAGCCCGGCTATCATCGAAAATGCAGATCGGTTTAGGCAACCAAACGCAGGCTGTCGGCTTCGACTTTGCCCGCAACGATGCCTTCGATGAATTCTTCAAAGATACGAACGTCAAGTGCGGATGCGGCCGCGCACTCTGGGTGGAACTGAGTTCCGATGGCGAACCAGTCCATCATTTCGCTTTCGATTGCCTCGATAACACCATCGGGGCAGCGGGCGGTGACGCGGAATCCAGGAGCGACTTCGTCGATCGCCATGTGGTGTCGACTGCTAACACGAATTTCGCCATCGCCGAAGACGCGCCCGACTAACGAATCGCTTTCCACTTCCAAGGTGTGGCGATGGTTGGGATCGTGAGGGTCGAGGTGAGGAACCGCTTCGGGTAGATCTTCTTTGATATGGAGGAACAGGTTTCCGCCCTGTTGGACGTTCATCAGTTGCATACCTGCACCGATGGCAAGCAATGGGATGCGACGTTCTGCGATTTCTGCCATTAGCAAGCGATCGCTGGTTTCACGGACTGGATCCATCGGCCGGACGCTGCTGTGAAGCATGAATCCGTCGTTACGTGGGTCGAGGTCTCCGCCACCGATCATCATGAATCCATCGACAAGCTCTGCTGCTCGTGCGATCGATTGTGGGTCGTTCATTGGTGGAATGACGACAGGAATGCCCCCTGCTGCATCAATCGACTGAAAGTAACCTGCTGCCAAAAATGCGAAGCCAGGTTTGTTGCGATCGGCCGCCTTGAAGTCGCAGTTAATTCCGATGATCGGTTTGCGAGTCATAACATCGCTAGACATCCGACATTTCCTCATAAAAGTCGAAATAGCAAATTAAGATACAGCGACGTGCTGCATCAATCGAAACGGGCGCGGTCCCATGAACATTGAACGGGCGGGAGAGACCTTTTCGCCATTCTTGGCGGCAAGGCCGATCGACAGTTGTGTTCGAAAAGATAAGTCGTAGAGAAACGCGGTAGCGAACGAGGAGTAGATTCCTGTACAGTTCGTTCCTAGTTGGGGAAGGTGCTGGTGCAATGTCGATCGCAGGCTCCGAAGCGACGTAGCCAGACGCATTGGGGCCAAATACGTTGGCCGCGATGCCAAAAGCGACAACACCGTTCCGTCTTGGATTCCCACTTTGATCATCCCTGATTAATAGGACCGCACATACGGTTCGCTACCGGTCAGAAACATTCGATACCGAATGTCTCCCCGAGCGGTCGGAAAGTTAGCCTGCGAAATCCGCAAAAACAAATACTCTCCATATCTTGTGGAGAATCGCGTCTGCTAGCACAACAGACAGTGCTAGCATTGGCGTTTCCTGCTAGCAAAAGTCGCAAATTCACTGTGGGATTGCGAAAAATTTGCGTGTTTGCGTTGTCACCAGAGCGTGGTTTCAGGGCGTCGATCCACCTCGTGGCGGCCCCTTTGCAGTTGTCGCGGCGTGATTAATGATGGCAGCCGGGTGACCAGTTCGCCGTAAGTGCGAAGCTGCTGTAGTTAACGACGTTTCAAAAACGATTGTATTAGGCTGCGAAGTGAGATTTGACCAAGTTCGATTGGCGTCCATCGGAACCGTCCTACCAGAAGAAATCTGGTCAAGCGATGATATCGAGTCGCGATTGTCGCCTCTTTACGAGCGTCTCCGGCTTCCCGAAGGCCGGCTGGAATTGATGAGCGGGATCGCCGAGCGGCGTGTTTGGCCTGTGGGGACTAGCCCCAGTGGACCGAGCATCAAAAGCGGGAAGGCGGCGATTGCCGCGGCCGGTTTGCAAGCTTCTCAGATCGGATGTTTGATCCATGCCAGTGTTTGCCGCGATTTTCTAGAGCCGGCAACGGCATCGAAGGTTCACAACGGTATCGGTCTGTCAAACGACTGCTGGGTGTATGACGTCTCGAATGCATGTTTGGGGCTGATCAATGGCGCGATCCAGATCGCCATGATGATCCAAACCGGTGCGATCAAAGCCGGGATTGTCGTGGGGACAGAGAACAGCCGCATGTTGCTCGAATCGACCATCGCCGCGTTGAACGAAGATCAGTCGCTGACGCGAAAGAGCGTGAAAGGGGCGTTTGCTTCGCTGACGATCGGTTCAGGAAGTTGTGCTTGGCTTTTGACCCATGAGTCGCTCGCCGAGGATGCGACGAAGTTGTATTGCGGGATCGCTGAAGCTCGCACCGAGTACCATGATCTTTGCGTTAGCGACAGTGATTCTGCCGGGGCCGGAATGCAGCCTTTGATGGAGACGGACAGCGAGAAACTGATGGCCGAGGGGATCGCGACCGGAGTTGCGGGATTCGAAAAGCTGTTAACCGAGAGCGATTGGTCGCGCTCCGATCTGGACCGCACTGTTTGTCATCAAGTTGGCGTTCGGCACCGCGCCGCGATGTTAGAAGCGATGGGGCTGCCTGAGGAGACTGACAGCGTGTCATTTCCCAAGTTAGGGAATACCGGTTCGGTCGCATTGCCGCTAACGGTTGCAGCTGCAGCGGCTCGAGGAGAGCTGGTCGAAGGCGACCGTGTTGCCATGTTAGGGATCGGCTCGGGGATCAACAGCGTGATGCTTGCATCCACATGGGGACAGACCCCGGTCGCCGGGAATGTCGACGAGATTTGATTCCGGGGACATAGCAGGGGAGGACCCCGGGGACATAGCAGCAGGTGATCCCGGGGACATAGCAGGTTAGTAGAGGTGACCCCGGGGACATAGCAGGTTGGGTGTGGGCCGTTTTAGGCTGGGGTGATTTTGTTGCTGCTTGACCCCCTCATCCCCAGCCCTTCTCCCCCAGCGAGCTGGTGGAGAAGGGAGCCAGGGTGGAAGTTGGAGTTGGGGACAGACCCCCGGAGCAGAACTTTCGAGCTAGGAAGCTAGGAGCGGGGACAGGCCCTGGTGGTTGGTGGGATGCGGATGATCCCGGTAGCAGACCTCGGGGACATAGCAGGTTGGGTGTGGACCGTTTTAGGCTGAGGTGATTTTGCTGCTGCTTGCCCCCTCATCCCCAGCCCTTCTCCCCCAGCAAGCTGGTGGAGAAGGGAGCCAGGCTGGAAAGTGGAGCTGGGGACAGACCCTGGGTGAGAAGTTGGAGTTGGGGACAGACCCCGGAGCAGAACTTTCGAGCTAGGAAGCTAGGAGCGGGGACAGGCCCCGGTGGTTGGTGAGATGCTGTGTGGATTTTGCTGGCTATTTGTGGGGAAGTTGGTCTGGGCGGTCGATGTTCGGTCTATCGAGGCCGCAACGGGACGCAAAATGCCCCGTTGGACTTGAAAATAGCTGCGACAACAGCGACACTCTGCGGCCCCAAACCGAAATTTTGTGCGTGACCAGTGCCGGATGAGTCGTCCGGTTTCTGCTCTGTCCCCAGACTTGGCCAAGTTTTACAGGTCAGTCGTCCTCAATTTGCCATCGAAAATGTGGCGGCAGGACATCCACGGGAGGCAGCCGGATCACGCCGCCGAAGGCATCATTCCTGAGGCATCCCCATTCGCCCGAGCAATCGTGGCACAGGAGAAATAGGAACACACAATGGCACGTTACACCGGACCAAAAGCTCGCGTTAACCGTCGTCTTGGAACCCTGATTTACGAAACCGCCGGTGCGGCTCGCGCGCTCGATCGCCGTAACACACCTCCGGGGATGCACGTCCGCGGTCGCCGACCAAGTAACTACGGTGCGGCACTGCAAGAAAAGCAAAAGATCAAGCACTATTACGGCTTGGGTGAGCGTCAGCTTCGCCGTTACTTTGATGCCGTTTCTCGCAAGGCGGGAAACACCGGTGAATTGTTGCTTTTGATGTGCGAGCGTCGTTTGGACAACGTCGTCCGCCGCGTCGGTTTCACCAAGACTCGTCCCCAAGCACGTCAAGGCATCGCGCACGGTCACTTCTTGGTCAATGGCGTCAAAGTCGACAAGCCAAGCTACATCCTGCGTCCTGGCGATATCGTCGAAGTTCGCGGTCGCGAAAACCTGAAGAACCTCTACCGTGGCGTCATCGCTAACGCCGCACCAGACGCTTTGGATTGGGTTACCTTTGACAGCGAAAACCTGAAGGCAACCATGCTTGGCTTGCCAGGACCAAGCGACATCAGCCTTCCTGTCGACGCTAACTCGGTCGTCGAATTCTTGTCGCGATAATTTCGCGGTAGAGCCTCCAGGCGTGTCATCCAGGTGGCACGCCAAGCCCGTCGCTGCAAATTGGATTCAGCTTGCTGGCCGATTTGCAGTGGATTACGGATTCGAACCACGCAGATTTGGGCTGCTTTTCTGCTGTAAGTCGGCTTTGGCGGTTGTCTGTTGCCCACCACCGGCCAGCACGTTGCGAAACGGACCTGCATTGTGCAAAGTCCGCGCATTGTGAAAGTGGATCATCGGTATCATCCTATACCGGTGTTCGTTTGCGCCCGGATGCAACCTGATTTTGAAACTCGCGAAAAAGCAATAAAACCATGCATAGCCCTGTAGTTGTCTTGGGTGGTGGCCCCGGAGGATACGCGGCAGCGTTTCTAGCGGCCGATGAAGGACTAGACGTCACAATTGTCGAGGCCGAACCTCGGCTTGGCGGGACCTGCCTGTTGCGTGGGTGCATCCCCAGCAAAGCTTTGTTGCACGTCGCCAAGGTCATCCAAGAAGTCGACGAGCTAAAGGTAAAGTGGGGCGTCAGCTACCCGGGCGAGCCATCGATCGATGTCGATAAAGTTCGCGCCCAGAAAGACCAGGTGATCAGCAACTTGACCGGCGGTCTGGCAAACCTAGCCAAACGCCGCAAGGTGACGGTGATTCAGGCCCGCGGAAAGTTTATCAACTCAACCACGTTGGCGCTTGAAGGCGATCACGAGTCGATTCCCGAAGGCGGTCAGATCACCTTCGATCATTGCATCCTGGCGACTGGCAGCGTTCCCGCGATGCCGCCGGTTTTCAAGGTGAGCGATCGTGTGATGGACAGCACCGGCGCATTGGCCTTGGCTGACATCCCGGAAACGATGTTGGTTGTCGGTGGCGGTTACATTGGATTGGAAATGGGTAGTGTTTACGCACAGCTCGGAACCAAGGTCACCGTTGTCGAGCTAGCCGACGGCTTGCTTCCCGGTGCCGACCGAGACTTGGTTCGACCGCTCGCCAAGCGAATCGATAAGATTTGCGAAGGCCGCGTGTTGACCAACACCAAGGTCGGGTCGATGGCCGAAGATGGCGACAAAGTCGAAGTTACCTTCGAAGGTCCCGGTCACTTTGGGCATGAGCAGTTTGACCGAGTGTTGGTCAGCATTGGACGTCGACCAGTCACCCGAGATCTTGGCCTGGAAAACACATCCGTCGTCGTGACCGATCGCGGGTTCGTCCAAGTCGATTCGCAACAACGGACGGCTGATCCACACATCCTGGCGATCGGTGATGTTGCGGGCGATCCGATGTTGGCTCACAAAGCGACACACGAAGGTCGCGTTGCCGCAGAAGTGGTCGCGGGCAAGACATCAACCTTTGACAAGAAAGCCATTCCTGCGGTTGTCTTCACCGACCCCGAAATTGCTTGGGCCGGACTGACCGAAACGGAAGCCAAACGTGATGGCATTAAAGTCGATGTCGAGTCCTACCCATGGGCAGCGAGCGGTCGTGCACAAGCACTCGGTATCACCGAAGGTTTGACCAAGTGGTTGGTCGAACCAGAATCGGGCCGAGTTCTCGGTTGTGGGATCGTCGGTTCGGGGGCAGGTGAATTGATTGCCGAAGCCGTCTTGGCGATCGAAATGGGATGCGAAGTTCACGACGTGACCGATAGCGTACACCCGCACCCGACACTCAGCGAAACGTTGATGAATGCGGGTGAAGTTCACTTCGGTACCGCGACCGAAATTTACAAGCCCAAGAAGAAATAGGCTGTTTCTGAAATAACACTGTTTCAGAGATCACCACGTTTCTGAACGAACGGTTGAACGACATTAGTCGCCTTTCGCACCATGTGGTCAACGTGCAAAACGTTGGCAGCGTGTTGCCAAAGGCGACTTTGCGAACAACAAATCAACAACGTTCAGGAACAGCTCAAAATCGACCCGATCAATAGACTTAAAGCAAAGCGATGACCCAACGCGTATACATCAAGACCGTCGGTTGCCAGATGAACGTTCTGGACAGCGAAATGGTCATCGCCGATTTGAAGCGGCATGGCTACACGGTTGTTGATTCGCCCGAAGAAGCGGATTGCGTCCTGTACAACACGTGCAGCGTTCGCGAGCATGCCGAGGAAAAGGTCTACAGTGCGCTCGGCAAGATCCGTCTATCCAAAGACAAGAACCCCGAGAAGACGATTGGCGTGATGGGGTGCATGGCTCAGAAAGACCAAGAGCTGATTTTCAAGCGAGCGCCCTATGTGGACTTGGTCGTCGGGCCAGGCCAACTGCACACGATTCCTGATCTGTTGGACAAAGTTAGTCGAGGTGAAGGTCGGCAGATGGCTGTCTCTTTGTCACGCAAAGACGATAAGCAAGCCGTCGTGGCGAGGTCGCATGAGACGTTCGATCCGTTGCGTGACCCGGCGATGCGCCCGACACCATTTCAGGCATACTTGCGGATCCAAATCGGCTGCGACAAGTTCTGTACATACTGCGTCGTTCCCAACACACGTGGTCCCGAGCAAGGTCGACACCCGGAGCAAATCGTTTCCGAAGCTCGTGTGTTGGCCGAACAGGGGTGCCGCGAGATCACGTTGCTTGGCCAGACGGTCAATAGCTATAAGCACACCGCGGACGGCAATACCACAGACATGTCGGCGCTGTTGGAAATGCTGCATGAGATCGACGGAATCGACCGATTGAAGTTCGTCACCAACTATCCAAAGGATATGACGGAACGACTGTTGGTCACCGTTCGTGATCTGCCGAAGGTGTCACCTTATTTGCATGTCCCCGCGCAAAGCGGCAGTGATGATGTTCTCAAGCGAATGAAACGCGGCTACACCATCGCTGACTATATGGAGATGTTTGAGCGGATCGAACGGATCTTGCCAAACGCCGCGGTCAGCAGCGACTTTATTGTCGGCTTCTGCGGTGAGACCGACGAAGATTTTGAAAAGTCGGTGGCGTTGGTCGAGCGTTGCCGTTTCAAAAACAGTTTCATCTTCCAGTACAGCGTTCGGCCGGGCACGAAGGCTTCGGAGCGTTTTGAAGACGACGTGCCACGCGAAGTCAAAGCCGAGCGGAACCATCGATTGCTTGACGTGCAAAATCGAATTGCCAAGGAAGAAAACGCGAAGCTGGTTGGGCAAGATGTCCAAGTCTTGGTCGAAGGCCCCAGCAAGAAAGCAACCGATCCCGATGCCGCGGTGGTGCAGATGACCGGGCGGACACATTGTGACCGGATTGTTGTTTTCGACGGTAATAAACGTCAGGCCGGGCAGCTATTGGATGTGCACGTCGACGATGTTAGTAGCCATACACTGATCGGACGGGTCAAAACTGTCGACGTTGTCACGATCGGACTCTAAGAGATTAATCTGTGACCGACATAACACTGCATCAAATGCCATGTGGCATGACGGTGCTCGTTCAGCCGATGCCTTGGTTGCGAACGGCTGCGTTCACCCTATCACTACGCGCCGGAATTCAGGACGAATCACCGGAGCAGTCCGGGTTGGCGTCGCTCGTTTGCGAGATGGTTCAGCGCGGTGCCGGCCATTACAACAGTCGTGACCTCGTCGCGGTCCAAGATAACTTGGGAATGGATCGCAATAGCGGTGTCGCGACGGCAACGGTTTCGTTCGGCGGTGCGATGCCGCGCGAGTCGATCGGTGATGCGATCAAGCTTTACGGTGACATTGTCCGACGTCCGCACCTTCCTGGTGACCAACTGGAAGACGCACGCATGATGATGTTGCATGAGTTACGTGCGATCGAAGATGAACCCGCACAGCGAGTGATGCGCCGACTGCGAGAGATGCATTACGGCAAACGCTTGGGGCGTGGTAGCCAAGGGACTGCGACATCGCTTTCGTCGCTTCAGATGCAGGATGTGCAAGAGTTCTACCAATCGCATTACAACGCGACGGAATCGATTTTGACTGTTGCCGGTGACGTCAAAAGCGACGATGTCATCAAAGTTGTCGAAGAGGTCTTTGGGGACTGGAAAAGTGGTCCGCCATCACCGATGCCTGAGCCGGAAGGGCAATCGGGCTACGAACACCTGCAGGCTGATAGCAGTCAAACCCACATCGCGTTTTCATTTCCAAGCCTGTGGTACGGACACGAAGACTATTTCCGCATGCGTGCCGGTGTTGGGATTTTGAGCGATGGCATGAGCAGTCGCTTGTTTGATCGCGTTCGTGAAAAACGCGGACTCTGCTATACCGTTTCGGCCAGCTGCCATTCGCTTCGCAACGCGGGCGGAATCTTTGGGTATGCCGGGACAACACCGCAGCGTGCCCAAGAAACATTGGATGTCACGCTGCATGAAATTCAGCATCTGGCCGATGACCTACAACCCGAAGAGCTGGACCGCTGGAAAGTCCGAATCGAAAGTGCCTTGATCATGGAGCAAGAATCGAGTGCTTCGCGGGCCAGTTCGCTGGCGAGTGACTTTATCCAGATCGGACGGGCGATGCCCACCGAAGAGCTAAGCCAATTGATTGAGTCACTGACCCTAGATGACGTCCGTGACTATTGGCAGCAGCATCAACCAGCGGACTATCGAATCGTCACGCTGGGTGTCGAGCCACTTGATGTTCTTATGGCAACACAATCGGTTGCATCCTGATCCGGCCGGACTGAAAAGCACCGGACAGAGAAACAGCAGCCAAACCTCGGTATTCGATTCCTTCCTGCCGAATCAACACGGCAACTCGTCAATACAATCCAGCCTATCCATGCCTGAATTCAAAAGTGCGACGCTGAAAAACGGCCTGCGTATCGTTGCCGAAACTGATCCTCGCAGCTATTCGATGTCGTTGGGCTATTTCGTTCGAGCCGGGGCGCGCAACGAGCGTGACCTGCAGTCGGGCCTAAGTCACTTCCTTGAACACATGATGTTCAAAGGCACCGATCGACGCAGCGCCGAGGACGTCAATCGTGAGCTCGATGAGCTTGGCGGCCAATCCAACGCTTACACCTCCGAAGAGCAAACGGTGTATTACGCCACCGTTCTGCCGAAGTTCCAAGACCGCATCGTCGATCTGTTGACCGATATGATGTCGCCGGTTTTGGATGAGGGAGAGTTCGAGACCGAACGGCAAGTGATTTTGGAAGAGATCGCCAAGTACGAAGACCAGCCGCCCTTCGGCGGCTTTGAGCGTGCGATGGAGATCTTCTTTTCACCGCGTGGTTTGGGACGACGAGTTCTGGGGACTGCGGAATCGATCGAAGCGATGACCGCATCGCGGATGCGAGACTATTTCTTGCAGCGTTATCGCCCAGAGAACATTGTCCTGGCGGCGACCGGCAATGTTGACTTCGATGGGTTGGTCGGCGAGATCGAAAGTCGGACTCAGCGTTGGGCAGATCGAACACCCAGCGAGTCGTTGCCGGACGATGACTTGAAAACGATTCCTGAAGGCATCCAGCTGGACGCAAACCTTGCAACGCCGGACGCATCGCAGGCCTACGCGATCATGATCGGTGATGGGCCATCTTCGGAATGCAAAGACCGTTATGCAGCGCGGCTGCTCGCATCGATTTTAGGTGACGAAGGCGGCAGTCGACTTTTTTGGGATCTCATCGATACCGGACGAGCTGAAATCGCGACTTGCTGGCCGCAGGAATTCAGTGACTGCGGATCTTGGTTTACCTATTTGGTTTGTGCCCCCGAAGACTTGCAAAGCAACAAACGGTTCATCCAGGAAATTGTCGCGCGTTTGGTTAAAGACGGCGTTAGTACTGAAGAACTAAACCAAGCGATCAACAAAACCACCGCCGGTTACATCATGCAAAGTGAGCGGCCGAGCAACCGTCTATTCAGCATCGGGAGCCGCACACTGATGCACGATCAATACATGTCGCTGGACGATTCACTGGAGAAGGTTCGCGCTGTCGATCCTGAATCGATTTCGCGAGTTGCGCAAAAGTATCTTTCGGCTCCCGCATTGGAAGTGATCGCTGCGGCAGGCGAGTAGGTCCTCGTACGGCGCGGTTTGCGGGTATTCCTCAAAATTTGTTTGGGGCTTGAAATATCGCTATCATTGACCGGTGGTTTGTGGCTGCCTGTCAACTGTCGTCCGATTTCAAGGGAATAATATGCCGGTGCTGCTGGAAGGTACCGCCGTGGTCATCCGCAACGATGCGTTGGATCGTTGTCTGGATGGAGGGGCGTCAGACTTCCACACCATCGCACCGAATTCGATGTCGTTCGGTGACGGCGAGGTATCGCAGGCGAGTTTTATGTCACCGCGCGATGCGGAAATTTTTCTGGAGCAGTTGGTGCTGCTCGGCTTGCGTGCCGACGGCGATTCACCAGAAGTTGTCTTGGTCGATGCGTTTCATCAGTCGATCACGCCGGACTGCGATTGGCTGCAGTTGATGGAATACAAAGGCAATCTGATCGCAAGTTTGGTTGGCAACGATTCCAACGTGGTCGTTGCCCCTGAGAGTTGGGATCCCGAAGAAGGCCCAACGTTGAAGCACATGACCGCCGACGAAGTCCGCGACCGTTTGGATTTTGTACGCCGAGATGACAAAGTCGATGTGTATCGCGATCGCGAAACGGGTGAGTTGCTCTATAGCGCCCGAATTAATGAAACGCCTGAAGAGATGTTTCAAAGGGCGGCCGGCGTTGTCATCGCGAACATGCGACTGCCCGGTGAAAGGCCGCTGAAGCCCGATCAACAAAAACATGTTCGTGAATCGATCGGAGTCCTGCAGCAGTTGGTCAGCCGATACGAAGATTCTTGGCGAATCTGGTTCCTCTTGGGCAAAGCTTGGCATGCGGTTCATCGCCTGTCTCGATCGGTTCAATCCTATCAGCATGCTGATGAAGTGAGCGACGAACCACAGTCTGTCGTTCTGAAGGAATGGTCAGGAGTTTTGCTGGAGATGGGACAAAGTGGCGAAGCGTGCGATATCGCTGAGCGAGCCGTCGCGGTGAAGCCTAACGATGTCGAATTGCTGGGCAATTTGGCCGTCGCGTATTTGCTTGACCAGCGTCTTGAATCGGCCAACAAGACCATCGGACATGCGTTGTCGATCGACCCCAACGATCGGACCAACCTTTTCATCCAAAGCCGTGTGCGTGCTGTGCAAGCGGGGCGGATTTCGAACCCGCGTTCGATTGCGGAATTGGAAGGCCGCTCGGCTTGGAAAACTCAGCCTCATCGGCTGGCGGTTGGCGAGGACGATGTCCAACAGCCATCGTCTTGGTATCAACGATGGGTCAAACCTTTGCTTCATCCGCTGTTGGGCAAAACCGGAAAGTAGCGGCTGGCGTTCCGCACAATCCTCGGCAGGTGCACAGACCCCCGAATGGGCTGGCTGTCGATTCTGCGTTTAGGGAAAGATTTAGCAGCGAGCTATACTGACGATGACGATGGATACCGTCACCGGCCAACAGTATTCAACCTCGCTTGCCCTCCTGTGACTCGCAAAACCGCTGCAACCGATTCGAACGACCGTTGGCGTGATGACCCGTCATCGCGTTTCAAGCGGGTTAACGCGCAACCAGCGCCGCTGATCGCGCCGCCCCGGGCAAGCCATTCCGGAAGGGGCTCAGCTGAAGGTCCGAGGATTGAAGCGGAACCGGAGCTTACCGATTCATCCCACCCGGCTTCGTCGCCAAATGTTCCGCCGATAGACGTTCTCGCACCGAATGTCGATGTTGTGGCCTTAGAGAACGATGCTGAGGACAGCGAAGCGTCTTTTGCGGGGAGGTGGATCGAAAGACTCGGTTCGGTGCGGACATCATCTTGGCTGGTCAGTCTCGCGATCCATTTAACGCTGCTGATCTTGTTGGCTTTCTTGACGTTTCATCTGGGAGGAAGCGACAACGGTATCGCAATCAAGGGAGCCCAGTCGACCAGCAGCACCGACGTCACAATCCAATCGCTGTCGGTCACACCGGACTTGGCAGACGACAATGACCAGCAATTGGATACCGAAGTCGAAGTCAACGTGATGCAGCTGGACAAAGACCTCGCTGCGATTCGATCGGACACGATCCTTCCTGTCAGTCCGATGGAGATATCTGAATCTGATTTGTTAAATGGCGGAGGAGGTCCGCAGGTCAGTCAGATGATGAGTTACATGGGCGGTGGCGGATTGTCTTCTCGAACGCCCGAAGGACGTATTAAGTACGGCGAGAAGTTTGGGGCGACTGCGGAAAGCGAAGCCGCCGTTGAAAATGCCTTGCGTTGGCTAGCCGCCCACCAGCAGTCGGACGGGTCATGGTCTTTTAACCTTGATCTTGCGCCTTGCAATGGACGGTGTAAGCATGGAAAACCTGAAAACGAAACGACACCGACACCCAAAACCGCCGCGACCGGCTTGGCGCTGTTAGCGTTTTTAGGAGCCGGATACACCGCAGACCACGGTCCTTATCAAGAAGAAGTTCGGAAGGGAATTTATTATCTGAGATCGGTCGCGCTCGAAACACAGTACGGCTACGACTGGCAACTTGGTGGCAGTATGTATGGGCATGGAATCGCATTGTTGGCCATGTCCGAAGCGATGGCGATGATGAAGATCAACGATCGTGTTGACACGGATTTGTTTCATCACGTTCAAAAGGCCGCTGACTTTACAACATTCGCCCAGCACCCCAATGGCTCCTGGGGCTACACACCTGGGCGTCCCGGTGACATCACCATCAGCGGATGGCAGGTGTTGTCTTTAGTGACCGCCAAGAAAGCCGGTGTGCAAACACGCAGCGATACATTCCCGAATGCGAAGAAGTTCGTGATGAGTGTTCGCAGCGAACCGCGTTATCAGTTCGGTTACAACAGTCCCAAGCCAGAGAAAACGACAACCGCGATCGGGTTGACGCTTTTGTTGTATTTGGGACAACAGCCCGGGATGACATACTTCGATCGTGAATTCGACAAGATCGCCGAAGCCGGACCAACGCTGACGAACGTCTATCACGACTATTACGCGACAATGGCACTGCACCATGTCCGACATCGTGATTGGGAAGATTGGAACTCCAAACTTCGCGACCACTTGGTTCGAACCCAAGGCAAGACGGGACATGAGTCCGGCAGCTGGCATTTCGAAGATAAGTGGGGTGACGTTGGCGGTCGTCTCTACACCACGTGCATGTGTGCGTTGATTTTAGAAGTCTACTACCGCTACCTGCCCTTGTACGAAGCTTCTGAAGAGTTCCCGCTGTAGTCGTCGCAGGCGAAGCATCGCGTGCAGAAAGAAATTGGTCGTTGCGATCAATGTTTAATCGCGAGCATGGCGTCACCGCAGTCTTCTGCAGTAGCGTTTTTGCTTGGCTTCTGTGATTGCGATGAAAGCGAGAACGTTATTTACAGGTAATTCAAGCGGACATCCAGCTGGATGAACTTGAGAACGTGTTATCTGACTCTACATTCGGCAAAATGGCACGCGGCATGCGATTGCTTCTTGTTCATAAGATCATCGCGGGCTGAGCCATAGGCGGATTCAGTCCGGCCCAAATCGACCGGTTCTAGGACCGTCGTTACGAACGACAAAGTGATCTTTCCGGTCACACAAGAGGTAGATAGATGTCACGTTTCATTCGTCACGCATTGGTTGCCGTTGCTGTCTTAACTGCGTCTGGGTATGTCGCTTCGGTCGCAGACGCAGGGCATGTCCGTAGCACCGCAGAACGCCGTGAACACCCAGGTCGTGGATTGTGGACGCACCATTCCTATAGCGGCACACCGATGTTTGCCGCAACGGTCGTCGCATCTGACAAGAACTAGTCGTCTAGCGGTAAGGCAACCGAAAATTCATTGTGGGAAGGCGATGCTTCGGCAGAACCGAGACGCTTCACTTGCCGGCTCCGTGGGAGCGCCGCCATTCCCAAATGAATGATCTGCGACGGCACTAAGCAGTGTGGATAGCCCGCTTGTCGACAGCGAGCGCGGCTTCATGAACGACCTCGGCCAGCGTTGGGTGTGCGTGGCAGGTTCGTGCGATGTCTTCGCTGCTAGCGCCGAATTCCATCGCCGCGGCGGCCTCGGCAATCAAGTCGCCAGCGTGAGCTCCGATGATGTGAACTCCGAGCACCCGATCGGTTTCCGCATCGGCAAGAATCTTGACGCGGCCTTCGGATTCGCCCAGTGTTTGAGCGCGTCCATTGGCACCGAAGAAGCCGACGCCTTTCTTGTATTTGATACCTGCTTCTTTGAGCTGGTCTTCTGACTTTCCGACACTGGCGATTTCGGGATGGGTATAAACGATTGCCGGAATGACATCGTAATTGACATGAGTCTTCATGCCTGCCATGCGTTCGATGCACACGATCGCTTCTTCCATGGCTTTGTGTGCCAACATCGCGCCGCCGATGCAGTCGCCCGTCGCGTAGATATTCTCGACCGAGGTTTCAAAGTTCTCGTTTACCGGGATGAAGCCCATTCGGTCTGTTTCGAGCCCGATCGATTCGAGTCCGATTTCGTCCGTCGCTGGGCGCCGACCGGTCGATAGCAGTACGCGGTCGCATTCGATCGGATCGCCGTCTTGGATTTCGACGATGCACTTGTCGCCTTTCACGGTCGCTGATTTGACGAACGTTTTGGTGCGAATCGAGATGCCCTGTTTTTTGTATTGACGGTCTGCCATCTTCGCCATGTCGGCGTCGATTCCGGGAAAGATTCGGTCGGCCGCTTCCAAGACAATCGTCTCACTTCCGAGGCGATTCCAGACGCTGCCGAGTTCCATTCCGATGTAACCGCCACCGATCACAACCAGGCGTTCTGGAACATCGGGAAAGCTCAATGCTGTGGTGCTGTTGCCGATGCGGTCCCCGTCCATTTCGACACCACGAAGGCCGGCCGGGACGCTGCCAACCGCGATAAGAATTCGGTCTGCTTCGATGACGACTTCTTCTTCTCCGCTGACGATCACAGAATTTAGATCACGCAATTTGCCGCGGCCGTTGTAAGGCGTCACCTTGTTCGACTTGAACAGCATTCCGATTCCACCGGTCAACTGATCGACGATCTTGTTTTTGCGTTCCATCATCGCGGCCAGGTCCAGTTCCAGTCCGCTGACCTTCAGACCGTGGCCGGCGAAGTGATTCTTGGCTTCGTCGTAAAGATGACTGGATTCCAACAGAGCTTTGCTAGGGATGCATCCGACACGCAAGCAGGTCCCGCCAAACCGAGCGTTTTCGTCCACGCAGGCGACGTCGAATCCCAATTGGGCGGCTCGAATCGCAGCCACATAACCTGCGGGACCACCTCCAAGGACAACCAGTTCGTGTCGGACCGTTTTCATCGTAATTCTGCCGATTCTCGTTTGTGTTGGTTCTTTCGATAGGAGCCATCGATGCCACACTTTACGGCGCAGACCAATCGCGGTAAATCACCGTCAATTCAGCTTGCCTGACGTGTTTGTCTGCACTACCCAGTTCCTATCAGGTCTCGTTACCATAGGCCCGCGACGAAAACCGAACTAGCATGGATTGACGCACGACCGGCGTTTTGACAAATGGCGCAAACTTGATGGCCAAGAGCCGTCGTTAGCGAAGCATTTTGCCAGCTTTATCGGAGAAGGCTTCGGTGACCCCGCCGATGCCCCAGTTGTATGCGAATGTTTTGTACGCAAGTGTGTTTGTACGCGAACCATCCGAAGTTCACTGCCTTTGATTTACTGTCTTTAAGTCACTCGATCTTAGTTCACTGCCCCCTGTTCCCCCTGTTCCTTGCTCTCTGTCTCACCGCCCGGGCTTGATTCCTTGGTCACTAAACGAATCCGAAAGTACATCGGGCCAGTGATGGCTGCCCTGTTGTTTCTGTTGGCGCTGCGATTGCTCGTCAACGAAGCGCGGCAGTTGACTTGGGAAGAATTCAAACGCGGGTTTACCGGCGTTCCCGCAAGTCAGATCGTGATCGCCGCGTTTCTGGTCACGCTGAACTACATCATGCTGACGGCTTACGACATTTTAGCGCTGCGCTATGTCGCACGGAGTCTGCCGCTGCGGCGTGTGTTGTTGGTTTCGATCTCGGGATTTTCGCTCGGCAATAACCTGGGAACGTTGCTGGCGGGGGCTCCGATCCGCTTTCGGTTTTACTCCCAGTGGGGATTATCACCGGGGCAGATCCTGGCGCTAATTTCGGTTGTCGGGCTGACGTTCTGGAGCGGTTGGTGGTTCCTAGGCGGGATGGTTTTGGTTTGGGTGCCATTGCAGCTTCCTGCTGACGTGAATTTGCCATTCGGAACGCAGACTCTCGGCTGGATTTTGTTGTCGTTAGCGTTCGGTTATTCCCTGGTCTGTTTTGTTTGGCGAAAGCCTTGGCCGATCGGCGAGTTGCATCTACGACCGCCGAGTCCTGGGTTGATGTTTGTCCAAGCATCGGTAGCGGCAACTGACCTGCTGATTTCGGCAACGGCGCTGTACTTGGTGCTACCTGGCGATTCGATGGTTCCGTTTGCCCAAGTGCTCGCCGCATTCTTGGTTGCCATTGGTGTCGCAATGATGACCCAAGTCCCTGGTGGGCTAGGTGTACTGGAGGTCATTTTGCTGGCGCTTCTGAAAGGTTCTGTGGGTGACTCGGTTTTGGCATCCGTTTTGATTTTTCGGATCCTTTATTACTGGTTGCCTCTGCTTGCCGGAATGACCTGTTTGGTCGGACACGAAATTCATAGCGGTGCACTGGCGGCGAAGCAGGCGACTAACTCTGCGGAGCTAGAGCTGGTCGCTGAGGCTGGGGCGTTAGCCGTTGACCCAGCCGTTGACACCAAGTCTGCTTCCCCCGGTCAAGCTGAACTGACGGATTCGCAAGCGTCGACAGAAGCAGACCTTTCACAGGAAGGCGAGCCGAAACAAATTGCAAACGATTCGGAAAAGCACACATAGGTTCCGACGGCGTCCGGGTCACTGATTGGGTATCATGGAGGCAACGCAACCTCCCGCCTATCACCCCCCGCCGCAATGTCTTTCTTGCCCCGCCATCGATTGGCGATCGCACCAGCGTTGTTTGGTGTTTGGTTTGTTCTGGTTCCTGTTGGCTTTGTAAAAGCCGAGGGCGCCTCACCGGATTTCAATCGTGACATTCGTCCGATCTTGGCGAAGCATTGCTACGCTTGTCATGGACCTGACGAAGAAACACGTGCTGCTGACTTGCGGCTAGATACCCAGGACGGATCACGCCGCGATTTGGGCGGCTATCAAGCGATCGATCTGAATCATCCTGACGAAAGTGAATTGCTCATCCGGATCACTTCCGATGATGATGATCTGAGGATGCCGCCGGCAGAAAGCCATCCACCGCTAAAGGAAGCGGACATCCAGACGATCCGTCAATGGATTCAATCGGGAGCGGTCTACAACCAACATTGGTCGTTTGTAACACCAGCCCTTCCGTCAATCCCTGCAGTCGACAACGTGCAGTGGTGCCGCAATCCGATTGATCGGTTTGTGTTGGCGAAACTGGAAGCGGCATCTTTGAAACCTAGCCGGGAAGCCGATCGAGCCGCTTTGATTCGACGAGTTCACATGGACTTGTTAGGAACCGTTCCAAGTGTTGAAGCGGTAGACCGATTTCTCGCCGATGACCGTCCCGATGCGTACGAGCGCTTGGTAGATCGATTGATTGAATCGCCTCGCTATGGCGAACGCTGGGCTCGATCTTGGTTGGACCTGGCTCGCTACAGCGATACCAACGGTTATGAGAAAGACCGTCCACGCACGATTTGGCCTTATCGTGACTGGGTGATCCAATCGATGAACCGAGATCTGCCCTTTGATCAGTTTTCGATCGAACAGCTTGCCGGTGATATGCTCGACAACCCAACCCAGCAACAGAAAATTGCCACGGGCTTTCACCGCAATACGATGCTGAACGAAGAAGGCGGCATCGATCCCTTGGAGTATCGCTTTTATGCGATGGTGGATCGGGTGGCGACAACGGGAACGGTTTGGATGGGATTGACCACCGGATGTGCCCAGTGCCATACACATAAGTTTGATCCGATTACACATACGGACTACTACGCGTTGATGGCGCTGATGAACAACGCTGACGAACCGGAGATGAACGCGGATTCGCAAACATTAGTAAAGAAACGCGAGGCGATCGAACAGCAGGCTAACGCATTGGAACATGAAGTGGTTCAGCGAGAACTGCTTGGCGAAAACAAGAACGACGACTTGTTCAATGGTTTTCGCTCCTGGGCAGAACGACAGCTCGGCGAACTAAACCAATGGAAGACTGTTTCACCCCGATCGATGCAGTCCACAATGCCGCGACTGCAAGTCCTCGAAGACGGTTCGGTGTTAGCATCGGGGGACGCGACCAAACGCGATGTTTATACGTTGACGATGCCACCGGTCGATGGCGATGCTGTCACCGCCATTCGTATCGAAGCACTCGCACATCCGACGCTGCCAGCGAACGGTCCGGGGCTCGCTTTTTATGAAGGCCGCCGCGGCGACTTTTTCCTCAGCGAAGTGGATGTCAAGCTTGGCGATAAAACGGTAGACCTCGCTGTCGGCTCAACGTCGGTCCCAAACGCTGATGCCGGAAACGGTAAAACCTATCCGGGCAATGTCTTCGATGATGACGGGTCGACCGGATGGTCCATTCCCGGTGATAGCGGGCAATCGCATCGGCTGGTGATCCCATTGGCAAAGCCAGCCAGCTTGGACCAGCCGTGGACTGTGGAGCTGTTGTTTGAACGCCACTACGTTGCAGGCCTAGGACATTTTCGAATTTCGGTGACAACGGATTCGGTTCCCAAAGCCTCGGCTCTGCCCGTGGATTTACAGCAGGCTTTCGTAGCCGCTTCATCGGGCAAGGTCGATTTGGACGGTCATTCACAGAATCAAATTACTGGTTTAGCGATCGAGTACCTGCGTTCGGATGAATCGATGTCCGAACACCGAAAGCCAATCACTCAGCTTCGGCGATCGATGCCGTCGGAAATCAGAACGATGGTGCTTGATGAACGCCCTAGCGATAATCCTCGACTGACTCACCGACATCATCGTGGCGAGTACTTGCAGGCCAAAGAAGCCGTTCAGCCTGCAGTCCCAATGTTCTTGTCCAATGAAGCAGACGAGCAGCCAAGTGATCGTTTGGGATTGGCACAGTGGTTGGTTAGCGATGCCAATCCGCTTGTCGGACGTGTAACGGCAAACCGAGCCTGGCGAGAATTTTTCGGAACCGGGATCGTCAAAACGTCGGGTGACTTTGGGACTCAAAGTGAATCCCCAACGCATCCCCAGTTGTTGGACTATCTCGCTGTTCGTCTTCGCGATCGATCAGCGAGCGGATGGAACTGGTCGATCAAGCGTTTGCATCGCGAGATTGTGCTGTCGGCAACCTATCGACAGGCAGTGGAGGCTCCGCCGCAATCTGATCCTAACAATCGATTGCTGTCCTCCTTTCCTTACCGACGCTACGACGCCGAACGTATCCGAGACGCGTTCCTTTCCGCATCAGGATTGCTGACCGCTGAAATCGGCGGTCCCAGCGTGCGTCCGCCGCAGCCACAAGCGGTGTCGGAAATTGCCTATGGCAAACCAGCCTGGCCGGTTTCAAAGGGTGCGGATCGGTATCGTCGATCGTTGTATACGTTCAGCAAACGAACCGCGCCCTTTGCCGCGTTCGCAACCTTTGATGGACCATCGGGCGAAGTGTGTTTAGCCAAGCGTGATCGTAGCACGACGCCCCTTCAAGCATTGACGTTGCTCAACGACGCGATGTACATCGAAATCGCGGAGGCCTTGGCCGATCAAACCCTTCGTGACTGTGCTTCAGATGATGTTGAACCCAGAACGGTGATCCGTCGCATGTTTCGGCGAGTGCTCGCTCGAGAACCGATGGAACAAGAGGTTGAGTCGATTTTGCAATTCTATCAGTCTCAAGCTGATCATCCGTCGCCCTGGATGCTCGTCGCTCGTGTGCTAATGAACTTGGATGAGGCAATTACAACGCCATGAACGATCACTTAAAAGAACAAACCAGACGGCAACTCTTTCAAGCTTGTGGCATCGGACTGGGCAAAATTTCGCTCGCTTCGATGTTGGCATCCGATTTGGTCGCTCGTGAAGTTCCCGCTGATCCGGCGGCAAGCCAATCGGGCCTTCATCACGCTGCAAAAGCCAAACGAGTGATTTATCTGTTCATGGCTGGGGCTCCCAGTCAATTGGACCTGTTTGACTATAAGCCCAAGCTTGTTGAACTTGAAGGGAAGCCGATCCCACCATCGGTGATTGCGGGGCAACGCTATGCGTTCATTCAGCCCAATGCCGCCGTTCTGTCGCCTCGGTTTAAGTTTTCACAACATGGCGAATCCGGTGCTCAGGTATCCGAAGTCATGCCGTATCTATCGGAAGTCGTCGATGATGTCGCGTTCATCCGCAGCGTCCATACCGACCAGTTCAATCACGCTCCGGCACAGATTCTTGTGAACACGGGTAGCGGTTTGCCAGGACGACCCGCAATGGGATCTTGGCTAACGTATGGGTTGGGAAGCGAGACGAACGACTTGCCAGGATTCGTGGTGCTCAAAAGTGGCGGAAACCTTTCCGGCGGTGCCGCGATGTGGAGCAACGGTTTTTTGCCTGGCGAACACCAAGGCGTTCCCTTTAGGGCGAGCGGCGATCCGATTTTGCACGTGGCGAATCCACAGGGCATTTCGAATGATTCTCAGCGTGCGACTTTGGATCTTCTGTCGAAACTGAATCAGCGAAGACTCGATAATCTAAAAATTGATGCGATTCATTCCCGGATCGAGTCTTACGAAATGGCTTACCGGATGCAGGCACGTGCACCCGAGTTGATGGATTTTGCCGATGAAACGGACGAAACTCTGTCAATGTACGGCATATCTCGCCAAGACAACGGATCCTTCGCCAAGAACTGCTTGCTCGCGCGACGCTTGGTTGAACGTGGTGTTCGTTTTGTACAGCTTTACCACGCCGGATGGGATCATCACAGTAATGTCGAAGGTGGCTTGAAAGGTCAATGTAAACAGACCGACCAAGGCTGTGCGGCACTACTGAAAGACTTAAAGCGGCTTGGGATGTTGGAGGACACGTTGGTTGTTTGGGGTGGCGAATTTGGGCGGACGCCAATGGTCGAAGCTAGCGCCGCACTGGGAAGGACACTCGGCCGCGATCACCATCCACAGGCCTACACGATGTGGATGGCCGGAGGCGGAGTTAAGCCAGGACAGACGATCGGCCAAACTGATGAACTGGGATTCCATCCGACCGAAGACCCCGTCCATGTCCATGACATTCAAGCAACGATTCTGCATCAGCTTGGGATCAACCATGAGCGGCTTACATTCAATTATGCTGGGCGAGACTTTAGGCTGACTGATGTGCATGGACATGTTGTCAAAAAATTGGTGGGATAAAGCTTGATGTGCAATCTCGATCTGCGCTCGTTATGGCTTTCGATCATGGTGTGCGGCGTCGCGTCGTCGATGGCGTCAGCATCAGACGCAAAAGAAGCGTTCGACTTCGAAGGCCGCATCGCACCGCTGTTTGAAGAACATTGCGTCGAATGTCACTCGGCGGATGACCAAAACGGTGGGCTTCGCCTGGATCACGCTTCGGCGTTGTCAGCCGAAGTCGATTCCGGAAAGGCACCCATCGTCAGCGGTGATCCTAAAGCTAGTGAGTTGATCAGACGGGTAAATTCCGATAGCGAAGACGATCGAATGCCACCGGATGGGCCAAAGCTTACCGGTGAAGAAATCGAATCCCTTCGTCAATGGATTCGCTCCGGAGCTGATTGGCCTAAGCAAGCGTCGGAGGATTCGGAAGACGAAGCGACATCACATTGGGCGTTCCAGCCTCGGCAGCAGGTTGCGATTCCCGTCGATGAAACCGGGTGGGCATCGACAGACATCGATCGTTTGGTCGCCGCACGTCGTCAAAAAGCAGGGCTGTCCGTTGCCGCAGATGCGGATCCAATCGTGTTGCTTCGACGGGCAACGTATGACCTGACGGGCTTCCCGCCTACGCCGGCAGAGGTCGATCAATTCGAAAATTCGGTCAAGCAAGACGGACTGAAAAATGCGTTTTCGCAATTGATCGAACGGTTGCTTGCCAGCCCAAGCTATGGCGAACGTTGGGGGAGGCATTGGATGGATTGGGTTCGCTACGCCGATACGGCTGGTGACAATTCGGATTATCCAATCCCGCAAGCCTACCTGTACCGAAACTACATTATCGATTCACTGAATCGAGATGTCCCGTACGATCAGTTTGTTGCCGAACAGTTGGCTGGTGATCTGATGCCAGCGGATACTCAGGAACAACGCAACCGTCAAACGATCGCAACGGGCTACATCGCGATGGCAAGACGTTTCGGATCGTTGGTCGAACGGTATCCTTGGCATCTGACCATCGAGGATACGATCGACAACGTTGGTCGAACGATGCTGGGAATGACGATCTCGTGCGCCCGTTGTCACGATCATAAGTTCGATCCCGTCACGACCCGTGAGTACTACGGACTGTATGGTTTCTTTGCCAGTACCCAGTATCCGTTTCCCGGGATCGAGTTGTTTCAAACACAACAGAACTTCGTCAGCTTGATGGATGACGAAGCGACGAAAAAGCATCTGGCGGAATATCAAGGCAAGACGGACCAACTGACCAAGGAATTGAAAAAACAACTGGAACGTTGCCGTGATCAGGCACTGGTCAATGCCGAACGTGAAAAGGATTGTTCGATCGATGAAAAGCGTCAGATGCGAGAGCAGCTTGACGGCATGTTGATTAAGGCTCGACACGCGGGCGAGAAGCTGGCAGGACACTTAAAGAAGATTCCTGACTATCCAAGTGCTTATGCGGTATCGGAGGCCACGCCAACTGACGCCAGGATTCAAATCAAAGGTGAACCGACTCGCCCAGGCGGGGCCGTTGGGCGGGCCTTTCCCAGTGTATTGGGAGGGCAGGTTTTAGATCCGGAAGCTGCGAAGTCTTCCAGCGGACGCCTGGAATTGGCACAGTGGATCACTGCCGTTGATAACCCGTTGTTTGCAAGAGTTTTCGTCAATCGAGTTTGGCAAAAGCATTTCGGGACCGGCTTGGTCGCATCGACCAATGATTTCGGACTGCGTGGCGATCTACCATCTCATCCAGAATTGCTGGACTATCTCGCGACAGAGTTTATCAACAGCGGGTACTCTCTAAAGCAACTTCATCGATCGATGATGAACAGTCGTGTTTACCAAATCAGCAGTATCGGAGACGAAGCCAACGCGAAGACAGATCCCAACAATCGTTTGTTCTGGAGATTCAATCGGCAACGGCTCGATGCGGAATCACTTCGAGACACCCTGTTGGTTCTGTCCGGTCAGCTAGACCCCGTTCCGCAAAATGAGCCCTACCCCTTCCCTGACAAAACGGCGTGGGAGTTCACACAGCATCACCCGTTCAAAGGTGACTATCCAAACCACAAACGCAGCGTCTATCAAATGACAAAGCGTCTGACGGTCGGGACCTATTTACAAACCTTCGATGGGGCCGATCCGAACGTTTGCACGGGGCAACGTGATCAGTCAGTCACATCACTGCAGGCACTCTATTTTTTCAATGACGAGTTTCTCCATGAACAGTCAATCGCATTCGCGAAGCAATTGATCAGCGAGGTGGCGGAACAGAAGCAAAGAACAACTGCGATGTTCAAAAAGGTTCTCGCTCGACAACCGTCCGAAGCGGAACGCGAGCTGGTTGCCCAGCATATTCGCCAAGCGACGACTGCAATCGATGAACAACAAAGCGGCAAGTCAGCTGATTTGGCAACCGATGTTGATGAAAGAGAACTGCTAGCCTGGGCAAGCGTCGTGCGTGGGATGTTTCGATTGAACGAATTTCTTTACCTGGACTAAATGCATGCTGAGTTTTCAAAACAATCGACGGACGATGTTGCGATCCATGGTTGGCAGTTCGTTGCTGATGCCAGGAATTCTGTCACAACTGCTCGCTGATGAACCCTCGAATCCGTTGGCGCCTCGCGAGTCGCATTTTCCAGCGAAAGCGAAAAGCGTCATCTTTATCTACGCGACCGGCGGTGTATCGCATATCGATACCTTCGATCCAAAGTCGACCAGCAACGGTCGTGATGGAAGCGGTAAAGATCGTTTGATGGGGAATTTGTTTGGTGCCCAACCCAATAAGAAGTGCGGAACGATGGTCAGCGACCTCTTTCCACATGTGCGCGATGTCATGGACGAAATCTGCCTGATTCGTTCGATGAAGGCATCCCATTTTGATCACAGTGAAGCCACCCTAGGCATGCACACCGGCTCGCCGACGTTTGCGCGTCCCAGTATGGGGTCATGGGTTAGCTACGGGCTTGGAAGTTTCAATCAAGATCTTCCCAGCTTTATCGTGATCGCGCCGCATTTGCCCTACGGCGGAACTCAAGTTTATGCGAGCGACTTTCTTCCGGCATTTCACCAAGGCACGCGAGTCATCCCCGGAAAAGATCCCATCGCCAATCTTCAACCGCCTGGACGCAGCGGCAGGTTGCAGGAGTTGGAAATTGATTTTGCTCGACAACTGAATCAGAAACACTTGGCGGATCGGCCGGCCGATTCAGCACTCGCCGCTAGAATGAAATCCTTTGAAACAGCATTCCGCATGCAAGCTGCAGCGCCGGAGGCGTTTGATATCGAGAGTGAACCAGAGCACGTTCGCAAGCTGTATGGACTGGATCGTAAAACGAAAGGTCCCGGCGGCGACTTCGGTTGGCAATGCCTTGTCGCAAGGCGACTGGTCGAGCGTGGCGTGCGATTCGTGGAACTGATTGATACCGGTTCACGGCCGAACTGGGACAGTCATGGCGAAATGAATGAGCACAAAAGCTTGGCTGGCAATGTCGATCAGCCCACAGCTGCATTGATCAAAGACCTGCGGCAACGGGGCATGCTGGATGAAACGATCGTTATATGGGCGACCGAGTTCGGACGAACACCAACCAAAGAAGGAAAGAACGGTCGCGGTCACCACCGCGATTGCTTCAGCGTGTGGCTTGCAGGAGGCGGGTTTAAAGGGGGCCACGTTCACGGCGTTACCGATGAGATCGGTAAATACACTGTCGAAAACCCGGTCGAAGTTCATGACCTCCACGCGACGGTCCTAAATCAGCTCGGCATGGATCACGAAAAATTGACCTTCCGTCATGCCGGTCGTGATTTTCGTTTGACGGACGTCCATGGGAACATCATCAACGACTTGATCGCTTAGCGGATTGCGCAAAGTTCGAATTCACATTTTACAGTGCTTTCAGAGTTGTTCAGCAATTTCGTTGACCGCTGACAGAAGCGGTTTTGGGCTGCGCAGATCTTTGCTGGATTGACGAGTCTGTTCAGCCCAATACTCGGCTTTTCGGGATTCGCCCTTTGCGGTGTAAAGCCGCGTGAGTTCTAAGCTGCTTTTGGATCGTTCCCAGAACCTGCCTTTGCCTTCGGTATCGCGATATTGGTTTTCGCGAACGGTGATGGCATCATCAATGTGCCCTGCTTCTTCTTGAAAAGCCGCAATGAAGTCGTAGTTCAGTGACGACGGGTGGCAACGTGATAGCGGACCTCCGCATTGCCGGAAAGCCGCTTGCGCCGCATCGACGTCTCCGAAATGTAGCAACGCTCTAGCGCGAGCCAAAACGAGTGTCACATGCGCCGAAGGCTTCGGCGGATTTCGAAGGCCCTCTGCAGCGAGGTCAGCAACCGCTTGCCATTGGCCCAAGCACGATTGCAAAACCGCCATGCGCATACAAGCAGAACTATAGTAGTCATATCCCGGGTATCGTTGAACTGAATGAAGTAACCGTTCGACCGCTGATGCGGCTTGGTCATAGAGACCGATTTCGGTGTAAACCGATGCCATATTGGACCAGTACACGCAGCCGTGTTCAGGTTCCTCTTTACAAATCGATTCGAGGTATTCGACGCCCTTCTCGATTTCGTTTAGGTAGCCATGCGGATCGATGTCGCCCATCCTGTCGATGGTCAACACGTTGACCATGATTTGTTGCGGCAACCCATCGTATTCCGACCGCCTTGCTTCGACGGCAGCTTTCATTAATCCCTGCAAGGATTCTCCATAGAGACCTGCCGAGCAGGTTTCCATGCCGATCCATGCGTCACACCAAAGCGCAAATGCCTTGTCACCACAAGCCAAGGCGGAATCTTTCGCTTCGCGGTAGTAAATCAGTTTGATCGCCGGATCTTCCGCTTCGGTAGCCTCGGCAAACAATTCAAACATGATCCAGTCGGTCGCGTTCGCATCTGGATTCTGTTCCAGTCGTTCCGCATGGTTCTGATACCAATCCCAGACGCTCATTTGACAATCTCCATGATGGCACCGCTGAACGTGTCAAAGGACTGGATGATTTTTCTGGCGTCCATCATTCGGCCGCTGAATAATTTGGCCATCTCGCAGAGAAGCTCACAGTACGGTCGCTCCAAAGTTCCGTCCCGCGCCGAATCGGCCAATTGACGGACCAGAGGGCTGTTCGCATTCAGAGTCAGGATTCCTTCAGTTGACTCTCCCGATTCCATCAAGCTTTCGACAATGCTCGAAATCGCGTCTGCCACTCCCGGAAAAAGTTGGTCTTTGGACAACGCTTCCTCCGATTCGGCAATAAATTCCGCGTGTTCGCTGTAGAGAAAAACAGCCGGGATGGCACTGGGTTGGAATTCGGCCAAACGAGTTTTAGGGCAGATCCTTTTGAATTCTGCCAATAGGTCACTGAAGTGATCCGTCGGCACATCACGCATGAGCGTGTGCAAATCCGAATCGGTCCGTACCAAATGGATCGTCGGATCACGCCGTGCGTATTCATGCAGGAATGGCAGAACGCCAAACCAAGTGGCGTCGATGACCGGCTTGGCTTGGCCTTCAAGCAAAACCTGTTCGAAGAAGCTCGGCGAGCGAGTTGTCTCGTAGTAAATCTTTCCACCGGGGCATTCCGCCCGGTACTGCTCGACTGTCATCATGCCGCGCGTGGTACGTAGCTGGATGCAGTCCGCGATGTGGTCGAAAAAGTCATCACAGTTAGCCGCCCAGCCCATGATTAGATCCGTATGACAATCGACAATTAAATTCCAGCGTCGAATGTCTTCTTCGCAAAGTTGCCGGATCGCTTGTAGCAATTGCTGTTCAATCGCCTGTTGGACGAGTTCAAAATTCTCGTCTTCGTGAATGTCTTCGCGTGATGCCGTTGGTTGAAGCATCGGCGATTCGATATACGCTCGCAGAAACCTTGCCCAACTTGGAAGTAGCGATCGGTTACTGTCCGTGATGAACATATTCCGAATGTAGACGCTGGCATCGCCAAATTCATTCAGAGAAACCGTTGATCGCGACGGGACGTACACCACACCAGACAATGGAATCTGGACGGAATCGTGTCCAAGATCTAAGCACCAGTCTTCCAATTGGAATTTCCACAAAGCATCACCAGCTCGTGGATGTGATTCGACAAAATCGTGCCAGGCAGTTTCGAAGTCATCGCTTGCCCATGGAGCGTGCTGTCGATTGATCGGGTAGCGACGGTGCCCAACGTAGATCGGAACCGGCAACATATCGCAATACATTTGCACAAGATCCATCAACGCGTCTTCCTTAAGCAAGAAACGCATCGAAGGTTTGCATTTCAAGCGAATCGTGGTGCCGATCGTTTCGCGGTGACCGTCAAGAAGGTCGTACGTTTCATCGCCACAACTCCGCCAAATCATCGGTTTGCTTGCTGACTGAAACGACAGAGTGTGAACTTCAACTTCGGAAGCAATTAGGAAAGCGCTCAAGAACCCCAGCCCAAACTGCCCGATCAATTCGCGGTAGCTTTCAGGGTCGGTTAACGCCGATTCTTCGCGGAGTTCACGCGTGTAGCCGCGTCCGATTGTGGCAAGGTAGTTGACGATCTCGGATTCGGTTAAGCCACAACCATTGTCATCGATCTGTAAAACGTCATTCTCACGATCAACGCTAACGTGGATCCGCTGTTTGAAGCCATCCGCAGCTTCGATCCGACGCCGGCTGCACGAATCATGTGCGTTCTGCAACAACTCACGAAGACCGACGCGTCGATCGGAATACAGGTGTTCGGCAAGGACCTTGAGCAGGCCAGGAAGGTGGAGATCAAATTTGGCGGATGATTTAGACGCTGACATGAGTCCAATCCTTGAGGGAACCGATGGATCGTACGTTCGCTCGAAAGATGGGACTGTGTTAGCCCCCCGCAACTACGTGGAGGTGATTCCACGGCGTAAAAGCTGCTGTATCAGTGACGGGTGCGAGATGTTCAGAATGTTGGGGTTTGATCGGAAAACGTTGAGGTGTAACCGACGCAAGAACTGCGAAGTCCCAGGACCGATTCGACGGATCGGACAGATTGGAGCGATCCTGAATTAGACAGATCTGACCGATCGGTCGGATCAAGAATCCGTCGGATCCGACAAATCAGTCCGATCGGTCTGTAGCTAGCCAAGCAGCGGCTAGCTGTGCGCGAAGCGGGACACTTCCCCCAGTGGCAACGAACATTGACGCTGTAGATCGCCGACCGATTCGACGGATCGGACAGATTGGACCGATCCTGAATTAGACAGATCTGACCGATCGGTCGGATCAAGAATCCGTCGGATCCGACAAATCAGTCCGATCGGTCTGTAGCTAGCCAAGCAGCGGCTAGCTGTGCGCGAAGCGGGACACTTCCCCCAGTGGCAACGAACATTGACGCTGTAGATCGCCGACCGATTCGACGGATCGGACAGATTGGACCGATCCTGAATTAGACGGATCTGACTGATCGGTCGGATCAACAATCAGTCCGATCGGTCTGGTTCCGATCACCGCATTAAAAAAGCCCTTTGGTTGAATCAACCAAAGAGCTTTTAAAAAAATGGCGAGACCTACTTTCACGCTGGTGTGCACTATCATCGGCTCGGAAAGCTTAACTACTGTGTTCGGGATGGGAACAGGTGGGACCTTTCCGATATGGTCGCCAAAAGACGGCATGAGAGATATTTCGCCCAGCATGCCGCCGGTTGTTTGGTAATGGCAGTCCTTGCGGGACTAGCGCTTGAATCCGAAGCTACCATGACAGAATCATGAGTGCGGGATATCGATGGCCAATCCTTCGTCCGTTAGTACCGGTTAGCTTAACACGTTACCGTGCTTACACATCCGGCCTATCAACCAGGTCGTC